>NZ_PCPA01000004.1 GCF_002979515.1 Microbacterium sp. MYb54 | reverse complement strand
GGCGTCCCATGCGGCGGCCCCTGCGGCGTCCCCTGCGGCGTCCCATGCGGCGGCCCCTGCGGCGTCCCCTGCGGCGCGAACGACGGGCCCGGCGGCTTCGGCTGTGGCGAGGTCGGTGATGGGCTGGAGGGCGCGGATCTTGGTCGCCTCATCCGGGATTGCGAGGTCGAGGAAGGTGGGCAGGTGGGTGCGGATGAGCCAGTCGAGGGCGAGGTACGAGCGTCGCTCGTCTTTGCCGTCGCCACGGGTGCCGATGATGCGCGGGATCAGCGGTACGAGTTCTTGCCGCTTGTCGGTCGGGAGCGCATCGTTGAGCGCCCGCCCGAACGATCCGAGGACCGGTGAGACGCACTGCGGAGTGTCGCTGAATGCTTCTCCTGCGACGAATGATGCGGCTTCGAGGAGGCACATGCCTTCCTCGGGGTTCGAGTGTGCGCCCTTGGCGAGGGTGATCGTGGTTTCGGCGTTCATGGTCATGCTCCTTCGGTGGGTGTGGTGGAACTGTTGCGGGAGTGGTGGCGCTCGATGAGCCACCACGTGAGCGTCAGGAGAGCGGCGAGCGGGACGCCGATCAGAGGGTCGATGAAGTCGGGGTTGTTCATGCGAACCGTCCTCCGCGCTTGACTCGACGGGTGACGCGAGCCGTGAGGGTCTGGCGCTGCTCTACGGTGCCGGCCAGCGTTGTGGCTCCTGCATCAGCGAAGGCTTCTGCTCGCTGGAAGTCCGCCGCGCCCGAGAGCACGCCACGCGCGATCTCGGCGAGGAGACGTGAATTGCGTTCAAGCTCTCGACGAGGCGTGGGCCGCCAGCGCTTCGCTTCCTCGGTGAACGACTCGGAGAGTTCGAACAGGTCGTTGCTCAACGCGATGCGGTCGGTGGCAGTGATGGTGCCGGTGTGGATTCTCATGCGGTCTCTCCCAGGGTGTCGGCGACGCGGCACCCGCGTTCGCAGTGACGGTCGTCAATGAGTGGGTGCCCGCACGCCCCGACATTCGCTCTGTAGGGACTTACGAGAGATGAGTTAGATGGTTCTATTACGGTTCTATGTGCGACAACAGATGTCGGGCCGTTGGTCCTGATCTCGTCGGGTCGCGACAGATTTGTCGGGCCGTACGCACCGACCGCAGGTGACGGGTCGCTACCCTCCGACGCACCGACAACAGATGTCGGGCCGTTGGCGAACAGTGGAGCATCGCCATAGTCGCGTCCGAACTCGAAGTTGAGGTCGAAGACGACGGGCTTACGATCGGCGCGGAGGTGCTCTGTGAGGCGCTGGTCGCCGTGCTTGATGAGCCCACGGACGCGGAGGTCGCGGAAGGCTCGCTCGACCGTGCGGAGGCTGCACCCGAGTTCGTTGGCGAGTTCGCTCTTTTTGCGCCACACGTTGCGCCCGTCGCTGTGGGCGTGGTTCGCGAGCATGAGCAGCACGCGGAACGCCGTAGGAGGCACAACGTCAAGCGGGAGCTTTGACACCCAGATAAAGGCTTCGAGACTCATGCGGCATCCCACGGCCCCTGCGAAAGGATCGCCTCGATGTCTGCGGTCGCGTAGCGGCGCTGCGTGCCTCCTGGCCGGATCGCGCGTACCTTGCCGCTGTCCGAGAGTCGTGAGACGGTCTTTGTCGTCACGCCGAGCGCCGCCGCCGCCTCAGCTGGAGTGATCCACTCAGAATCCGGAAGCTGACTTTTTGGCATGTTCGGACGATACCAGACAATTTGGCAGTATCGGGAATATCAGGAATCACTCAGGCAATATGTCCGCTATGTCCGCTAGCATGCCCGTATGAGCACAGTGAGCCCGATCCGGACCAGTGAGCCGATCGATACCGTCGTTGGCCGCCGTATCCACACGCTTATGTGGGAGCAGCGGGTCAAGAACAAGGACCTCGCCGAGCTTCTCGGCATCGAAGCAACCGGCGTCGGCAAGAAGCTGCGCGCTGAGCAGCGATTCAGCATCGAGCAGCTCGTCATGGTCGCGGCGCGCCTAAACACGACGGTGGCGTATCTCGTGGGCGAGTCAAGCGCCCCTCATCCGGTGGGCCCTGCCGGGATCGAACCGACGACATCCACGGTGTAAACGTGGCGCTCTACCAGCTGAGCTAAAGGCCCTGGTGCCCAACAGTCTATCCGGTGCCCGATGCGCGACGCTGTCGTGGAACAGGGCTAGGCTGAACCAGGCGCGCGTTGTGCACAGCCGACAAGGCTGCCCGTGTCGCTTCCCGTTTCCTTGGCATGACCTGCCAGCTTGACGAAAGGCTCCACCCGTGACCGTTCACGATCAGGATCCATACTCCCAGGGCCCCCAGGACAGTGATCCGGAAGAGACCGGCGAGTGGCAGCAGTCGCTCGATGAGCTGGTGGATGCGAAGGGCCACGGCCGTGGTCGCGAGATCATGCTCAGCCTGCTGAAGCGCTCCAAGGAGCTGCACCTCGGCGTGCCCATGGTCCCCACCACGGACTACATCAACACCATCGCGAGCGAGAACGAGCCGGAGTTCCCCGGTGACGAAGAGGTCGAGCGCCGCTACCGCGCCTGGATCCGTTGGAACGCAGCGATCACGGTGCACCGCGCACAGCGCCCCGGCATCGGCGTCGGCGGCCACATCTCGACCTACGCGTCGTCTGCCGCGCTCTACGAAGTCGGCTTCAACCACTTCTTCAAGGGTGCCGACAACCCCGGCGGCGGAGACCAGATCTTCGTCCAGGGTCACGCCTCCCCCGGCACCTACGCACGCTCCTTCCTCGAGGGACGCCTGAGCGAGGACCAGCTCGACGGCTTCCGTCAGGAGAAGTCGCACGGCCCGAACGGCATCCCCTCCTACCCGCACCCGCGTCTCATGCCGGAGTACTGGCAGTTCCCGACGGTGTCGATGGGCCTCGGTCCGATCAACGCGATCTACCAGGCGATGTCGAACAAGTACCTCGAGAACCGTGGCATCAAGGACACCTCCGCATCGCATGTCTGGGCCTTCCTGGGCGACGGCGAGATGGACGAGGTCGAGAGCCGCGGCCAGCTGCAGGTCGCAGCGAACGAGGGCCTCGACAACCTGACGTTCGTCGTGAACTGCAACCTGCAGCGCCTCGACGGTCCGGTTCGCGGCAACGGCAAGATCGTGCAGGAGCTCGAGTCGTTCTTCCGCGGTGCCGGCTGGAACGTCATCAAGGTCGTCTGGGGTCGCGAGTGGGATGATCTGCTCGCCCGCGACACCGAGGGCGCGCTGCTCAACCTGATGAACGTCACCCCCGACGGTGACTACCAGACCTACAAGGCCGAGTCCGGTGCCTACGTTCGCGAGCACTTCTTCGGTCGCGACGAGCGCACCGCCGCTCTCGTCAAGGACATGTCCGACGACGACATCTGGAACCTCAAGCGGGGTGGCCACGACTACCGCAAGGTCTACGCCGCGTTCAAGGCCGCGACCGAGCACAAGGGCAAGCCCACCGTCATCCTGGCGAAGACCGTCAAGGGCTACGGCCTCGGTCCTCAGTTCGAGGGCCGCAACGCGACCCACCAGATGAAGAAGATGACGCTGGACAACCTCAAGACGTTCCGCGACGCCATGCACATCCCGATCACGGATGCGCAGCTCGAGGAGAACCCGTACCTGCCCCCGTACTACAACCCGGGACCCCAGGACGAGACGATCCAGTACATGCTCGAGCGCCGTCAGGCCCTCGGCGGCCACCTGCCGGAGCGCCGTTCGACGCACGTCGGACTCTCGCTGCCGGATGACACGGCATACGCCCTGCCCAAGAAGGGCTCGGGCACGCAGGAGATCGCCACCACGATGGCGTTCGTCCGACTGCTGAAGGACCTGCTCCGCTCGAAGGACTTCGGTCACCGCATCGTGCCGATCATCCCCGACGAGGCGCGCACCTTCGGCATGGACGCGTACTTCCCGACGGCGAAGATCTACAACCCGAACGGCCAGCACTACACCTCGGTCGACCGCGAACTCCTCCTCGCCTACAAGGAGAGCCCGCAGGGCCAGATCATGCACGTCGGCATCAACGAGGCCGGCGCCCTCGCGGCGTTCACCGCCACCGGCACCTCGTACGCCACGCACGGCGAACCGCTCATCCCGATCTACCTCTTCTACTCGATGTTCGGGTTCCAGCGCACGGGTGACGCCCAGTGGGCAGCCGGTGACCAGATGGCGCGCGGCTTCATCATGGGCGCCACCGCCGGTCGCACGACGTTGACCGGTGAGGGCCTGCAGCACGCCGACGGACACTCGCACCTGCTCGCCGCGACCAACCCCGCGACGGTCTCGTACGACCCCGCCTACGGCTACGAGATCGCACACATCGTGCGGTCCGGCCTGGAGCGCATGTACGGCGGCAACCACGAGGACCCGAACGTGATGTACTACATCACGCTCTACAACGAGCCCATCGTGATGCCCGCCGAGCCGGAGAACGTGGACGTCGACGGCATCGTGCGCGGCATCCACCGCATCTCGGTCGGCGAGGGCGAGGGTCCCCGCGCCCAGCTCTTCGCATCGGGTGTCGGACTCCCCTGGGCCCTCGAGGCGCAGGAGCTGCTGAAGAACGACTGGGGCGTGATCGCCGACGTGTGGTCGGTCACCTCGTGGACCGAGCTGCGCCGCGACGGCCTCGCCGCCGACGAGCACAACTTCCTGCACCCGGAGGAGGAGCCCCACACGGCCTACCTCACCCAGAAGCTGCAGGGCGCAGAGGGCCCGGTCGTCGCCGTCAGCGACTTCATGCACGCCGTGCAGGACCAGATCCGTCCATGGGTTCCGAACCGCTTCGCCACGCTCGGCGCTGACGGCTTCGGATTCTCCGACACACGTGCCGCTGCACGTCGCTTCTTCAAGATCGACGGACCGTCGATCGTCGTCCGCACCCTGCAGTCGCTCGCCGAAGACGGCGTCGTCGACCGCTCGCTCGCGGCGCAGGCCATCCAGAAGTATCGACTGCACGACGTGAACGCCGGAACCAGCGGCAACGCGGGCGGCGAAAGCTGAGCCCTCGGTGACAGGTTCTTCTCCTTCCGGCATGGACAAGGCCGCGACGCTCACCTGGCTGCGCCGGATCTCCGGTGACATCGCCTCGGTGACCATCAAGCGCCTGGAGGACACCCTCCCGTGGTACGCCGACATGCCACCAGCCCGCCGCTCTGCGGTCGGGCTGGTGGCTCAGGCCGGCATCACGTCGTTCATCCAGTGGTACGAAGACCCCACCTCCACGCCATGGATCGCGGCCGACATCTTCGCCGCGGCTCCGCGTGAACTGCTGCGCAGCGTCAGCCTCCAGCAGACCCTGCAGCTCATCCGCGTCACCGTCGAGGTCACCGAGGAGCGCGTCGCGGGTCGAGGAAACGATCTCCGCGAGGCGATCCTGCTCTACTCGCGCGATGTCGCATTCGCAGCGGCCGATGTATATGCCAGGGCCGCCGAGGCCCGTGGCCTCTGGGACGCGCGCCTGGAAGCACTCGTCGTCGACTCCATCCTCACCGGCGAAGCCGACGAGGAGCTTCCGAGCCGGATCGCCGCGCTCGGTTGGCACGGTCACGGCGAGGTCGCCGTTCTCGTCGGAACAACGCCAGCGCAGTTCGACGTCGACCTGGTCCGCCGCACTGCCAGGAAGCTCGCCGTCGATGTCCTCATCGGCGTCCAGGGTTCCCGCCTCGTGCTCGTGCTCGGACGTGCACGGGTCGAAGGCCAGGAGGGCGAAGAAGAAGAACTCGGCTTCCAGGAGATCGCCACCCGCCTCGAACCGTCGTTCGGCCCGGGATATGTCGTGCTCGGTCCAGCCGTCGCCGCCCTCGTCGACGCGAGCCAGAGCGCACGCGCCGCGCTCGCGGGTTTCGCGGTCGCCCGCGCCTGGCGCGGAGCCCCTCGTCCTGTGGAAGCCGACGATCTGCTCCCGGAGCGGGCACTCGCCGGAGACCCGCTCGCGAAGCACACGCTGATCGAACGCATCTTCCGCCCGCTGCAGGCGCATTCCACCGATCTGGTCACCACGCTCTGGAGCTACCTCGACAACGGGCGCTCGCTCGAGGCGACCGCCCGCGAGCTGTTCGTGCACCCGAACACCGTGCGCTACCGGCTCAAGCGCGTGAGCGAGGTCATCGGCTGGGATGCCACCGGGCCCCGCGAGGCGCTCATCCTGCAGACCGCCCTGATCCTCGGTTCCATCGGAGCCGGGGAGCAATCGCGTCGGCGCGCGCCACTCCGACGCCCGCAGCGCTGAGCACATTCACCCTGCGTCTGTGCGCCACACACAAGGGTTTCTCGCAATCTTGTGATGGATCATCCACCACTTCGCGGGAATCGTTGGCAGACTGGGTTGGTGATTGTCGTCGTATGCCCAGGTCAGGGCTCGCAGACCCCCGGATTCCTCGCTCCTTGGCTCGAGCTCGACGGTGTGGCCGAGCGCCTCGCCGCCTACTCCGACGCTGCGGAGGTCGATCTTCGTGAACACGGAACGGTCTCGGACGCCGACACGATCCGCGACACGCGCATCGCGCAGCCGCTGATCGTCGCCGCTTCCCTGATCGCCGGTGATGCTCTGGTGGAGCGGGCCGGGCGTCGTGCGGATGGGATCGCCGGGCACTCCGTCGGCGAGATCGCCGCTCTCGTGGGCAGCGGCGTGATCGATGCCGACACCGGCATGCGCCTGGTCGGCATCCGCGGCCGTGCGATGGCCGATGCGGCAGCGCAGGAGCAGACCGGCATGAGCGCCGTCCTCGGCGGCGATGAGGAAACCCTTCTCGCCCGTCTCGCCGAGCTCGACCTCTTCCCCGCCAACTACAACGGTGGCGGACAGATCGTCGTCGCCGGCGCCCTCCCCGCCCTCGCCGCTCTCGCCGAAGAGCCCGTCAAGGGCACCCGCGTCATCCCGCTGCAGGTGGCCGGTGCCTTCCATACCCGGTACATGGCCGCAGCTGTCGCCGCGCTCCGAGACGCCGTCGCGGATGTCGCCCCTACGAGCCCCGACATCACGCTGTGGACCAACCGCGACGGCTCTGCCGTCACGGACGGCGGGCAGGCGCTCAACTACCTCGTCGACCAGGTCTCCTCCCCCGTGCGCTGGGACCTCTGCATGCAGTCCTTCGCTGACGCGGGTGTCACCGGCGTGATCGAACTCGCACCGGCCGGCGCACTGGTCGGACTCGCCAAGCGCGGCCTGCGCGGCGTGCCTACAGTCGCCGTGAAGACCCCAGAAGACCTCGACGCAGCCGTCGCGCTGCTGAACGGAGTAGCCGCATGAGCGTCACCCTCGCCCAGCTCACCGGTCCCGCGTACACGCGCATCTACTCGTACGGCGCCGCCCGTGGCGAGAATGCGGTGCCCAACGAAGACCTGATCGGACCGATCGACTCCAGTGATGAGTGGATCCGTCAGCGCACCGGCATCATCACCCGTGCCCGTGCCGACAAGGGCACCGACGCGATCGACCTCGCGACGACGGCGGCCGCGGAGGCCATCGAGAAGTCCGGCGTACCGGCAGACCAGGTCGACCTGGTGATCGTCGCGACCATCAGCAACCCCAAGCAGACGCCGTCGGTCTCGGCCATCGTCGCCGACCGCGTCGGCGCGAACCCCGCAGCGGCCTACGACATCAACGCCGCATGCGCCGGATACGCCTACGCGATCGCCCAGGCAGACGCGCTGATCAAAGCCGGCGCCGCCCGATACGCCCTCGTGATCGGCACGGAGAAGCTGTCCGATGTCGTCGACCCGACCGACCGCAGCATCTCGTTCCTCCTCGGCGACGGTGCTGGCGCCGCGCTGATCGGCCCGAGCGACACTCCCGGTATCGCTCCGGCCGTGTGGGGCTCCGACGGCTCGAAGGCCGATGCAGTGGGCATGAACGGCACGCTCACCGACTTCCGCGACGGCGTCGTGCCGTGGCCGACACTGCGCCAGGAAGGCCAGACGGTCTTCCGCTGGGCGGTCTGGGAGATGGCCAAGGTCGCACGCGAGGCACTCGACAAGGCGGGCGTCGAGCCGACGGACATCGCCGCGTTCATCCCGCACCAGGCCAACATGCGGATCATCGACGAGTTCGCCAAGCAGCTGAAGCTGCCGGAGACCACCGTGATCGCCCGCGACATCGAGACCACCGGCAACACCTCTGCCGCCTCGATCCCGCTCGCCAGCCACCGTCTGATGGCTGAGCACCCCGAACTCTCCGGCGGACTCGCGCTGCAGATCGGGTTCGGTGCGGGACTCGTGTTCGCCGCACAGGTCGTCGTCCTTCCCTGAGAATGCGCTGACTTTCCCTAGACTGTTCCACGGTTCCGAAAACAACCCGCAAGAAAGAGGAAGACCACATGGCTTTCACCAACGATGAGGTCCTCGCTGGCCTCGCAGAACTCATCACCGACGAGACCGGCATCAACGCCTCCGAGGTCGCCCTGGAGAAGTCGTTCACCGACGACCTCGACATCGACTCGATCTCGATGATGACGATCGTCGTCAACGCCGAGGAGAAGTTCGGCGTCACCATTCCCGATGACGAGGTCAAGAACCTGAAGACCGTCGGCGACGCCGTCAGCTTCATCGTCGCGGGCCAGGAGTAATCCCGGCAGGATGCCACCCCCGCACCTCGCGGGGAGTGGCATCCTCCGACCTGCCCTCTCACCCGTTCGACTTCGTTTCGACAAGGAACCACACCCCATGACCAAGCGCATCGTCGTCACCGGCATCGGCGCCACGTCCGCCATCGGCGGCACGGCCCCCGAGAACTGGACGAACCTGCTGGCCGGCATGTCCGGTACCCGCTCCCTCGAACACGACTGGGTCAAGCAGTACGAGCTTCCCGTCACCTTTGCCGCTGAGGCGATCGTCCGTCCCGAAGAGGTTCTTCCACGCCACGAGGCGAAGCGCCTCGACCCCTCGTCGCAGTTCGCGTTGATCGCCGCGCGCGAAGCGTGGGCTGACGCAGGGTCCCCCGAGGTCGCCCCTGAGCGCCTGGGAATCGACTTCGCCACCGGCATCGGTGGCCTCTGGACCCTCCTCGACGCCTGGGACACTCTCCGTGAGAAGGGCCCTCGCCGGGTCATGCCGCTCACGGTCCCGATGCTCATGCCGAACGCCGCCGCAGGAAACCTGTCGCTGCAGTTCCACGCACGCGCCTACGCGCAGACGGTCGTCAGCGCGTGCGCCTCGAGCACCGAGTCGATCATCCACGCCTTCCACCACCTTCAGGAGGGTCTCGCCGACGTCGTGATCGCCGGAGGAACCGAGTCGGCGATCCACCCGATCACGATGGCTTCCTTCGCCTCCGCGCAGGCGCTGTCGCGACGCAACGACGACCCGGCCCACGCCTCCCGCCCCGGTGCGATCGACCGGGACGGATTCGTCATGGGCGAGGGCGCTGCCGTGTTGATCCTCGAGACTGAGGAGCATGCCAAGGCCCGTGGCGCCAAGATCTACGGGTACGTCCTCGGCGGCGGCGTCACGGCCGACGCGTACCACATCACCGGCAACGACCCCGAGGGCAACGGCGCCGCCCGCGCCGTCACTCTGGCGCTCGACGAAGCCGGTGTCACCGCTGATCAGATCACGCACATCAACGCGCATGCGACGTCGACTCCGGTCGGCGACCCCAACGAGTACGTCGCACTCAAGAAGGTCTTCGGCGACCGGATCGATGAGATCCCGGTTTCCGCGACGAAGGCATCGACGGGGCACCTGCTCGGTGGAACCGGCGCTCTCGAGGCGATCTTCTCGCTCCTCGCGCTCCGCGATCGTGTCGCTCCACCGACGATCAACATGACCGAGCCTGACCCGGCTGTGCCGTTCAATCTCTCCGGCGAGGCTGCGCCTCTCGGGGACGGTCCGCAGATCGCGATCAGCAACTCCTTCGGGTTCGGCGGGCACAACGCCGTCCTGGTGGTCGCCAGCGCAGACTGACGTCTGCACCGATCGACGAAGAGAGGCCCTCGGGATTCCGAGGGCCTCTCTTCGTATCCGCAAGGGGATCAGCTGGAGCGTCAGGCGGTGCGCAGCGACCCGAGCTGCCGTGAGCGCGCTTCTCTCATCCGCGTGATTCGCGGCAGGAACCATCCGATGAGCGGGCCGACACCGAACGCGAAGAGCACTGTACCCACACCCACCGGGCCGCCCAGCAGGAAGCCGATGAGCAGCACGCTGCCCTCGATCAGGGTGCGGACGAGCCACACGGCCCATCCGGTGCGGCGAACCAGCCCGGTCATGAGGCCGTCGCGGGGGCCGGGACCGAAGTCGGCCGCGATGTAGAGCCCGGTCGCGAAGGCCAGCAGCAGGAGCCCGAAGATGAACATCGGGGCTCCGATCCAGACTGAAGCGGGATTCGGGATCAAGAGGAGTGCGAGATCGGCGCTCGGCCCGACCAGAAGCGCGTTCAGCACCGTGCCAAGACCCACACGCTGACGCAGCGGAATCCACAGCAGCAGCACGACGACCGAGATGATCACCGTCATGACGCCGTATCCGAGACCCGACTGCGCGGCGAGACCGAGTGCCAGCACGTCCCACGGGGCTACGCCGATGCCGCCACGCACCATGAAACCGAGTGCGACGCCGTAGAGGAACAGGCCGAGAACCAGCTGACCCAGCCGCTCGACGAGGTCACGCCGACTGGTGGCGGTGACGGGGAGGAACATGGCACGCAGGAGCATTCTTCCACTCTGGCCGCCGGAACCCTCTCCACGGCGAGTCCACTGCGCGTAAAGTGGCCCGCGCAGAACAGGCCACTTTGCGCCATGCTGGAAGTATGGGATCACGACTCGTCGAACAGCTCGGAGCGCACAACGTCGCCGGCGCAGCGGCGACCGCCCTGGCGGAGCAGATCCGGGCGCTGATCCTCGACGGCAGACTCACGGTCGGCGAGCGACTGCCCAGCGAACGATCCCTCGCCCTCGAACTGCGCCGCTCCCGCTCGACCATCACCCGCGCCTACGGACTGCTGGAATCCGACGGGTACGTCTCCCGTCTGCACGGCGGAAGCACGCGCGTGACCCTTCCGAACGGACACACGGCCCCGGGAGGAGACGCCGGCGACGACGCGATCGATCTATCCATCGCTTCGATGGACTCGACGCCCGGACTGTACGACGCGACGGTGCGCTCCCTCCCCCGCCTCGCCGCGCTGCGAGGCACGAGCGGCTATTCACTCCAGGGCCTGCCCGAGCTCAGAGAAGCCGTCGCCCGGCGCTTCAGCGAGCGCGGCGCGCCCACCTCCGCCGACGAGATCATCATCACCTCGGGGGCGCTGAACGCGGTGAATCTGATCCTCACCGCGATCGGACGACGCGGCGAGCGGGCCCTGGTCGAGCAGCCGACGTTCCCGCATGCCCTCGAAGCCCTGCACCGCCACGGATACCGGTTGGTGCCCACGCCCGTCGATGTCGAGGGGTGGGACAGCCGGCATCTCAATGAGACGCTGCTCGGCGCGCGCCCGCATGTGGCCTACTTGATCCCCGACTTCCACAACCCCACCGGCGCGACGCTGCCCGACGAGGAGCGGTCGCGCATCGTGACGACCGCGCGCAACGTGGGCACGCACCTCATCGTCGACGAGACGACAGCAGAACTCGACATCGACCGCGGATGGTCGCCGTCGCCGATGGCCGCGAGCGGACCGAACGTCATCACCGTCGGCTCGATGTCGAAGATCGCGTGGGGCGGGATGCGTATCGGCTGGATCCGCGCTGAGCGTTCGATCATCGCCCGGCTGCTCGCCGTCCGGCCTTCGTTCGAACTCGGAACCGCCCTGCTCGAGCAGTGCATCGCCATCGAACTGCTCGCCGACATGCCCGCCCTCACCGCCCATGTCGGCCGGCGCCTACACGCAGGGCGAACCGCAGTCGAGGAGGGCATCAGGCAGATCCCGGGCTTCCGGATGCCGCAGACACCGGGTGGGCTCTCCGCCTGGGTGGACATCGGCGCACCGCTTTCGACGTCACTCTCGCTCGCCGCACGCGAGCGGGGTCTCATCCTGCCGCCCGGTCCCCGCTTCACGACGGGCGGCGTACTCGAACGCCGACTGCGCATCCCCATCACTCTCCCGCCCGACCGCACGGCAGAGGCGATGCAGCGGCTCTCCCTCGCCTGGGCGGACGTACGCGGAGGCAGCGCATCCCCCTCCGAGGACCTCCAGCACGCCGCGGTGATCTGACTCGACGACGAGGACCCCGCCTCGTTTCCGGGGCGGGGTCCTCGTCGTGCGGAGCGGGGATACGTCTTCTCAGCGTCCGGGATCACTCACCGGCATCCGATACTCACGCCTCCCCCGCTCCCGGTCTGTGATGTCGGGCTAGCCGACCTTGTGGAGCCAGACGACACTGGCGTCGTCGCTGGCGTGGCGGAACGGTTCGAGCTCTTCGTCCCAGGCGGAGCCGAGCGCGATGTCGAGTTCGCGCTGCAGTTCGACCGCGCTTCCTGCCGCGATCTCCATGGCGTAGCGAATCCGATCCTCGCCGATGACGATGTTGCCGGCAGCGTCGGTCTGGGCATAGTGGATGCCGAGGTCGGGTGTGTGCAGCCAGCGACCGCCGTCGCTTCGAGGTGTCGGGTCCTCGGTCACCTCGAAGCGGAGGTGCTCCCATCCGCGGATGGACGTCGCGAGGGCAGCGCCGGTACCGACGGGGCCGTCCCAGTAGAACTCCGCGCGTCGCGCACCGTTGAGTACGGGCTGCTCGGTCCAGTCGAAGTTCACTGCACGCCCGATAGCGCGACCCACCGCCCACTCGAGGTGCGGGCAGAGCGCGCGAGGCGCAGAGTGGATGAACACCACTCCGCGTGCGTAAGCCGTCGCCATGATCTCTCCGTTTCATCAGGTGCGTCTTCCCCAACGACCTGAACCACGAAGTGGCGAGAATATGCGGTTGTGCGCCCATTCTCGCCGAGTTCCCCGGAAATCACAAGCATGTCATTCATGACGAAGGCCCCGGTCACGGCGACCGGGGCCTTCAGACCGGAAACCGGTCGTGAGTCTGACGAAGGTCAGGCCTCGCTCATGGCCTGCTTGACCTGCTGGCCTTTCGCGGCATAGTAGGCGGCGCGAGCGGCATCCTTGCGCGCCTGCTCTGCATAGCCGAGCTCGAGCGTCTCCTGGTCGACCTCGTAGTTGGGCACGTCGTCGGTGCCGTTGTACTTCTCGATGTAGGCGTCGAGCTCCGGGCCCGAGGTCCACGACGTGATGAGGCAGTAACGCGGCTCGGTGCCGTTGTGCGTCGCGGCGTGCCACAGGCGCTGGGTGTCGACGATGAGCTGGGCGCCGGCCGGAAGAGCGATGCGGTACTCGATGCTCGGGTCGGTGCGGTTCTCGCGCAGGACGAAGTAGCTGTCCTTGTCGTCCGTCAGGTTGAAGAAGCCGCGGACGACCCAACCGGTTCCGTCCGGGTTCAGACGGTTGTTGTCGTCCTGGTGGAGGTTGTAGAGGCATTCACCGTAAGGGGTGGGCTGCAGCTCGATGACGCGGCAGCGCCCGACATTGGCACCCGGCTCCTGCGCACGACGCGTCAGGTTCGGGGCCTTCTCGGTCTGCGAGTCGATCCAGACGCCGTCCTTGTCGGTGCGCGGCGGCTTGTGGTTCCAGAACCCGTTGCACTCGATGTCACCGAAGGCACTGGCGAGAGGCGCGAAGCGGGTGTCACCCGACGACTTCCAGTCGTTGTACTCGATGTCGAGCCATTCCTTGGGGTCGAGCTCCTGGTTGTAGCTGTCGAGGACGACGAATCCCTTTTCCTCGAGGGCAGCGGACTTGATGTAACCCATGATCGAGTCATGTTCCTTTCATCGGGGGCCAGCACGTTTTAACAGGCCCTGATAAGGCAAGCCTAACAGCGACTCCTGCGAGCCCTTCGGAGGTCGGCCGTGCATAACCGAATAGACTGATCGGGGCGCCCCGGCGAGGCCTCGGCACCCGTCGAATCGGGAGGACCAGACACCAGCATGAGCACCGCGACCAACGTCGAGGCGACAGCAGTCAACACGATCGAGTGGCTCGCGGCGGGCACGAAGACCATCGTCGTCCCGGTATACCAACGGCAGTATCGCTGGGACATCGGGGGCTGCGAACGGCTTCTCTCCGACATCCGTTCAGTGGCGCGCGAAGACGACGCCCACCGCCACTTCATCGGTTCGATCCTCTCCGCGGAAGACGGCGCATCCGCCGATTCCGATCTGATCCTCATCGATGGCCAGCAGCGCATCACCACTCTCATGCTCCTCGTCGCCGCGCTGCATCACGCGGTCCGCGACACCGATCCGACTCTGGCCACAGCCCTCGAACGTGTGCTGGTGCGCTCCGACGCGCCGGGCAGTACGAAGCTGCGCCCCCATGACGCCTGGGCCGACCTGTACGAATCGGTGGTGCTCGATCGCCGCGACGACGCAGACCGCGAATCGCGTTTCGACGACAACTACGCCTTCTTCCGCAGCCAGATCCACGTCGACGAGGTACCGGCCATCTGGCGCGGACTGCAGAAGCTCGAGCACGTGTCGATCACCCTCGGCGCCCAGGCGAATGCCCAGCAGATCTTCGAGAGCCTGAACTCGACGGGTGAGCCGCTGCGCGACCACGAGCTCATCCACAACTACATCCTGATGGGTCTGAGCCACGCCGAGCAGGTCGATGTCGAGGCCCGTTTCTGGGTGCCGATCGAGCATCACACCGGCGAGGCCATCGGCGCGTTCTGGCGGCACTACCTCGTGCTCGTCACCGGCCGTGAGGTCGCGGCCAACGGCGAACACGGCGTCTACAGCGCGTTCCGGCAGTCATTCCCCCGCGTCGACGTCGCCCATCTGCAGGCCGATGCCACGCAGTGGCGGCACTATGCCGAGATCTACGGGATCCTCCTCGACCCGTCCCGCGAGCAGGATCCCGAGATCGCTCGGCAGCTCCGCCACATCAACACGTTCGGCCGCTCCTCCTATCCGCTCGTGATGAGCGCCTACAGCGATCACACCCGCGGCATCATCGACCGTTCCGAGCTCATCGAGACCCTGGAGTGGCTGCAGGCCCTCTTCCTCCGCCGCGCTCTGGTGAATCTGCCGGCGGAGAGACTCGTCGCGAGGCTCTGCCGTGCACGTCGCGACGGTCGCGATGCGCTCGCACGCGCGTTCGCGCGCATCACCCCCTCCGACGAACGCGTGAGCGCGGTCCTGAAGTACAGCGAACTCCCCCACCCCGCCTACGTCCTGGGACGGCTGGAGGGCGTCGACGACCTCGACTCCTTCGACATCGAGCACATTGTCCCGACCGTGCCGGGCGATTCTTGGTCGGGCGACGGAGAGCGAACCTGGATCGATTACTCCGAGGATGAGCAGAACAGCCATCGTGCCCTTGCCCCGACTCTCGGCAACCTGACTCTGCTCGAGCAGGGTCTCACCGAACGGGTGTTCGGCGCCCCGTTCCCCGTGAAGCGCACGGAGGCGTACCCACGCAGCTCGGTGCCGGCGACGCGCGACCTCACCGACGTCGACTCCTGGAACACGGCGGCCATCACACGGCGCACGATCGCCCTCACGGCCGAGCTGATCCGCATCTGGGCGCGGCCCGCCCTGCCGGAGATCGACGACGACGGCCTGACGCCGATCCTGGATGCGGTGCGACGCCGCGGATGGCCGACCGGGTGGGAGCGGGAGTTCGACTACGTCGAGTACCGCGGTGAGCGCTGGGAGGTTCCCGACGTCAAGTACCTGTTCAACCGGGTATTCCGCCGCGCGTGGACCGACAACAGGACCGCTGCTCTGGCCTACTGCGCCGCCCACGGCGGCCCGATCTACCAGGACATGGCCTGGAAGGGCCAGTGGGACGAGCTCGGCGAGGGCCACTTCCTCTACATGGGCTGGGATTCCAATTACATGATGACCGCTGTGCAGGGTGTGCTCGAGGAGTCGGGCATCGCCTCGGAGGTCTTCGTCAAGTACTCCTACATCGGAAATGTGATGTGAACATGAGCACCGTCGTCCGCAAACTGCAGGATCTCACCGTCGAAGAGCACACGCTCACCGTCCCCCTGGTGTGGGGAGACCCCTCCGACCGCCGCACGATCGACATCTTCGCGCGCGTGGTCGCCCGCGAGGGCGGTGAAGCGCTCCCCTATCTGGTGTTCCTGCAGGGGGGACCTGGGCACGAGGCTCCGCGTCCGTTCCACTCGTCGAGTTCGCCTGCCTGGCTCGACGAAGCGCTCGCCCACTACCGCCTGGTGCTCCTCGATCAGCGCGGTACCGGACGCTCGACACCGGTCGGTGACCAGGACCTCGAGCGCGGCGCCGCAGCCGTGGCCGAGCACCTCACCCACCTGCGCGCCGATGCGATCGTGCGTGACTGCGAGGCCATGCGCGAGCACCTGGGCGCCACGACCTGGAGCGTGCTGGGGCAGTCCTTCGGCGGCTTCACGACCCTGGCGTACCTCTCCACCGACGCCGACTCCCTCGAAGACGTCTTCATCACCGGCGGTCTCAGTGCGGTCGGACGCCACCCTGATGACGTGTACGCGCTCTGCTACGACAAGATGCGCGATTCCTCGGAGCGCTACTACCGACGCTTCCCCGAGCACCGCGACGTCATGCGACGGCTCGTCGAGCTGGCGGATGCCGGAGACATCGTCCTTCCAGACGGAGAGGTCGTCTCGCGGTCGCGGCTGCGATCGATGGGCTCAGCCCTCGGCACGAACGACGGCTGGCAGGCCGTGTGGTCCCTCCTCGAGCGCGATCCGTCCTCGAACGCCTTCCGATACGACCTGATGCACGCCATGCCCTACGACGGCCGCAACCCGCTGTACTTCGCGTTCCACGAGTCGAGCTACGCCGACGGCCACGCCACCCGGTGGTCGGCCGAGCGCACAGAGCCCGCAGACTTCCGCGACGACCCGACACTGTTCACGGGCGAGCACATCCGCCGCGAGTGGACCGAGACGGTGCCCGCGTTCCAGCCGTGGCGCGATGTCGCGCTCGAACTCGCCGAGTTCGAGTGGCCTCAGATCTACGATGCCGCAGCTATCGCCGCTTCGGGGGCGACCGGTGCGGCCGCGGTCTACGTCAACGACGTCTACGTGCCCTACGAGTTCTCTCTCGAGACCGCGAAGCTGATCCCGGGCGTGCAGCTCTGGCAGACGAGCGAGCACGAGCACAACGGTCTGCGCTCGGGACCGGTGCTGTCGCATCTGATCGACCTCGCGCACGGTCGTCGCATCCGCTGACATCTCCGCCTCGAGGAGGATGCCCTCGTCCTACCCGCCGCCTACGCTGTACCCATGGAACAGGGTGTGGGCGTGATCATCACGGTCGGAGTACTGCTGCTCCTGGTCTCCGCCGTGATCGTCATGATCGCCTTCGGGTTCTCGAAGGTACCCATCGAGAAGAAGTACGAGACCAGCGGCGGCGGGCTCGGCGGCGCGTTCGATGCCGTGTGGTCGCCGACTGCGCACGAAGCGGGGATGGAGCGCGACCGCCAGACACAGCGGACCGCCCCGGCGCCGTCGCCGGGCGATCCCCCGGACGCGATCGACGACGGCCGGATCCGACTCGACATCTGAGGGATCGGAACACGGCCGGATGTGAAGCGCACGTCCGAGAATGAAAGAAGACCCCATGCTCCGAGGAGCATGGGGCCTTCTTCATGGCAGTCGTTACTTGGACGAGCCGCCGAAGCCCTTGAAGCGCTGGTTGAACTTCTCGACGCGGCCGGCCGAGTCCATGATGCGCTGCTTACCCGTGTAGAACGGGTGCGAAGCCGACGAGATCTCGACGTCGATGACGGGGTACTCGACGCCGTCCAACTCGATGGTCTTGTCGCCGGTCACGGTCGAGCGGGTGAGGAACGTCTCGCCCGAGCCGAGGTCGCGGAACACGACAGCCTTGTACTCGGGGTGAATGTCAGTCTTCATGGGATTCCTTAGTTGCTGCCCTGGATTGTGCCAGGGACGAGGGAAGTCTGCGGTGCAGAGAGCACCAAGGGTCAATTCTATCAGACGCAGATCATGATGCTGCGCGGGCGGCGTAGCGGCCGTCTTCGCTGCTGAGCACGATCGGCATGCCGAACGTGTCGGTGAGCGCCTCGGCTGTGAGCGTCTCCGCGATCGGGCCCGCCGCGACGACGGAACCGTCACGGATCAGCATGACGTGGGTGAATCCCACGGGGATCTCTTCGACGTGGTGCGTGACCATCAGCATGGCGGGGGTGGTCGGCGAGGATGCGTATCCACTGAGCAGCGCGAGGAGCTCTTCGCGGGAGCCGAGATCGAGCGAGGCCGTCGGCTCGTCGAGCAGCAGGAGCTCCGGGTCGGTCATCACCGCTCGCGCGATCTGCACGCGCTTCTGCTCGCCGTCGCTGAGCGTGCCGAAAGTGCGCTCAGCCAGGTGGTCGAGGCGCCAGTCACCGAGCACCCGAAGTGCACGGCGCTCGTCGATGTCTTCGTAGTTCTCGTTCCAGCGGCCCAGCACGGAGTAAGCGGCGGTGAGCACGGTGTTGAGGACCGTCTCATCACGAGGCACGCGCTTGGCCATCGCCGACGAGGCGAAGCCGATGCGCGGACGCACCTCGAACACGTCGGTGCGACCGAGGGTCTCCCCCAGTACCGTCACCGTTCCCGCTGTCGGGTGCATGAGCGTGTCGGCCAGCTGCAGAAGCGTGGTCTTGCCCGCGCCGTTCGGGCCGAGGATCACCCATCGCTGGTCGTCGTCGACCTCCCACGTCACGTGATCGATGATGTTGCGCCCCTCACGGCGCACGACGACGTCGGTGAATTCCAGAGCGCTCGGCATGCATCAAGCCTATCGGCTCAGGCGGTGAGCTCCGCGTAGAGCGCGCGCGTCGTCTCTGCGATCGCCGCCCAGCTGAAGTCATCGCGCGCCCGCTCGCGTCCGGCCTCGCCGTAAGCGCGTGCCCGCTCTGGATCCATCGCCACTTCGGTGAGCACGGCCGCGAGGTCGGCCACGTAGCGCTCCGGATCCACGGGCGTGCCGGTGCCGTCCTGCAACTGCTCGATCGGCACGAGTCGACCGGTGACACCGTCGGCGACTACCTCGGGGATTCCACCCGTGGCCGTTCCCACCACGGCTGCGCCACACGCCATCGCCTCGAGGTTCACGATTCCGAGCGGCTCGTAGATGGACGGGCAGACGAATGTCGTCGCCGCCGTGAGGATCGCCGACAGCTCGTCGCGCGGCAGCATCCGCTCCACCCAGATGACGCCATCGCGCGTCTGCTGCAGCAGCCGGACACCCTCTTGGACCTCCGCCATGATCTCCGGCGTGTCCGGAGCGCCGGCGCACAGCACGAGCTGCACCTCCGGCGGCAGGAGCCGGGCGGCCTGCAGCAGATACGGCAGGCCCTTCTGCCTCGTGATGCGCCCGACGAACACGACAGAGGGTCGTGCGGGATCCAGCCCGATCGATTCCAGGAATGCCGCATCCTTTACAGGACGCCACCGCTCGACATCGATGCCGTTGTGGATCACGCGCACCTTCGCAGGGTCGACCTGGGGGTAGCTGCGCAGGATGTCGGCACGCATTCCGGCACTCACGGCGATCACCGCTGCGGCATTCTCGTAGGCGAGCCGCTCGATGCCACTGGAGATGGCGTAGCCACCGCCGAGCTGCTCCGCCTTCCATGGTCGGAGGGGCTCGAGGCTGTGTGCCGTCAGTACATGCGGGATCCCATGCAGCTGCGAAGCGAGGTGCCCGGCGAAGTTCGCGTACCAGGTGTGGCTGTGCGCGAGGTCGGCCCCCGCGATCGCCGACACGATCTCGAGATCAGTGCCCAGCGTCTGCAGCGCGGCATTCGCGCCGGCGAGTTCCACGGGCGCGCGGTACGCGAACGTATCCGTCTCCTCACGCGGAGCCCCGAACGCGCGGACCCGCACTTCGATGTGCTCCCTGAGGGCTGCGACGAGCTCGGCGACGTGCACGCCGGCACCGCCGTACACCTCCGGCGGATACTCCTTCGTGATCATTTCAACTCGCATGTCTGAACGCTAGTACAGCGAGGAGGAAGGCATCTATGGTGGAGCCATGTCCGCTCCAAAGAAGGTCTTCGGGATCATCCTCGCCGGCGGCGAGGGCAAGCGCCTCATGCCTCTCACGGCCGACAGAGCGAAACCCGCAGTGCCGTTCGGCGGACAGTACAGACTCATCGATTTCGCGATCTCCAACCTCATCAACTCCGGCCTCCGGCAGATCGTGGTGCTGACGCAGTACAAGTCCCACAGCCTCGACCGGCACATCTCGCAGACCTGGCGGATGTCGGCCCTCCTCGACTCCTACGTGACCTCGGTCCCCGCGCAGCAGCGGCTCGGCAAGCGATGGTTCTCCGGATCGGCCGACGCCATCCTGCAGAGCATGAACCTGATCAACGACGAGAAGCCCGACATCGTCGTGGTCATCGGCGCCGATCACGTGTACCGGATGGACTTCCGGCAGATGCTCGAGGCGCACATCGAGTCGGGCGCGAAGGCGACCGTCGCTGGCATCCGTCAGCCGCTCGCGCTCGCGTCGCAGTTCGGCGTGATCGATGCCGACGCGGAGTCGGGGCGGATCAAGCAGTTCCTGGAGAAGCCGACCGATATCGCAGGTCTCGAAGACTCCCCCCACGAGGTGCTCGCGTCGATGGGCAACTACATCTTCGACGCGGACGCGCTGATCGCCGCGGTCGAGGCCGACGGAGAATCGCCGGTGTCCGGGCACGACATGGGCGGCGACATCGTCCCCTACTTCGTCGAGCGCGGCGAGGCCGGCTACTACGACATGAAGCAGAACGAGGTGCCTGGGTCGTCTCCTCGCGACCGCTCCTACTGGCGTGACGTCGGGACGATCGACTCGTTCTACGACGCGCACCGCGACCTGATCTCGACCCTGCCGATCTTCAACCTCTACAACATGGAGTGGCCGATCCACTCGCAGGCGGTCAACTCCCCTCCGGCGAAGTTCGTCCGCGACTCGGTCGGTCGGATCGGCAACGCGATCGATTCGATCGTCTCGCTCGGGTCCGTGCTGTCCGGCACCCACCTGGAACGCAGCGTGGTGGGTCCGTGGACTCTCGCCGGTGGCGGCTCGACCATCACGGACTCCGTCGTGTTCGACCACGTTCATGTCGGTCAAGGAGCGCGCATCCATCGGGCGATCCTCGACAAGAACGTGGTGCTGGCCGATGGAGCGACCGTCGGCGTGGACCGCGAACGCGACCTGGCCCGTGGTTTCACCGTCACCGAATCCGGTATCACCGTCGTCGGCAAGGGCGTCTTCATCGAACGCTGAAGACGTCACGCAGCGCATCGACCGCTCGGGCGATCGCTAGGCTCGATGAGTGACCACCGCGCGATTCCTCGTCGTCCTCGATGCCGATTCCACCCTGATCCGCAACGAGGTGATCGAGCTGCTCGCCGACGAGGCCGGTCGCCGCGCCGAGGTGCAGGCGGCCACCGAGGCTGCGATGCGCGGTGAGGTCGACTTCGCGACGAGTCTGCGCTCCCGGGTCGCCGCCCTCGAAGGCGTGCCCGTCTCTGCGTTCGATCGCGTGCGTGCGCGGATCGAGCCGACACCCGGCGTGCGCGAACTCACGGCGGCCGTCCACGACCGCGGTGGTGTGGTTGGCGTCGTCTCCGGCGGCTTCCACGAGATCCTCGACGACGTCGCACCCGCTCTCGGTGTCGATCGCTGGCGAGCGAACCGTCTCTCGACTGCTGACGGGTTCCTCTCCGGACGAGTCGACGGCGACATCGTGGATGGAGCCGCGAAGGCGTTTTCGCTCCAGCAATGGGCAGAGGAACTCCGTGTCGCACCCCACGCGACCATCGCGATCGGCGACGGCGCGAACGACCTGCAGATGATGGCGGTCGCGGGCCTCGGGCTCGCTTTCAATGCGAAGCCCGCGGTGCGCGAGGCGGCCAGTCTCGTGATCGGTCCGCAAGACCTGTCTGAGGTCGTCGCGCTGCTGCCGTAGGCGTATCCCCATGGAGAACGTCCGTGCCGGCCGCTAGCGTCGGCTCATGGACATCATCCTCATACCGGGACTCTGGCTCGATGCCTCCAGCTGGGACGACGTGACGCCGGCGCTCGAACAAGCTGGCCATCGCGTGCACGCCCTGACGCTCCCCGGCCTCGACGAACCGGCGTCGACCTCTTCCGAGATCGGCATCGCGCAATGGATCGCTGCCGCGGTGACAACCGTCGACGCGGTGCCGGGCGACGTCGTGGTGGTCGGCCACAGCGGTGGCGGGAACGTCGCGTGGGGTGTCGCCGACGCACGCCCCGATCGCGTGAACCGCGTCGTCTTCGTCGATACCGTTCCGCCGCCGCCCGGGAGCGGGATCAGCGAATTCGAGATCATCGACGGGGTCGTGCCCTTCCCCGGCTGGGGCTTCTTCCCCAACGAAGACGTGAGCGATCTCGACGATGCCACGCGGGCACGCACGGCGCCGCACACTCGCAGCGTTCCTCCACGAGTGCCGACCGACGGCATCGTGCTCGACAACCCCGCCAGATATCGGGTACCCGTAACCCTGCTGATGGGCGGCCTCGACCAGCCCGCGTTCGAAGCGATGATCGATCAGTGGGGGTCCTACGCCGACGAGTACCGGGCAATCGACGATGCTGAGGTCATCAGAATCGGCTCCGGCCACTGGCCGCAGTTCTCCGTCCCGGAAAGACTGGGCGAGCTCCTCAACTCCGCGATCGCTCGCTGAAAGTCGAGAGCCGGGGTCAGTGCCCCATCCCGAGGCCACCGTCGACCGGGATGACCGCACCCGAGATGTAGCCGGCGTCGTCGCCTGCGAGCCAGGTGACCACACCTGCGACCTCATCGGGCGTGGCGAATCGTGCCGCGGGGATGCTCGCCTTGTACTGCTTCTGTGTCTCCTCGGGGAGCTCCGCCGTCATGTCGGTCTCGATGAATCCTGGAGCCACGACGTTGGCCGTGATCCCACGGGCTCCGAGCTCACGGGTGATCGAACGGGCGAATCCCACGAGAGCGCTCTTGGATGCCGAGTAGTTCGCCTGGCCCGCGGAGCCGTAGAGACCCACGACGCTCGAGATCAGGATGATGCGCCCGAAGCGCGCGCGCAGCATGCCCTTCGATGCGCGCTTGACGACGCGGAACGTACCGCCCAGGTTCGTGGCGACCACGCTGTCGAAGTCGTCTTCACTCATGCGCATGAGGAGCGTGTCCTTCGTGATCCCGGCGTTCGCGACGACGATCTCGACCGGTCCGAGCTGCTGTTCCACCTCGGTGAACGCGGCATCGAGCGCCACGGCATCCGTCACATCCGCGCGAACCGTCAGCGTGCCTTCGGGGCCCTCACCGCTGCGAGCAGTGACCGCCACTCGGTAGCCATCGCGTACGAATCGCTCCGCGATCGCGCGGCCGATGCCGCGGTTTCCGCCGGTGACGAGGACGACGCGGTCAGCACTCATTGGGGGTACTCCTGATCTGGGCCGGTGGCCTGGGGTTTCCGAGCCGTCATCGATCCTACCGACGATGCCCGGGCCGGCTGGCTTCCTGCGTTTGACAGACTCGAACGCTGCTGAAAGCCTGAGCGAGACGAAAGGCTGCATCGTGAGCGAAAACCAGGTTCCTCCCTCAGGTGACGCGTCGCCGCTCACGCCGCCACCGCCGCCACCTCCTGCAACGCAGGCTGCCGCACCCGCGCTTGCGGCCTACCCGGTGCCGCCCGGCCCGCAGCCCACTCAGAGCTATCCCGGTGCACCGCCCACCTACGCTCAGCCAGGTCAGCCGGCCTATGGGCTCCCGCCTGCCGCTGCACCGCAGCCCGGCTATGCCCCGCCGCCGGCGCACCCGGGTTACGGCACGCCACCAGCGCAGTACGGCACGCCACCAGCACAGTCCGGCTACGCGCCATACGCCGCACCGGGCTACCCTTCGACGACGCCGCGCCCCACGAGCGGACTCGCCATCACCGCCTTGGTGTGCGGTATCGCCGGAATCGTCCTGTTCTGGGCGATCATCCCCGTGCTGGCATCGATAACCGCCGTCATCACCGGTCACATGGCGCTCGGCCAGACCAAGCGCGACCCGGCGCTCGGCGGCCGGGGCATGGCGATCGCCGGCCTGATCCTCGGCTATCTGGTGGTCGCGGTCGGCGCCTTCGTGCTCGTCAGCACCATCATCAGCTTCCTGTTCGTCGGAGCGTTCAGTCTTCCGTACCTCTTCTCGAGCTGACCGCCACCGAACGGGCACGCCGGGAGGTCCGCACCGGCGTAGGCTTGAGGCATCGTGAAGAACGCGCGTGAAGTCCCGGCCGTCACCTCACTGCCGCGGTCTCCGCGGGATGAGGCAGACCATCGTGTGCGCCGCTATGTCCTGACGATGTCGATCCGCGTCGTGTGCTTCGCGCTCATGGTGCTGGTGCAGCCTTATGGGTGGTACACCTGGGTCTTCGGGATCTCGGCTGCCGTGCTGCCGTACATCGCCGTCGTCTTCGCGAACGCGGGAAGCGACAGCACCGACACCACCGCGGAGTCCCCGGTGCAGGAACTCGACGCCCCGAGGCCGGCTCCGATCGAAAGCGACACGACCACACCTCCGGTGTTCACGATTCACGAAGGCCCGAAAGACGCATGACAGATCATGAATGCTCGCGTGCCGGCTGCCGGAGCGCGGCTACCAAGCAGGTGGTGTGGCGCAATCCCCGCATCCATGCCGCCGATCGCGAGAAGATCTGGCTGGCCTGCGATGAACACGTCGACTTCCTCCACGACTATCTCGCGGCTCGTGACTTCCCCGTGAGCGTGCGCGACGGTGTTCCCGCATGAGCCGACGATGGACCCGATGGGCTGTCTATGTGCTCATCGCGATCGGCTTCGCGGTCGCGTGCGTCTTCCTCTCGAACTGGCAGTTCGAGAGGAACGAGACCCGCGCGGCGCAGATCGAGCTCGTGGAGCAGAACTACGATGCCACCCCCGTGCCGCTCGCGGACCTCATCGGCGATGACGGCGTCCTCGATCCGGGCGACGAGTGGCACCCGGTGCTTCTGCAGGGCGAGTATCTGGCCGACCAGCAGCTCCTGGTGAGGAACCGCCCGCATGGCGGAACGAGCGCGTTCGAGGTGCTGGTTCCGTTCCGCGATGTCGATGGACGCGTGTTCATCGTCGATCGCGGCTGGGTTCCGCCCGGTGATGGCGATGCCCCGGACGCGGTTCCGGCGCCGCCGAAGGGCGAGGTCGAGGTCACCGTGCGGTTGCGTCCCGGTGAGCAGGTTCCGGCTTCAGGTCGTGGCGCACCGGAGGGACAGGTGCCGACCATCAACCTGCCCACGATTGCGAAGCTGGTCGAGGGCGATGTGATCACCGGCGCCTACGGGCGCGTCATCAGCGAAGATCCGGCGGGGTCAGGCACGCTGGGCGGCTTCGACTCCCCCACCGATGACCCGGGTCCGCACCTCTCCTACGCGATCCAGTGGATCCTGTTCGCCCTGATGGGTTTCATCTTCATCGGATACATCATCCGCACCGAGATCGTGAAGCACCGCGAAGAGGTCGAGGGCATTCCTGCCCCGGTGAAGAAGTCCCGGCGCAAAGACCACGACGCCGATGTCGAGGACGAGCTGCTCGACGTGCGCTGAGTTCGTCGACGATCGATCATTCAGCTCGTGATCGACGCTCCGTCGTCGCGCACAATCATGAACCCCGCTCTGACGAAGAGAGAGTACGCGCGGCCGATGTGCGCCCGACCACGACTCGGAACGACGTCTCCGTAGGTCAGGCGAGCTCGATGAGGTCCTGGTACTCCTGGCTCCAGATGTCCTCGACCCCGTCCGGGAGGATCAGCACGCGCTCGGGGTTGAGCGACTGCACGGCACCGGGGTCGTGCGAGACGAGGACGACAGCGCCCTCGTAGTGCGCAAGTGCACCGAGGATCTCCTCGCGCGACGCGGGGTCGAGGTTGTTGGTGGGCTCATCGAGGAGCAGCAGGTTCGCCGACGAGACGACGAGCGTCGCGAGTGACAGTCGCGTCTTCTCCCCACCGGACAGAACGCCCGCAGGCTTGAGGACGTCGTCTCCCGTGAAGAGGAACGAACCCAGGACCTTACGCGCCTCGGTCTCGGTGATGTGCGGCGCGGCGGAGACCATGTTCTCGAGCACCGAGCGGTTGACGTCGAGGTTCTCGTGCTCCTGGGCGTAGTAACCGACCTTGAGCCCGTGCCCTGGCTCGAGCTGTCCGGTGTCGGGCTTGTCGACGCCGGCGAGCATCCGCAGGAGAGTGGTCTTTCCGGCACCGTTGAGGCCGAGGATGACGACCTTCGAACCGCGATCGATCGCGAGGTCGACGTCGGTGAAGATCTCCAGCGAACCGTAGGACTTCGACAGGCCCGTCGCCATGAGCGGGGTCTTGCCGCACGCGGCCGGCTTCGGGAATCGCAGCTTCGCCACGCGATCTTCCTGGCGCACGTCATCGAGGCCGGCGAGCATCTTCTCGGCACGGGCGACCATCTGGTGGGCGGCGGCGGCCTTCGAAGCCTTTGCGCCGAAGCGCGCCGCCTGCAGCTGCAGCGTCGTCGCCTTCTTCTCGACGTTGGCTCGCTCTTTCTTGCGACGCTCCTCGTCGGCGACGCGCTGGCGCAGGTAGTTCTTCCAGTTCATGTTGTAGGTGTCGATCACCTGGCGGTTCGCGTCCAGGTAGAACACCCGGTTGACCGTCTCGCCGACGAGTTCGACATCGTGGCTGATCACGATCAGTCCACCCTTGTACCCCTTGAGGAACTCGCGCAGCCACACGACGCTGTCCGCATCGAGGTGGTTGGTGGGCTCATCGAGGATCATCGTCTGTGCGTCCGAGAAGAGGATGCGGGCGAGCTCGATACGGCGACGCTGGCCACCCGAGAGCGTGGAGAGCGGCTGGTCGAGGATCCGGTCGGGAAGGGAGAGGTTGTGCGCGATCGATGCCGCTTGAGCTTCAGCCGCGTAACCACCCTGAGCCTCGAACTTCTCGGTCAGTGCTGCATAGCGCTTCATCGCCTTCTCGGCGACGGCCGGGTCTTCCGATCCCATCGCGAGCGACGCCTCGGTCATCCCGAGGTTCAGCTGTCCGAGCCCGCGCGCGTCGAGGATGCGGGTGCGGGCGAGGTCTTCCGGGTTCCCGGAGCGAGGGTCCTGCGGCAGGTAGCCGAGCTCACCCGAACGGGTCACGTTACCCCCGGAGGGCAGCTCGTCGCCCGCGAGCACCTTCGTGAGTGTGGTCTTCCCGGCCCCGTTGCGGCCGACGAGTCCGATCTTGTCTCCGTCGGCGACGCGGAACGAGACGTTCTCCATCAGCAGGCGCGCACCAACGCGGATCTCGAGGTCGTGCACGGCGAGCACAGCGGACGTCCGTTCTTTCAGGGAGGTTGTTCGGCCGATCGGCCAGCCTCCCAGTATAAGCCGCGTGGCCGGGAGTCGCTTCCAGCAAGATCAGTCCGGAGAGTGACGCGTCCGATACCCCAGAGGGATGCCCCCACCCGCACCCCTTGCATAGCGTGCGGGAGTGGACATCCTCAACGAGCTCATCATGCAGGCGATCGCCTCGCCCTGGCTGTATCTGGTCCTGTTCGCCGTCACCATCATCGACGGCTTCTTCCCGCCGGTTCCCAGCGAGACGGTCCTCGTCGCGGCCGCAGCCGTCGCCGCGTCCACCGGTGAGGGGAACCTGGTCTTGCTCGGAGTCGTCGCCGCGATCGGGGCGGCGATCGGAGACAACATCGCCTTCCTGATCGGCAGAGGGCTCGGCACGACCCGGTTCGCGTGGATGCGTCGGCCGAGAGTAGCGGCGGCGTTCGCTCACGCCCAACGCGCACTCGATCGGCGCAGTGCCACGCTCATCCTCGGCGCCAGATACATCCCGGTCGGACGCGTCGCCGTCAACATGTCAGCCGGCGCGCTCGACTTCCCCTGGCGCCGGTTCCTCCCGCTGAGCCTGATCGCCGGGCTCAGCTGGAGCGTGTTCAGCCTCGCTATCGGGCTGCTCGCCGGCGCCTGGATCAAGGACCAGCCCCTGCTCAGCGCCGGGCTCGGAATCGTCGTAGCGCTCATCATCGGCGTCGTGATCGACCGGATCGCCGCGGCCCGTCGCCGCCGTGAGCCCGCCCCGCAGCTGGCAGGATGAGGGTCATGGCCCGCCGCCGAGAGCGCACACCGCGCCGCCAACGGATCAGCCGCCGCACCGCAGCCCTCGTAGCGCTGTACGCGGCGGTCGTTGCGCTGTACGCTCTCATCGTTTCGCTGCAGACGGTGCTGTACGGCACGCCGCTGCCGCTGTCGTTCATTCTCGGAGCCGCACTGTGCGTCTCGCCGGTGCTCGCGATCTCCCGCCCACGCTGGGCCATCGTGCTCTTCACCGCAGCGGCGCTCACGATGCCGCTGACCGTCGCGTCGGAACTCGCCATCCGATCGCCGTGGCCCTGGGCCGTCCCTGCCCTTCTCGTCTTCGTCCTCTTCGTCGGCGTCGTCACGTTCCTCCACGGTGCACGGCTGGGCGCCTACACCCTGATCCTCGGCGTGATCGCCTCACTTCTCGCCCCCGTGCTCCGGCCCGACATGGTCGCGCTGCCGGAGTCGTCTGCCAGCGCGACGGCCGACCTCATCGTGACGACGGCCGTCGCCTCCGCCATGTTCCTCATCGCGGCGCTGGTCGCCGGCCGGGTCCGGGTCGCAGCCGAGCTGACCCGCGAGAAGGAGCACAGTGCGCTTGAAGAGGCCAGACGCGCGCTCGTGGAGGAGCGCACGAGGATAGCCAGAGAGCTTCACGACGTCGTCGCGCACAGCATGTCGGTGATCCAGGTGCAGGCCTCGACCGCGAAGTACCGGATCCCCGACCTCGACGACGCCGCGACCGCCGAGTTCGACGACATCGCGGCAACCGCCCGAAGCTCGCTCACCGAGATGCGACGCATGCTCGGCGTGCTCCGCACGGAAGACCAGAACGCCGAACTCGCACCGCAGCAGGGTATCGACGACATTCCGACCCTCGTGGACAGCATCCGCCGCGCCGGAGTCGAGGTCGGGCTGGCACTCGAAGGCGGAGAGGCCGCGGTCGCTGCCACCCCCGCCGTGCAGATCGCCGCCTTCCGCATCGTCCAGGAGGCTTTGAGCAACGCCGTTCGACACGCGCCGGGTGCACGGATCGCCGTGCGGTTGCATGCCGAAGCCCGCAGCATCCGCATCCTGGTGCACAACGCCGCCCCACCACGCAGCCCCGAAGGGCACGGAGGCGGCTACGGACTCCGTGGCATGCGTGAACGGGCCGAGATCCTCGGCGGGAGCCTGTCCGCAGGACCTGCAGCGGGTGGCGGATGGGATGTCATCGTCGTGCTCCCCCTCGATGGCGACTCGACTGCCACGACTGCTGTCCCTTCGCTCGACAAGGAGAATCCATGACGATCAGCGTGCTCATCGCCGATGACCAGGCCATGGTCCGTGCCGGGTTCGCTGCCCTCCTCGATGCCCACGACGGCATCCGAGTGGTCGGGCAAGCCGCGAACGGCACCGAAGCCGTCACCTTGGCGGCGCGTCTCGATCCCGATGTGATCCTGATGGACGTGCGGATGCCCGAGCTCGACGGTATCGAGGCGACTCGACGCATCCTCGGTCCCTCCTACCCTGCCGCGCATGTGCCACGGATCCTGATGCTCACGACTTTCGACATCGACGACTACGTGTACGACGCACTCGAGGCGGGTGCCAGCGGATTCCTGCTGAAGGATGCGCTGCCCGAAGAGCTCGTGCACGCAGTGCGCGTTGTCGCCGGCGGAGATGCTCTGCTCGCGCCGAGTGTGACGCGACGCATGATCGAGCAGTTCGCCGGGCGGCGGCCACGTTCACCCCGATCCGCGACCTCACTCGCCGAGCTCACCGATCGCGAACGCGAGGTGCTGGGACTCATCGGCAAGGGGCGCTCCAATACTGAGATCGCCGCCGACCTCTTCATCGCGGAGCAGACGGTCAAGACGCACGTGGGCAAGGTGCTCGCGAAGCTGAACCTGCGCGACCGCGTGCACGCCGTGATCCTCGCCTACGACACCGGACTCGTGGAGCCATCCTCCTGACTCACCCCGTCGTAGGGGGTCGTAACGGCACCCGAGGGTGATGCCCCCACCGGCACCGCGTCCATAGTCTCCTGGGACACCGCTCCCGAGGAGGAATCATGGCCATCGTCCAGGCACCGCGCGCCGTCATCACCACTGCTCCCCCGCGCGCATCCCGCGACACCGGGATCGACTTCGTCCGCGCGCTCTGCGTGCTCGGCGTCGTGCTCCTGCACTCGATCATGGTCGGCGTCACGGTCACTGATTCGGCGCCCGTATTCGACAACGCCAGCGACGGAACCGGATGGATCGCCCCACTCAGCTGGCTCCTGCAGGTGATGCCGCTGTTCTTCGTGATCGGCGGGTTCTCGGGGCTACTGGCCTATCGACGGATGCGGCAGCGCGGCGGTACGTCCGTCGGATTCATCGCAGGGCGTGTGCACCGACTGCTGCGTCCCGCCATCTACACGATCGCCGTCATCGGCCTCGCACTCGCGCTGCTCACCGTCTTCGGAGTGCCTGCCGACCTCATCGCCACCGCGGGATTCCGGTACGGACAACCGCTGTGGTTCCTGGGTGTCTTCCTGCTGTGCCAGGCGCTGCTCCCCCTCCTCGCCGCCGCCCACGAGCGCGCACCGTTTCGCACGATCGGCGCTCTCGCCATCGCCTCGATCGCCGTCGATGTCCTGCGCGCCGCATCCGGCGTCGAAGCACTCGGCTTCCTGAACCTCGCCTTCGTGTGGATGACGCTGCAGCAGCTCGGCTTCTTCCTCGCCGACGGACGCATCGATGCGCTGAGCGTCCGCGTCCGTGTGATCGCGGGCATCGGGGCCCTGGTCCTCCTCGTCACGACCTTCCTGGCCGCGATGTACTCCCCCGACCTCATCGCGAACATCAACCCGCCCACCGCAGCCCTCCTGCTCGTCGGCATCGCGCACACCAGCCTGATCTCACTGAATCGCGACCGTCTCGAACGGTTCAGTCGCCGGCCTCAGGTAGCCGCGTTCACCGGTTTCGTGACCGTGCGGGCCATGACGATCTATCTCTGGCACATGCCTGTACTGCTCCTGATGGCGGGGGCCACCGCGATCTATGCCCTCGCGACCGGCACGATGCTGCCTGCACTCGACAGCACCGAGTGGTGGGCGGGCCGGCCGCTCTGGCTCGCGACCGCGCTCGCACTCACGGCCCTCGTCGCGGTCCTGTTCAGCCGGTTCGAGTCGCAGCCCGCGCCACCGGCGACGGCATCGGCTCTGCAACTCGCCATCGGGACTCTGAGCGGCCTGATCGGCATCGTGCTGCTCCTGGCTGCCGGCACCTCGGTCGCCACCGCACTCATCGCGATCGCGTTGATCGCGGGTGCGCTGCGACTCGCTTCCCGGACGGCACCTCGACCGCTTCAGGGCGCGGGAGTGCTCGCCGCCGTCTGAGACTCAGCCGACGCCACGCGCCGCCAGCGCATCGCCGACCTCATCCGCGTGCCGCAGGGCGAGCACCAGCAACGGCACCACGGTGCGAACGCCCAGCCGTACGTCTCGAGCCTGCTCCGCTTCCCGCACGCGTTCGGCGAACCCCGCGATCACCGGAATGGTCGTGAGGGTCAACGACAACGTCAGTGCGATCGCTTCCGGATCCTTCCCGAACCGACGAATGGGCTGCAGAAGCCAGTGCAGCACCTCGAGGAGGTCAGACATCCGGGTCGTGAGCGTCAGCAGTCCGGCCAGCAGGAGCACCGCCACGACTCGCCCCGTACTGATCCACGCGGCGACCGGCGACACGAAGATCACGAGGGCTCCGGCAAGGATGAGGACGATCCAGCGCAGACGCCAGATCTCCGCGAACAGCACCCGGAAGGGCAGTCCAGCGACTGCGTACAGCGCCAGGACCACGAGGAGCGATACGGCGATACTCACCGAGTCATGCGGGTAGACGGAGAGGACGAGCGCTGCGACCGCCAGGGCGGCGAGCTTGGCCCAGGCGGGGGCGCGGTGCAGGATTCCGGTTCCCGGTCGATACAGCGCGATCATGCGCACGCCTGTCGATAGGTCTCGATGACCGCCGCGGGGGGCCCGCAGGCGGCGATCCGCCCCTCGTCGAACAACACTGCCGTCTCGCACCGTGCGGCCAGTTCGAGGTCGTGCGTCACCACCACGACCTGGGCGGTCTGCGCGAGCAGCAGATCTCCGATCCGGCGGGAGTTGCGCAGATCGAGGAGCGTCGTCGGCTCGTCGGCGACGATCAGTCGTGGTGCGGCGATCAGCACGGAAGCCAGCGCGAGCATCTGCTTCTGGCCCCCGGACAGGCTCGACGCAGGGATGTCGGCGTGGTCGTCGAGCCCATGCAGATCGAGGGTCTCCCGAACGCGAGCCGCCACTTCCGCCTTCGGCTGCCCTCGCAACGACAACGCGAGGTCTTCGGCGGGCGTCGGCATGAGGATCTGCGCATCAGGGTTGGTGAACACGAAGCCCACACGCTTGCGGACGGCTGCGCGTTCACGCACGGTGTCGAGTCCGTGCACAGACACCGTGCCACTGCTGGGAGCGACGAGGCCGTTCAGGAGTCGCGCGAACGTCGACTTCCCCGAGCCGTTCGCGCCGATGACGGCGATGGTCTGCGCCGTGATCGCGACCGAGACGTCATGAAGCACCGGACGGCCGTCGAACTGCACAGACACCGCGTCCAAGACGATCGGGGTGAGAGTGACCTCTGCGGAACTCGGCACCGCGACTCCCTCTCGTGCATCATGACCTGAACAGTGTTCACCTGAACGTCGTTCACTATAATGGGAGGATGAGCCCAGAGCCCAATCCGGCCCGACACGATCGCGACAGCGTCGCCAGGAGCGCACTCGCCCTGCTCGACGAAGTCGGGCTCGCAGACCTCTCGATGCGGCGCATCGCCGCAGGATTGGATGTACAGCCGAGCGCGTTGTACTGGCACTTCGCGAGCAAGCAGGAGCTGCTCGCCGAGCTCGCCGATCGGATCACGGCATCGATCCCCCGCGGCAGCGCTGACGTGCTGGCGACCGCACGCGGTATTCGCGACGCGCTCTTCGCCTACCGCGACGGCGCAGAGCTGGTCCTCAGCACCTATGCCCTCCAGCTCGGCTCCTCACAGGCCCAGAGCGCACTGACCGAGGCACTGCGCGCGCAAGGTGCTACCGCCCCTGAAGACCGAGGCGCGGCGATCCTGCACTTCGTGCTCGGACACGCCACGCTCGTTCAGCAGCGCATGCACGCTGACAGCTATGGAGCCCTCCCCGACGCGGGAGAGGTCGACGTCACCGCCGGACTCGATCGCGTGTTCGATCTCGGGATCACGGCCCTCGCCGGAGAACTCAGTGCGCCGGTGACTCCGCCGCATGCCCGAGCCTGAGGCCGGGAACCACAGCAAGCACGACGAGCGCGATGCAGAACGCGAACACCGCGCCGAACGCTCCCGCCTCACCGCCGAGGGAGGCGACACCGAGCCCGGCCAATGCGATCGCGACGGCCGACCCGGTGGCGTCGGAGATCGACAGCGCGGATGAGTTGAAACCCTGGTTGGTGACGTTCGAGTAGGCCAGCGTCAGCACGGTCAGGCGCGGGTAGAGCAGCCCCATCCCGCCTCCGGCGAACGCCCAACCCAGCACGACGACGGCAGCCGAGACATCGAACACCGCGGCGGCGAGCACGCACAGCATCGCGATCAAGAGCGAGCCGAGACTGATCACCGTGATCCGGTGATTTCCCAACCGCTCGCCGTATCGCCCCTGCAGGGCCGATGCCCCCGCCCAGGCCAGGGCGGCGAGCATCAGGGCGATCCCGGCCCAGGTCGCGCTGAAATCGAACTTCCTCATCAGCAGATACGGGATGTAGGCCTCTGTGGCGAAGAATGCCCCCGCCACGATGCCTCGCATCAGCACGACGCTTGGCAGCCCCGGCCCCGCCCGAAGCGTGCGCCGCGGCAGCAACGGAAGGACGGCGAATCCGATCGCCAGTACGGCCCCGAGCGCCACCGGCCACCCGATACCGGGGTCCATATCCGCCGAGAAGCCGATCACGACGGCGAGCACGGCGACGACGACGGCGAGCACCAGTCGAACGATGAGCGCTCGCCGATCCTGCGGTTCCCCTCTCCCCAGATCGACACCGCGGAGTCGGACGGCGATCATCAGGAACGCCGCAGCAGTGAGCACGGCGACACCCAGGAACGCCCAACGCCAATCGAGGTACTCCGCCACCGCTCCGGCGAGGAACGGCCCGACCATCGAGGGTACGACCCAAGCGGCTGCGAAAGCCGCGAAGATCCGCCCGTGCAGATGCGGCGGGTACAGCCTCGCGACGACCACGTACAGTGCGACGGTCTGCCCACCTGTTCCGAGCCCCTGCACCAGACGGCCGATGAGGAACTGGTGCATCGTCACCGCGAAACCCGAGATCAGCAGACCGATGATGAAGAGTGTGACCGCGACGTACAGTGCGCCTCGAGGTCCGCGAGCGTCCGACCACGCTCCGGTCGCCACCATTCCGATCACGCTGGTCGCGAGGGTGCCGGCGAACGCAACGGCGAACAGGGCCTCGCCGTTGAGCGCCTCACTGACGATGGGCATGACCGTCGTGACCGCCAGCGCTTCGATCGCCGCGAGGAAGATGAGGGCGACCGCACCGAGAGTCACCCAGATGCGCTGGCGATCCCAGATGGTGGCGGCGTCGACCGGGGCGGTCATCGGCCCACGAGCGTCGCGATGCGCTCGATGGCCTCAGTGAGGATCTCCGGACTCGTTCCGAAGTTCAGTCGCACGTGGCCAGCACCCTCTGCACCGAAGGCCGGCCCGAAATGGAGGGCGACTCTTGCGTCCTTCAGGATGCGTCGGGCCGGATTCTCGCCCCACTCCAGCGCCGAGAGATCGATCCACGCGAGGTACCCGGCGTCGGGAATGCGATAGCGCGCGCCAGGAAGCCGTGCAGCGAGGAGATCTTCCAAGAGCACGCGGTTCTCGTCGAGAGTACGCAGCAGCCCGTCGAGCCAGAGGTCGCTCTCCTCCGAGAACGCGGCGACCGCGGCGAGCAGACCGAACTGTCCGGTACGCCACTCGACCTCGACGGGGAGTCCACGCAGGACGGCACTCGTCTCCTCGTCGGCAGCGACCATGAGGGCGCACTTCAGCCCTGCGAGGTTGAACGCCTTGCTGGCGCTGACCACCGCATAGCCCACCCGCTGTGCCGCGTCGCTCACTGCGAGGAACGGGGTGAAACCGGTGCCCGGCTGCGCGAGCGGCGCGTGGATCTCGTCGGAGACGACCGCGACACCGAACTCGTCAGCCAGCTCCGCGAGTGCAGAGAGGCTTTCCCTGTCGTGCACCGTGCCCGTCGGGTTGTGCGGGTTGCAGAGCAGAATCGCGGTCGCGCCGTCCTCGAAGGCGGCGCGGATACCGTCGAGGTCGAGCTGCCATCCGGTTCCGGTGTCGCGAAGAGGCACTCGTTCGACCTCGGCGCCGGCTTCGGCCACCAGGTCGTAGAAGGGCGGATAGACGGGCGGCGTCACGACGACCCGTTCGCCCGGCTGCGTGACACGACGGAGGATCTCGACGATCCCCATACTCACGTCTGCGGTGCTGCGCATGCGCGCGGGGTCGGGTTCCCACCCGTAGCGGCGGACGGCGAACGCTGCGAACGACTCCGCGAGAGGTGTCCGCGACGCGACGTACCCGGTGTCACCGATCTCGACGGCGCGCTGCAGCGCCGTCGAGATGGCCGGCGCCAACGGAAAATCGGTCTCGGCGACGAACAGCGGCAGAACGTCTGCAGGGTACTCCCGCCACTTCTCGCTGCTGCGCTCACGGAGCTCCGCCAGAGGCAGAGCTTTCACCTGAAGCATTCGTTCTCCCGAGGTTCCGACACGCGACATCGTCGTGTCATCTGATTCGACGCGCGCGTCGAAACCGCCTAGCGGCGGGTCTCCGTGCGGGTCAGATCGCGAAGCCGAGGGCGCGCATCATGTCGCGCCCATCGTCCGAGATCTTCTCCGGACCCCACGGCGGCATCCAGACCCAGTTGATGCGGAATCGATCGACGACGCTGTCCAGAGCCTGAGCGGTCTGGTCCTCGAGAACATCGGTGAGCGGGCAGCCGGCACTGGTCAACGTCATGTGGATGACGAGAGCATCGTTCTCGTCATCCCACGCGAGGTCGTAGATGAGGCCGAGGTCGACGACATTGATCCCGAGCTCGGGGTCCATGACGTCTTTGAGAGCCTCAGTGACCGCGTCGTACTTCTCGTCAGTCAGGGTCGCTGTCATGCGATCAGCCTACGCCTCGATAGGAGCTGCAGGGTCGAGGAAACGGTCGTATCCCTCGTTCTCCAGCCGGTCTGCGAGCTCCGGGCCGCCTTCTTCGACGATCTTGCCCGCGACGACGACGTGGACGAAGTCGGGGCGGATGTAGCGGAGGATGCGCGTGTAGTGCGTGATCAGCAGCACACCGAGTCCCGTGGACTCCTTCGCGCGGTTGACACCCTCGGAGACGATCTTCAGCGCATCGACGTCGAGACCGGAGTCGGTCTCGTCGAGGATGGCGAACTTCGGCTTCAGCACCTCGAGCTGGAGGATCTCGTGGCGCTTCTTCTCGCCGCCGGAGAATCCCTCGTTGACGTTGCGCTGCGCGAACTTCGGGTCCATGCGCAGGTTCGACATGGCCGACTTGACGTCCTTGGTCCAGCCGCGGATCGCCGGCGCTTCGCCGTCGAGTGCCGTCTTGGCCGTTCGGAGGAAGTTCGTCACGGTGACACCCGGGATCTCGACCGGGTACTGCATCGCGAGGAAGAGGCCCGCGCGAGCACGCTCGTCGACGCTCATCGCCAGGACGTCCTGGCCGTCGAACGTGATGGAACCGGAGACCACCGTGTACTTGGGGTGACCTGCGATCGTGTAGGCCAGCGTCGACTTGCCCGACCCGTTCGGGCCCATGATGGCGTGGGTCTCACCGGTGTTCATGGTGAGGTTGATTCCGTTGAGGATCGGGGTGGTCCCCGCCTCGGTCTCGACCGTCACATGCAGGTCGCGGATCTCGAGAACAGACATTCTTCAGACTTCCTTAATCACAGTCGGATCAATGAGCACGTCATCGCCGTCGATCTGGACGACGTAGACAGGGACGGGCTCATATGCGGGGAGATTCTGGGGCTTGCCGGTGAGCAGCGAGAAGGCGGAGCCGTGTGCCCAGCACTCCACCGTGTCGCCTTCCACGAAGCCCTCGGACAGCGAGATTTCGCCGTGGGTGCAGGTGTCGCCGATGGCGTGGATGACGCCTTCACCGTCTTTGATCACCGTGATGGGCACGCCGCTCGGCTCGACACGCAACGGCATGTCCTGCTCGAGATCGGCGACTCCGCAGACGCGCTCGGCGGTCATGCACTCACCTCGGCGAGCTCCGTCTCGATCGCCGACAGCAGCTCGGTCTCGAGGGCGGGGATGCCGAGGCGCTGCACGATGTCGGTGAGGAATCCGAGCACGACGAGTCGTCGAGCCTCTTCCTCGGTGATGCCGCGCGCCTGCAGGTAGAACAACTGCTCGTCGTCGAAACGACCGGTGGCACTCGCGTGCCCTGCGCCGAGGATGTCGCCGGTCTCGATCTCGAGGTTCGGGATCGAGTCGGCGCGTGCGCCTTCAGTGAGCACCAGGTTGCGGTTCGCCTCGTAGGAGTCGGTGCCGGTCGCGTCGGCGCCGATGAGCACGTCGCCGATCCAGACGCTGTGCGCGCCCTGTCCCTGCAGCGCACCCTTGTAGAGGACGTCGCCCTTGGTGTGCGGTCCCTTGTGGTGCAGGTAGACCTGACTCTCGAGGTGCTGCCCTGCGTCTGCATAGGACAACCCGTACAGATAGCCCTCGGAACCTGCTCCCGCGAGCTCGACGTTCGGGTTCACACGAACGACGCCACCGCCGAAGCTGACCACGAAGTGCTTGAGAGTCGCGTCCGCGCCGACCCGTGCCTGGTGAGCGGCCGCATGCACCGCGTCATCCGCCCACTGCTGCAGGCTGATGACCGTGAGCTTGGCACCGTCACGCACGATGATCTCGACGTTCTGCGCGTACTGTGCGGAACCCGTGTGCTGGAGCACGACGGTCGCGGAGCTGTGCTCGAGAGCTTCGATCACGATGTGGGCGTCGGCACGGCGATCCGCACCGAGACCCGCGATGGAGATGAAGACCGGCTCGGCGACCTCTTCTTCACGCGGGATGCGCACATGGAGCGCCTCGGCGCTTCCCTGCCATGCAACGGCCGCCGTCACGTCTTCCGCGAGGAAGATCTCGCCACGGGGGGCCGCACCGACGGCGAGCGGCTCGGCGATGTACTGCTCCCCCGCGCTGTACGTGTAGCTGACGCCGTCGTTCGGCGACGCCACCTCGAACAGCGAGGTGAGCTGAGCGACCGGCGTGTGCTTCCAGTTGACCTCGCGCCCCGTGGGGGCACCGAAGTCGGCGGGCTCGAAGGAGTGCGGTCGCTCCGAGCGGGTCTGGACGGGGACGAACCCCGCGGCGGCGACCTGCGCCGCCGGGTCGATGTGTGCGCCCGCGGGCGCGTTGCTGTTCTGCGCCTCGGCAGGCGCTGTCGTAGCGGCGGTCACTAGCCGACCGATCCTTCCATGCCCATCTCGATGAGCTTGTTCAGTTCCATCGCGTATTCCATCGGGAGCTCACGGGCGATCGGCTCGATGAAGCCGCGCACGATCATCGCCATCGCCTCGTCCTCGGGCATGCCACGGGACTGCAGGTAGAACAGCTGCTCCTCGCTCACCTTCGAGACCGTGGCCTCGTGCCCGAGCTGCACGTCGTCGACGCGGATGTCGATCGCCGGGTAGGTGTCGGAGCGGGACTTGGTGTCGACCAGCAGTGCATCACAGCGCACGGTGTTGGCGGAGTGGTGCGCCGCGGCGTCCACTCGCACCTCACCGCGGTAGCCGGCGCGTCCGCCACCGCGAGCGATCGACTTCGAGACGATCGACGACTGCGTGTAGGGCGCCATGTGGATCATCTTGGCGCCGGCGTCCTGGTGCTGACCGGGGCCGGCGAAGGCGACGGAGAGCGTCTCGCCCTTGGCGTGCTCGCCCATCAGGTAGATGGACGGGTACTTCATCGTCACCTTGGAGCCGATGTTGCCGTCGACCCACTCCATGGTCGCGCCCTCGTATGCCACGGCGCGTTTGGTGACCAGGTTGTAGACGTTGTTCGACCAGTTCTGGATCGTCGTGTACCGAACGCGGGCGTTCTTCTTCACGATGATCTCGACGACTGCCGAGTGCAGGGAGTCCGACTTGTAGATCGGGGCGGTGCAGCCCTCGATGTAGTGGACGTAGCTGTCCTCGTCGGCGATGATCAGCGTCCGCTCGAACTGACCCATGTTCTCGGTGTTGATGCGGAAGTACGCCTGCAGCGGGATCTCGACGTGCACGCCCTTGGGGACGTAGACGAACGAGCCGCCCGACCATACGGCCGTGTTCAGCGCCGCGAACTTGTTGTCGCCGGCGGGGATGACCGAGCCGAAGTACTCCTCGAAGAACTCGGGGTGCTCGCGGAGCGCCGTGTCGGTGTCCATGAAGATGACACCCTGCTGCTCCAGATCTTCACGGATCTGGTGGTAGACGACCTCGGACTCGTACTGAGCCGCGACGCCGGCCACGAGCCGCTGACGCTCTGCCTCGGGGATGCCGAGGCGCTCGTAGGTCTCGCGGATCTCAGCGGGAAGGTCTTCCCACGTCTGCGCCTGCTTCTCGGTGGAGCGGACGAAGTATTTGATGTTGTCGAAGTCGATCTCGCTGAGGTCTGCACCCCAGGTCGGCATCGGCTTGCGCCCGAAGAGCTGGTATCCCTTGAGACGGGTCTTCAGCATCCATTCGGGTTCGTTCTTGAGCGCCGAGATTCCGCGGACGACCTCTTCAGAGATACCGCGTTTCGCGAGGGCACCAGCGGCATCTTCATCGTGCCAGCCGAACTCGTACACCCCCAGACCATCAAGCTCCGGGCGGTCGATCAGTACATCCGACATCCAACACTCTCCTCACAGGTCCCAAACGGTGTCATCCGCCCCGACACACCTGATCCCCGTCGAGTCTGCGGGAGCGGGTGCCGTTGGTGGGCCCTCATCACCGGCGCTTCCATCGCGCCTAAACTGTTGACGATGCTTCAGCGCTGTCAGCGCTCATCGCAACAATCCGATTCTACAGGTTCCGCCTGACAGACGGGCCATGCCCGCCACGTCGTGCGCGGTCCGGAGGACTTATGCCCGAGACGATGATCCCCGCCTCCTCTACGACGCGAACGGTTGCCCCTCGTTCCGCGGTGTGGGCGCGCGCGTTGACGATCTTCGCGTGGTTGTCGTTCATCAGCGAGACCATCATCATCGGCACCGGCGGCGCTGTGCGCCTCACCGGGTCCGGACTCGGATGCTCGGACTGGCCGCTGTGCACACCGGACTCCCTGGTGCCGATCCTCGAGGTGCAGGGCATCCACGGGATCATCGAGTTCGGTAACCGTCTGATGACGGGCGTGGTCGGCATCATCGCCCTGGCTGTCGTGCTCCTGGTCCTACACCTGTTCAGCGGCAAGCGCGGACTGGTCAACGCGCTCTGGTTCGCCGCCGGCGGCATCGTCGCAGCCGGCGTCGCGTATGCGATCGCGGCGCCTTTCCACGTCCCCGCCTTCCCCATCGCCTCCGGCGTGCTCCTGATCGCAGTCATCGCGGCGGCCGTGCACTCCGTTCGAACCTCGCCGGACCGGCGCGACCTGGTGCTGCTCGCCTGGCTCACGCTCATCGGTGTGGTCGCGCAGGCGCTCGTCGGTGGCATCACGGTGCTGACCGGCCTGAACCCCTTCATCGTGGGGTTCCACTACACATCGTCGTTGCTGCTCGTCTGCATCACTGCTGCCTTCCTCGTGCGGCTGAAAGCAACGCCCGGACCGCGTGAACGCGCCGTTCCCGCATGGTTCGCTGCCGTCACCCACGTGACCGGACTCGCGCTCGCAGTGACGATCGTGTTCGGCGTGCTGACCACCGGATCAGGACCGCACTCCGGCGACGCCGACGTGCTGCGCCACGGCTTCGACGCGACGGTGCTCGCGCACGTGCATTCCTGGCCGGGCTACATCCTCGCCGCGCTCGTCCTCTTCCTGACGATCTCGGCCTGGGTTCTCCGCCTGGAACCGCGGCGCTGGCTGCTCGTCCTGGTGCTCGCGATCCTGGTGCAGGTCGGTGTCGGCATCTGGCAGGCCCGCGAGGGGCTCCCCCCGTTGCTCGTCGGCATCCACATGGTTCTGGCCTCGCTCTCGGCGGCCACGTACACGGTCGTGGTGCTGCATCTGAAGCGCCCGGTCGGCACAGACGACTAAGGTCACACAGTCGATCCATAGCTCGCGCATCGCGGACTCATCAGAGCGTCCGAGAAGGTGGGCGACATGAACAAGTCACTCTCACGAAGCATCGGATTCTGGCTCCTCCTCGTCGTCTCCCTCGCCGCCACGGCAGTCGGCGGCTGGCTCGTCTCCGGTCAGATCGGCTCGATGTCGGCGAAGATCCTCGATCAGACAGCCACCGGAGTCGACGTGTACGTCGGCCCGTCGATCATCGTCGTGGGTACCGGCGTGCTCACTGCCGGAATCATCGGCGTTCTGTTGTCGCTGGCGCTCGTCGCTGCACGCGCCCTCGTTCCCACACCCGCCCCGGCTGTCGTCGAGGCGATCGACTGGACGGTCGAAGCCGAAGAGAACCAGGTGCCGGTCGGGACCGCACAGGCATCGGACGTTGCCGCCGACGCCGACGTCGACGCCGCCACGAACACCGCTGTCACGAACGCCGCTGCCGACACAAAGGGCGTCGCCGCCGAAACGGACGAGACGGCACCCACGATCACACGCAACTGAACAAATGCGTGAGCCGGAGCGGCGTCGAGAAATCGGCGCCGCTCCGTCGTTTTCAGAACGGAAGCAGCGGGTCGACCGCGACCGCGACGAAGATCAACGTCAGGTAGGTGATCGAGGCGTGGAACACACGCATCGGGCGCGGCTCGGTTCCGTGCACCGCCCGGTTGTACAGGCGGTGCGACTCGTAGATGAACCAACCGCCGAACACCGCGGCGGAGACCGTGTACACGAGCCCCATGTTCGCGATCGGCACCAGCAGGAGCGAGCAGGCCACGGTCGCCCAGGCGTAGAGGATCACCTGGAGGCCGACCTGCGAAGCGTTGCGAGTGACGCCCAGCATCGGAACGTCGACGTCTTCGTAGTCGTCCCGGTACTTCATCGACAGCGGCCAGTAGTGCGGCGGCGTCCAGAGGAACACGAGGAGGAAGAGGATGAAGGCCGGCCAGCCGAGCGACCCGGTGACGGCGGACCAGCCGATGAGCACCGGGAAACAACCCGCGATGCCGCCCCAGATGATGTTCTGCTCGGTGCGGCGCTTGAGGATCATCGTGTAGATCACGACGTAGAAGAAGATCGCCGCCGCCGACAGCGCGGCTGTGAGCCAGTTGGTCGTGGCCAGCAGCCAGACCGTCGAGACGACGGCGAGCGTCCACGAGAAGATCAGCGCACCGCCGGGGCTGACCTCGCCGGTGACCAGCGGCCGATTCTCGGTGCGGTGCATGTGCGCGTCGATGTCGCGATCGAGGTACATGTTGAACGAGGCGGCGGAACCGGCACTCAAGGAACCGCCGATGACGGTCGCGAGCACCAGCCAGAGGTTGGGCAGCCCACCCTGCGCCAGGAACATCACGGGAACCGTGGAGACGAGCAGCAGCTCGAGCACGCGCGGCTTGGTGAGTGTGACGTAAGCCTTCACCGTGCGACCGATGGACGACTTCCTCACGGTCTGATCAGACATCGTCGAGATCTCGATCGCCTCCTCCGCACGTGTGACCGGACAACCTCTCCAGTGTATGACACGGGATGACCTCTTCCGGCTCGCGGGCCCGCGTAGCGCAACTCCCGTCACCGCTATGCTGAAACCACTCGCGCGCCCGGCGATGTGCACACTCTCCGTGATGATGCGGATGCGCCAGGGAATACGGGCGCCCTCGAAACTGTCGGAAAGGGCATGAACGTGTCGGAATTGCAGTGGGATGAGATCGATCGGCGCGCGGTGGACACCGCTCGAATCCTGGCGGCTGACGCCGTGGAGAAGGTCGGTAACGGTCACCCCGGCACGGCAATGAGCCTCGCTCCTGCCGCGTACGTCCTCTACCAGCGAGTGCTGCGGCACGACCCCACCGACACCGACTGGCTCGGACGGGACCGATTCATCCTGTCGGTCGGGCACTCCTCCCTCACCCAGTACGTCGAGCTCTACCTCGGCGGCTTCGGTCTCGAGCTCGACGATCTCAAGGCGCTGCGCACCTGGGGCTCGCTCACGCCCGGCCACCCGGAGTACGGCCACACCAAGGGCGTCGAGATCACGACCGGCCCCCTTGGCCAGGGTCTCGCGTCGGCGGTGGGCTTCGCCTACGCGGCACGGTACGAGCGTGGCCTCTTCGATCCCGAGGCCGCAGCGGGCACCAGCCCGTTCGACCACTTCGTGTACGTGATCGCCGGCGACGGCGACCTCCAGGAGGGCGTGACCAGCGAGGCTTCGTCGCTTGCCGGCCACCAGCAGCTCGGAAACCTGATCGCGATCTACGACTCGAACCAGATCTCGATCGAGGACGACACGAACGTCGCCTTCACCGAAGACGTCGCGAAGCGCTACGAGTCGTACGGCTGGCAGGTACAGGTCGTCGACTGGAAGAAGACCGGCGAGTACGTCGAAGACGTCGCCGAGCTGAACGCCGCGATCGAGGCAGCTCAGGGCGAGACCTCTAAGCCGTCGCTCATCATCCTCAAGACCATCATCGGCTGGCCGTCGCCTGGCAAGCAGAACTCCGGCAAGATCCACGGCTCAGCCCTCGGCGCCGACGAGCTGGCCGCGACGAAGAAGGTCCTCGGCTTCGACCCGGAGCAGAGCTTCGTGGTCGCCGACGACGTCATCGCGCACACCCGCGGCCTCGCCGCACGCGCCGCCGAGGTTCGCGCCACCTGGCAGAAGTCGTTCGACGCCTGGGCCGCAGCGAACCCCGAGAAGAAGGCTCTGCTCGACCGCCTCGAGGCGCAGGAGCTCCCCTCCGACATCACGAGCGCACTTCCGGTCTTCGAGTCCGGCAAGGAGGTGTCGACCCGTGCCGCATCCGGCCAGGTCATCAACGCCCTCGCTGCGGAACTGCCGGAACTGTGGGGCGGTTCTGCAGACCTCGCCGAGTCGAACCTCACCACCATCAAGGGTGCGCCGTCGTTCATCCCCGCCGAGTGGTCGACCCACGAGTGGTCGGGCAACCCCTACGGCCGGGTGCTGCACTTCGGCATCCGCGAGCACGCCATGGGCGCGATCATCAACGGCATCGTGCTGCACGGACCCACCCGCGCGTTCGGCGGAACCTTCCTCATCTTCAGCGACTACATGCGCCCGTCAGTGCGTCTCGCCGCGCTCATGAACGTGCCGAGCATCTTCGTCTGGACGCACGACTCGGTCGCCCTCGGCGAGGACGGCCCGACCCACCAGCCGATCGAGCAGCTCGCGACGCTTCGCGCGATCCCGAACTTCTCGGTCGTGCGCCCTGCCGACGCGAACGAGACGGCCGCGACCTGGCTCGAGATCCTCCGCCGCCACGAGGGCCCGACGGGTATCGCTCTGACCCGCCAGAACATCCCGGTGTTCGAGCGTGGCGAAGGTGCAGCCTCTGGTGACGTCTTCGCTTCGGCGGACAACGCGGCCAAGGGTGCGTACGTGCTCGCCGAGGCACCGAGCGGCTCGCCGGACGTCATCATCATCGCCACCGGTTCCGAAGTGCAGCTCGCAGTCAACGCCCGCGAGACGCTGGCCGCCGAGGGTGTGAACGTCCGTGTCGTCTCTGCCCCTTCGCTGGAGTGGTTCGACGAGCAGGACACGGCGTACCGCGAGAGCGTGCTGCCGGCATCCGTCACCGCCCGCGTATCGGTCGAGGCCGGTTCCGTACTCACCTGGCGTGGCATCGTGGGCGACCGCGGCCGCTCGGTCGGCATCGACCACTTCGGCGCCTCCGCCGACTACAAGACCCTCTTCGAGAAGTTCGGCATCACCACCGAGGCCGTCATCGCGGCCGCCCGCGAGACAATCGCGGCCAACAGCACCAAGGAGAACGCATGAGCACCCCTACCGAACAGCTCGCCGCCGCCGGCGTCAGCATCTGGCTCGACGACCTCTCCCGCACACGGATCTCGTCCGGCAACCTCGCCGACCTGATCTCGTCGCGCAACGTCGTGGGTGTCACGACCAACCCGACGATCTTCGCGAACGCGATCACCGACAAGAACGACACGTCGTACGACGCTCAGGTGACCGAGCTCGCCGCCTCCGGTGCGACCGCCGAGGAAGCGGTATTCGCCGCCACCACGCAGGACGTCGCCGCAGCACTCGACGTGTTCCGTCCCGTCTGGGAAGCCTCGAACCACGTCGACGGTCGTGTCTCGATCGAGGTCTCCCCCGACCTGGCGCATGACACCGCCGGCACCGTGGCTCAGGCCAAGGAGCTGTGGGCCAAGGTCGACCGCCCGAACCTCCTCGTGAAGATTCCCGCGACGAAGGCCGGCCTTCCGGCCATCGCCGAGGCGATCGGGGCCGGCATCAGTGTCAACGTCACGCTGATCTTCAGCCTGGAGCGCTACGCCGAGGTCATCGAGGCGTACCTCACCGGTCTCGAGACGGCGAAGGCCGCGGGTATCGACCTGTCGACCATCCACTCCGTCGCCTCGTTCTTCGTTTCTCGCGTCGACACCGAGACCGACAAGCGCCTCACCGCGATCGGCACGGATGTCGCCGAGGCGCTCAAGAGCAAAGCTGGCCTGGCCAACGCACGCCTCGCCTACGAGCTGTTCGAGCAGACGTTCGCCGGAGACCGTGCCAAGGCGCTGATCGGCTCCGGAGCGAACCCCCAGCGCCCGCTGTGGGCTTCGACCGGTGTCAAGGACCCCGCGCTCCCCGACACCCTGTACGTCACCGAGCTCGTGGCCCAGGGCGTCGTCAACACGATGCCCGAGAAGACCCTCGAGGCGACCTTCGACCATGGCGTCGTCACCGGCGACACCATCACGGGCGGCTACGAAGAGGCCCGGGCCGTCTTCGCCGGCATCGCCGAGGTCGGCATCGACTTCGCCGACGTCACCCAGGTTCTGGAGGACGAGGGCGTCGCGAAGTTCATCGATTCGTGGCACGACCTGCTGAGCCAGGTCGCCGAAGGTCTGGAGTCGCAGCGATGACCTTCTCGATCCACACCTCCGGAGCGGCCCGCGCCGCGATCGACGAGACGGTGCCCAGTCTCGTCCACGACCTGATCGCCTCGCGTATCACCGGTGGGGACGCGACCCTCTGGGGTCCCGCAGCCGAGGCTGAGGCCACCGTCCGGCTCGGATGGGTCGAAGCCGTGTCGGTTTCCCGTCCGCTGGTCGCCGAGATCGTCGCGCTGCGTGCCGATCTGAACGCCAAGGGCGTCACACGCGTCGTGCTCGCGGGAATGGGCGGCTCCTCGCTCGCTCCCGAGGTGATCGCACAGACCGCCGGGGTGCCGTTGACGATCCTCGACTCGACCGCTCCCGGCCAGGTGCTCGCAGCGCTCGACGAGGGCCTCACCGACACCGTCCTGGTCGTGTCGTCGAAGTCGGGATCCACCGTCGAAACCGACTCCCAGCGCCGCACGTTCGAGGCCGCGTTCCGTGACCTCGGAATCGACCCGGTCGAGCGCATCGTGGTCGTCACCGACCCGGGCTCCCCGCTCGACGTCTCGGCTCGTGAGGCGGGATACCGCGTCTTCAACGCCGACCCCAACGTCGGAGGGCGCTACTCGGCCCTCACCGCCTTCGGTCTGGTGCCTTCAGGCCTCGCCGGCGTCGACATCGATGAACTGCTGAACGAGGCAGAGGCCTCGTCGCTCGAGGTCGCCATCGACTCGGCTGAGAACCCGGCCCTCCGTCTGGGTGCGGCCATCGCCGCGACGAACCCGCGGCGCGACAAGCTGGGCCTGATCACCGACGGGACGCACATCAAGGGTCTCCCCGACTGGATCGAGCAGCTCATCGCCGAATCCACCGGCAAGGACGGCACCGGAATCCTCCCGGTCGTGCTGCTCCCGGTCTCCCCCGAGCTCGACCCTGTGCCGGCCGACCTGCAGATCGTCCGTCTGGTCGACGACGCGAACGAGTTCCACCTGCACGAGCGTCATGAGGGCGAGATTCTCGTCAGCGGCACGCTCGGCGCCCAGCTCATCGTGTGGGAGTACGCCACGGCGATCGCCGGTCATCTGCTCCGCATCAACCCGTTCGATCAGCCCGACGTCGAGTCGGCGAAGATCGCCGCCCGCGGACTCCTCGACGCCCGCCCGGAGCCGACCGCTCCGGCCTTCGTCGAGAACGGAGTCGAGGTGCGCGTGTCGGATCCGGCACTGGCCGCCTCGGGCAACGTCGAAGGCGTGCTCGATGCACTCTGGGCGCAGCTCCCTGCAGACGGCTATGTGTCGATCCAGGCATATGTCAACCGGCTCGAGGTGCCGCAGCTCCAGGGCCTGCGCGAACTCGTCGCGGCGGACTCGGGTCGTCCGACCACGTTCGGATGGGGACCACGGTTCCTGCACTCGACCGGCCAGTACCACAAGGGCGGCCCCGCGCAGGGCGTGTTCCTGCAGATCCTGGAGCGCACCGAGGTCGACCTCGAGATCCCGGACCGTCCCTTCACCTTCGGGCAGCTCATCCAGGCTCAGGCCGCGGGTGACGCCGCTGTGCTCGCCGAGCACGGCCGCCCCGTCGTCACGCTGACGATCACCGAGTCCTCGGACGACGTGCTCGCTCTCTTCGAAGCCGCACAGAAGTAACAGCAGGAGAATCCCCCACTGATGTCTGTTCCCATCTCGCGCGGGCACAACCCGCTGCGTGACCCCGATGACCGCCGTCTCAACCGGATCGCCGGGCCCAGCGCCCTCGTGATCTTCGGCGTCACCGGAGACCTGTCACGCAAGAAGCTGATGCCCGCGGTCTACGACCTCGCAAACCGTGGCCTGCTCCCACCGGGGTTCGCCCTGGTCGGGTTCGCCCGCCGGGACTGGGAAGACCAGGACTTCGCACAGGTGGTCTACGACGCTGTCAAGGAACACGCTCGTACGCCGTTCCGCGAGGAGACGTGGACCCAGCTGCTGCAGGGCATCCGCTTCGTCTCCGGCGAGTTCGACAATCCCGACTCGTTCCGCAAGCTCCGCGAGACCATCGAGAAGCTCGACATCGAACGCGGCACCATGGGCAACCACGCGTTCTACCTGTCGATCCCGCCGAAGGACTTCCCGCTGGTGGCCAAGCAGCTGAAGGACTCCGGCCTCGTCGGCGAGAACAGCGACGATGACGAGCGCTGGCGTCGCGTCGTGATCGAGAAGCCGTTCGGGCACGACCTCGAATCCGCGCGGGCACTCAACGCCGCGCTCGAGGTCGCCTTCCCGGCCGACTCGATCTTCCGCATCGATCACTACCTCGGCAAGGAGACGGTCCAGAACATCCTGGCTCTGCGCTTCGCCAACGAGCTGTACGAACCGATCTGGAACCGCAACTACGTCGACCACGTGCAGATCACCATGGCCGAGGACATCGGTGTGGGTGGGCGCGCGGGCTACTACGACGGCATCGGTGCGGCGCGCGACGTGATCCAGAACCACCTGCTGCAACTGCTCGCACTCACCGCGATGGAAGAGCCGATCAGCCTCTCGGCGGAGCACCTGCGCGCAGAGAAGGAGAAGGTCCTCGCGGCGGTGCACGTTCCGGACGACCTCTCACTCGCCACCGCGCGCGGTCAGTATGCGGGTGGATGGCAGGGCGGCGAGAAGGTCACCGGCTTCCTCGACGAGGAGGGGATGAACCCCGAGTCGACCACCGAGACCTACGCTGCGATCAAACTCGAGATCGACACGCGCCGCTGGGCGGACGTGCCGTTCTACCTGCGCACAGGCAAGCGTCTCGGACGCCGCGTGACGGAGATCGCCGTGGTCTTCAAGCGCGCTCCCCAGCACCTCTTCGGTCGCGGGAACGCCTCGGAGCTCGGCCAGAATGCACTCGTCATCCGCGTCCAGCCGGACGAGGGCGTCACGATCCGCTTCGGCTCGAAGGTGCCGGGCAGCGGCAGCAACGTCCGTGACGTCACGATGGACTTCGGATACGGTCACGCCTTCACCGAGGCGAGCCCTGAGGCCTACGAGCGTCTGATCCTCGACGTGCTCCTCGGCGACCCGCCGCTGTTCCCGCGTCACGAGGAGGTCGAGCTCTCCTGGAAGATCCTCGACCCGGTGGAGAAGTACTGGGCGGCCGTCGGTGGTCCAGTGGAGCAGTACGCACCCGGTTCGTGGGGTCCGGCATCCGCCGATGACCTCTTGGCCCGCGACGGACGAGTCTGGAGACGCCCGTGATCATCGACCTTCCCGACACGACGGTCAGTCAGGTCGCCAAGCAGCTCGTCAAGGTGCGCGAAGAGGGCGGCGCGGTCGCACTCGGCCGCGTGCTCACGCTCGTGATCTCGGCACGCAACGGCGTCGCCGAAGCTGCGATCGACGCTGCCAATGATGCATCGCGCGAGCACCCGATGCGCGTCATCGTGATCACGACAGGCGACGGCGAGTCCCGCCTCGACGCGCAGATCCGCGTCGGTGGCGACGCCGGCGCCAGCGAGGTCGTCGTCCTTCGCGCCTTCGGCGATGCCGCCAGCAACGAGGAGAGTCTGATCACCGGGCTCCTCCTGCCGGATGCTCCGGTCGTCGCCTGGTGGCCCGAAGCCGCTCCCGTGGCCCCTGCCCAGTCGCCGCTCGGCAAGATCGCCCAGCGGCGCATCACCGATGCGGCCACGGCGACCGATGTGCGTGATCGTCTCGCCCTTCTCGGCGAGACCCACGCCCCCGGAGACACGGACCTGGCGTGGACGCGTCTGACGCACTGGCGGGAGCAGCTCGCCGCCGTCCTCGACCAGCCGCCGTACGAGCCGATCACCGGTGTCGAGGTGCGCGGTGCTGCGGCGTCACCGTCCACCGCGCTGCTGGCGGCCTGGCTGCAGATGGCGCTGGAGGTGCCGGTGCGCTGGAGGTACGAAGACCCCGAGCACTGGGAAGAGGGCATCAAGTCGGTGCGTCTGACTCGTGAGTCCGGTGACATCCTGCTGGAGCGTCCGACGCCCGGCGTCGCCGTGCTCACCCAGCCCGGCCAGCCGAACCACGACCTGCACCTGCCCCGGCGCACTCTTCGCGAGTGCCTCGCTGAGGAGCTGCGCCGACTCGACCCCGACGTCCTGTACGGTCGAGTGATCACCGAGGGCTGGGAGAAGCTGGGTCCGCCCGAGACTGGAGAGTGACGTCGATGACGACATCGTCCGCAGAGAAGCGGGTCGTGGTGGAAGCCACACCTGCCGCCCTCGCCGCCCGTGTGGCTGACCGTTTCCTGACGCGCGTGCGCGCACGTACTCGCAACGGTCGGATCGCGCACATCGCCCTCACCGGCGGTTCGATGGGCGGCGCGGTGCTGCGTGCGGCGGCCGAGCATCCTCGGGCGTCCGAGATCGACTGGGCCCTCGTGCACTTCTGGTGGGGCGACGAGCGATTCGTGCCGCGCGACGACGTGGACCGCAACTCGCTGCAGTCCCGGCAGGCGCTGCTGGATCACATCCCGGTCCCGGCGGAGAACGTGCACGAGGTCTCCGGCCCCGACAGCGGGCTGACGCTCGACGAATCAGCCTCGGCGTACGCTGCCGAGCTCGCCCGTTTCGGAAACGAGGAGCACCCCTGGCCTTCGTTCGCCGTGTGCTTCCTCGGCGTCGGACCTGATGGACACATCGCTTCCCTCTTCCCGGATCGTGAAGAGGTCACGGTGACGGATGCCGCGGTCCTCGCGGTCCGCGAATCGCCGAAGCCACCGCCCGAGCGTGTCACGCTGACGCGCCCGGTGCTCAATTCTTCGAAGCGGGTCTGGCTCGTGATGACGGGTGCCGACAAGGCTTCGGCCCTTGGCCTCGCTCTCGCCGGAGCGAGTTACACGAGTGTGCCTGCCGCCGGCGCGAAGGGCCGCAAGCGCACGGTGTTCTTCGTCGATGAGGCAGCAGCCTCCGAGGTGTCGGCCGACCTGATAGATCAGGCGTACTGAGCTCGCGCAAGTCCGACCGTCGCCATCGCGCCGGTCCAGACGAGCGCCTCTGTCAGGAAGTCGGCTTGTCGGTTCCGTCGCCGGAGCCGTCGGCCTCGGCGCCGGCAGACGACGATGCATCGCTTCCGCGAACGATCCCCAGGTCCTGACTGTCGCTGAGTACCTGCGGATGGTACCTCGCGAGACCGACGACTCCCCACACCGCGATGGCTCCGGCGATCGCGAAGATCACCATGACCCACGGCGGAGCGGCCGCGGCCTCACCGAGGATGACCATGCCGATCACGACGGCGACGAGCGGGTCGACGACGGTGAGCCCGGCGATCACGAGGTCGGGAGGCCCCGAGCTGTACGCGGTCTGGACGAAGTAACCGCCCACCGCGGCAGCGGCGAGGAGGGCGACGACGCAGATCGCCGTGATCCACTCGAACTGCCCCGCCTCGATGCGCTTGATGACGACCTTCGCGAGGGTGGCGACGAACCCGTAGAGCACGCCGGCGCCGATCACATAGAACAACGCGCGCATGCGGTGCCGCAGAATCAGCCAGCATCCGCCGAGGATGATGATGACGACCAGCAGGAGCGCGAGGATCACGAACAGTTCGCGGTCGGTCACTTCCTGTTCGGTGGCGTAGATCGCGGCGAAGAACACGAAGAGGAAGATGCCGCCGACGCAGCAGGCTATCGCCGTGAGCGACTGCTTGGTGGGTGCGTGGCCGGACACCCGCGCATTCAGGAGCGTCGTGATCACGAGCGCGATCGCTCCGAGCGGCTGTACGACGATCAGGGGTGCCTTCACGAGCGCGGCGAGCTGACAGACCACGGCGAGCCCGAGCATGAGGGTTCCGATGAGCCAGGACGGACGGGTCAGCAGTCGCTTGATCTGGTCGAGCGTGAGACCCGAAGCACCGTCGGAACCGCTGAGACGCTCGACCTTCTCGACACCGCGATGCTGGTACTGCGCTCCGAGCGACATGAAGACCGCACCTGCGAGAGCGAGCGGAATGCCCAGCAGCAAGCCGGGGTTCTGGAACGCGCCGACGAGCTGATCGCCGACATCGTCCACCGCACTCATCCATACCCCAGCAGTCACAGTACGACCCTACCTGCAGAGCCGCGCCGACTAGGGTTGTGACGTGGCTGTACTTCCGATTCGCATCATTGGCGACCCCGTTCTGCACTCCCCCGCATCTCCCGTCGAAGAGATCACGGACGATGTCCGCACCCTCGTCGCCGACATGTTCGAGACGATGGACACCGCGCCCGGCGTCGGACTCGCCGCTCCTCAGGTCGGCGTGCCTCTGCGGATCTACACCTACTCGTACACCGATGACGACGATCAGCCTTGGCGCGGCGTGCTCATAAACCCGGTGCTCTGGATGGTGCCGCTCGAGCCGGGCGAACCGGACCCGGAACTGGAGTCGGAGGGCTGCCTCTCCTTCCCCGGCGAACGTTTCGCACTGCGCCGTTCGGACCGTGTCCACGTGACAGCGACCGATCTGGATGGACTGCCGGTCTCGATCGATGTCGACGGGTGGCGCGCGCGCATCATGCAGCATGAGTTCGACCACCTCGACGGCATCCTCTATGTCGATCGCCTTTCCGACGGCGACTGGAAGACCGTGCAGAAGATCACGCGCAAGCGCGGGTGGGGACGCCCTGGCGCAAGCTGGATGCCTGGCGTGGACGACTTCGAGGGCTGAGCCACTCCCAGCAGCTCCATAGCATCCTTCGAGTTGCGTCACAGACTCGCCGACGGATAGCGTATTCGCGGCGGGGGGTTTTCGCATGCCTCCGCACCACGCTTCGGAGGGGAAACAAATCATGATGAAGATGCGCACTCGACGTGCTCTGATGCTCGCAGGTTCCGCAGTGGCGCTCTCGGTCGCGCTGAGCGGCTGCAGCGTGATCAACGGCATTCTCGGCAGCGGTTCCGGCGATGCCAACCGCGACGAGGAGAGTGGCCAGGTCACCGAAAGCGCGAACGTCGGTGTCTTCTCGGTCAAGCTCGGCGACTGCATGCTCGACACCGGTTCCGGCACGCTCACCGATGCCAACATCCTCCCGTGCAGCGACCCGCACGACCAGGAGATCTACTACGAGATCACGATGCCGGACGGCGAATTCTCCGACGCCGACATCGACACCGCAACCCAGGAGTGCGTCGGCGACGCGTTCACCACGTTCGTCGGCGTCGGCTTCCAGGACTCGCTGCTCGAAGTCACGACGCTCGTTCCCACCAAGGACTCATGGGAGCAGAACAACGACCGCGTGATCCAGTGCATCATCATGGATCCGGCCGGACAGACCACCGGTTCGCTTGCCGGTGCCGCACGCTGACCGATTGCCGAACCGAGAAGGGCCTCGCCGACATCGGTGGGGCCCTTCTTCGTGCATCCGGGTCAGCGGTCTGACGCGCGACGCGAGCCACGCACGCGGATTCGGCCGCACATGGGAGAAGGCGTCACATCCCGAGAAACATTTGGGATGTGACGCCTTCTATTGGCTCCCCGGCTTGGACTCGAACCAAGAACCTGCCGGTTAACAGCCGGCTGCTCTGCCAATTGAGCTACCGAGGAATGTGCACCGCTGAGCGGGCAACTCGACAAGCTTAGCAAACTCCCAGAGGTGTTCACGACACCGGGGCGCCCTTCGCGGATGCCGGGCGTGTCGGGGTCAGCGGCGTGAATCCGACTCCGCGTTGGGCACCCACAGCAGGTCCTTGCCCACTCCGCGGGCGACGACGTGTCCGCTTCGGAGCATGAGCGTCTCGGCGTTCAGCTCGCGGATGAAGTCGGCGTCGTTGGTGACGAGGAGCGCCGCCATCGACTGCTCCTTGCGACGACGGGTGATCGCGTCGAAGACCACGGGCCGAACCTCCAGGTCGAGGTTCGCCAGTATCTCGTCGGCGATGAGTACCTTCGGCTCCAGAATGAACGAGCGAGCGATCGCCACCCGCTGGCGCATGCCGGCGCTGAGTTCGTAGGGGAACTTCGCGGCCGTGCCGAGCGGGAGATGGAGCTCATCGAGCAGCGTCGCCACCCGGATCGACAGCGCTTTCGTGTTCACCCGCCGCTCGCGCATCAGGATCGGTTCGGCGATGACCTCGTTCACGGTCAGGCGCGGCGGGAGATCGGCCCCTGCACCCTGCGGCACGAACCCGGTGCGGTAGGTGAGGATCCGGTGTTTCCGTCCCGGTCGGCGCACATCGACGCCGCACACTTGGGCTCTTCCCCCGACGACCTTCACCGAGGGATCCGTGGAACCGGCAAGGGCGGCGACCAGCGTGGACTTCCCGGAACCCGTTGGTCCGGCCACGCAGATCAGCCCGCCAGGTGCGAGCGAGAAGGTGACGCCGTCGACCGCGCGCTTGGGTACCCCATGGCCGATGCGGTCGATCACCAGATCAGAGCAATCGATCGCGTTCGTGGATTCGGGCCGACGGGACATGTATCCATCCTGCCCTCTGCACGATCCCGGTCGGGGTTACGACTCGGCGAAGCGTTGGCGTTCCGCGTCGATATCGCGCAGACGCATCCGCAGGGCACGACCGCCGTCGGAGTCTGCCGGCACGCGCTGCACGGCACCGAGGAGCTCTTGCTTCTCGTGCTCGAGCTGGCGCAGGACGAGTCGGCGGGTGAGGTCTGCCACGGTGGCGACCGCTCGCTCTTCGTCGCGTGCAGGGAACGGCGTCATCAGCAACTCCCCTGCGAGCGAGCGATACGGCTCACGGACGCTGTTCACAGCTTCTGTCACCCACCCGGCCCTCGTGCGATCGGGGGCCGCTGCGATCGCTTCACGCACAGCGTCCAGACCCGGGGTCCGGAAGGGGGTGCCCAACGCACGATTCAGGAGCGGCTGATCCACCTGATGCCCGTATTGCAGAGCGCCCATCAGCGCATCGCGCTCGACAGCCACATCAGGGGTGCGCGGGAGGCTTGCCAGCGTGACAGGCGCGACCACCGGCGCCCCCGTCTCCGGGTCGATCTGCGGGGCCTCTCGACGCACGGGCTGCGGCGCGTATCCGCCACGGGCCGCACGCTCGACCTCGCTGCGCACCTCGGTCGGGTCCATCCCGAGCCGGCGTGCCAGGACGCGCTCGTACCCCGGCCGCAGAAGCTGGTCGCGGATCTCCGCCACGATGGGAGCCGCCGCACGGAGGGCACCGACCCGCCCTTCGACGGTCGAGAGGTCGAAGCCCCCGAGCTTGCGGTCGATCGCGAACTCGAACATCGGCTGCTTGGTGTCCATCAGCCCACGCACGGCCGCATCTCCGCGCTGGAGGCGCATGTCGCACGGATCGAGTCCATCGGGGGCGACCGCGACGAATGTCTGCGCGTTGAACCTGTCGTCTTCCGTGAAGGCACGCAGCGCCGCCTTCTGGCCCGCCTCGTCACCGTCGAACGTGAAGACGACCTCGCCCGATGCGTTGTCATCACCCATCACCCGGCGCAGCACCTTGATGTGCTCGGTCCCGAAGGCCGTGCCACAGGTCGCTATCGCCGTGGTGAGGCCGGCGAGGTGGCAGGCCATCACGTCGGTGTACCCCTCGACGACGACGACCCGGCGAGGGTCTCCGCGCGCGATGTCGCGCTTGGCGAGGTCGAGCCCGTAGAGCACCTGGGCCTTCTTGTAGATCGGCGTCTCCGGCGTGTTCAGGTACTTCGGACCGTTGTCGTCGTCGAAGAGCTTGCGCGCACCGAAGCCGATGGTCTGCCCGGACACATCGCGGATCGGCCACACCAGGCGCCCGCGGAACCGGTCATAGACACCGCGCTGCCCGGTCGAGACCAGACCGGCGTTGCTGAGCTCCTCGCGGGTGAACCCCTGCGCGGTGAGCGCCTTGAGCATGCCGTCCCAGCCCCGCGGCGCGAAGCCGACACCGAAATGCGCTGCCGCACCGGCGTCGAAGCCACGTTCACCGAGGAAGCGTCGACCAGCCTCGGCATCAGCCGTGAGTAGCTGTGCGCGGAAGAACTCTGCCGCAGCGGTGTTCGCCGCGTAGAGCCGGCTGCGACCGCTGGTCTCGGGCGCCGCTCCCCCGTCTTCGTAGTGCAGCGTGTAGCCGATGCGACCGGCGAGACGTTCTACCGCCTCAGTGAAGCTGACATGGTCCATCTCGCGCAGGAAGGAGTAGACGTCCCCTGACTCTCCGCAGCCGAAGCAGTGGTAATACCCCACCTGCTGGCGCACATGGAAGCTCGGGCTCTTCTCGTCGTGGAAGGGACACAATCCCTTGAGCGATCCGACGCCCGCCGACTTGAGTGCGACGCGCTCACCGACGATGTCGGCGATGTTCGTGCGCGCCTTGACCTCGTCGACGTCGGCCTGCAGGATCCTCGGCATCAGCGCGCCCCTTCGGCGACAGGCCGCCTTTCGGCGTGCGCGCCGGCGCCGGGACGGGCATGACGGGGCGTCCAGATGCCGACCTCGGCGGGATCGATCTCCCCCACCAGCCGGTTGTGCCAGTCGATCGCGCTCTGATCCGTGAGGCTCGCGATCTGGTCGACGACGACCCTGGCCCGCTCGGCGTCGTCTTCGGCTGCGATGAAGTCCGCTGCGAATGCGGGCTCGAGCACATCGGATCCCGCCGACCACAGGGCATCGGTCGACCAGAGGGCATCGCCTAGCCTCTTCAGCACTCGCCGCTGCTCTTTGTACACGCCCTTGCGCGCCTCGATCGTCACGATCGCCTGACCCATGATCCCCTTGAGCACGGCGATCTCGACCTCGATCACGCGCGGCACGACGACATGGGCGTTGTAGCGCACCAGCGCCGTCGTCCCGTATGCGTCGGTGGTGGCGGAGACGGCAGCGCGGGCGAAGCGACCGATCAGGTCGCTCGTGAGGTTCTTGAGCCGGGCGAGAGCCTGCCTCGAACGGTCGAAGGATGCGAGCCACATCGGCTGCGACGACAGGCGGTAGAGAGCATCGGCCAGTTCGTCTCGGGTGAAGTCGTAACCCACCCACTGCTGGATCCGTCCGACGAGTGCGTCGTGCGCGTGCGGGTCGGCGAGTTGCGCGACATCGACGTAGCCGTTGACGATCGCGTCCTCGAAGTCGTGCACCGAGTAGGCGATGTCATCGGAGAGATCCATGATCTCGGCCTCGATGCAGCGCAGGCGCCCTGGAGCACCCTCGCGCATCCAACGGAAGACGGCCTCGTCCTCCGGGTACACCCCGAACTTCAGACGCCCACCGGGATCCGGCACCGGACTGTCGACCGTCCACGGGTACTTGCACGTCGCGTCGAGGCTGGCACGGGTCAGATTCAGCCCGACCGAGCGGTCATGGTCGTCGAGCACCTTCGCCTCGAGTCGGGAGAGGATGCGCAGCGACTGGGCGTTCCCCTCGAAGCCGCCGATGTGCTCGGCCCATTCGTTGAGCGCGCGCTCGCCGTTATGGCCGAACGGCGGATGCCCCAGGTCATGGCTGAGGCAGGCGGTGTCGACGACATCGGCAGAGACGCCGAGCGCGACGGCGAGCTCGCGCCCGACCTGTGCGACCTCGAGCGAATGCGTGAGCCGGTTGCGTGCGAAGTCTGCCGTGCTCGCCGGGCTCAGCACCTGTGTCTTCGCTGCGAGCCGCCGAAGCGCCGCGGAATGCAGCACACGCGCTCGGTCACGAGCGAAGTCGTTGCGTTCGGAGCGATGGGTCTCGGCGAAGAAGCGCTCGGCGTCTCGCGCGTCGTAACCGTCGGCGCGCAGTCCGATCTGAGGGTCAACCACCACTGTTCTCGATCTCCGCTCCACGCATCATCTCCGAAGCCGACGATGCGAGCTCCCGCGATTCCAGCCATTTGTCGGGCAGTGCCGTTCGTTTGGGGTGACCCGATCGACCACGCTGCCCTTCGGCATCCGCACCGGGATAGGGGGCGGTGCGATCCAGTCTTCCGAGGAAGTCGTCGATCTCCGCCAGACTCGACGAGGTTGCGAGCCCGGTGCGAATGTCTCCGCCGACGGGATAGCCCTTGAAGTACCACGACACGTGCTTGCGCACATCGCGGCAGCCACGGTCTTCGTCCTCGAAGAATTCGACGAGGAGTTCGGCGTGCCGGCGGAATGCGTCGGCCACGAACCCGAGGGTCGCATCGACCGTCTTGCCCTCGCCACCGAAAGCCGTGGCGAGCTCGCCGAACAACCACGGGCGCCCAAGGCAGCCACGTCCGACCACGACGCCGTCGCAGTCGGTCTCGGCCATCATGCGCACCGCGTCGTCGGCGGACCAGATGTCGCCGTTGCCGAGCACCGGGATGCTCGTGACCGCCTGCTTGAGCTCACCGATGGCGTTCCAGTCGGCGAACCCGGAGTAGAACTCGCTCGCGGTGCGCGCATGCAGGGCGACGGCAGCCGCACCGGCGTCTTCAGCAGCACGCCCCGCCTCGAGGAAGGTCAGGTGGTCGCGGTCGATGCCCTTGCGCATCTTCACCGTGAGCGGCACGTCGCCCGCGGCCTTGACAGCCTGGTCGACGATGTCGGCGAACAGCTTCGACTTCCAGGGAAGGGCAGCTCCCCCGCCCCGGCGCGTGACCTTCGGCACCGGGCACCCGAAGTTGAGGTCGATGTGGTCGGCGTGGTCTTCGGCGACGATGATGCGCACGGCCTCGGCGATGGTCTTCGGATCGACGCCGTACAGCTGGATGGATCGCGGTGTCTCCGACTCGTGGTGCCGGATCAACCGCATCGTGGTCTCGTTGCGTTCGACGAGCGCGCGCGAGGTGATCATCTCGCTCACATAGAGCCCCGCACCGTACTCACGGCACAGACGCCGGAAAGCGGTGTTGGTGATGCCGGCCATGGGCGCGAGGACGACCGGCACGTCGAGATCGATCGGACCGATGCGGAGGGGGCGGGCTGGGGCGGTGGCGAGAGTCATGTCCCCTCTATTCTCCCAGACGCGGAGCCAGGGCGGACGCTGCGATCTAAGCTGTGAATATGACCGATTCCGCGCTCCGTACGATCCCGTTCACCGACGCGAAGGGCGAGGAGAAGACCCTCGACGACCTCGGCGCCGACGTGGTGCTGGTCGTGAACGTCGCATCCAAGTGCGGCCTGACGCCGCAGTACGAGCAGCTCGAAGAACTGCAGCGTCTGTACGGGGACCGTGGCTTCACCGTCGTCGGCTTCCCCTGCAACCAGTTCTTCGGCCAGGAGCCGGGCTCGGTCGACGAGATCCTCGAGTTCTGCTCGACGACCTATGGCGTGAGCTTCCCGGTGAACGACAAGGTCAAGGTGAACGGCAAGAACGCGTCGGAGCTCTACAAGGCGCTCAAGGCGGCGCCGGACGCCGGCGGGAAGGCCGGTCGTGTGGAGTGGAACTTCGAGAAGTTCCTCGTGCTGCCGGACGGGGACGTCCTGCGCTTCCGCCCGAAGCAGAAGCCGGACGCCCCCGAGATCGTCAGCGCGATCGAGGCGGCACTGACCCGCTAGACCGCGGCGGTCTCCGCTTCGGTCTCTCCGCGCTTGGACCAGAGGTCACGCAGAACGTTCTCGAACGCGGCGGGCGGCTGTGCGCCGCTGATGCCGTACTGGCCGTCGACGACGAAGAACGGCACGCCCTGGATGCCGTATGCGCGGGCCTGGGCCTGGTCCTGACGCACGGCCGGAAGGTACTGCTCGCTCTCCAGCGCCACGCGCGCACGGTCAGCGTCCAAGCCGACTTCGGTCGCGAGCTCGACGAGGTCATCGATGCGACCGACGTGCTTGCCCTCGGTGAAGTAGGCGGACATGAGGCGCTCCTCCAGCTCGTGCTGCAGCCCCTCGGCTTTCGCGAAGTGCAGCAGCTCGTGCGCCTTCACCGTGTTGGTGTGCTGCAGCAGGTCGAAGCGGTACTGGAGTCCCGCGTTCGCGGCGACGCCTGTCACGTTCGACAGCATCTGCTCGACCTGCTCGCGGGGCATGCCCTTGTGACCGGCGAGGAAGTCGATCTCGTCGCCGTCGAAGTCGACGGGGGTGTCGGGCGAGAGCTCGAATGAATGGAAGGTGATGTTGACCTGCGGTGCGTCCTCGTCAGCGGCGACCGCTTCGAGACCCTTCTCGAGGTTGCGCTTGCCGATGTAGCACCAGGGGCAGGCGATGTCGGACCAGATGTCGATGGAGATGGGTTCAGTCACACTTCATCCAACCGCATGGTTCTGTGAGCTATTCCAGGGTGCAGGCGCCGCAGCTAGGATTCTCGGATGCTCTCCGCCGTCGACCCCCTGCCGTTCCGACCCGAACGCGTTCTGGTGGCGGGTGTCTCCGGGGCGGGGAAGACCACCCTGTCGGGCCGCCTCGGCGCCATGTGGGGGCTCCGCCACGTCGAGATCGACGGACTGTTCCATGGCGCGAACTGGACGCCGAGGGGCGAGTTCCTCGACGACGTGCGCGCATTCGCCGCCGACGACCGGTGGATCACCGAATGGCAGTACACGAGCAAGGGCACTGACGAGATCCTCGCGCCACGTGCGCAGCTCGCGCTCTGGCTCGACTACCCGTACCGGGTGGTGCGCAGCCGCTTGATCAGGCGCACCCTGGCTCGCGGCATCCTGCGACGAGAGCTCTGGAACGGCAACCGGGAGAAGGGGCCGTGGAACCTGCTCAACCACGACCCCGAGGAGAACATCCTCGCGTGGCAGACGGCGACACTGCACAAGTGGGCAGAACGCTTCCCCGAGTTGCAGGCGCGCTTCCCGCACCTCACGATCGTCCGGCTCCAGCATCCGCGGGAGACCGAACGCTGGCTGCAGGCTCAGGCCGGGGCGTCGGGAACGTCGATCGCGCCACCGAAGCGACGGTCGCGCGAGAGGTAGATGCCGATCGCCCGCCAGAGCTCCTCGCGCGAGAAATCGGGCCAGAGCGTGTCGAGGAACACCATCTCGGCGTAGGCCGACTCCCACAGCAGGAAGTTCGAGGTGCGCTGCTCCCCCGAGCTGCGCAGGAACAGATCGACGTCCGGCATGTCCGGCACATAGAGGTTCCGACGGATCATCTTCTCGCTGATCGCCTTCGGCTTCACTCGTCCGGCTGCGACGTCTTCGGCGATCGCGCGCATCGCATCGACGAGTTCGACCCGCCCGCCGTAGTTCACGCACATCGTGAGGGTGAGCACGTCGTTGCCGCGAGTCAGCTGCTCGGCGTGCTGCAGCTCCTTGATGACGCTGCCCCACAGCCGCGGCTTACGCCCGGCCCAGCGGATGCGCACGCCCCACTCGTTGAGCTGGTCACGACGGCGGTGCAGCACATCGCGGTTGTAGCCCATGAGGAAGCGGACCTCCTCGGGAGAGCGCGCCCAGTTCTCGGTCGAGAACGCGTACACGGAGAGGTGCTTCACACCTGCCTGGATCGCACCGGCGACCACGTCGAGGAGCACTTCCTCGCCCGCCTTGTGGCCTTCGATCCGATTGAGACCCCGGCGGTTGGCCCAGCGGCCGTTGCCGTCCATCACGATCGCGACGTGCTCGGGCACGGCCGGGAACGCCGGCGGGTGCGCGCCCGTCCAGTCCAGTGGGCGATACGGCACGGCGTCCTTGTGGGTGTAGGGCTTCGGGCTCACCGTGGTCCTTCCGGAGGAATGTCGGACACATGAGCGAGCGAGCGGATGCCGCGCTCCAGGTGCCATTGGGCGTAGGCGGAGACGAGTCCGGACGCAGCTGCGGTGTCGGCATGCGAGGACGCATCGATGACGTCCCACTCCCCCGCGATCAGAGCACGCAGCAGCGTCAACGTCTTCTCGGCGACGCGCGGGCTACCGGCTGGAGCACAGTTCCCGCATACGACTCCGCCCAGCTGCGCGACGAACTTCGAGTGCGGCCCCGGGGTGCCGCAGCGCGCGCACTCGTCAAGAGATGGCGCCCACCCCGAGAGCGACATCACCCGCAGCAGATAGGAGTCGAGGATGCTGCGCGCGACGTGTTCGCCACGAGACAGCGCGCGCAGCCCGCCCACGAGGAGCAGGTACTGGTCGGGGGTCGCCTCGGAATCGCTCAGACGATCAGCAGTCTCCACCATCGCGTTCGCCGCGGTGAACCGGTCGTAGTGCGCGGCGATGTCGGTGCCGTACGAGCCGAGCGACTCGGCCTGCTGCACGATGTCGAGCGAACGCCCCTGATAGAGCTGCACGTCGGCGACCATGAACGGTTCGAGCCTGGCGCCGAACTTCGACGATGTGCGACGCACGCCTTTCGCCACCGCACGCACCTTGCCATGCCGCCGCGAGAGCATCGTGACGATGCGATCCGCCTCACCGAGCTTGTGAGTGCGCAGGATCACCGCTTCGTCTCGATAGGTGGGCACCCTTCGATTATCCTCTGTGCGCGAGAATGGACGCGTGACCGAACCGCTCTTCACCATTCCGCTGTGGGCGGACCTGCTCGGCGTCGGCCTCGGCGGGGTCCAGGGCGCGATGTTCGCATCCGGGTTCCAGGGGCAGCGACGCCTCGACTGGCTCGGCGTCGCGATCATCGGAATCATGATCGGCATGGGTGGCGGTCTGATCCGCGACATCTTGCTCGGACAGACACCCGCGACCCTCCAGAACCAGTGGTACCTGGTCACCGCGGGTGGGGCGGCGCTCCTCGGCATGCTGCTCGCGGGACTCTTCACCCGCCTCAACACGGCGATCGTCGTGCTCGACGCAGTAGTGATCGGTATGTTCGGCGCCTTCGGGACGAGTAAGGCCCTCGCCTTCGGCATCCCCGAGGTACCGGCGGTCTTCATCGGCGTCTGCGCAGCCGTCGGCGGGAGCGTGCTCCGCGACATGCTGATGGGGCTGCCGACTGCGATCATGCACGTCGGCTCGCTCTATGCGGTCGCCGCCGGCGCAGGCTGCACATTCATCGTGATCGCCGTGGCGCTGGGCATGCCCATCACGATCGCGGCCATCGTCGGCATCGCGGTGACCACCGTGATCCGCATCCTCGCCGTCACCTTCGACGTCTCCCTGCCGGAGCAGCGCCGCATCTACCGCCGCAAGGTCGCCGCCGAGACGGGCGCCATCGCGATCGTCAAGCCCAGCGCCGACCGCTGAGCGCCTCGGTCACGGCACTCACCCTTCAGCGCGGCTCCGAGATGATGCCGGCCAGACCGTCGAGCACACGCGCCAGGCCGAACTCCCACGCGACCTCGGCGTCATACGGTCCGCCCATCGACTCGCCGGCGGCCCGCCCGACCGACTGCGCGAGCGGAAGGTCGTCTCCGAGGTAGTTCGCCAGCCGCGGCCCTGCATCCGCCCAGAACGGGCCGAACTGCGCTCGTCGCGCGCTCGCGTGCATCCTCGAGGCCGCGGCCTCGACGAAGTCGACGACGAAGGAGAGCGCCGCGTCACGGTCCACATCAGACAGCCCTGCCTCGTCGAACGCGTGCAGTTCGCGATCGTACTTCGCGATCGTCCCAGGGCCGAGCGCGATCCGATGATCCTCGACATCCAGCATCCAGGGGTGTGCGCGGAGCAGAGCGAGGTTGTCCTCAGCCAAGGCCCGTACCCGCCGACGCCACCCCGCTTCATCGATCGGAGTCACCAGCATCCGCGCGTGCATCTCGTCCATCATCAACACGAGCAGGTCAGCGCGGCTGTTGACGTGCGTGTACACCGACATCGCAGTGAGCTCGAGGGACTGTGCCAGAGCGCGGATCGTCAGCGCGTCCAATCCCCCTTCGTCGGCGATCTCGATCGCCCTGGCCAACACGTCATCGGTCGAGTGCCGGGACCGTGGGCCACGGCGGCCGAACGGCCGGGCGGGTGCGTCGTTGCGCCAGAGCAGATCCACAAGATTCTTCGCCATCTCGGAATATCCTCGCTGTTCATTCGCTTAACTCTGTACGTTGTACGTAGTTTATGACAGGAGAGACCATGAACATCACCCAGACCGCCATCTCGCTCAACGTCCCCGACGTAGCCGCTTCGGCGTCGTTCGCCATGACCCACTTCGGGTTCGAGGAGGCGATGTCCGCCGAAGGCTTCATCTCCCTGCAACACCCGGACTCGCCACCCAACATCATCTTCCTCGAAACCGGGCTGCCGACATTCCGCCCGCAGGCGATCGCCGGTTCCGCGGGAGAAGGCACGCTGCTCGTGTTCGTCGTGGATGACATCGATGGAGACTTCGCGCGCATCGCGGATGCCGGAGCACGAGTCATCACTCCCCCGGAGACCGAGCCCTGGGGCGAGCGCTATTGCCAGTTCGCGGATCCGAACGGACTCATCTGGCAGTTGGTGCAGTGGATCGAGTGATCCGCTGAACGGACGACGGCGGCCGGGATCCACAGGGATCCTGGCCGCCGCCCTACGGTGATCAGACTCGGTGATCAGACCGCCGCGAGCTCCTGTCGGCGGGTGCGGATGGAGCGGTTCACGCCCGACACGATCGCCTTGAGGGATGCGGTCGAGATGTCGCCGTCGATGCCGACGCCCCACAGACGCTGGTCACCGACCTGCAGCTCGACGTAGGCCGCGGCCTGCGCGTCGCCACCGGCGCTGAGAGCATGCTCGACGTAGTCGTAGACGGTGATGTCGAAGCCCTGCCCTCGGAGCACCTCGACGAAGGCCGCGACCGGACCGTTGCCGTTGCCCGAGACGGACACCTCCTGGTCGTCGTCGCGCAGAACCACATCGAGCACGACATCGCCCGACATGTCGCTGCGGGTCTGCGTCGCGAGCAACTCGAAGCGACCCCACTTGGCTGCGGTGTCGACAGCGGGCAGGTACTCGTCGTTGAACGTCGACCAGATCTGCTCGCTCGTGACCTCGCCGCCCTCCGCATCCGTCTTCGACTGCACGACGCCCGAGAACTCGATCTGCAGCTTGCGGGGCAGATCGATCGCGTGGTCGGCCTTCAGCAGGTAGGCGACGCCGCCCTTGCCGGACTGCGAGTTGACGCGGATGACGGCCTCATACGAGCGGCCGAGGTCCTTCGGATCGATGGGCAGGTACGGCACGGCCCATTCGATGTCGTCGACCGTGACGCCCTCGGCCTCGGCACGGACGGCCATGGCCTCGAAGCCCTTCTTGATCGCGTCCTGGTGCGAACCGCTGAACGCGGTGAAGACCAGGTCGCCGGCCCAGGGGCTGCGCTCGGGCACGGGCAGCTGGTTGCAGTACTCGACGGTGCGCTTCACCTGGTCGATGTCACTGAAGTCGATCTGGGGGTCGATGCCCTGGGTGAACAGGTTGATGCCCAGAGCGACGATGTCGACGTTTCCGGTCCGCTCGCCGTTGCCGAACAGGCAGCCCTCGATGCGGTCGGCCCCTGCCATGTAGCCGAGCTCGGCGGCGGCGATCGCCGTACCGCGGTCGTTGTGCGGGTGCAGCGACAGGATCACGTTCTCGCGGTGTGCGAGATTGCGGCTCATCCACTCGATCGAGTCGGCGTAGACGTTCGGCGAAGCCATCTCGACCGTCGCCGGCAGGTTGATGATCACCTTGCGCTCGGGCGTGGGCTCGAAGACCTCGATCACCTGATTGCAGATGTCGACGGCGAACTCGAGCTCGGTGCCGGTGTAGCTCTCCGGTGAGTACTCGTAGTAGACCTTCGTGTCGGGAATGGTCTTCTCGAACTGGCGGCACAGGCGCGCGCCCTCGAGCGCGATGTCGATGATGCCCTGCTTGTCGGTGCGGAAGACGACCTCGCGCTGCAGCACGCTGGTGGAGTTGTAGAGATGAACGATCGCTTGCTTGGCGCCGGCGATCGATTCGTAGGTGCGGGCGATCAGGTGCTCGCGCGCCTGGGTCAGCACCTGGATCGTGACGTCGTCGGGGATCAGGTTCTCTTCGATGAGCTGACGCACGAAGTCGAAGTCGGTCTGGCTCGCCGACGGGAAGCCGACCTCGATCTCCTTGTATCCCATGCTGACGAGGAGCTCGAACATGACGCGCTTGCGCTCGGGCGACATCGGGTCGATGAGCGCCTGGTTGCCGTCGCGGAGATCGACGGCGCACCAGCGCGGTGCCTCGGTGATGCGGGCATCGGGCCAGGTGCGGTCAGGCAGGTGAACGTTGATCTGCTCGTGGAACGGCCGGTACTTGTGGATCGGCATCGCGGACGAGCGCTGAGTGTTCTGCATGATGGGGCTTCTTCTCTTCGTCAAGATGAACGGGCCAACACAAGCGCCGCGACGAGGAAGGCCCTAGCTTTAGGACTCGTCGCGGCAGCTAAGAAGAAGCAGACCGCCGAAAGGCATGTGGTCATGGTAGCAGGGATGCCTCGGCCGTTTCGACGAGCTGTGAGACGATCCCGGCCTTCACGACACTCCCCGGTATGAGCACATCGCAGCGTCGCCTGTCCATCGCCGCGGCATCCACCGTCGGCCTCCTGCTCCTGAGCGCATGCGCGACGGGTCCGGGAAGCTCCGCGGCCCCGACGAGCACGACCGTCCCCTCCGATCAACGCCTCGAGAATGCCCAGCCGGACCTGCCGGAAGGGCGCGTCATCGGGACCGGCACCGTGCTGGACGTCGCCGGCGACGTGCAGCTGTGCATGGGAGCGATCATGGAGTCGTTCCCTCCACAGTGCAGCGGAGTACCGCTCGATGACTGGTCGTGGGATGGCGTCGAAGGCAGCGAGACCAGCGGCGAGACCACCTGGGGCACGTATGCCGTGTATGCGACGTACGACGGTGATCGGCTGACCAACACCGATCCGCCCATCATGCTCGCGCTCTACGACCCGATTGCTCCGGAAGACCCCACCGGCGGCGTCGAGGGCAAGACGCCCGCCGAGGAACTCACCCGGATCCAGGACGACATCTCCGCCCGACTCGGCGCCGAAGCCCTCACGGTGGGCACGGATCGCGGCTATGTCTGGCTGAGCGTCGTGTGGGACGACGGCACGATGCAGGATGCCGCGGATGCGGAGTTCGGCGAAGACGTGGTGTTCGTGACCTCTGCACTGCGCGAGATCGACTGAACTACGGGATCAACGCGAGCTTGCCTCCCGGGTGGCCGGTGGCCAGGAGCCGGTGGGCGGCTCGCGCTCGCTCCAGCGGGAACGTCTCGGCCACCGGCACCACGAGATCGCCGTTCTGCGCCAGCGCGATGAGCTCACCGCGCACCTCGTCACGGAATCGGGTGCTGTCCGGCATCGATCCGGCGATCGCGAGAATACCCTCCGCTCCCGCGCGTCCGAAGGCGGCGATCGTCACTATGCGCCCACGGTTCGCGACCAGGTCGAGCGACGTGTCCACCGCTTCATCGGTGCCGACGGCGTCGAGCGCAGCGGCGATCGACCCGTCTGCCAGCACGGCGACGCGGTCGGCGAGACCGGGCCCGTATGCCACGGGGATGCCGCCGAAGCGCCGCACTTCGTCGAAGCGCTCAGGGCTCGCGGTGCCGATGACGCGGACGTCGCGCAGCCGCGCCTGCTGCAACACGCTCGCTCCCACCGCACCCGAGGCGCCGTGGAGCAGGATCGTCTCGCCGGGCGCCGCTCCCGTGACAGCGAGCATCTCGGCTGCGGTCGTCCCGACGAGCAGGAGGTTCGCCGCCTCCGGGTGCGACAGCGTCGTCGGCTTCGCGAACACCTTCTCCGCCGGGACGGTGAGTTCCGTCGCATACCCTCCGCGCACCCGGAACGCGATGACCTCGTCACCGACCTCCGCAGCCCCTGAGCCGATCCGGGTGTCCGGCCCGATCGCGCTGACCTCACCGGAGACCTCGTACCCGATGGGAACCGGGAGCGCGAGACCCGGTCGTTCGGATGCGACATGCTTCGCGTCCGCCGGGTTCACGCCCGCGGCGTGCACCCGGATCGTGACCTCACCGGCGCCCGGCGCCGGCAGGTACTCCTCGACGAACTCCCAGCAGTCAGGCGAACCCCACGCGGTCGCGATCCAGTGCTGCACCACGGGCACCCCTCCGACGAGCATCGACGACGACACCGCTCAGAGGAGGCAGCGGAGGTTGGTCACCGAGCCGGAGACGTTGCCCCAGGTGCCGGCATTCACCGTCGTGAGCACCGTGGTTCCGTTTCGTACCTGCACGGACCCGGTGCTGCGCGCGTTCGCCACGGACTTCACCGTGAAGCTCGACGGGACCGTACTCACGCTGCACGTCGCGAACGTCAGCGATCCCCCGCCGAGCGAGCTCGCGTTGTAGGCGCAGATCTTCCCCGTCGCACAGCTCCCGACGGAACGCGCCGTGATGCGTGACGCCGAAGGCACGCTCAGCTCCATCCCCAGCTCGGGCCACACGGCGTGCGTCGCGTCGATGAGCACCCCACCGGGCACCTCCTCGAGCACCGCAGCGACCAGAGGATCGACCTCGGGGTCATCGACGGCGGCATTCGCGGGTGACGCACCCAGGGTGATGACCAGCCCCAGCAGGGCCGCGGCCAGAAGAGTGCTGCGCTTCATCGAACAGTCCCCTCATCGAGGTCCCACATGCGGTAGGAGATGATCGCGCCCGCGGGGAAAACGTCATCGGCGATCAGCACGGTGCGCTCGGCACCGACGATCCGCCCGGTTTCACGAGACACCAGGATCAGGTCACTCACCGCACCGTCCGGCGACTGCACGCGGATCCCGGTAACCGCGCGGCCCAGCCTGTCGGTCGTGGTGCCCAGGGCGTCGCCGCCACCGGCCTCCTCGAGGAGGAGGAGCATCTCCTCGTGCTGCGCATCCGTCAGCGTCCACTGGTCGAGGGCCGCTGTGACCGCCATCTCCACGTCGAACGCCGTCGGGTCGACGGGCATCCCGAACGCACGGAGCATCTCGACCATGTCGTCGCGCGTCTCGCCGGGCACGGTCGTCCACGGGCTCTCGAAGTCGCCAGGCGCCATCACGAGATCGGTGACGACCTTTCCGCTGCTCGTGACCTCGGCAGCATTGCTGGCGACCGCGTCGGAGGGATCATACGGAACGCCGGCGATGATCGTCATCCGCCCCGAACCGTCCGGCTCCCAGGTCAATGTCGAGAGCTGCGGCACGACGGTCGTGGTCTTCGCGTCGACTTCGACGGCGAATCCCCAGGAGGCCGACCTGACGGTGCGGGCAGGCGCTGTGGGACCGGGTGAGTCGGCGAGAGCCACACCGGCGTTGTCCACGATCTGGGCAACCGTGCTCGAGCCGCTGAAGTCGAGCGGCGATGGCGTCCCTGCAACGGCGGCACCCTGCGGAGAGAAGACGGCGATGGCGAGAGCAGTGGATGCGGCAACGGCCGTGAGCCCGCCGGTCCAGCCCAGCGTCCGCGCGCGGCGTCGCTTCGGCGCGCCAGCCGTGCGGAGAATGCGGTCGCGAGTCGCGAGGGCCCGGGCGTCAGGCGCCGCATCACGCGGCGTCGGTGCAGGGTCGGCATCGCTCAGCATCCGCTCGAGCACGGCGTTCTCAGTCATCACCCGTTATCAGCCCCTCCAGGCCCAGCTCCTCGCGCAGGCGGTCCTGCGCGCGGCTCAGCGTCTTTCGTACCCGTGACTCAGAAGCGCGCAACAACTCCGCGATCTCCCCCACCGCGAGTCCATCCCAGTACGTGAGCATGATGATACGCCGTTGAGGCGGGGTGAGGACAGCCAAAGCCCGAACGACCTCGATGCGGCCGATATGACCTGGCCGCTCCTCCTCGCCCGACACCCCCCAGTGAACGGCATCCAGAGCACCGTGCGGCGTGGATGCGCGACCGGAGCGAGACCGTAGACGCCGGTCCGCGGCACGCAGCAGCCAGACCCTGCCGGGCGGTCGTGCGGGTCGGAGCCGCGACCAGGCGTACAGGAACACCTCGGAGACGATCTCGGTGACCTCGTCCTCGTCACCGACGACACCCTCGATGTGGTGCCGAACTGCCGCCCAATGCTCGTCGAACACTCGGGTGAAGACCTCGTTTCGCAGCGGATTCGGGTCTTCGCTGCGAACGCTCATGTCGCCGGGGTCGGCGGTCTTCCCGCCGCCATCGACGTGGTGCCCGAGCTCATCTCAGAAGCCGAGCCGGCCGAGCTGCTTCGGATCGCGCTGCCATTCCTTCGCGACCTTGACGTGCAGGCCCAGGAACACTCGTGTCCCCAGCAGCTCCTCGATACCAGCGCGAGCTCGCGCTCCCACCTCGCTGAGCCGCTTGCCCTTGTGCCCGATGATGATCGCCTTCTGGCTGTCGCGCTCCACCACGATCGAGGCGTGCACGTCGGTCAGGTCGGTGCCCTCGCGCGGCGCGATGTCGTCGATGACGACGGCGATCGAGTGCGGGAGTTCGTCGCGCACGCCCTCAAGGGCGGCTTCGCGGATCATCTCCGCGATGCGGTCTTCCTGGGACTCGTCTGTCGTGATCCCCTCCGGATACAGCGCCGGTCCCTTCGGCATCAGCGTGAGGATCTCGTCGGAGAGCACGTCGAGCTGCTCGTGCGTCAGGGCGGAGAGCGGAATGACCGCGGCCCAGTCCTCACGCAGCGCATCGACCTCGAGCAGCCGTGCAGTGACCTCATCTCGCCCGGCGGCATCCATCTTCGTCACGATCGCGATCTTCTTCGCGCGGGCGTAGCCGTCGAGCGACGCGGCGATCCGCCGGTCACCGGGTCCGACCTTCTCGTTCGCCGGTACGCAGAAGCCGATGACGTCGACGTCGCCCAGCACCTGCTCGACGAGATCGTTCAGCCGCTCGCCGAGCAGGGTGCGCGGCTTGTGGATTCCGGGGGTGTCGACGATCACGAGCTGACCCTCAGGACGGTTCACGATGCCGCGGATCGCCCGCCGGGTGGTCTGCGGCTTCTCGCTGGTGATGGCGATCTTCTCGCCGACGAGTGCGTTCGTCAGGGTCGACTTCCCGACGTTGGGGCGGCCGACGAATGTCACGAACCCGCTTCGAGTGTCGTCAGTCATCGTCTCGATCTCCTTCATCCTGCGAAGCGTCGGGTTCCCCCGCCGCACGTTCCACGAACACCGTCGCGATACCTCGCCCACGACCACGGGATGCCCCGCCCGTGAGGACCAGACCATCCAGCGTCGCTGTCGCACCGGGCTGCGGTACCTGTCCCAGCGCCTTGCCGAGCAAGCCGCCGATCGAGTCGACATCCTCGTCCTCGAGCTCGAGACCGAAAAGATCGCCCACGTCTTCGAGCGAGAGCCGGGCGCTCACGCGGTATCGTCCGTGACCTAGATCGACGAATTCCGCCGATACCTGATCGTACTCGTCGGAGATCTCCCCGACGAGTTCCTCGATCAGGTCCTCCAGGGTCACGAGCCCGGAGATCCCGCCGTGCTCGTCGATCACGAGGCACACGTGCACGGCATCGCGCTTCATCTGCTGCAGGAGCGTCTCCGCGCGCATCGACTCCGGGACGAAGGTCGCCGGTCGGGCGATCGGACGGACGGATGCCGCGCGCCAGGCGCTGTCGTCACGGTAGGCGAACTGCACGAGGTCCTTGAGGTACAGCACACCCACCACGTCGTCGGCATCGTCGTCGACGACCGGCATCCGGGACACGCCACGATTCAGGAACAGGGACATCGCCTCATCGGTGGTCGCAGTGGCATCCACCGTCACCATCTCGGTGCGGGGCACCATGACGGCCCGGACGAACTGGTCCGTGAAGTCGAACACCGAGTGGATGAGGTCACGGTCATCCTCCTCGATGAGGTCGTTCGAGGCAGCCTCGTCGACCATGCTGAGCAGCTGGTCCTCGCTGGTGAAGGAGCTGCGACCGGTACCAGGGGTGACCCGGTTGCCGAGCAGCACGAGTCCCTGGGCGAGCGGACCGAGGAAGATGCGAAGCCCGCGCACGATGGACGCGGTGCCGCGGATCATCGCCTCGGCGTGCTGACGTCCGAACGATCGCGGACTCGCCCCCACCAGCACGAACGTGATCGCGGTCATGAGGACCGCGGCGGCGAGCATCGCCCACCAGTTGTTGTCGATGAGGATCGTGAACGCGACCGTGACGAGAACCGCAGCGGTGACCTCAGCCAGCACACGGATGAAGGCGACCGCGTTCACGTGCGCATCGAGGTCGCCAGCGATCCGACCCAGAGCCTTCGCTCTGCGCCCTTGCGTCGCCATGTCGGCGAGGCCGGCGCGCGAGGTGACGCCGTAGGCGGCGTCTATCGCCGACATGAGACCGCCGAACGCCACCAGCAGCACGGCGGCGACGAGGAGGAGCGTCGCTGTCATCGACGGCGTTCAGCCGCGGCGAAGCCTTGGATGAGCTCCTTCTGCAGTCCGAACATCTCACGCTCCTCGTCGGGCTCGGCGTGATCGAATCCCAGGAGGTGGAGCAGCCCGTGCGTGGTGAGCAGGATGAGCTCGTCCATCAGAGTGTGGTGGGCGGCCTGGGCCTGCGTCTCGGCCACCTGTGGGCACAGCACGATGTCGCCGAGCAGGCCGGGAGCGGTCGGCCGGTCCTCGGTCCCAGGGCGCAGCTCATCCATCGGGAAGCTGAGGACGTCGGTGGGACCGGGTTCGTCCATCCACTGCACGTGGAGAGCCTCCATGGCGCCCTCGTCGACGAGGACGATCGCCACCTCGGCGTCCGGGCTGACGTGCAGCTGCGCGAGGTTGTAGTCGGTCAGCCGCTGCAGCACGGTCTCGTCGACGTCGATGGCTGACTCGTTGTTGATCTCGATCATGAGAGTCCTCGTTTCGGCGTGCGATCACGCGGTCCTGGTCGTTGTGCGCCCCTGCGGTCGGCGCGGTTGGCGAACTCGGCTGCTTGTTCGCGCTCGAACCGCTGCGCAGTGCGCTTCTCGTCGTACTCGCTGTACGCGTCGACGATGCGGCCGACCAGCGAGTGCCGCACGACGTCATCGCTGGTGAGCCTGGAGAAGTGGATGTCGTCGATGCCGTCGAGCACGCGGGTGACCAGGCGGAGGCCGGAAGCCCCCTGAGGAAGATCGACCTGCGTGATGTCGCCGGTGACGACCATCCGCGTTCCGAATCCGAGGCGCGTGAGGAACATCTTCATCTGCTCCGGCGTGGTGTTCTGGGCCTCGTCGAGAACGACGAACGAGTCGTTCAGGGTGCGTCCGCGCATGTAGGCGAGAGGTGCGACCTCGATCGTTCCCGTCGCCATCAGACGCGGGACGATCTCGGGGTCCATCATCTCGTTGAGCGCGTCGTACAGGGGCCGCAGGTACGGATCGATCTTGTCCGTGAGTGTGCCGGGGAGGAATCCCAGCCGCTCCCCCGCCTCGACGGCTGGACGGGTCAGGATGATGCGCGAGACCTCTTTGCGCTGCAGTGCCTGCACGGCCTTCGCCATGGCGAGGTAGGTCTTGCCGGTTCCGGCGGGACCGATCCCGAACACGATCGTGTTCTCCTCGATCGCGTCGACGTACTCCTTCTGCCCGAGCGTCTTCGGGCGGATCGACTTGCCACGAGTCGTGAGGATCGCCTCGCCGAGAACCTCGCTGGGACGCGGTCCGCCCTCTTCCCGCAGCATGCGCGCGGAGGTCGCGACGTCGCTCGGAGCCAGATCATTCCCGGCCTTGGTCATGGCGAGCAGCTCGTCGACCAACGACTTCGCCTTCGCCACGGCGTCTGTGCCACCGCTGAGGGTGATCTCGTTGCCGCGCACGAGCACCTGCACATCGCGGTGCTCCTTCTCGAGCATGCGCAGGAGTCGGTCCTGCGGTCCGAGAAGCTGGACCATGGCGATGCCGTCGACATAGATCTTCTCGACCGCCTCAGGGGGCTGACCGCCCAGGCTCCGCTCCTGCGGTTCGTGATTCTCAGGCACCGACACTCTTCTCGGTCAGTCCGCCGGCCAGGACATGGGCGTGGACGTGGAACACGGTCTGCCCGGCATTCGCGCCGGTGTTGAAGACGAGGCGGAAGTCGCCGTCCTCGGTGTGGTCGGCTGCCAGCTTCTTCGCGAAGACGACGATCTCGGCGAGCAGGCTCGGGTCGCCGGCTGCGAGCTCAGCGACGTCACGGTAGTCGGCGACCTTGGGTACGACGAGGAGATGCACGGGCGCCTGCGGTGCGATATCGCGCAGCGCGAAGAGGCGGTCCGTCTCACCGAGGATCTCGGCAGGGATCTCCCCGTTCAGAATGCGGGTGAAGATCGAGGGTTCCGTCATACCCACAAGTCTACTGATCGCCGCGTCCGCGCAGCCCTGAGCCTTCCGCACCGGCGGCTAGGATGGGTGGACACCCACCGCTCGGAGTCACTGACGCGCCGTCGATCGCGTCGCCCGAAATCGGGGGTGTTCGAGAAACCGAGGTACAGGTGACGAAGCACGCGCTCTCCATGCAGGATGCGATCTTGAAGCTCCAGGAGTACTGGGCAGGCGTCGGTTGCATGGTGATGCAACCCTTGAACGCGGAGGTCGGAGCCGGTACGGCGAACCCCTCGACCGCGCTTCGGGTGCTCGGTCCGGAACCGTGGGCGGTCGCATATGTCGAGCCCAGTGTGCGACCCGACGACTCGCGGTACGGCCTCAACCCCAACCGTCTGCAGACGCACCACCAGTTCCAGGTGATCCTGAAGCCGGAGCCGGGAAACCCGCAGGAGCTCTATCTCAAGAGCCTCGAGGCCATCGGTGTCGATCTGCAGGCGCATGATGTCCGCTTCGTCGAGGACAACTGGGCCTCGCCCGCGCTCGGTGCGTGGGGCCTGGGCTGGGAAGTCTGGCTCGACGGCATGGAGATCACGCAGTTCACCTACTTCCAGCAGCTCGGCAGCATCAACCTCAGCCCGATCCCGGTGGAGATCACCTACGGGCTCGAGCGGATTCTCATGGCCCTCCAGGGTGTCGATCACTTCAAGGAGATCGAGTACTCCGACGGCGTCTCGTATGGCGAGATCTTCGGTCAGTCCGAGTACGAGATGAGCCGCTACTACCTCGACGACGCCGATATCGAGACGACGCGGGCACTCTTCGACGCCTATGCGCTGGAGTCACGCCGCCTCGTCGAGAACCGCCTTCCCGTGCCCGCCTACAGCTTCGCCCTGAAGTGCAGCCACGCGTTCAACATCCTCGATGCCCGTGGTGCCGTGAGCACGACGGAGCGCACGAAGGCATTCAAGCTCATGCGCAATCTGGTCCGTGATTGCGCACAGCTCTGGGTCGAGATCCGCGACGAACTGGATCACCCCCTCGGAGAATCGGCCGTCTCGGAGAAGGCGGTGCGAGCCGATGCCGCCGTGGTCGCACCTGACGCCTCCCCCGCCGATGTGCTGTTCGAGATCGGCCTCGAAGAACTGCCCGCCTCCGAAGTCCCGGCGATCGCAGAAAGCGTGCGCGAGCTTCTCCAGGGAGCATTCGCGACGACTCGCCTCGCGTTCGATGATCTTCGTGTCGACAGCACGCCGCGCCGAGTGGTCGTGCGGCTCTCCGGCGTCCCGGCCGTCGAGGCAGAACTCGAGCATGTCGCTCGCGGTCCGCGCTGGACGGCGGCATTCGACGACGCCGGCGCTCCGACGAACGCCTTGAACGGGTTCCTCCGCAAGAACGCCGCGGACCCGGACGAGATCGTCGAGGTCGATGTCAACGGTGTCCGCCATGTCGCCGTGACCCGCACGCTCCCGGGGCGTCCGGTCACGGAAGTCCTCTCCACCGTGTTCGAGCAGGTCGTCGTGGGCCTCCGCGCTCACAAGAACATCCGCTGGTCGGACCCCGAGCTCACCTACGTCCGTCCGATCCGCTGGCTCCTCGCCCTCTGGGGGACTGTCGAGATCCCGCTCGCAGTCTCCACCGTCGCCTCTTCGCGCAGCACCCGGGTGCTGCGAACGAGCGAGCCTCCTGTGCGCGAGGTGCGCTCGCTCGAGGACTTCGACCAGATCCTCCGCGACGAGCAGATCATCCTCGACCGCGCAGAGCGACGCGCGGTCATCGTCGCCGCCGCAGAGAGGCTCGCCGCGTCCGTCGGCGGCGCGATCGACGCGGAGACCGACGCGGAGCTCATCGACGAGATCACAGATCTCGTCGAGGCTCCTGGCCCGATTCTCGGCTCGTTCAGCGCCGAGTACCTCGAAGTCCCATCTTCGGTGCTCACGACCGTGATGAAGAAGCACCAGCGCTACCTTCCGATCTGGGTCGATGGAGCTCTGAGCAACTCCTTCATCATCGTCGCCAATGGCCCGTTCGATGAGGATGTCGTCCGCGGCGGCAACGAGAACGTCTTGCGTGCACGATTCGAGGACGCGAAGTTCTTCTGGCGCGCCGACCTCGAGAAGACGCCGTCGGAGTTCCGGCTGATGCTCGAAAAGCTTCTCGTCGAGGATCGCCTCGGCTCCTTCCTCGACCGCTCGCGACGGATCGACGCCCTCGCCGCGGAGTTCGCTGAGATCGCAGAGCTCGATGCGGCATCGAAGGCGGTCGTGCAGAAGGCCGGTGCCGTCGCGAAGTTCGACCTCGCCTCTCAGCTCGTCATCGAGTTCTCGGGTCTCGCAGGGACCATGGCCGAGGAATACGCGAGGCGGGCCGGCTTCGACGAGGCGACGAGCATCGCCCTCGAGGAGATGGAGCGCCCGCGCTTCTCCGGAGCTCTACTGCCCGAGACCCTGCCCGGCGCCGTGCTCTCGCTGGCCGATCGCTTCGATCTCCTTACCGGCCTCACGACCGTGGGGATCAGCTCGACCGGCAGCTCAGACCCGTTCGGCATCCGTCGGATCGCCGGCGGCATCATCGGCGTTCTCCGCAGCCGCCCGGGCATCAGCATCACGATCGACACCGGCATCGCTCACGCGGCGTCCGGCCTGTCCGCCCAAGGACTGGAGGTGTCCGACGAGGTCCGCGCTGCGGTGGTGGATGTGCTCGAGAAGCGCTACTCGCAGCAGCTCGTCTCCGAGGGCCACGACATCGCGATAGTCCGGGCAGCGCTCCCGGCCGTCGGCAGTCCGAGCGCGGCCGATCGCACGATCAGCGCTCTGGAATCCTGGCTCGCCTCGGAGAACTTCACTGCGGAGTTCGAGGCGCTGCTGCGAGTCGTCAACATCGCACCTGCTGACGTGGTCGGAGAGATCATCGAGGGCGGAGACGCCGGAGACGCCGCGTTCGCTGCGGAAGTCCGCCGCTTCGACGACGCTCTGGGCGAAGAAGGCGACATCGAGAGCTTCCTGGGCGCACTTCGCGAGCTCGCTCCGCACATCGATCGCTTCTTCAACGATGCGCGCGTTCTCGACGACGACCCGCAGATCCGACGGGTGCGACTGGGACTGGTCGGTGTGATCGCGGCACGCGCCCGCGCACTCGCCGAGTGGACAGAGCTCAAGCCGCTGGTGCCCTGATCTCCGGATCGTCTTCACGACGAAGAGGGTGCGCGTCCGTCGGACGCGCACCCTCTTCGCATCACCAGCGAGCGAGCGCCACAGAGAGGACGGCGATCGCTGCAGGCCCTGCCGTCGATGTGCGCAGCACCGTGGAGCCGAGCAGCACGCGCTCGGCTCCGGCGTCGGAGAGCATCGCGAGTTCGTGATCCGAGATGCCGCCCTCCGGACCGACCACCAGCACGATGTCACGACCGTCGGGCTCGAGCTCCGAAAGACGGGTCGGCGCGCTCGGATCAAGTAGCAGTACGCGGTGGGAGGCGGTCCGCGCGGTGAGCTCCGCCGTAGAAATGGGCGCCGAGACCGTAGGAACCCAGGCCCGGTGCGCCTGTTTGGCCGCTTCGCGCACGATGGTCGCCCATCGCTCTCGGCCCTTCACCGCTTTCGGCCCTTCCCAGCGCGACACGCTGCGGCTCGCCTGCCACGGCACGATCTCATCGACGCCGAGTTCGCACGCGGCCTGCACGGCGAGTTCATCGCGATCACCCTTCGCGAGCGCCTGGACCAGGACGATCCGCGGCGCTGGAGCGGGGTGTTCGGTGCGCTCCGCGATACGAACCTCGACTCGAGTCGGAGAGACCTCTTCGGCGACCCCGGTGAGCCACACCCCGGCGCCGTCGCCGACCGTGACCGCTTCGCCGACGCGGAGCCTCCGCACGACGGCCGCGTGCTTCGCCTCAGCACCGGTCAACGACACGACGTCGCCGACACCGGCGCCCGTCGACGACTCGACCAGGAAGTGCAGTGCCATGATCAGTGGTTGCGGAAGCGGTCGCGAAGCTTCGAGAAGAGTCCCTGCTGGAACTGCGCGAGCTCGGGGGCCGGCGACTTCGCCTTCTTCGCGAAGTCCTCGATCAGTGCGCGCTGTGCAGAGTCGAGCTTGGTGGGCGTCAGCACCTGCACGCCGACGCGCAGGTCGCCGCGCTGCGTGCCTCGCAGAGGAGTGATGCCGCGGCCCTTGATGGTGAGCACGTCGCCGGATTGCACGCCGGGCCGGATCTCCAGGTCGACTTCGCCATCCAGTCCCTGGATCTTGGTCTCGGTGCCGAGGATCGCATCGGTCATCGACACCTCGAGGGTGGCGAGCAGGTCGTCGCCATCGCGGCTGAACGCGGCGTGCGGATTCACCGTGACCTCGACGTACAGGTCGCCGTTCGGCCCGCCGGCCTTGCCGACCTCGCCCGAACCGGGCAGCTGCAGACGAAGCCCCGTCTCGACGCCGGCCGGGATGTCGAGCGACACCGTGCGGCGCGAACGTACGCGCCCCTGACCGCCGCAGGTACCGCACGGGTAAGGGATCGTCGTGCCATAGCCTTCGCAGGTACCGCAGGGCTGCGAGGTGACGACGTTGCCGAGCAGACTCCGCACCTGACGCTGCACGTGGCCGGAGCCGCCGCAGATGTCGCAGGTGACGGGCGACGTGCCCTCCTGGCAGCACGAGCCCTGACACGTCTCGCACAACACGGCGGTGTCGACGTCGATGTCACGGTGTGCGCCGAACACGACATCGCCGAGGTCGAGCGTCACACGAACGAGGGCGTCTTGCCCGCGCTCTCGACGCGAACGCGGACGCGCACCGCGCCCGCCGCCCTGCGAGGCTCCGAAGAAGGTCTCGAAGATGTCGCCGAAGCCACCGAACCCGCCGAAGTTGCCGGCGGCGCCGTCTCCACCGCCCATGTCGTAGCGGCGACGCGATTCGTCGTCGCTGAGCACGTCGTACGCGTGGGTGACCAGCTTGAAGCGCTCGGAAGCGTCTTCTCCCGGGTTCACATCCGGGTGCAGCTGTCGCGCTAGGCGTCGATACGCCTTCTTGATCTCGTCGGTGGAAGCGTCTCGGGACACCCCGAGAACCTCATAATGGTCCGCCACAATCGCCCTTCTGCGTGTGTCTTGTCGGCGGCCGCCTCAGCGGCCGGCCTCGTCTTCGTCGAGCATCCGCGACAGGTAGCGGGCCACGGCCCGCGCTGCTGCGAGGTTGCTCGGGTAGTCCATCCGTGTCGGGCCCATCACGCCGACCCGCGCCGTGCCGCTGGGCGCGGCGTAGTTGCTGGCGACGATCGATGCCTCACCGAGACCGAACGGGGCGTTCTCGGTACCGATGCTGGCAGCGAGCCCGTGCTCGTCCGTCACCATCTCGCTCATAAGTCGCAGGAGTGTGACCTGCTCTTCGATCGCCTCCAGAAGCGGATGGATGCTGCCGCGGAAGTCCTGCTCCCGACGCGCGAGGGTCGCGGCTCCCGCCATCACCAGCCGCTCCTGCCGGAAGCTGCCGAGCTCGTCCATGACGACGACCGCGACCGTGCGCAGGACGAGGTCCTGAGGCGTCTCATCTGCAGCGAGCAGCGCCTGGAGTCGGTCGGAGGCGTCGCTGATGGCCTGACCGGTGATCAACGCGGACAGCCGCCCGCGCAGCACCGCAAGTGCTGCATCGTCGATCGCCTCAGAGACGACGGCCATGCGCTGCGAGACGCCGCCCGCATCGGTCACCAGAACGATCAGGAGTCGATTCGGCGCCAGCGCCACGAGCTCGACGTGCGAGACATGGGCGCGGGCGAACGACGGGTACTGGGCGAGAGCGACCTGACCGGTCAGTTGCGTGAGCACTCTCACCGTGCGCACCATCAGGTCGTCGAGGTCGGCGGGCTCGCCGAGAAACGACTCGATCGCCGTGCGCTGGGCGGATGAAAGCGGCCGCAGCTGGGCGAGGTGGTTCACGAACACGCGGTAGCCCTTGTCGGTGGGCACGCGGCCGGACGAGGTGTGCGGTGCGGTGATGAGCTCTTCGTCTTCGAGCAGGGCCATGTCGTTGCGGATCGTCGCGGCGGAGACGCCGAACGAATGCCGGTCCACGATCGAGCGGCTGCCGACGGGTTCGTGGGTTTCGACGTAGTCCTGCACGATCGCTCGGAGAACCTGGAGTCCTCGCTCTGTGACCATCGCCCTTCCCTTCCGCTGGCACTCGGACGTTCAGAGTGCCAATCCTACCCCGTGCAGCTCGGGATTTTCCGTACCGCGGGCGCACGACCCTAGGATGACGCTCATGACCACCTCCCCCCAGGCCACCCTGTCGAGCGGCAACGTCCGCGGCACCGAGGAGGCCGGGATCGTCCGCTACCTCGGCATTGCGTATGCCCAGGCCCCGTTCGGGGCGAACAGGTTCCGCGCGCCGCAACCTGTCGTGGCCTGGGAGGGCGTGCGAGAGTCGACGCAGTTCGGTCCCACGCCGCCCCAGGTTCCGTACTCGGGTGCGATCGGCGAGCTCCTGGGCTCGGTGCACATCGACGGCGACGACATCCTCACGGCGAACGTCTGGGCCCCGGCAGAGGGATCCGGTGCGCCTGTCCTGCTGTGGATCCATGGCGGCGCGCTCGAACGCGGCACGGCGGCACTGCCGCTCTACGACGGCACGGTGTTCGCGAAAGCGGGCATCGTCTTCGTCTCCATCAACTATCGCCTGGGTTCGGAGGGTTTCTCGGTGCTCGAAGGCGCACCCCGCAACCTCGGCCTGAGCGATGCCGCCGCCGCGCTGGAGTGGGTGCATCAGGAGGTCGAGGCCTTCGGCGGCGATCCTGGGCGGATAACGGTGATGGGCGAGTCCGCCGGCGGCGCGATCGTCGCCGGCCTCCTCGCCCGAGACGCCTCTCGTGCGCTGGTCGCCCGAGCCATCATCGAGTCGGGCCCACTCCAGGCGCAGACCGCGAAGAAGGCAGGGCGCGTGACAGCGCAGCTCGCGAAGCGGCTCGGCGTGAGAGCCGACCGCGATTCATTCGTCGCCCTGACGCCCGAGCAACTGCTCGAGGCACGCAGGGCGCAGTCTGCGGGCTCGTCGCCCCTCGGCGGTGCCCCCGGCTTCCAGTTCGCGATCGACGAGGACAGCCTCCCGCGCTCTCCGCACGAGGTGCTCGGCGAGATCGACACCCCGCTGTTGATCGGCAGCAACACCGACGAGTATCGGCTCTGGTTCCCGCCCGAGGCGCTCGCCGCCATCAGCGAGCTGAAGCTGCAGGCGGCGCGCCTCCTCTCCCGGATCCCTCGTCGCGCGGTCGCCGAGTACCGATCCGCGTTCCCGGGAGCGAGCACAGGAGAGGTGTTCGGGCAGCTCGTCACGGACATGATGCTGCGTGCGCCGCTGACCCGCGTGGCGACCGCACGTCCGCAAACGACCCACGTCTACGAGTTCGCGTGGCAGAGTCCGGTGCGAGATCTGCGGGCGGCCCACGCGCTCGAGCTCGGATTCGTGTTCGATGGACTCCGTGACGAGGAGGCCGAGCGCATGGCGGGCCCCGATGCCCCGCAGCAGCTCGCAGTCGAGATGAACAAGGCCTGGATCGGTTTCATCACCGATGGCGATCCCGGCTGGCCCGCCTTCGGGCCCGACCGCAGGACGCGCGTGTTCGACACGGAAAGCGCCACCGTCGCGCAGCGCCGCACAGCAGGACTGGACCTCCTGCCCGGTTGATCCGGGCGGCAGCGGTCAGTCCGTCAGCTCCCGCACCACCGCGTCGGCGAGAAGGCGACCGCGCAGGGTCAGCTGAATGCGGCCTTGGAGAGCGGCGACCGGATCGACGAGACCATCCGCCATGAGGCCGGCGACCCTGTTCCGGTTGTCGCTCGGCACGTCGTCGACGGCGATCCCCTCGCGGATCCGGCTGAGCAGCAGAATGCGCTCGAGCGTCCTCGACTCGTCGTCAGGACGCTCTGTACCGGCTGCTGGTGACTCGAATGCCGCGAGCCGCTGCGCATACGCGGCGGGGTGCTTCACATTCCACCACCGCAGCCCCGCGACATGACTGTGCGCCCCCGGGCCGAAACCCCACCAGTCACTCCCTCGCCAGTAGGCGAGGTTGTGCCGCGATCGCTGATCAGGCGTGCGCGCCCAGTTGCTGACCTCGTACCAGTCGAACCCGCCCTCAGCGAGGCGCGCGTCGGCGAGCTCGTACATGTCAGCCTGCAGGTCGTCATCCGGGGTCGGGACCTCGCCGCGGCGGATCTGCCTGGCAAGCTTCGTGCCGTCCTCGATGATGAGGGCGTAGGCGGAGATGTGATCCGGTTCGAGCGCGAGCGCCGCATCGAGCGACGCCTCCCAGTCGGCGAGCGACTCCCCCGGTGCCCCGTAGATCAGATCGACACTCACGGCGAGTCCCGCGTCTTTCGCCGCAGCGACGGCGGTGAGCACGTTCTCCGGACGGTGCGTGCGATCGAGCGCGGCGAGCACGTGCGGAACGGCCGACTGCATGCCGACCGACATCCTCGTGACTCCGGCGTCGGCCAGCGTCCGCGCGACCGCAGGGGTCACGGTGTCGGGGTTGGCCTCGACCGTCACCTCGGCTCCCTCAGCGAGGCCGAACGACGAGGTCGCGGCCTCGAGCATGCGTGCGAGATCGCCGGCGGGGAGGAGTGTCGGCGTTCCACCCCCGAAGAAGACGGTGTCCATCGGCCGCAGCGCGCCTGCGTCGTGCAGCACTCGACGGGCGAGTGCGATCTCGGAGATCAACGTCGACGCGTAGTCTTCCTGCTTCGCACCGCGCAGCTCGGTCGACGTGTAGGTGTTGAAGTCGCAGTAGCCGCAGCGCACCGTGCAGAACGGAATGTGCAGGTAGGCGGAGAACGGCACGCTCGTGTCGATCGGAAGGTCGGAGGGCAGATGCCCGTCCGTCGGCGCCGGATCTCCGAGGGGAAGCGGTCCTGCCATCAGAGGGGGGTCGCGTACAGCGGCGAGATCGCCCGGAGGTATCGTGCGAAGAGCTCGCGACGGCGACGCTTCACGAGAGCCGGAACGGTGCGGTACAGCAGACCGTTGGGCGCGTCGAAGGCGCGAACCGTGAACCAGACCTCGTCGTTGTCTTCACGCCAGTCCACGTCGAAGGATTCCTCGCCGCTGACGACCGAACCGCCGACGGTCCCGAGCACGAAGCCGATGCGTCGGGTCTCCTCGGTGACCGAGATCACACGGAGCTCGGAGTCGGCACGCATCCCGCCGACGCGGCCCCGGAGGTGAAGGGTCATCCCCGCGCCGACGAACGGCATGCCCTCCGCGTCGTAGCGTGGCTCGACATCGCGCTTGCTCGGCGCGATCGGATTGCCCTCCGCGTCGAAGCTCACACCCGCATAGGCCGGGCCGGGAGCAGGGCGCACGTCTTCGACCGAAAGGCCCGCGGCACGCTGCGCCGTCCAGGAGAGAAGCGCCTCGCCGGCGGTCTGGAACCGCTCGACGCCGCTGCCGATCCGCCAGGATTCCTCCGCCGGGGTACTGCGCTCCGGCGGGTACTGCATCAGATCGGGGGCGTGGGTCGCACCCACGGCCGCATAGTCCACCGTGTCGTCTCGGAAAGTCCCGCGCCGCATGAGATCCACCCTACTTCGCGTTGCCTGAGCGAACACCCCCACGCGCCGCAGGGCGTCACATCCCCGGGCGCGATCCGGTCCCGCTACTTCTTGTCCTTGCCCTCGACGTCACCGGAGAGCGCGGCGATGAACGCCTCCTGCGGGACCTCGACGCGGCCGACCATCTTCATGCGCTTCTTGCCCTCCTTCTGCTTCTCGAGGAGCTTGCGCTTACGCGTGATGTCACCGCCATAGCACTTGGCGAGCACGTCCTTGCGAATAGCGCGGATCGTCTCGCGGGCGATGATGCGTGCACCGATCGCCGCCTGGATCGGAACCTCGAACTGCTGGCGGGGAATGAGCTTGCGAAGGCGCTCGGCCATCATCGTGCCGTAGGCGTAGGCCTTGTCGCGGTGCACGATGGAGCTGAACGCATCGACCTTCTCGCCCTGGAGGAGGATGTCGACCTTCACGAGGTCGGCTTCCTGCTGCCCTGAGGGCTCGTAGTCGAGCGAGGCATAGCCCTGCGTCTTCGACTTGAGCTGATCGAAGAAGTCGAAGACGATCTCACCGAGCGGGATGTTGTACCGCAGCTCCACACGCTCTTCGGAGAAGTACTCCATGCCGAGCAACGTTCCACGACGCGACTGGCACAACTCCATCACGGTGCCGACGTAGTCCTTGGGCAGCAGGATCGCTGCCTTCACCATCGGCTCCGACACCGAGCCGATGCGCCCGTCGGGGTACTCGCTCGGGTTGGTCACCGTGACGGTCTCGCCGGTGTCGCTCGTGAGCACCTCGTAGATCACGCTGGGTGCGGTGGTGATGAGGTCGAGACCGAACTCGCGCTCGAGACGCTCGGTGATGATCTCGAGGTGCAACAGACCGAGGAATCCACAGCGGAAACCGAATCCGAGCGCCACCGAGGTCTCGGGCTCATAGGCGAGCGAGGCGTCGGAGAGCTTGAGCTTGTCGAGCGCCTCGCGGAGCTCCGCGTAGTCGCTGCCATCGATCGGGTACAGACCGGAGAAGACCATCGGCTTGGGGTCGGTGTAGCCAGGGAGGGGCTGAGTCGACGGCTTGCGGGCTGTCGTGATGGTGTCGCCGACCTTCGACAGACGGACGTCCTTGACACCGGTGATGAGGTAGCCCACCTCGCCGACGCCCAGGCCCTTGGACGGGACCGGCTCGGGGCTCGAGACGCCGACCTCCAGCGCCTCGTGGTTCGCACCGGTCGACATCATCTGGATGCGCTCACGCGGAGACAGGCTGCCGTCCACCATACGGACGTAGGTGACGACGCCTCGGTAGGAGTCGTACACGGAATCGAAGATCATCGCGCGGGCGGGAGCGTCGGCATCGCCCACGGGCGCCGGGATCTCCTTCACCAGCCGGTCGAGCAGATCCTCCACACCGACACCGGTCTTGCCCGAGACACGCAGCACGTCCTCCGGCTTGCCGCCGATGAGAGAGGCGAGCTCCTTCGCGTACTTCTCCGGGTCGGCGGCCGGAAGATCGATCTTGTTCAGCACCGGGATGATGTGGAGATCGTTCTCCAGCGCCAGGTAGAGGTTCGCGAGCGTCTGCGCCTCGATGCCCTGGGCCGCGTCGACGAGCAGGATAGCTCCCTCGCAAGCTGCGAGCGAGCGCGAGACCTCATAGGTGAAGTCGACGTGACCGGGCGTGTCGATCATGTTCAGCGCGACGGTCTGCCCATCGAGTTCCCATGGCATCCGAACGGCCTGGCTCTTGATGGTGATGCCACGCTCGCGCTCGATGTCCATGCGGTCGAGGTACTGCGCGCGCATGTCGCGATCAGAGACCACTCCCGTGATCTGGAGCATGCGGTCGGCGAGCGTCGACTTGCCGTGGTCGATGTGGGCGATGATGCAGAAGTTACGAATCTGCGCAGCCGGCGTCGAGGCAGGCTGAAGAGGGGTGAGAGCGCGTGGGGACATGTCCACTCGATTGTACGGTCAGGGGAGGCTAATCCCCGATTCGGCCATACCGGTGATAGTCTCCCGAAGTTGCCAGGGAAAATCCGTGACACCGGATCCCGCAAGCGATAAGACTCCGTCACACACCCCGTGATGGTCGTCGCATCGCAGAGTTCGGTGGATGGCGATTGTGTATCCAACTGACTCAGCGTTGCGTCGGCAGATCCCGAGCGCGTCTGTAGAAGAGAAAGACTGACCCCCCTTGATCAAGTACCTCCTGCGCCGAGCACTCGGCTGGCTGCTCATGATCGTGGTCGCCACGAACCTCACGTTCTTCCTGGCGTGGGGGTTCCTCGATCCCCGCAGCAACTACGTCGGCCGCCGACCTCCGCTTTCCCCGGAGCAGATCGACAACGTCCTCACCCCGCGCAACCTCAGCGACACGGTTCCTCTGATCGAGCGCTGGTGGAACTGGTTCAGCAGCATCCTGTTCCGCTGGGACTGGGGCGTGAGTCCGACCGGGCAATCAGTCAACGAGCAGGTCTCGTATCGCATGTGGGTCAGTGCCGAGCTCGTGCTCGGTGCCACGATCATCGCCGCAGTGCTGGGCATCTGGCTCGGCGTCTACACGGCCTCGCGCCAGTACAAGCTCGCCGACCGCATCGGCCAGGCGACCTCGATCATCACGATGAACGTGAACATCATCGTCGCCGGTCTCGCCGTGGTGCTTCTCGCTATCTCCCTCAACGAGTGGACCGGCGTCCGCATCTTCTACGTCACCGGCTCGTCCAGTCCAGGCGTCACCGGCTTCTTCCCCGTCCTGGTCGACACGCTGCAGCACCTCACGTTGCCGACGATCGCGCTGGTGATCGTCGGATACGCCCAGTACCACTTCCTGCAGCGTTCGCTCCTGCTCGACAACATCAACGCCGACTACGTGCGCACCGCGCGGGCCAAGGGCCTGACCAAGGCGCAGGCGGTTCGCAAGCACGCCCTGCGCACATCGCTCATCCCCGTCGCGACGCAGGTCGCCTTCACGATCCCGACCATCTTCACCGGCGCGATCCTGACAGAGCGGATCTTCGCTTGGCAGGGCATGGGCAGATACTTCCTCGACACCATCAACAACAACGACATCAACGGCGTCGTCGCCGTCGCCGCCTTCGGCGCCGTGCTGACCGCGATCGGCGCTGTGCTCGCCGACATCGTCGTCGTCGTTCTCGACCCGCGAGTGAGGGTGAGCTGACTATGACCACCGATATGATCGATCCCCTCGTCGAGCCGCCGGCAGCCCCGCCGACCGCAGGGCGCACCACGGGCAAGTCGCTGTCCAAGTGGACGCTCTACACCCGCCGATTCATGCGCAACAAGGCGGCCGTTGGTGGAGTCGTCGTCCTCCTGGTGCTGGTCCTCTTCTCGACGCTGGGACCGCTGTTGTCTCCCTACGCGGTCGACAGCATGGACTTCCTCGCGCTGAGCCAGCCGCCGTCGGCGACGCACTGGTTCGGAACCAACGGTGCCGGCAACGACACCTACACGCAGACGGCCATCGGCTTGCAGCGATCCCTCATGATCGCGATCACTGTCTCGGTGGGCACCACGATCCTCTCGGCGCTCGTCGGAACCGCAGCCGCCTACTTCGGCGGCTGGTTCGAACGCTTCGCCCTGCTCTTCATCCACTTCATGATGGTCGTGCCGACCTTCCTTCTCCTGTCGATCATCTCGAACGACTCCGGCGGCGTGTGGTGGGTCATCGCGTTCGTGATGATCTTCGTCGGCTGGTTCTTCCCCGCGCGGATCATCTGGACGATGACGCTGTCGCTGCGCGAGCGCGAGTATGTTCAGGCCGCGCGCTACATGGGTGTCCGGGGCCTCCGTATCGTGACGCGGCACCTGATCCCGAACATCGGGTCGCTGCTGGTGATCAACTTCACGCTCGGCATCGTCGCCGCGGTGACGACCGAAACCGGTCTGTCATTCATCGGCTTCGGGGTGAAGATCCCCGATGTGTCGCTCGGGTCGCTGATCGGCGAGGGTAGCTCCTCCATCATCAGCGCGCCCTGGTTGTTCTACTTCCCCGCGTTGATCCTCACTCTGCTGACCGTGTCCATGGCGCTCATCGCCGATGGACTGCGCGATGCCCTCGATCCCACCTCGGCTGCAGGAGGCCGCGCATGAGCCCTGTACTCTCCGTCCGCGACCTCAGGGTCAGCTTCGCCTCCGAGGCCGGCCGCGTCGACGCCGTCCGCGGCGTCTCCTTCGATCTCGAGGCAGGAAAGACCCTCGGGATCGTCGGTGAGTCCGGTTCCGGCAAGTCCGTCACCTCGCTCGCCGTCATGGGCCTGCTCGACGAGAACGCCAAGGTCTCCGGCTCGATCGTGTTCGATGGCCAGGAGCTCCTCGGCAAGACCGATGCACAGCTCTCCGCCATCCGGGGCAACGGCATCTCGATGGTCTTCCAGGACCCTCTCACCTCTCTGACGCCGGTGTACACGATCGGCGCCCAGCTGATCGAGGCGCTGACCGTGCACCGCAACCTCAGCATCAAGGAATCGACCGCGCGCTCGATCGAGCTCCTCAAGCTTGTCGGAATCCCTGAGCCCGAGAAGCGGATGAAGTCGTTCCCGCACGAATTCTCCGGAGGCATGCGGCAGCGCGTCGTCATCGCCATCGCGATGGCCAACGACCCGAAGCTGATCATCGCTGACGAGCCGACCACGGCACTCGACGTCACGATCCAGGCGCAGATCCTCGACCTCATCGAGAAGGCCCAGGCCGAGACCGGTGCCGCCGTCATGATGATCACCCACGACATGGGTGTCGTCGCACGCACGGCCGACGACGTGATGGTGATGTACGCCGGCAAGCCGGTGGAGCAGGCGCCGGTGCGCGAGCTGTTCCACCAGACCCGGATGCCGTATTCGATCGGCCTCCTGGGCGCGATCCCACGTGTCGACAAGGCCGAGAAGGAGCCGCTCACCCCGATCAAGGGCAATCCGCCCCTCCTGATCAACCTCCCCGACGCCTGCCCGTTCGCTGACCGTTGCCCGATCGTCATGGACGCATGCCGCACCAGCGAGCCCGAACTTCTCCCGGTGCTGACCGGCGGCGGCGAGGAACACCGCGCAGCGTGCATCCGTGCGAACGAGATCACCGACGGAGGCTTGCTCGGCGGCCTCCCCGTGTATCCGGTGCGCGAAGCGCCCGAGAGCGCGCTGACCCGGCTCCCCCGCGAGGAGCGCCCCATCACGCTCGAGGTGAAGAATCTCACCAAGACGTTCCCGCTGCTCAAGGGCGCGTTCCTGAAGCGCAAGGTCGGCGAGGTGCATGCGATCAAGGGCATCAGCTTCGATGTGCGAGAGGGCGAGACCCTGGCCATCGTCGGCGAGTCCGGCAGCGGCAAGACCACGACGCTCCTACAGATCATGGACATGGTCAAGCAGACCGACGGCGACATCATCATCGCCGGCACCAGCGTCAACGACATCCACAGCCACAAGGTGGAGCGCGCACTGCGCCGCGACATCCAGATCGTGTTCCAGGACCCGATGGGCGCCCTGGATCCGCGTATGACCGTCGCGGACATCATCTCGGAGCCGCTTTCAGCGATCGGCACGCCGAGGGCCGAGGCACACCAGCGCGTGGAAGAGCTGATGGACCTCGTCGGGCTCAATCCGGCGCACAGCGATCGCTTCCCGCAGGCGTTCTCCGGCGGACAGCGCCAGCGCATCGGCATCGCCAGGGCGCTGTCGACGAACCCCAAGATCCTGGTGCTCGACGAGCCGGTCTCCGCGCTCGACGTGTCGATCCAGGCTGGTGTCATCAATCTGCTCGATGACCTCAAGGTCAAGCTCGGCCTGTCGTACCTGTTCGTGGCGCACGACCTTTCGGTCGTCCGTCACATCGCCGACCGGGTCGCCGTGATGTACCTCGGCGACTTCGTCGAGCACGGCGATGTCGACGACGTCTTCGACAACCCGCAGCACCCGTACACCAAGGCGCTGCTGTCGGCGATCCCGGTCCCCGACCCCGATATCGAGCGCACGCGCCAGCGGATCGTGTTCGACCCCGCGACCGAGTCCGCTCGGACCGTCGCCTCCTGATCGGGCGACGGATCACCGTCCGATAACGGTTAGTCCAGATTCACTTGCCGCTGGAGCATTCGTGCACCGGGCGAACTATTCTCCCCTTATGACACGCCGCAAGGCGAAAGGAGCACCATGAAGCAGTACAAGCTGATGGGAGCGCTGGCACTCACCGGCGCTTTCGCACTCGCGCTCAGCGGGTGCGCTGCCGGCAACACCGGCAGTAGCGACAAAGGCGACGACGGCGAAGCAGCCGCGGTCGAGATGGCGAACTACAACCCCCAGCCCCGCGAGAACCTCAAAGAGGGCGGCGACGTCAACTTCGCCATTCGCGAGGTTCCGGACCAGCTGAACGCGTTCAACAGCGACGGCAGCGCCGACACCGCGCGCGTCGCCGCCTGGTACACACCGCAGATCATCCTCATGAAGCCGGATGGCACGCAGTACAAGAACGACAACTACCTCAGCGAGTGGAAGAACGAGGTGAAGGACGGGAAGACCGTCCTGACGTTCACGTTCACCGATGAGGCGCACTGGAACGACGGCACCGACATGGACTGGACCGCCATCGATGCCACGTGGAAGGCCAACCGCTCGTACGACGAGAGCTTCAACCCCAACGCGACCGACGGCTATAAGGACATCGAGTCCGTCGAGCAGGGCGACACCGCGAAGACCGCGATCGTGACGTTCAAGGGCGAGTTCGCCTGGCCGCAGATGCCGTTCAACAGCGGCGTCCTGCACCCGGCTCTCGCCGACCCGACGAACTTCAACGAAGCGATGATCGACAACCCGCACCCCGAGTGGGGCGCAGGTCCGTACACCGTGGATGAGTTCGACGCCAACAAGGACTACATCTCGTTCAAGCCGAACCCCGAGTGGTGGGGCGACGCCCCGCTGCTGGACAAGGTCACGATGACCGGCATGGACTCGCAGGCCGGCGTCAACGCCTTCAAGAACGGTGAGGTCGACATGGTCGAGACGGGTTCCCAGGAGCTCATCGACCAGGTCAAGGACGTCGACGGTGCGAAGGTGTACCGCGCTCAGCAGACCGCCAACACGATCCTGCAGGTCGACTCGACCAAGCCGCAGTTCGAGGACGTCAAGGTTCGTGAGGCGTTCTTCAAGGCCATCAACATCGACCAGCAGAAGCAGATCGCCTGGAACGGCCTCGGCTACACCGAGGACCCGGCCGGCTCGCTGACCCTGTACTCGTTCCAGCCGGGCTACACCGACTCCATGAAGGAAGCCGGCTGGAAGTTCGATGTCGAGGGCGCCAAGAAGCTCCTCGACGAGGCCGGGTGGAAGGAAGGCTCCGACGGCATCCGCGAGAAGGACGGCGTCAAGCTCTCCGTCGTCTATCCGATCTGGAATGACTCGGCGACGCAGAAGGCGCTCGCACAGTCGCTGCAGGCTCAGCAGAAGGCGATCGGCATCGACGTCAAGGTCGAGGTGCGTCCCTCCAGCCAGTTCTCCGACGATTACACCTCGAAGAACTGGGATGTCTCGGGACTCCGCTTCACGGCTTCCGACCCGTTCGGTGCTGCCTGGTTCTGCCAGCTGTACTGCTCGGACTCTGGCCTCAACCTGTCGGGTGTCGGTGACGCCGAGCTCGACGCCGAGATCAAGGACAAGGTCGAGTCGCAGACCGACCCCGAGGCGCAGACCGCGGCTGCGATGAAGCTCGAGCCCGAGATCTACAAGCGCTGGGGTCTCATCCCGCTGTACAACGGCCCGCAGATCTACACCGTCAAGGAAGGCCTGGCGAACCTCACGCCTGAGCCCTACGTCGGTCTCGACCTGTTCGGCATCCAGCCGGTCGAGAACGTCGGCTGGGAGAAGTAACACTCTCTGACACACATCGTGTCGAAGCGGGGTCGGTGGTTCATCCACCGGCCCCGCTCAATTTGAGCCTGCGATGTCTTTGTTTCTCCCTGAATCGCCCAGCCGTATCCGCGAATATCTCGTCGACACAACAATCATCGTTGACTTCATACCTGCCCTCGCGATGCCCATGCGATACTGCACCGCGCGGCACCTCGCCATCCTCCTTCACCGCGGTCGGCGCGCAAAAGGACGGGGCGATGGTTACCCACCGCCCCGTCCGACTCTGCTCAGAATGTCGAGCAACCGGCGAGTGTTATGCACCCGCCGCCACCACCCCCTGCGCCATCTGCGGGAGCAAACTTCCAGCTAGCCTGGATACTGGACGACGTCGAGCTCGTTTGCACGGCTACTCCCGCCACACCCGCAGCGAGAACGCCGGCAAACAGCATCCCCACGACAGCCTTCTTCACAACTCTGGTCATGCGAACCTCCGGTCAATCAATGAATGACAAGAATCGCACAAGGCGTCGCGGATACGTCTCCGAACCACAGATCTGCAAAGAATATATTGGTTATCGCATGAATCGATAGCACTCCGTATTTAGGCGCAAAGACACCACTCTTCCGATCGCGCAGGTCGTGCAACTGACTTGGGCCTGCGGCGTGGGCCCCGCTTTCTCTATGCTGAACGCGTGAACGCACAGATCGTCTTCGTGCACGGCATCCGCACGTCCGCCACCATGTGGCGGTCGCAGGCTGTCTACCTCGAAGAGCGCGGCTACGCGTTCACAGCCGTCGATCTCCCCGGACACGGCTCCAGGATGCACGAGGACTTCACCCTCCACGAGGCGCTGCACACGATCGATGTCGCGGTGCGCGCCGCAGCGGAGAACGGCCCTGTCGTGCTGGTGGGGCACTCGATGGGCGGCCTGCTCTGCCTCGCGTACGTCGGGGGCGCGCAACGGCCGCCGGTGGCCGGGTTGGTCGCGGCGTCCTGCACCTCGCTCCCCCACGGCGCCGGTCTGCGCGCATACCGGCTCTTCACCCGAGCCGTCGATTCACTCCCCGACCGTGGGATGTGGCTCACCGGAAGGATCCTCGAGGCCACCATCCCCTCCGAGACCCGATCGGACTTCGCTGCGGGCGGCTATGCGCTGGACACCCAGGACGCGGCGCTGCGCAGCCTTGCCGCGCTCGACATCGCCGCCGCGGTCCCCCGCATCACGGTGCCGCTCTGGTTCGTGAACGGGCAGTACGACCAGTTGCGCCTGAATGAGTCCCTGTTCCGGCGACTCGCACCGCACGCCGAGTTGATCATCGTGCCGCGCACGACCCATCTGGTCACCGCGATGCGTCCACGGATCTTCAATGCGGTGCTGCAGCTCGCCATCGCCACTGTGGAGGGTGACATCGCGCGGGGCGCAGCAGACTCATGACTCCCTGACCGGCTGCCTCGCGAACGCGGTGAGAAGACCTCCGACCAGCGACAGCACTGCGGCCGCGATGAACACGAGCCAGAAGCCGCCGACCAGCGCGACCAAGCCTGCCCCGAGCACCGGGCCGATGAGTTGCCCGAGAGCTGCTGTGACGTTCACGATGCCCAGATCTCTGGCGTGATCCTGCTCATCCGGCAGGAGATCGGCGGCGAACGCGAGGCCCACCGTCGAGAAGGCGCCGTAGCCGAGGCCCATCAGGGCTGCCGCCACCATCGTCATCTCGAACGTCGGCACGAGCGCGATCGCCACACCCGATGCCGCCTGCACGACCGTCGCGGCGACCGCGAGGGTCCGCCGGTTCCCGGTTCGATCAGACACGATGCCGGTGATCACCGAGGCGATCACCACGAACACCGTGTACACGACGATCAGAAGCAGGAGGTTGTCCTGGGCGACCGCACTCGGCTGCCCGAGTCCGTGCAGCAGGAAGAACAGGAACAGTGCGGTTCCGAGCGCATTGCCGACATTGGTCACCAGACGGCCCGAGAGCATCCAGGCGAAGTCACGATCCCGGAGGGATGCGAGCGGGCGCCTTCGTGCCGGCTTCGGCCGCATCGCCTCGGTGCTGGGCGGGTCGGGGAGCAGCAGTGCAGCCGCTGTGCCGACCACGGCGATGATCCCTGCGAGCAGCAGATACCCGGCGCCGATTTCGAGTTGGAGCAGGACGACGAGTCCGACCCCGACCACGATGCCGACGGCCTGGCTGGAACCCACGGCTGCGGAGGCGGCGCCGCGCTGCGTCGACGGGAGCTGGTCGGCGATGAGTGCGGTGAAGGCGGCAGACGACACGGCGACGCCGATCGAGACCCCGACCCAGCCCGCACCTACGGCCCAGGGGCCCTCGGCGAAACCGGTGAGGACCAGGCAGACAGCGGTGAACAGCACGCCGCCCAGCGCCCACGGGCGGCGACGATGATGCCCTGCCGCCACGCGATCTGAGAGCGCACCTGCCGCGGGGCCGGCGATGATGCCGGCGAGCCCGCCGATGCCGAGCACGAGCCCCGACGAGACGACCCCGCGGATCCAGTCGTCTTCCGGAGTGTCGAGCTGAAGCGGCAGAAGCAGTTGGACGGGTGTGAGCTGCACCGTCCAGATCGCGAGCCATGCCAGCGTGAACAGAGACATCCACCTCGCACCGGCTCTCACCGTGCGGGGCCCGGCCGCGGTCATCATCTCGTGGCCTCCGACGCTGTCCCACTCGTTCGCGTACTCGCGATGAGCTCGCGGTACCAGTCGTAAGATGCCTTGGGCGTTCGTTCACCCGTCTCGAAGTCGACGTGGACGAGTCCGAATCGCTGGGTGTAGCCGTCTGCCCATTCCCAGTTGTCCAGGAGCGACCACACCGTGTACTCCTCCACCGGCACACCGGCATTGATCGCCTCCCCGACTGCTGCGAGATGTTCGGCCAGATACGAGATCCGATCGGTGTCGTCGACGCGGGTGGCGCGCTCGGGCTCGGGGAACGATGCACCGTTCTCCCCGATGATCACGGGCGGCAGCTGGGGATGCCGGGCGTGCAGGTCTACCAGGAGGTCGCGCAGCGCGCTCGGCATGATCGGCCACTCGGGACCGAATCCGGTGACGGGCACTCCGGGGGTCGGCACGATGTCGAAGGGGATCGGACTCCCCTGTTCGGCTGCGGTGACCGTGGTCGGGTTGTAGAAGTTGATCCCGTAGAAGTCGATCGAACGCCCGATCTCCTCGAGGTCGCCGTCCAGCACGGGCATCGGCGGCAGGCCGAGTGCCTCCAGATCGGGGTACGCACCCGCCAGGAGCGGCTCGCTGAAGGCCCTGTTGTGGATCAGGTCGTAGACCGCCGCGGCCTGATGGTCCTCGGCGGTGTCGCGCAACGGCAGCACCCAGGTGTGGTTGTTGACCAGTCCGACCGCTTCTGCTCCCTTCTCTCGAAGCACTGCCGCCGCTCGGGCATGCGCGAGGAGCTGGTGGTGGGCGGTCGGCAGCGCGTCAAAGAGCAGCTGCCTGCCCGGCGCCAGGGCGCCGACCGCATAGCCCTGCAACGTCGTCATCGCCGGCTCATTCAGGGTGTACCAGTGCGCGACCCGGTCGCCGAGGCGCTCGGCCACGATGTCCGTGTACTCGGCGAAGCGCTCGGCCGTGTCCCGGTTGAGCCATCCGCCCTCCGCTTCGACCGCACTGGGCATCTCCCAGTGGAAGAGAGTCGGGAACGGGACCACTCCGGCGTCGAGCAGGAGATCGATGAGACGGGAGTAGTGGTCGAGAACCGCGACTTCACCGATTCCCCTGCCGTCCGGCTGGACGCGTGCCCACGGGATGGAGAATCGGTAGCGGTCGAGACCGAGCCCGGAGGCCAGAGCCACATCGGACTCAGGATGCCGATAGCTGTCGCACGCGGGCTCCGCGGTCGACCCGTCGATGATCGCCCCCGGCCTCTCGAGGAAGTCGTCCCAGATGGATCTTCCGGCTGGCCCTGTGGGGCGGGAACCCTCGATCTGGAACGCAGAGGTCGCCGCAGACCAGCGGAGACCTGCGGGCGCGGACGGACGAACGGCTTCGGGGGTCATGTGGCTCCTTGACATCAGTGTCGGGATAGTGATGATTCTGCACCCGGTACCATCGAATCCGCGACCGAGTGTCGTGATCTCTTCCCCGTTTCGCGTCAACACCCCGTCTGCTGGTAGACTCGACTCTTGGCTTGCGTGTGGGTTCTTCCCTCACGACCGCTGTGCAGCAGCCCTCTTCTGCTGCCGGCATTCCGAACACTCCTGTACAGAAAGCGTCCACACGTGGCAAACATCAAGTCGCAGATCAAGCGCAACAAGACCAACGAGAAGGCTCGCGAGCGCAACAAGGCCGTCAAGAGCGAGCTCAAGACGCTCATCCGCTCGACCCGCACGGCAGTCACCGCCGGCGACAAGGCAGCAGCCGAGGCCACCATGAAGAAGGCGGCCGTCAAGCTCGACAAGGCCGTCAGCAAGGGTGTCCTGCACAAGAACCAGGCGTCGAACCGCAAGTCGGCTCTCGCCAAGCAGGTCGCTTCTCTCTGAGCTGAAGCATCTGAGAAAGGCCCGTCCCGTTACCGGGGCGGGCCTTCTTCGTCTTCCCGTGCGCTTGCCCGGACACAGAATCGACCGGCTACTCGCCGAATGGTCGACGCGTGGCGATCACGGTGACCATGCGCTCCAAAGCGAAGATCGGGTCACGAGCCGCGCCCTTGACCTCACCATCGGCTCTGGCCGTCGCCTGGATCGCCAGACCGAGTGACCTCTCGTTCCAGCCGGCGAGGTCGCGGCGGGCGCGATCAACCTGCCAATCCTTCATCCCCAAGCGCTGTGCGAGCTGGCGACTGGGCTCGCGGTTGCCGGCGACGCGAGCCATCGTGCGGAGTTTCATCGCGAAAGCTGCGACCATCGGAACCGGGTCGGCACCGGATGAGAGAGCATGGCGGAGGGCGATCAACGCCTCTCCGTAGCGACCGGCGATCGCCGTGTCGGCGACGACGAAAGCCGATACCTCGACCCGGCCGCCGTAGTACTTGGTGATGATCTCTTCTGAGATGTCGCCCTCGACGTCGCCGATGAGCTGTTGGCAGGCCGCCGCGAGCTCGGTCAGATCGTCGGCGAAGGCGGAGACCAGCGCACGCAGTGCGGGAGGAGCGATGCGCTTCTTCGCGGCCCGGAACTCGCCGGCGGCGAAGTCGACACGGTCGCCGTCGCGTTTGATCGCGGCGCAGGCTATCTCGATCCCCCCGCCGTTCCCGGCACGGAGCGCATCGAGGAGCTTCTTGCCCCGCACACTCGCGCCGGTGTGGCGGAGGATGACGGTCGCCCCCTCCTGAGGGTTGTCGAGGTACGACACCGCCTCCTGGATGAAGGCATCGGAGCACTTCTCCACGCCGGACACACGCACCAGACGCGGCTCCCCGAACAGGGAGGGCGAGGTGAGCGAGAGCAGGGTTCCCGGCGCGTAGTCATCGGCACGGACATCGCTGACCTCGAGCGCAGGATCCTCCGCACGGAGGTAGTCACGCACCCCGGCGATCGCTCGCTCGGCGCAGACCTCTTCCGGCCCGGAGACGAGCACGATGGGGGCGGGACGCGGCTCGCGCCACGAGACCTGCGGGATCTTGGTGGGCTTCGCGCCACCGCGGGAAGGAGGACGCGAAGCTGCCATGGATCCAGCCTACCGGCGGTCGCCGACAGAGCCCCGCTGCGGGACTACCGCGCCGCCCGTTCCGTCCAGACCTCGAGCTCGTCATCGCGGAGGCCGAGCAGGATGCGGCCCTGCTCGTCGGTCCGCAGAGTGTACGCGCCGGACGCGGCCAGGAGATCGAGGGTTTCTGCGCGCGGATGCCCGTAGTCGTTGTCCGCTCCGACGCTGAACAGAGCAACACGAGCCTGTATCGCCTCATACAGACCGGGATCCTGATCAGCGCTGCCATGGTGGGCCACCTTGACCACCCCGTAGTGGCCGAGCCTGGCCGTACGCAGCAGCATGCGCTGGGGCGCGGCCGAGAGGTCACCGAGGTAGATCGAGCGGGGCACGCCTCCCCCGTCGAACTCCATCACCACGCTCGCATCGTTGCCGGCGGGAAAGGCAGCGGATCCCCGTAGCGGCCAGAGAACCCGCCACTTCGCGTCGCCGAGCATGCCGTGCTGCCCTGCCGATCCCTCATCGACACGTGCGCCCGCATCGGCGAGATCTGCGAGGAGCCGGCGGTCGGATTCCTCTGCCACGGGGCCATGCAGAACCGCGGCGACCCGCCCTCTGACGGCGGCGACCCCGCCGATGTGGTCGAGGTCGAAATGTGTGAGGACGAGAAGATCGATGCGCTCGACGCCGAGAGACCGTAGGCAAGCAGCCAGGGGCTCCGGGTCTGGCCCTGCATCGATGAGAGCGACCTTCGTCGCGGAGCGGACGAGCACAGCATCTCCCTGTCCGACGTCGCACGCCGCGATGGACCAGCCCGCCGGTGCCGTTGCTGTAGCCAGTGGGCCGTCGAGGAGCATGCGGGACCCCGCGAGCGACAGCACCACCACGAGGACGGCAGCTGCACCTGCCCGCATCCATCGGATCGGGCGTGCGTCTGTGCGCTTCCGGGATTCCGTCGGGCGCCGGATCAAGACGATCGCGATGGCTCCGCTCACAAGAGCAACCAGCACAGCGCTGCCGATTCCGGCCGGCAGCAGGATCTGCGCAACCGGCAACCCGGCGGTGGTCGTCGCGGTCGTCGCGATCCAGGCGGTGGGGAGCCAGGCGGCCGCCACCAACAGGTCGGCAAGACCGGGAAGGGGCATCGCAAGGCAGGCGAGAAGCCCGATCACCGTAGCGACCGGGGCCGCGGGTGCGGCGATCAGGTTCGCGGCGATACCGATCAGCGATTGCTGCTCGGCGAACAGGGCGATGATCGGACCACACGCCAGCTGTGCGGCGAGCGGCACCGCGATCGCCAGCGCCACAGGTGCAGGCATCGCCTTGCCGAGCCCCCGGGCGAGCGGTGGCGCGAGCAGGATCAGCGCGCCGGAAGCCGCCACCGACAGGGCGAAGCCGGGAGTCGCCGCCAGCCAGGGATCGGCAACAAGGATTCCCACCGCACACAGCGAGAGCATGCCGGCCCCGGCGCTGGGTCGGCCCAGCAGCACGGTGAGCATGCCGACCGCCGCCATCACCGCCGCACGGATCACGCTCGGCTCGGGAGTCACCAGGACAACGAAACCGGCCAAGCCCGCCAGCGACAGCAGCACTCGCAACCAGCGCCCGCCGCCGCACAGTGCAGTCAGCCAGAAGATCGCGCCGACGACGATCGCGCAGTTCGCGCCGCTGACCGCGGTGAGGTGGCTGAGGCCACTCGTGCGCATGTCGTCGTTCAGGGCCTCCGTCACAGCCCGGGTGTCTCCCACCGCGAGCCCTGGAAGGAGGCCGGCTCCGGGCTCGGGGAGGCGCAGCGACCGTTCGACGATCCCGTTCTTGAGAGTCGCCGCGGCAGCGAACACGCCGGAAGCGGGCGATACGACCTCGGCCTCGCTCGCGAACACGACCAGAGTCGAGCGCTCCCCCGTATCTGTCGCCGACGCCTCCCCGACCACCTGGATATGCGCACCCAGGTCGAACCCATCCACCTGGTCTGTCCCGATACGCACCGGTACCGCCACGACGGCAGCACCTCCCGGTGGGCCGAGTCGCGTCGTGAGCACCTCCACCCACAGCTTCCCGTCCCGCCCCAGCGAAGCGGAAGATGTGACCTCCGCCTCGATCTCCACGACGCGGCCGTCCCATGCCATCGCCTGCTCGCGCGCCGGGAGCGCGAACCCCACCGACAACGCCGTGCCTGCCGACGCGGCAAGCACGACCACCGCAAGCGTGCCGTAAACGAGCGGTGTTCTGCCCCGTCGCTGTCGTCGATGAAGAACCGCCAATGCGCCGACACCTGCGCCGAAGCACACTGCCGCGCACCACCACACGACCTCTGAGACCATCACGCACAGCAGCGCTGTCGCCCACACCGTCACGGCGAGCGGCACCAGCCGGAGATCTCTCGGCTTCACACCCTGACCCCGTCGCGCACACCTTCAAGCAGCTTCTCTCCGATGCCCGGCACGGCGAGCAGATCGTCGACCGAGGCGAACCTGCCGTTCTCATCCCGCCAGGCGATGATCCGCTCAGCCAGTGCAGGCCCGATGCGTGGCAACGTCTCGAGCGCCGCCTGATCCGCACTGTTGAGGTCGATCCGGCCATCAGCCGGGAGTCCGGCAGATCCCGGGGCATCCGCGGCAGCACCGACCGTCGGCACCACGATCTGCTCCCCGTCGTCGAGCACCCGAGCGAGGTTGACCGCAGCGAGATCGGCGACCTCGGTCGTCCCACCCGCTGCGGCCAACGCGTCGACGACTCGCGCATCCAGGTCGAGGACGTACAGGCCTGGTGCTTCCACGGCCCCCAGGATGTGCACGTAGAGCTCACCGGTCGGCTCGGCAGCGGCACCCTCATCGGCCAACGGCACGGACTCGACCGGTGCCGCCTGCCCGCGAAGAATGCCGAGGCCGACGGCCGCCGACAGCACGACCAGCGCCAACACCACCGCCGCACCGATGCTCAGGCGCAACCGACGCCGGGACGGAGGAGGTGCCTGCGGGGATGCCATCCGGCCAAGCTAGGCGCGGTCAACAGTCCCGGTTCGCCCGGTAAGCGCCCACGGTGGACAACCCGCGTGGAGAGGCCGCCGTGGAGAAGTCGATCAGCCCTTGACGACGAAACTGACGATCTTCGGCGCGCGCACCACGACCTTCACGATCTCGCGGTCACCGATCGAACGGATCACGCGCTCATCGGCACGTGCCAGTGCCTCGAGCTCGGCCTCGCCGATTCGCGCGGGGACCTCGAGCTGGGCGCGGACCTTGCCACCCACCTGCACGACTGCCGTGATCGTGTCTTCGACCAGCAGCGCAGGATCGGCGGAACGCCACGTCACCAGACCGACGGACGGCTCGTGACCCAGGATCTCCCACATCTCCTCCGCGGTGTGCGGTGCGAAGAGGTCGAGCATCACCGCGAGCGTCTCGGCGGCCTCGCGAACGGCGGGGTCGGCCGCGCCCGCTGCACCATCGATCGTCTTGCGGGTGATGTTCACCAGCTCCATCAGGCGCGCGACGAGCACGTTGAACTTCGTCTGCTCGACGAGGCCGGGCGCTTCGAACAACAGCTTGTGCGTCGCGCGGCGCAATGCAGCGTCTCCGCCGTCGAAGACCACGTCGACCGAGGACGAGACGTCGCCTGCGATCCGCAGGGCGCGTGCCAGGAACTTCTGTGCCCCGGCCGTCGACACGTCCTCCCAGTTGATGTCGTCTTCGACGGGGCCGGCGAATGCCAGCGCGACGCGGACGACATCGGCACCGGGGTCGATCATGCTCGAGGCGAACTCGACGAGGTTGCCCTTGCTCTTCGACATCTTCGATCCGTCGAGCAGCACCATGCCCTGGTTGATCAGCGTCGTGAAGGGCTCGGTGAAGTCGATCAGCCCGATGTCGAACAGCACCTTGGTGATGAAGCGCGCGTACAGCAGGTGCAGGATCGCGTGTTCGACACCACCGATGTACGAATCGACAGGCGCCCAGCGATCAGCCTGGGCCGGATCGAACGCCACGGTGTCGCTGTTCGGCGAGAGGAAGCGCAGGAAGTACCAGGAGCTGTCGACGAACGTGTCCATGGTGTCGGTGTCGCGCAGCACCGGGTCGCCCGTCTCGGGGTCGGTCGTGCGCACCCAGCTCTCGGCAGCCCCGAGGGGCGAGGTGCCCTTGGGCGAAAGGTCGAGACCGTCGACACGCGGCAGCTTCACGGGGAGCTTGTCCTCGGGCACCGGGATGATCCGGCCGTCTTCGGTGTGCAGCATCGGGATGGGAGTACCCCAGAAGCGCTGGCGGGAGATCAGCCAGTCGCGCAGGCGGTAGTTCTTCGCAGCGCGCCCGGTGCCGGATGCCTCCAGCTGCTCGATCGCGCGAGCGATCGCGTTGCGCTTGGACAGCCCGTTCAGCGAACCGGAGTTGATCAAGCGGCCTTCGCCGGTCAGCGCGAGCCCGGTGGAAGCCGGATTCTGTTCGTCGAGAGCGGCGCCGGTGTCGATCGGGACGCCTTCTTCGTCGACCTCGATCACCGGCATCGCACCGGTGACGGGGGCCGTCGTGTCGACGACGACCTTGACGGGCAGGTCGAACGCGCGGGCGAAGTCCAGGTCGCGCTGGTCGTGCGCGGGAACGGCCATGACCGCACCGTGACCGTAGTCGGCCAGCACGTAGTCGGCAGCCCACACGGGGAGCTTCTCACCGTTGACCGGGTTGATCGCATACCGCTCGAGGAACACACCCGTCTTCGGGCGATCCGTCGACTGCCGGGCGATGTCGGTCTCCTTCTGCACCTGCTCGAGGTACGTCTGGAAACGCTTCCGCACATCGTCCGACGCATCGGCCGCGAGCTCGGAAGCCAGGTCGGAGTCGGGGGCCACGACGAAGAACGTCGCACCGTGGAGGGTGTCAGGGCGCGTGGAGAAGACCGTCACCGGCTCGGCCCGACCCTCGATCACGAAGTCGACATCCGCACCGATCGAGCGGCCGATCCAGTTGCGCTGCATCTGGAGAACCTTGTGCGGCCAGAAGCCCTCGAGCTGGTTCAGGTCGTCGAGCAGACGGTCGGCATAGTCGGTGATGCGGAAGTACCACTGGGTGAGCTTCTTCTTGATGACCTCGGCGCCGCAGCGCTCGCAGCGGCCGTCGACGACCTGCTCGTTCGCCAGCACCGTCTGGTCGTTGGGGCACCAGTTCACCGCACTCTTCTTGCGGTACGCCAGCCCACGCTCGTAGAGCTTCAGGAACAGCCACTGATTCCAGCGGTAGTACTCGGGGTCGGAGGTGTGCAGAACCCTGGTCCAGTCGTAGGAGGTGCCGAACTCCTTCAGGCTCTGCTTCTGCTGGTCGATGTTCGCGTAGGTCCACTCGCGGGGGTCTGCGCCGCGCTTGATCGCCGCATTCTCGGCGGGCAGCCCGAAGGAGTCCCAGCCGATGGGATTGAGCACGTTGTGCCCGCGATGACGCCAGAACCGCGCGACCATGTCGACGTAGGCGTAGTTCTCGGCGTGCCCCATGTGCATGTCGCCCGATGGGTAGGGGAACATCCCGAGCACGTACTTGCGCGGGCGGGTGTCGTCGTCGCCGCCCGTGAGGAACGTGCCGTTCTCCGCCCAATACTTCTGCCACTTGTTCTGGATGGCGTGCGCCGACGGAGTCTCGTCGTCGGCAGGAGCGGCGGACAGGTTCTCAGACAACGAACGCACGACCAATCTGGTGGAATAAGCGGGATCAGTTCAGGATATCGGAACGCCAGAGCACAGGCATTCCAGCGCCCAGCGCCGCGAGAGGCGCCAGAGCCTTGGTCGCGACCTCGGCGACCTCGGCGGCGGGAACCGAGCCCCAGGTGATCCCCCCGCCGGCACCGACCACGGCCTGCTCCCCCTCGATCAGGATGCTGCGGATCACCATCGCGAGATCCAATGCCCCGTCGTCGCCGATGTAACCGAAGCATCCGGCGTAGACCCCACGAGGCCCGCCCTCCAGCTCGTGCAGCCGAGTCATCGCCGAGAGCTTCGGGGCCCCCGTCATGCTGCCCGCGGGAAACGTCGCTTCCAGCAGCGCCCCGACCGTCGTCGCCTCAGCCGCCACACCGCTCACCGTGCTCACGAGCTGGTGCACGGCGGGATAGCTCTCCACGACCCAGAGACCGTCGACGCGGATGCTGCCAGGCTCACACACGCGGGAGAGATCGTTGCGCATCAGATCGACGATCATGACGTTCTCGGCGCGTTCCTTGGGATCGATCGCGAGTTCCGCGGCGAGCGCGGCATCTTCGACCGGATCGATGCTGCGGGGTCTGGTGCCTTTGATGGGGCGTGTGCGGATGACGCCCCCCGCTGCGTGGAGGAACTGCTCAGGGCTCGCGCTCAACAGCGTGCGGTCGCCGATCCGCAGGAATCCGCCGTGATGGGCCGGGGTCGCGGTGCGAAGCCTTCGGTAGATGTCGACGGCGTCATGCGCACCCGTGACAGTGAAGCGTGTGGTCAAGCACAGCTGATATGCGATACCCGCACGGATGAGGTCGCGGCAGCGTTCGATCAGAGCGGCGTACTGGCGTGGGTCGTGTCGGGCCTCTGCGGTGCGAAGCGGTCCCCGCGGGTCGACGCCTGTCGTGGACGCGGATGCGTCCCCTCCGGCCTCTGCCACCGTGGCGACTTCTGCCTCCCAGTTCTCGAGATCCTCCGCGGCACTGAGCACCCAGACGGACTGCGTGACGTGGTCGAAAGCGACGACGTGGGTGACGTGCAGCCATGCGCCGGCTGTCGCGTCGGGGGAACCGGCCACCGGCGCACCCGCCACGGCCGCGCCGCTCTCGTAGTCGAGCCAGCCGACCCATCCCCCGGTGAACGGCGGGAGTGCGGGATCGGCGGGGGCGACGTCGATGCGAACCTCTCGCGGAAGCACCGACTGCTCCCCGGTCCCGACGAAGCTCCACCCCGTCGCGGCGTCGGTGCCCGCGTCGAGCCAGAACACATCGGCCGCCCTGGCCTCCAGCATGCCGAACACCGACGAGGGCTCCACCCAGGAGGGAAGCGATCGAGCAGTCAGATGTTCGGGCACCTTGCCAGCCTAGGACCGGTCGGCTCCCGTATCCTCATGGGGTGGACGACCTCCTGATCTGGCTCCTCGACACCGTGCAGTCGATCGATCCGGTCACTCGCACGCTGATAGCCGGGCTCGCCGTGATGCTGGAGACGAGCATCCTGATCGGCCTCATCGTCCCCGGTGACACGATCGTCATCATCGCCTCGATGGGAGTCGCGACTCCTCTCGAGGGCATCGCGATGGGTGTCGCCGTCGTGATCGGCGCACTTATCGGCGAGAGCATCGGCTTCTGGCTCGGTCGTTGGCTCGGCCCGCACATCCGGGCGTCGTGGCTGGGCCGCCGGATCGGCGAGCACAACTGGGTCCGCGCCGAGAACTACCTCGAGCGCCGCGGCGGCATCGCGATCTTCCTGTCCCGCTTCCTCCCCGTGCTGCACTCCCTCGTCCCCCTCACCGTCGGCATGAGCGAGTACCCGTACCGCAAGTTCCTGGCCTGGACCGCCCCGGCGTGCATCCTGTGGGCCACCGCGTATGTGAGCGTCACGTCGCTCGCTGCCGGCAGCTTCCGCGAGCTCGTCGATCGCGTGCACTTCGCCGGGTACATCTTCGTCGGGGTGATCGCGCTGTTCCTGCTGCTGGCCTTCCTCGGCAAGAAGCTGCTGCAGCGTCGTGAAGCTCGCCACCTGGAGGCTCCGGAGGCTGAGGCCGACGCCGACATGAAAGACTGAGCCAATGGCATCGGCTCCCCCAGCCCCCCGGATCCACTGGTTCGCCCGACTCGAGCATCGCCTCCATGTCTGGCGTGAAGGTCGTGCGCGCCGTCGCGGCCGCGTCGCGACCATCCTCCCGTTCCCCGGTTACGGCGGACCCGGCTGGGTTCGGGTCGTCGGTCGAGTGCTGATCGTGCCCCCGCAGCGTCGTACCCGCGACGGAGAACCTGCCAGTGTCCGGGGCTGGCGCAGTTTCGTCGGCATCCCCGTGGGATTCGCCGCGGTGACCGTGAACATCGGCGACACCACGCACCAGGTGGCGGCTGACCGCGGCGGTGTCGTGGATGCGATGATCCGCGTCGAGTTGGAGCCCGGCTGGCAGACGTTCACCTTCTCGGTCGAGGGCCAGGAGCCCATCGAGGCGCGCGTGTTCATCGTCGCCGAGGGCATCAGGTTCGGTGTCGTGTCCGACGTCGACGACACGGTGATGGTGACGGCGCTCCCCCGCCCCTTCATCGCCTTCTGGAACTCCTTCGTGCTCGACGAGCACGCCCGTCTGCCCGTGCCGGGGATGGCCGTTCTCCTGGATCAGCTGCTGCGGCAGCACCCGGGCGCCCCGATGGTCTATCTGTCCACCGGTGCGTGGAACGTGGCCCCCACGCTGTGGCGCTTCCTCGGTCGGCATCTCTTCCCCGCCGGCTCCATGCTGCTCACCGACTGGGGTCCGACGCACGAACGCTGGTTCCGCAGCGGTCGTGAGCACAAGCTCACCAACCTGCGTCGACTGGCGACCGAGTTCCCCGACGTGAAGTGGCTGCTGATCGGCGACGACGGCCAGCACGACGAGTCGATCTACAGTCAGTTCATGGACGAGTACCCCGATTCCGTCGCGGGCGTGGCGATCCGTCGTCTGCTGCCTGCCGAGGCTGTGCTCGCCGGTGGCCGCACCGGCCACGAACCGCACTCCGAGGGCACAGCACCGTGGGTGAGTGCCGAAGACGGCGCCGGCCTTCGCGACCTGCTCGGCGAAGCCGGCATCCTGCACTGACATGACCATCGCCCGACAGGACTGGGCCCTCCGCGAGGAAGCCCACCGCGAACGTGCCGACGCTCTCACCGCTCGGCACCGGGACCGGGCGACGCGTGCCGAGAGGCATCCGGTGTGGGATTTCCTGTTCACCTACTACTCCTACAAGCCTGCACAGCTGCGGCGCTGGCATCCCGGCGCCGGTGTGGAGCTTGCCGACGCCACCGAACGCCTCGACTGGCGCTGGTACTCCCCGGGACGAGCCGCCGACAGCGCCGTTCCCGATGCCCGAGCTTTCGGCGATGAGAAGGCGGAGTTGGCGGCCCTCATCGAGAAGATGCTGCGCCGCACGGCATCGCGCCCCGGACAGTTCGGCTGCTTCGGTCTGCACGAGTGGGCGATGGTGTACCGCGCCGACGAGCACCGGCACGCGGTGCCGCTGAGGTTGGGACAGGCGGGCACCGATGCCGTCGTCGAGAGCCACGATCTGCGTTGCACGCACTTCGACGCGTTCCGCTTCTTCACCCCGGAGGCCGTGCCCCGCAACCGCACTGCGCTGAGCCGCGATGACCAGCCGCTGTTCGAGCAGCCTGGTTGTCTTCATGCGGGCATGGACCTCTACAAGTGGGCGACGAAACTCGGGCCTCTCGTCCCCGGGGAGCTTCTCCTGGATTCGTTCGAGCTCGCCCGCGACATCCGTCTTCTCGACATGCAGGCCGCGCCCTACGACCTCTCGGCATGGGACATGACCCCGGTGCCCATCGAGACGGCCGAGGGAAAGGCGGAGTACGTGCGACGGCAGCGCGTCTTCGCCGATCGCGGTGCCGCTCTTCGCGCCGCGCTGCTGAACGCCTGGCTCGGTGACGGTGCCCGCGAGGCTGCCTGAGGTCAGCCCGCCGGCTCGCAGTCGGCACAGACCGCCCATCTGGCGGTGGCTCCGGCGACCTGCACACGCAAGGTGACGACACGGGTCGCGGCTTCTTCGAGCCTCTCCGCAGGCAGCGCTCCCGTCTCGACCGCTGACGCGATTCCGGCCGCCATCGCTCCCGCCGTCTGGGCGTCGGAACCCGCGATCATCAGCACCAGGTCGTTTCCCGCGGCGATCGCCGCCACACCGTTCGCCACCGGATCGGCATACGCCGGGTCGCCTGACGACAACAGCATCCCGAGATCGTCGGTCACCGCAACGCCCTCGAAGCCGAGCTCGTCTCTGGCGATCGCATGCCACTTCGGCGACAGAGACGCCGGAAGCGCATCGACGGACGCGTAGGCGAGGTGGCCGTACATGAGCATGGATGCGCCGGCGTCGATACCGGCCGCGAATGGGACGGCCTCGGTGTCTCGCCACTCCTCGAGCCCCATCGTCGTACTCGGGATCGCGCGGTGCGAATCGCCCGGTGCCGCTCCGTGCCCGGGGAAGTGCTTGAGAGTCGACGCGACGAACTGCTCCTGCGCCATCGTCGCAGCCGCCACCCGATCGGCGGCGCTCTTCGGATCGGTGCCGAGGGCGCGTCCGTGGATGAACGAGCCTGGATCGGGCGTGTAGTCGGCCACGGTGCCGAAGTTCACGGTGATCCCCGCACGCGCCACCAGCGACCCACGGGCTGCGAAGGCGGCGAGCGTATCGGCGACGGGGAGACTCTTCAACGACGTGGACGCGGGGTAGTCATCGCCGTGCAGGCGCGAGACCAGACCACCCTCCTGATCGACGGCGATGAGCGGCGGCAGATCGGGGTCGACGGTCAACGACGCGGTCAGGTTCTGCAGCTCCGCTTCGGACGACGGGATGTTCGCACCCATGAGGATGAATCCGCCGAGGCCCGACTCCATGTACGACCGGAGCGCGGCGGGGTCGGTTCCCGCCACATGCCCCATCACGACGGTCGAAGCCTGCTCAGCGACAGACATGCCCTGCACCAGCGCGGTCGCACGCTCTGCGGCGGCAGACTTCGGCGAGGCGGCCACTACCCCAGATGCGGAGGCGGACGCTGAGACGGACACGTCAAGCGTTGCGGCCGATGCGACCGGCGAGATGCACAGTCCCGCCACCGCGACGGCTGCCAGAGAGGCCGCCGCCCATCCACGGTGTCGAGACATCACGTGCTCTGCCTCCAGACGGTCGGCGTCAGCAGGCGAGCGCCTCGGCGATCGGCACCGCGGACTCCGCGTCGCCGTTGCCGAAACGGATCGTCCGGCCGATCGTGCAGGGCTCGTGGAGGGAGACTGCGATGACCGTGGCGACGTCGGCGCGCGACACCGCTCCACGACCGGCGGGGTCGATCTGGATACGGGAGGTCGGATCGTCGAAGGTGAGCGTGCCCGGTGCGAGGATCGTGCCTTCGAGCCCGGTGCCCCGAAGGTGCTCATCGGCAGCCCACTTGGCGTCGGCGTACGGGAAGAAGGAGTCGCCCTCCGGAACACCGTGATCGGCGGTGGACCCGAGCCAGGACACCATGACGTAGCGTCGGACCCCCGCACGCTCGGCCGCATTCATCGATCGCTGCGCGGCGTCGCGATCGACGGCGTAGGTGCGCTCCGCAGAGCCCCCACCGGCACCGGCCGACCATACGACGGCGTCGTGCCCGCTGATGATCTCGGCGATGGCCTCGACGTCCATGTTCTCGACATCGGCGACCAGCGCCGTCGCCCCACCCGCTTCGACCTCGGCCGCATGATCCGGATTCCGGATCACTCCGGTCACCTCGTCTCCTCGTGCGACGAGGAGCGGCGCGAGCAGAAGGGCGATGCGGCCATGGCCGCCGAAGACGATGATGCGCGACATGCCTTCACCCTACGCGCCCTGTCCGACGTCAGCGCGGGGTCTGGTCGCTGTCGATCACGAACGCCTGCGGGTGGCTGGGCAGGTAGCGCACCACGATCAGCTCACCGCCGGGGATGTAGGCGTCACGATCGGGGTACACGGCAGGTGTGAAGAAGTTGCTCTCGAGCGTGTACTCGACCCCTTCCGCCGTCGTGAACGTCACCCAGTCGCCCTGCATCGTCGCCGACGTCGGACGGCCGTTGTCGTAGATGTACGCCCGGGTCACCGGCACGCCGGTCAGGCTGAGGATTCCGATCACGAGAGAGCCCAGCATCAGGAAGGCCAGGATCCGGGCGCCGACGCGCACGAAGCTCCCCCAGACCCGTCCACGCGGCCGAGCGTCCAGCGGCAGCAGCCCCTCCCGCTCGCGAACGGCCCGGAGCGCTCCTCCCGGCACCGCACCGCGTGCCGACAACGCGAACAGGCCGAGGATCGAGAACCCGGCGATGAAGACCATCGCGTAGCCGTGAGATGCCGGGAAGTTCACCAGCCAGATGAGCGTGTCCATCGGGTTCATCGCCCCGCCTCCTTCTCGATCGTCACCGCGACGGTCTGCGGATCTTCCCGGCGGTAGAACGCCCAGATGGGCGCGCCCACCTGCAGATGCGGGATCGCCTGCGGGTACACGAAGACCGTGGTGTCGGCCTCCCACGTCGCCGCCCCGTCCGGCGCCATCAGGACACGCAGTGCGAGTTCGGCCTGCCCTTCTCGACGGCGCCCCGTCGGTCGCACCTCGAGCACGGATGCGGACACCTGAGTGCCGCTCGTACGCGCGCGCACCTGCGTCGGATCGATCAGCCCTCGCTCGATCCGCCATTGCAGCATCGCGTCGCGCACGGCCGGATCGCTGAGATCCGCGAGCTCGACGTTGTCCTGGTCGGTCAGGCTGTAACGCACCGGTACCGGAAGCCCGACCTGAAGCGTGGCGAAGTCGGCCGCGTCGACGAGCATCCGAAGCTGCGCGATGAACTCCTCAGAGGTGCTCGGCGTCACGCGGATGAACAGGTCGTACTGCGGAACGTCGTTGACGGTCAATCCGGTGCGCGAGACCTCGACGATCGTGCCGACACCGATCTGCGCCTCACCGCGCACCGTCTTGCGGCGCCCGAGACCCGACAGCATCCCGCCGAAGGTCAGCAGCAGACCCCAGGCGACCCCGATCATGATCGGAGCGCCGAGAGTGTCCTCACCGGAGAAGGGGAGGATCGACTGTCTCTGGTCGACTCCGAACAGACCCTCGCCGACCCAGATGACGAGCCAGGCGGAGAGCAGCAGCCAGACGACGAAGAACACGATGCGGAGCATGCCCTCAGGGTATCCAGCCACCGATTCCCTCCCGAACACAGATTCCGCACCCGGTCCCACATCGTTCGAGACTCGGTCCTCTACACTCAGGTCAACGATGCCGACCCGAGACGGCGTCCCTCCCGACAGCAGGACGACGATGCCCACACCGCTGATCGAGCGCGAGATCACCGCGCACGTGTCGCTCACCACGCCCGACGGGGCCCTGAACCGCGATGCGCTGGGCTGGTCGCGCACACCGGTTCACGACACCTCGGGGATCCCGGGCCGCGGTCGCTGGGGCCGCAACAAGCGGTGGGAGTACTGGAACGTGATGACCCCGTCGCACATCATCGCCTTCACCATCTCGAACGTCGACTACATGGCATTGCACGAGGTCTGGGTGCTGGATCGCGCGACCGGCGTCGACATCGGATCGACGGTGATCGCCCCAGGGGGACGCAGTGCCGTGCTGCCACCATCTCTCGGCGAAGGACCGGCACGAGCTCGCACCCGCCGCATCACCCTCGACATCGACGAGACCTTCGACGGGACGCGCCTGCGCGGCACCGCACCTCGACTGTCGTTCGATCTGCATGCCGCTCGCCCGGCGGGACACGAATCGCTCGGCGTCGTGGTGCCGTGGCGGCGCGGCGACGACGTCCCGCACTTTCAGTACACGGTCAAGGATGTGGCGCGGCCGACGACCGGAACCGTGACGGTGGACGGCGTCGCGCACGACATCGCGGCAGGGAGCTGGGCAGTGCTCGACCATGGCCGCGGGCGTTGGCCGTACCGCGTGCAATGGAACTGGGCGGCAGGCAGCGGCATCGTCGATGGCCGTGTCATCGGCCTGCAGCTGGGCTCGAAATGGACCGACGGCTCAGGGGCGACGGAGAACGCGCTGCTCGTCGACGGGCGTCTGTCGAAGATCAGTGAAGAGCTCGTCTGGGACTACGACCCCGAGCGCTTCATGCAGCCGTGGCATGTGCATGGCGCCACAGCCGATCTGACCTTCACACCGTTCTACGACAAGCGCTCGCGCACGAACGCCTGGTCATCGAGAGCAGGACCGACCAGCTGTTCGGCGTCTGGACCGGGTGGGCGCTCGACGACACCGGAACCCGCGTGCACGTCGACGGCATCGAGGGTTTCGCCGAAGAGGTGCTCAACCGCTGGTGATGTTCGCGCCCGTGGACTGCAGCATCCGCTGCACGCCCTTCGCGGCGGAGCGCCCGGCACGATTCGCACCGATCGTGCTGGCGGACGGCCCGTAGCCGACCAGCTGCACACGAGGATCGGCGACGGCCGTGGTACCGCGACCGTTCCGATCGAGCTGAATGCCGCCGGCCGCACTGCGCAGGTGCAGGGGCGCCAGGTGACTGATCGCAGGGCGGAACCCGGTGGCCCACAGGATGACGTCGACCTGCTCGAAGCTGCCGTCTGCCCAGCGCACGCCGTCCGGCTCGATGCGCTCGAACATCGGGCGTCGAGCAGCGTAAGCACCCAGACGCTCCGCTTCACGCTCCTGCGGGCGGAGCATGAGTCCGGTGACGCTGACCACGCTCTCAGGAGGGAGCCCGGCGGCGACGCGCTGCTCGACGAGGGCGACCGCGGCTGCTCCCGCCTCCGGCGTGAAGTCGTCGTGCCGCCACACCGGTTCACGGCGGGTGACCCACAGCGTCTCGGTGATCGGAGCGAGCGCGCCGAGGAACTGCACAGCAGACGCGCCTCCGCCGACGATGAGCACCCGTTTGCCGAGGAAGTGCTCCGGCCCCGGATAGTCCACCGTGTGCAGCTGTTCACCCACGAACGTCTCCATGCCGGGGAAGTGCGGCAGGAACGGATGAGACCAGGTCCCTGTCGCATTCACGAGCGTGCGGGTCGTCCACTCCCCCTCACGGGCTCGCACGACCAGCAGTCCGCCCTCATCCTCCACCCGCTCGACATGGATCGGGCGGAGAACCGGCAGCGCATGCTTCGTCTCGTACGCGGCGAAGTAGCCGGGGACTGCGATGTTGGCGCGCGCGTCGTCCCGCGGCGGTGGCGTGTCATCGGGGAGTTCTGCGACGCCGTGCACGTCACGCATCGTCAGTGCATCCCAGCGGTGCTGCCATGCTCCTCCTGGCCGTGACCCTGCATCGAGGACCACGTGCGAGATATCCAATCGGGACAGGTGGAAGGATGCCGAGAGACCGGCCTGCCCTGCGCCGATCACCACACTGTCGAGGATGCTCACGCAGAGAAGAACGTCCTGCCCGGCGCAGTTGTTCCACCGGGCGGCGACACTCCCGGGCGCCCGTTCCCGATTGGTGCTCGCGCAGATTCGTGTAGTACTCTTTTCAAGTTGCTCCGGCTTCTACGGAGCGGCATCTGGGCCTGTGGCGCAGCTGGTAGCGCACCTGCATGGCATGCAGGGGGTCAGGGGTTCGAATCCCCTCAGGTCCACAGAGAAGCCCCCGGGTCACCCCGGGGGCTTTCTTCGTTCTCGAAGCAGATGCAATGCAGACGACGAGCGCTCAGGAGATCACATGGCCGAGACTCCCCTCGCCTACGCGGACCGGGTGCGCACGCTGCAGGGCTATCGGACCGTGAGCAGGCTCCTCGCCGATGGCGACAACATCTTCATCGACCCGTACTCCGCCCTCATCTCGACGCACGCTCGGATCGGCACGGGAAACGTGTTCTATCCGTACGTCAGGATCGACGCGGTCCCCGGCACCGTGCGAATCGGCGACAACAACAGATTCTTCGAGGGCACCCGTATCGATGCGACCGGCGGCGGTCACGTCGCCATCGACTCCGACAACGAGTTCGGCCCGCATGCGGTGACCCTCATGGCCAATCGCCCCGGTGCCGCGATCGCGATCAGCAGAGGCGTCAGACTCTTGGGACGCATCGAGGTCGCAGGAGTCAGCGTCCTCGAGGACGGATCTCAGATCCTCGGAGACATCAACGCGGTGAACGTATCGCTTGCCGGCGGAGGAAGCTACCGCGAACCCGACGCCGACCTCCGAGGCGCCGTCCTCAAAGGCCGGGGACGCGCCACCGGGATCGTGCTGGGCCGCGGGCAAGTGATCAACGGCGATGGCGATTTCGCCGCATCCCCGGTGGAAGATCAGTCGGTCTATCACCCCCGCGCGGCTCAGCTCTAGACGCCTCGGGTCCACTTCGGCTCGGCGCCTCTTCGTTCAGAAGACGCCGTTGTCGTGCGGCAGCTCCGCCGGCACAGGGACGATGACATCCCAGTGCTCGACGATCCTGCCGTCCTGGACACGCCAGAGGTCGTTGTAGATCGACGGAACGCCGAAGTCGCCCTCGGCCCGTGTGAACACGAAGTCACCCTCGGCGATGATGTGATGCACCTTCTTGTAGGCGAGGATCTTGCCCTCGGACGCCCACTTCTCCGCCGCGGCACCGAAGCCGGCGAGGCCATCGGCCGCTTCGGGGTTGTGCTGATCGTAGGTGTCGGTCGAGATGTAGTCGGTCAGCACGCTGTAGTCGGCGCCGATGAGCACCTTCTCGGCGAAATCGAGGACGAGCGCCTTGTTCTGCGCCGTGCGGTCGAGGTCGGCGATCTCGCGAGGACCATCGGTCTGCGTACGCCCGCTCGCCGTCTCGGTCATGATCGGCGTAAGTGCATCCCAGTGCTCGACGATGCGCCCGCCCTGGACGCGCCAGACATCGAATCCGGTGAGAGGATCCGGGCCGAAACCGAAGTATGCGCCCTGGGTGACGACGAGGTCGCCCTCTGAGATCACACGCACGGGCTCATAACGGAAGCTGTCGGTCAATGACGAGACGAGGGCCTCGAGGCCATCGGTGCCATCGGTCGCGAGCGTGGAGTGCTGGGTGTAGGTCGGGCCGAAATAGGCCCCGATCGCTGAGACATCGCGATCACCGAACAACGCCTTCACAGCTGTCGTGACGACGTCGGCGGGGGTGGTGGGTGTCGGGTCGGACATGGGATTCTCCTTCATGGATGGCCGGGTGTCGGCTGCTCCGGATGCGACCGGCGGTCGATCCATGAGTTACCATAAGAGAGTTACAACGGAAAATTAATAAGGCACCAAAAGGTGCGTTACAAGTATTTTGGTAACTTGGGGTGATCAAATGATCGAGTGGAATCCGTATGACCGCAATTGCCCGACGCGCAAGCTTCTGGACCGCATAGGCGACCGATGGACTGTCCTCGTCGTCGGTTCGCTGGCCGACGGCCCGCTGCGCTTCTCCGAACTCGCCGCCCGCATCGACGGGGTCTCGCAGAAGATGCTCACCCAGACGCTGCGAGGCCTCGAGCAGGACGGGCTCGTGCGCCGCACCGTCACGGCCGCCGTTCCGGTACGAGTGGACTACGAGCTCACCGAGGCCGGCCACACCCTGCGAGATCCGCTGAAGGGACTCGAGGACTGGGCGAAGGCGCACATGGCCCCCATCCTCGAAGCCCGCGAGCGATTCGAGGCCGCAGGAGCACCGAGCAGCACCACCTCGCCTGAAGGAGCATCCTCATGAACACCATCGAAACCACTCTCGCCGTCACCGGCGCGACCGGCGTTCTCGGCGGCCTCGTCGCTCGCGACCTGGCCGGTCGCGGAATTCCGCACCGCCTGCTGGTGCGCACCCCCTCGAAGGCACCCGAGATACTCGGAACCTCGGTACACTCCTTCACCTACAGCGATCAGAGCGCCGCACGAGAAGCGCTGGACGGGGTACAGACTCTCTTCATGGTGTCGGCTGCCGAGAGCGCCGACCGGCTGGACCAGCACCGCGCCTTCATCGACGCTGCGGCAGCCGCAGGCGTTCGGCATGTCGTGTACACCTCCTTCATCGCCGCCGCTCCCGACGCCACCTTCACTCTCGCTCGGGACCACTACGTCACCGAGGAGTACATCAAGTCCTCGGGGATGTCATGGACGTTCTTGCGCGACAGCTTCTACATCGACTTCATGGAGGCGCTGGTCGGTGAGGACGGCGTGATCCGTGGCCCCGCGGGCGACGGCCGGTGCGCAATCGTCACCCGCGAGGATGTCGCCCGCGCGGCCGCCGTGATCCTCGTCGATCCGGCATCGCACGCCGGACGCACCTATGACATCACGGGACCTGCGGCCCTTTCACTCGCAGAGGTCGCCGCGATCATCGCTCGAGTCCGGGACAGCGCAGTCGTGTTCCACGACGAGAGCATCGATGAGGCGTATGCCTCCCGCAGCGGATACGGAGCCCCGCAGTGGCAGCTCGACGCATGGGTGAGCACCTACACCGCGATCCGCAGCAATGTCATGGCACCGGTCAGCGATGATGTCGCGACCCTCACCGGACGAATTCCCCTCGCACTCGAGGCCTTCCTCCTGGCGCATCCGAAGCCGTGATCGCTCGACGACCCCCGTAGACTTCCTCTCATGGCACCGGTGGCGGCGACGCGGTCCGGAAGAGGCTCCTCCAGCGTCTTCCGGGGTGTGCTGTCGGGTGTGATGCTCGTCACCGCTGTCATCCTCGGCCTCCTGGCGATGCACACCCTGAACCTGCACGGGACCGCAGCCGCCGACGCACCGGCGACGATGTCGATGTCGCCTGCTGTTGATCAGCCCGCCGCCCATCACACGACGGCCGAGATGCACGCCCCGGCGGGTTCCACGAGCGGCGGCGACATGTCGTGCGCCGGATGCACCACCGACGACCACGCCGGCATGGCGATGATGTGCGTGCTCGCTCTTCTGCTCGCCCTGCTCCTCGTCGTTCCCCCTCGTGTTCTGCGCGGTTGGACGCGATCCCTCCTCCGACCATCCCTCGTCGAGGACCTCACAGCGCAGATTCGCCCCCGCGCACCTTCTCTGCACGTTCTCTGCATCAGTCGTACCTGAGCGGAGTAGAGCCCGCGTTCTCTCGCCAGGGCTCTCCCCCGCTCACACCCGTGCGCAGCCGTCTTGGCCTGCGTGCGCAACGACTGTGCATATTGGAGAACACCATGAAGATTCGTGCTGCGGCAACGGCCGCACTCGCCCTCTCTGCCGTCCTGGCCCTGTCCGGATGCGCGACCGGCGCCGGTGAGGAGTCCATGCCCGGCATGGACCACGGCTCGTCGGCGCCGTCCGCCGACGCCAACGAAGCCGACGCGATGTTCGCGTCGATGATGATCGTGCACCACGAGCAGGCGATCGAGATGAGCGACATCGTCCTCGCCGCCGACGGTGTCGACCCGGCGGTGACCGAGCTCGCCCAGCAGATCAAGGCGGCTCAAGGCCCCGAGATCGAGCAGCTGCAGGGCTGGCTGACCGACTGGGGCGTCAGTCCTGATGACGAGGACACGGGCGGGATGGACCACGGTGACGGGATGATGAGCGAGGACGACCTCGCCGCACTCCAGGCAGCAGATGGCCCCGAAGCATCGCGGCTGTTCCTCGAGCAGATGATCGTCCACCACGAGGGCGCTGTCGAGATGGCGCAGGTGCAGGTCGACGACGGGAGCAACCCCGACGCGGTCGAGCTCGCGCAGAAGATCATCGACGCACAGACCGAAGAGATCCAGGAGATGAAGACTCTCCTCTCTGCTCTCTGACCCCTCCTCCGGGCCGATGCTCTGCCACTACGGCCGGGCATCGGCCCACCTGCTTTCGAAGGATCACACCATGAACGACCTCACCCGCCCCTCCCCCGCCTCACCGCACCGAATGAAGCTGTTCACCGCCCTCGCCGCGCTGGTGGCCACCGGCGTCGCCCTCGCCGGCTGCGTCGCCGCACCCGGCACCGGAGCGACCGGAGCCGCTCAGTCCACCAACGCGCCGGATATCCTCGCGGCGTATGACCTGGATCGCCTCGACGTCGCCGAAGTGATCGAGCGCCTCGACACCATGCCCGTCGCCGACCGCCCTTCCGGTCTGCTCGCATCCGTGCAGCCCGACGCGCTCGTGCTGAAGGACGAGAGTGGCGGGGAGAGCCGCTTGCCGATGCCGGAAGACGAGGTCTACATCTCTGTCGCGCCGTTCCGAGATCAGACTCACGAGTGCCATTTCCACAGTCTGACCACCTGTCTCGGTGAGCTCTCCGACGCCGAGATCCGGATCACCCTCACCTCCGACGACGGAGCCGTGCTGATCGATGAGACCCGGCGCACCTACGACAACGGTTTCACCGGACTCTGGGTCGCCCGAGGTATCGAGGCCACGCTCACGATCGAGCACGAGGGTCTCGCGGGAAGGGCTCCCGTCTCCACGATGGCGGCCGACGACCCGACCTGCATCACGAGCCTGCAGCTGCTCTGAGTTCGCACGCAACCGAAGACACAGAAGCGCACCACCTCGACGATCGAGGGGTGCGCTTCTGCGTGCGGCGACAGTAGCTGGGCGGTCTAGGTCGCAAGGAGTGGCGGGTGGTGCGGGATCGACACGGGTCGCGTCGCCCGACTCACACCGCGCATCCTCTCGACGTCTTCGAGCACCTCGAAGACTGTTCCATAGCGGGTCGCGAGTGGCAGATCGCGCAGCCACGTCACCTCGACCTCGGTCTCGGCCATCTCGTACACGCATGCGACCACATGTCGCGGATCGTTGGGTGAGTAACGAAGGTCGTTGATCACCCACTCCGACGCCGTGATGCGATTCAACATGAAACGCGGATCCGGAAGTTCAGACATCTGGGGGCCCTCCAGGACTCTCTCTGGAGAGAGCATGCGGCACGGGCGGCGGCTGGGGAAGCCCCTTGACACGATCCCTGCACGATGCCTGGGCGGGCCGGTGCGCTAAGAGCTGGTATCCGTGGCACCGGCGGACGCGACCTGAACGCGCCACCAGGGCGTCTCGATGAAGCCGCGCTTCATGAACACGAGTTCCATCGCCGCATTCCAGCCCCTGACTCCCTTGAGGTGCGCGATCGTCCCCGTGAGGAAGTCGTGCAGAGTCTCGGTGGTCGGGAGGATGATCTCGCAGTAGAGCGAGTTCTCCTCGAGTGCCGCGGCGAGGAACCGCACCGACACGTGCTGGGCGAGCGTCTGGGCGACTGCGGCGATCCGCGAGGGCTCGACTCGGAGGATCAGCAGCGTCTCCGCACTCATCCCGAGTGCCGATGCCGGCACCATCGTCACGGTCGTCAGACACCCCGCGTTGCGCATCCGCTCGTACCGACGGCGCACGCTGCTCTCGTTCATGTCGAGCTTGTCGCCGATCGACTGGAACGAGGCACGGCCGTTGTCACGCAATTCCTCGACGATCGCCCGGTCGGCATCGTCGAAGTGGGTCGGGTCGCACGTGTTCGGCGCCGGCATGTAGGACTTCGGGTCGGTGGTGGCCTCGGCGTGCGCGTCGTAGAGCTGGCGACCCCAGTCGAAGCTCACTTTGTAGGTGTGCACGACCAGATCGCTGCGCCAGCGCTCGACACCGGGTATCGCCTGAAGGTCGGTGAGGACATGCGCGTAGGTCGCCGAGTCTCCGGGGATGACGACCTCGGCGAACACATCGAACTTCCCGGTGACGAGCGTCACGAAGCGCACGTACGGCGAGCCGATGAGCGCCTGCGCGACCTGCAGCTGCGACCCCGGCGTGCAGTTGATGCGCACGAAGAAGGTCTCCACATGTCCTTCGCTGCCCAGGGTCGGCACGATCCCGACCCGTACCAGCCCCTCGGCCAGCAGCTGCTGCCCGCGGCGGGTCACGGTCGATACCGAGGCGCCGGCGAATTCGGCGATCGACGTCCAGCTCGCTCGTCCGTCTTGCTGCAACGCGACGACGATCCGCCGATCGAGGTCGCTCACTTCCCTCGTCGGATGGGCACCGCTCATCGGGTCGGCGGGTACACCCGGTGCAGGAACGTGCGCACGGTCTTGGTCCACGCCTCTGCCTCCTCGATCTGCGGGGAGTGCCCCGATTTCTCGAACACCACCATCTCGGAGTCCGGGATGAGATCGGCGATCGTCTGGCTACACGATACTGGCGTGATCCAGTCCGTCCGGCCCACGGTGATGAGTGTCGGCACACCGATCTCGTGCAGCCGCGGCTTGAGGTCGTAGTTGGGGAGGTTGACGGAGAAGGCGTAGTTGTGTGCGCGGTAGCGGTACGGCGTCGCCTGCACCTTGCGCTCGGTGGCCTCGGGGTCGTAGACGAAGTCGTACAGCGGCAGGATCTCGCGCCAGCAGTCCTTGAGATCCTCATCGTCGTAGACCTCGCCGACATCGATGCGGTCGAACTTCTCCATGTCGATCGTCACGCGGTCGGAGGCGAGCGCATTCTCACGCGCCAGATGCGCGTTTCCGTTGTCGGCTGAGGTGTCTCGCAGCACGACCGCGGCCACGCGATCCGGATACCGCAAGGCGTACTCCATGGCCATGAACCCGCCATAGGAGCCGCCGGCCAACACGATCTTCTCGGCGCCGACCCACTCGCGCAGACCATCGATGTCGGCGGCCCACTGCTCATGGCTGTAGGTGCCCTCACCCTCGCTCGCACCGCTGCCGCGCGCGTCGAACACGACCACGCGGTACTCATCGGCCAGGCGCCCGAAGCTCGCACGAGGCTCGGCTCTCGACCCCAGACCCGGCGCTCCGTGGTGAGTGATGATGACGGGAGCGCCCTCAGGCCCCAGCACCTCGACGGCCAGGTGATTCCCGTTGATCTCGACCCATTCGTGGGCGCTGGTGGCTGCGGCGAACTCCGGGGATACCGGCGGCGTTGATGTCATGTTCTCTACTTCTCTCTCGAATTCCGGGGCGTCAGAGCGCGATGGTGCAGTCGTCGAGGCTGCGGGGGAAGGTGGTCAGGGGTTCGGCGCCGGCGGCGGTCACGAGCATGCTGTCGCTGATGCGGTACCCGGCGTGTCCCGGCACATAGATGCCGGGCTCGTTCGACACGACCATCCCGGCTTCCAGCACTGTCAGATCGCCGTCTTCGAGCCAGGGCGCCTCGTGCATGCCGAGACCGATGCCGTGCCCCTGGCGGTGGCGGATGAACTCGCCGAGCCCGGCCTCCCGAATCACGTCGAGGCAGACACGATTTACCTCTCGGCACTCGAGTCCGGCGCGGATCGTCTCGCGGCCGAGCAGCTGAGCCGCATGGATCGTGTCGTGGTAGCGCCGCTGCTCGGCCGTGGCCTCGCCCAGGACGAAGGTCCGCTCCCCCTCGATGAAGCGACCACCGACAGCGCAACCCAGCGAGAGCATGAAGGTGTCTCCGGCCTTGAGGCGGTTCACCGAGGGAAGGCCGTGCGGGAAAGCGGAGTTCGCCCCCGAGTAGACCAGTCCCCCGGCCAGCAGCGAAGCCACGACCACGTTGCGGTGCTCGGCGTACATGATGCCGGTGCCGGCCGCTGTGACGTGTCGCTCGAGCTCAGCCTCGGTGGGGAGCTCTCCGCCAGCGGCGACGGCGTCAGCCACCAGCGCCACCCCGGCGTCGAGCATCCGGTCGGTGACACGGGCCGCCTCGCGGTGCAGCGCCACCTCCTCGGGGAACTTGACGTAGCGGGCACGGGTGAGCAGATCGGAGGCGACGAGGTCGGCATCGGGCATCGCCTGTCGTACCGCCGAGAGGCGTGAGTAGGGCATCGTCGCCGCGAACCCGACACGGCCTCGAGGAGAGACCGCCAGGGCCAACACCTCGAACGGCGCGACGACCCCCGGGAACTCGAAGAACGCCACGAGCTCGGCTCGGGAGGACTGCGAATCCGCGTACTCGCGCTCGAGTTCCGGCAGCAGCATCACGACCCGACCGTTCGCCTCGATCCAGATCGCCACCGGGCGCTCGGACGGGTGGTGGAAGAAGCCGGTGAGGTACGCGATGTCCTCGGGGTGGTCGGTGAGGAAGGCGTCGAAGCCCTCCTCACCCATCCGCTCCCGCACACGCGTCTGCACGCGGTCGAAGAACTCCGGCGCGAGACGCTGGTCGAACTCGGTCATCACATGCTCCTATCGAGCGAGGTGACGCGGGTTGCGCGCGTCGTTGTAGGCGATCGAGAGGAGCGTGGCGGAGAGCACCAGGATGAGGATCGCGATCGAGGGGAAGAGCGTCAGCCACCAGGCGCTCACCATCGCGCCGGCCTGCTGCGCCTCATAGAGGATGCGGCCCCACGACCAGGTGGTCGGGTCTCCGAGGCCGAGGAAGGCGAGCCCTGCAGCCGACAGCACGGCCCTCGACGCCGTCACGACCACTGAGACCACGACAACGGGTGTCACCGCAGGCAGCACGTGCCTCGTGATGATCCACACCGGCGACGTGGTCATCAGGCGCGACGCGTCGACGTAGGGCAGACCTACCACTGTCAGCGCCTGCGAACGCACGAGACGGGTCACCTCCGGCCAGGAGAACGCCGCGACGACGAAGATGATCGTCGAGGTGCTCGGTCCCACCAGCGCGGCGATCAGGATCATGAGCGGGAGCACCGGCAGCGAGAGGGTCATATCGACGATCACGCTGATGAAACCGTCGAGCCTGCGGAAGTAGGCGCCGAGCACCGCGATGATCGTGCCGAACACGATCGCGATCAGCGAGGCAGCCACCGCCACGAGCACACTCTGCTGTGTTCCCCAGATCACCTCGGAGAAGACGTCGCGGCCGAGCGCATCGGTGCCGAACCAGTGGTCGCCGCTCGGCGGCTGCAACACGTCAGGTCCGTAGCTGGCCGGGTAGGGTGCGATCAGAGGAGCCGCGAGGGCGACGATCACGAGCAGGATCAGCAGTCCCAGGGAGATCATCCCGAGCGGATCGCGTCGGAACGCACGCCAGGTGTGCGCGCTCGCCCGCTCGCTTCCGGCGGCTGTCGGCTCGCTCGGAGCGAGGGTCTCTGAGGAGGGCATCGGAGCGGTCATGAGGTCTTCACTCTCGGGTCCAGGTAGCCGTAGATGATGTCGGTGATCGTGTTCGCGACCACGACGGTGGCGGCGAGCATGAGGAAGGCGCCCTGCAGCACCGGGAAGTCGAGTTGCGTGACGGCCTCGTAGATGCCGCGACCGATGCCCGGGTAGGCGAACACCGTCTCTGTGAGCACGGCACCGCCGACCAGGAAGCCGAGTTGCAGACCGATCAGGGTCGTGGTGGGCAGCAGGGCGTTGCGCAGCGCGTGCTTCCAGAGGATGCGGCTGCCGCGGATGCCGTTCGCCTTCGCCAGGAGGATGTAGTCCTCACCGAGCGTCTCGATCAGGGTCGAACGCATCGTGAGCACATAGGAGCCGACCTGGATCAGCATGAGCGAGACAGCGGGGAGCACCAGGTGCTGAGCGACGCTGAGATACCACTCGAAACCGTAGGTGTTGTTGGTGTACGCACCGCCGATCGGGAACCAGCCGAGGTTCAAGCCGAACACGAACAGGAGGAGGATCGCGACACTCGGGACGAACAGCGACTGCCCCGTCACGCCGATGATCTGCACCGCGCGGTCGATGAACTTCCCCTTGTGCGAAGCGGCCGCGACTCCCAGCGGCACCCCGATGAGGATCGTGAGCACAAGCGCGGTGATCGTGAGCAGGAGTGTCCATGGCAGCCGCTGCACGAGAACGTCGGTGACCGGGATCGACTGCGTGAAGGAGATGCCGAGATTGCCCTGCAACAGCTGCCACATGTAGAGCCCGTACTGGATGATCAGCGGCTGATCGAGGCCGTACTGCTGGAGGATGGTCGCCCGGATGTCGTCCGTCATGTTCGGGCTCGCCAGCGCGAGCGCCGGGTCACCGGGAAGCAGACGCAGGAGCAGGAACGTCACGGTCACGGCGAACCAGATCGTGAGCAGACCTCTACCTATGCGACGGAGAATGAACGATGCTCGGGACACCCGGGCGACCTTCCTCGAGATTTCAGTTTGTTGTTACTTGACCGGGTGCGCGCTCGCGAGCGAAAGCGGGTTCACGATCGAGAGCAGCTCGCTCGGCTTCGAGATGAAGCCCGCCCATTCGTCGCTGGCAGCGAAGAACAGGTTCTGCGTGTACATGATGTTGTCGTAGACCTGCTCGTGCACGATCTTGTTCGCCTCGCGCATGATCGAGATCTTCTCGTCCTCATCGAAGGCGACCATGCCCTCCTCGATCAGCGCGTTCAGGTCGGCGTCGTCCACGTGGGTGTAGTTGATCGCCCCGCCGGGGAGGTACGACAGGGCGAAGTTCGTCACCGGGTCGTCCATGATGGCGAAGTTGCCCGCATAGATGTCGTAGTCGCCCTCGCTGGTCATCGAGAGGTACGTGTTCCGCTCGGTGCCCTGCAGCTCGATCGTGATGCCGGCCTCGGCCGCGCTGTCCTTGACCATCTGAGCCCACTGACTCGTCACGCTGTCCTGCAGCGAGTAGATCAGCCGGAACGAGACGGGGAAGTTCCCGCTGGCGTCTGCGGTGTAGCCGGCCTTCTCCATCAGGGAACGCGACTTCTCGGGATCGAACTCGTACTCCTTCACCGACTTGTCGTAGTACTTCGCGAGCACCGGCATCAGCGCGCTGGAGCCGGTCGAGACGGCCTGCCCCTGCAGCACGACCGTGCGGATCGCGTCGTAGTCGACCGCCTGAGCGAGCGCTTGCCGGACCTCGGTCTTGGCGAGGTCGGGCTTGTCCATGTTGTAGACCAGATGCGCGTAGCCGAGCCCCGGAGCCTCGACGACCTGCAGCCCGTCGGTGTTGCCGAGCTGCTCCACCTGTGCGGGTGGCAGGGCGTTCGCGATCACGTCGATCTCGCCGCTCTGCAGCGCCAGGATCTCGGTGTTCACGTCCGGGTAGACGCGGTACACGACCTCGGCGGGGCCGGGGACTCCGCCCTTGACGAGCGGGTACTCGTCGACGCGCTTGAGCGTGTAGTGCTGGCCGACCTGGAAGTCGCTCATGATGAACGGTCCCATTCCGACCCAGCCGCCGTCGCTGCCGTCGTTCGCGAACTCCGCGATCGAACCCTGCGGCTCGAACACGTGCTTCGGCACGACGACACCCCAGAAGCCGATCTCCTCGATGATGGACGAGTCCGGCTGCGTGAGCGTGAGCTCGACACGGGTGTCCGACACAGCGGTCGCGGTGTCGAGGTTGCCCAACTGTCCGTAGAACGTGCCGGGAGCCTGGTCGCGCTTGACCGCGTTCAGCGTCCAGGCCACGTCCTCCGCAGTGAGCGGCTCGCCATCGCTCCAGGTGAGATCGTCGCGGATCTCGTAGAACCCGGTGGTGTCATCGACGTAGCCCCAGTCGGTCGCCACATGGGCTTCCTTGGTGCCGTCGTCGCTGATGCTCAGCAGATGGGGATACATCAGATTCGTGATCCACGAGTCCGTCCGGCTGTTGCCGAGGACGGGGTTGAAGTTCACGACATCCGTCGTGGTGCCGATGCTGATCGTCTCGTCGCTCGGTCCGGTGGCGCCCGAGGACTCCCCCGGTTCCGGCGCAGACGGGGCGCAGGCGGCGAGACCGACGGCGAGAGCCGCGGCCGCACCGAGCGCGATGAACTTGCTGTACTTCATCAGACCCAGACCTCCTCGAGTACGCGCATGGTGTTCCCACCGACGACGGCGCGAATCTCGTCGTCGGAGTAGTCGTTCTTCACGAGCCAGCCGATGATGTTGTAGAAAGCCTCGGCCGGGTTCTCGATGCCGTCGACATACGGCTGCTTCTCGTACTCGACGTTGGCGTGCGCCTGGCCGAGCGACAGGTTCGACGAGAACGCGTCGTGCAGGCCGACATGGTCGCCGAACAGCGTGTCGGGGCCGAAACTGACGTGTTCCAGGCCGACGAGGTCGACGCAGTACTGGAAGTGATCCATGACCGAATCGAGCGAGTGCTTCGGGTGCTGAGGCGAGATCGTCGTGTGCGGGGCCGCCTCGATTCCGATCACGCCGCCTCGCTTGGCGCATTCGATGATCGTCTCGTCCGTCTTCATGCGGTTCGTCGGCCACAGGCCACGCGCACCGGCGTGCGTGATGAACACCGGCTTGGTCGAGTGCGCGATCACATCCAGACAGGTCTGGTCACCGGAGTGCGAGATGTCGATCGCGATGCCGAGCTTGTTCATCCGCTCGACCGCGCGCTCGCCGAAGTACGTCAGCCCGCCGTCGCCGCGCTCCTTGAGCCCGCCGCCGAGCATGTTGGCCTCGGAGTAGGCGATGCCCATCTGCCGGACGCCGAAGCCGTACAGCACGTCGAGGCGGTCGACCTCGTTCTCGATCATGGTCGAGGCTTCGAGAGCGAAGATGTGCGCGACGCGTCCGGTCTCCGCCGCATGGCGGATGTCCTTGATCGACTCAGCCTTGATCACGAAGTCCTGGTGGGCAAGGTCGGCCATGCGTACACCGAGGTCAAACAGGACGTCCTGGTACTTCCACCCGGCGTCGCTCGAGATGCAGCAGGTGCCGTCCATGCCGTTGTCGAACACGGCAGTCAGACCCGAACGGGCGAGGCCCTGGTAGCCGGTGGGTTCCCGACCCTGACGGATGTGATCGCGGAGCTCGCCCATGTCCTCGGGGAACACCTGCACGTGCTCGTGCAGCGAGATGACGGTCTCTTCGCGGAGCAGACGCTCGGTGCGCTCCTGCTGCGTGTCGCTCAGACCGAGATCGTAGGCCGGCACGCGGCCGATCTGCTTGGCGTAGCGGAATTCGCGGTAGTCCTTGCCGGCTTCCAGGTAGTCGTACGCGGTGTAGCCGGAGTACCGGCCAGCTTGTTCGAGCACGGATGCGCTCCTTCGGTTCGATGATGCGGGGTACCACTCCCGGTCAACGAGCGGGAGTTTCCTCGAATCTGGAGGAATTCGGCGCAGATGTCAACTGTTGTGATTATCTTCGGCTGAAATGTTTCCTGTTCGAAACAATTCAGAACGTGGAAGCTGGCATGATGTGATCCATGGAGAACACATCCGCCCCCCAGAACGCCGTGGTCCTGGACGTCAAGGGCCTCACCGTCACCCTCACCGGCGATGGCCGCCGCAATCGCGTCGTCGACGGCATCGACATCGCCGTGCGGCGCGGTGAGGTGTTCGCGCTGCTCGGCGAGTCGGGCTCCGGCAAATCGATGACCGCCCGCGCGATCATGGGTCTCATCGACAACGGCGACGTCGAAGCGACAGCCCTGACACTGGGCGGAACCGACCTCCTCTCCCTCACGCCGGAACAGCACCGCCGCCTGCGTGGCGTGCGAGTCAGTCTGGTCATGCAGGATGCCCTCTCCGCTTTGAACCCGGTCCTCAGCATCGGCGACCAGATCATCGACCTCATCCGCGCACATCGCAGCATCGGCCGCCGCGCCGCACAGGCGCGCGCGGTCGAGCTGCTGACCCTCGTCGGTATCCCCACCCCCGACAAGCGTGTGCACGACTATCCGCACCAGTTCTCCGGCGGTCAGCGCCAGCGCATCCTGATCGCCATGGCGATCGCACTGGATCCTGATCTCATCATCGCGGATGAACCGACGACCGCGCTCGATGTGACGGTGCAGGCGCAGATCCTCGATCTGCTGCTGTCGCTGCGCGAGCGCCTCGGTATGGGAATCCTGCTCATCACCCACGACCTCGGCGTCGTGATGGAGGTCGCCGACCAGGTCGCCGTCATGCGCACGGGCCTCATCGTGGAGTCCGGTTCGGCCGACGAGGTGCTCACGAACCCGCAGCATCCGTACACGAACCAGCTGCTGCACTCGATGCCGCGTGACGTCAGCGCGGCCACCGACGAAGACGGTACTGCTCCCATCCTGGAAGGACGAGGCCTGGAGCGCACCTTCCGATCCGGGAGCGGGCGTCGTGCGCACCGTGTCGCCGCAGTCGCCGGCGTCGACCTCGAGCTGCGACACGGAGAGATCCTGGCGATCGTCGGCGAATCAGGCAGCGGCAAGTCGACACTCGCGCGAATGCTGGTGGGACTCGACTCACCGGATGCCGGCACCCTGCGCTACCGCGACCAGGACGTGACGCGCGGACGCCTCCGCGATCGGAAGATCCTTCGCCGCGGAGTACAGATGGTGTTCCAAGATCCGTACATGTCGTTGAACCCGCGGATGACCGTCCAGCAGATCATCGCTGAACCCCTCGCCGCGACGCACACCGGAAGCCCGGTGTCCCGGCGCCGACGTGTCGCAGAGCTGCTCGAACTCGTCGGGCTCACCCCCGAGATGGGCTCGCGCTTCCCCCACCAGTTCTCCGGCGGCCAGCGTCAGCGGATCGGCATCGCGAGGGCCCTCGCGCTCGACCCCGACGTCCTCGTGTGCGACGAGCCGGTGTCAGCGCTGGACGTGTCGATCCGGGCCCAGATCATCGACCTGCTGTGCGAGCTGCGCGAACGACTGGGCATGTCGATCGTGTTCATCGCGCATGATCTGTCGCTCGTGCGCCACATCGCCGATCGTGTGGCGGTGATGTACCTGGGGAACATGGTCGAGATCGGGAAGACCGAAGACGTCTACCGCCACCCCGAGCACCCGTACACCCGGTCGCTGCTGTCGGCGATCCCGCCCCAGACCCGAGCAGAACGGGGCATGCTGGAGCGCCGAACCCGGCTGACGGCCTGAGCCCCGGCCGCGACCGACGCGCCGAATCAGCGGCCCGGCCGCACCGTGAGGTCGGTGATCTCCGCGTCGCGCGGAAGATCGAGGGCGGTGAGGATGGTCGTGACGACGGCGTCGGGAGTGATGAAACGCCCGGCGTCGTAATCCTGCCCCTCCTGCTGGTGCACGCGCTCCTGCATCGGAGTGGCCGTGCGCCCGGGATAGATCGACGTCACCCGCACACCGTGCTGCGCCTCCTCCGCCCGCAGCGCATCGGCGAGGGCACGGAGCCCGTGCTTCGACGCCGCGTAGGCGGACCACCCGGCGTTGGCACGTAGGCCGGCACCCGAGTTCACGAAGACGACCTGGCCCTGCGATACGCGCAGGACAGGAAGAAGAAGTCTGGTGAGCTCGGCCGGAGCGATGAGGTTCACCGCGAGCTGCTGCTCCCAGAGCGCAGGAGCCAGATCCGCCACATCGCCGAGGTCGACGACGCCGGCGACGTGCACGAGCGCGTCGATACGATCGGGCAGATGCTGCTTCGACAGCGCCCATGACAGGCGTCCTGGCTGAGCGAGATCTCCGACCAACACCGAAGCACCGGGGAGCTCCGCTGCGATCTGCCTGGCACGCCCGGCGTCGCGAGCCAAAGCCACGACGTGATCGCCGCGATCCAGCAGGCGACGCGAGAGAACCGCGCCGATGCCGGAACCCGCACCGGTGATCAGGTGCGTCGGCATATCAGCTGGGGTCTGCGGCAGGCTCGACCACGTCGATCGGCACGACGGGGCAGTCCTTCCACAGGCGCTCGAGCCCGTAGTACACGCGCTCCTCCTGGTGGAAGACGTGCACGATCAGGTCGCCGAAGTCGAGCAGGACCCAGCGTGCTTCCGCACGTCCTTCACGGCGAACACGCTTGTGCCCCGACTCGATCAGTCGGTCCTCGATCTCGTCGGCGATAGCGGCGACGTTGCGCTCGCTGTTTCCCGTGACGAGCAGGAAGATGTCGACGAGCGGGAGGGGCTCGGAGACGTTGAGCGCGACGAGGTCCTCACCGCCCTTGTCGATGGCGGCTTGTGCTGCGAGGCGCAGCATCTCTTCGGCTGTTTCAGGAGATTGCATCAAATCAGTTTCGTGGTGAAGGCGATGACGAGAACGACGCCGATCGCGAGGGCGAGTCCGCCGGCGATGATGGCGAGGGTCACCATGAGGCGGTTCCCCTTCTCGGGGGCAGGAGGTCGGATGACCTCACCCGCGGGCTTGATGGTGCTGACCGCCGAGCTCGCGGCGATCGGCGTGGGCGACGAGGAAGGAGGCAGCTCGCCGTCGATGAGAACGGCGTCGACGTCTTTGCCGTCGGTCGTGCCGAATGCATGGCCCTGGGAGCCCATGCCCTGCGGCAGTTCGTATGACCCGGTGACGAGAATCTCGCCGGTGGATGCGACGGGGCCCGAGAGCGACCCCTCCCCCGGAGACGGGGTGAAGATCAGTGCGTTCGGTGCGGAGTGCTGCGAACCGGTGGAGTCACCCACCGTGAGGAGTTCGTCGAACGACGGACGGAAAGGCGCGTGCTCTTCGGGAGCATCCGAGAGGATCCCCTCGCCGAAGGCCGGATTGACCGTGGGCCGCACCTCGGCGATGTCATCGTCATCATCGTCGACGTCGGCGAGCACGTCGTCGACAGCTCCGTCTTCGGCCTCGGTGGAGATGCCGAGAGCCGACTCGACGTCGTCTTCGCCTTCGGCGTCTTCGACGGGCTCCTCGACAACCTCCAGTGGGACGACACCCACCGATTCGGCGACGCCCGACGCGCGGACCGGAGCCACGGAGACCTCGTCATCCACATCGTCATCGTCGGCATCGCCCGGCTCTTCGTTCGCGGTGAAGTTCGGGACGCCCGACACGATCTCCGTCTGCGTACCTGAATCGGGCGCGACGGGGTCAGCCTCACTCCGGGCTTCGACCGACTGCTCAGTCTCGTCGGCATCATCCGCGCCGATGACAGGCACGGATGCGGTCCGGACCTTCTCCAGCTCACGGGCCTGACGCCGGGTCAGCGGAGTGTCGCCCTGATCGTCATCGACGACCGCCGTGGACTCGGACGCGACCTCGACGGGGGCGGCAGGTTCGACGGCACGCGGCAACGGCGGCGCCGGTGGCGCCGCTTCAGCCGCCGCAGCGGCCTCCTCGCTGGAGATGACCGGGGTGGAACCCGTCAGACGGATCTCCCGCAGCTGCTTTCGCGTCAGCGGACCCTGCTCCTGCTGATCCGATGTACTCATGCCTTGCTCCGATACAGATGATGCTTCGCGATGTACTGAACGACCCCATCAGGGACCAGGTACCAGACCGGCTGATCGTCGCGAACGCGTTCACGGCAGACCGTCGACGAGATCGACAGTGCCGGCACTTCCAGTTGGCTGACGTTGTCGCTCGGGAGGCCGTCTGTGCTCAGGACATGTCCAGGGCGAGAGACCGCGACGAAGTGGGCCAACTCCCACAACTCATCATGGTCCCTCCAACTGAGAATTTGCGCTACGGCATCCGCTCCGGTGATGAAGAAGAGTTCAGCATCCGGTCGATCCCGCTTCAGATCACGCAGCGTGTCGATCGTGTAAGTCGGGCCCTCGCGGTTGATGTCGACGCGGCTCACCGTGAACTGCGGGTTCGAAGCCGTCGCGATCACGGTCATCAGATAGCGGTGCTCACTCGGGGAGACGCCCGATTTCTGCCACGGATGACCGGTGGGCACGAACACGACCTCGTCGAGATCGAACGAGTTGGCGACCTCGCTGGCTGCGACCAGGTGGCCGTGGTGGATGGGGTCGAACGTTCCGCCCATCACGCCGATGCGCGGGGGGCGCGGGGTCGCAGCATCGTTCATGGGGGCCTAGTGGCCGTGTCCTGCCTCGTGGCCGTCCTTGCCGTGCTTCGCGGCCCATGCCTCGGCCTTGGCCGAGTGACGGTTGGCGACGTTCTTGTAGGAGAACGTGACCAGCCCGAGGAATGCGAAGACGATCGCCGCGATGACTCCGAAGATCACCGTTTCGAGCGCGACGTTGCCGTGGTGCTCGGTTTCGGCAGCGGCCATCGCGATCTGTGCGACGAGGTTCATCCTGACTCCGTTTCGTGGCGTGCTGTTCGGGATCCTGCGAGGTACAGCGTCCCCCAGTCTAGCGCTCAGCCGCGGGTCTGCCCCGCCCCACGCGCGAGCCACTTCGTGCTGGTCAGCTCGGACAGGCCCATCGGTCCTCGTGCATGCAGCTTCTGGGTCGAGATGCCGACCTCCGCCCCGAATCCGAACTCGCCGCCATCGGTGAAGCGCGTGGAGGTGTTCACCATCACGACGGCGGAATCCACCTCGGCGAGGAAGCGCTCGGCGTTGCGCGAGTCGGTCGTGATGATGGACTCGGTGTGACCCGTGCTGTATCTACGGATGTGGTCGAGTGCTTCGTCGAGTGACTCCACAACCTTGAACGCGATGTCGAGGCTCAGGTATTCGGTCTCCCAGTCCTCCTCGGTGGCCGGGATCACGTTCGACATGAGCCCGACGACCATGTCGTCGCCATGGATCGCGACGCCCTCGCTCTGGAGCGCGCTGGCGACCAGAGGAACGAGGCGCGGCGCCGCCTGACGGTGCACCAGCACGGTCTCCACGGCGTTGCAGACGCTCGGACGCTGCACCTTGGCGTTCACGACGATGTCGCGCGCCCAGTCGTCGGGGGCGGTCTCGTCGAGGAAGATGTGGACGTTGCCCGCTCCGGTCTCGATGACGGGAACGGTCGACTCCGTCACGACGGTCTCGATGAGACCCGCACTCCCGCGCGGCACGAGGACATCGATGAGGCCCCGACCGTGCATGAGGGCCTTCGCGCCCTCACGCCCGAAGTCGTCCACGGTCTGGATTGCCTCTGCCGTCAGACCGGCGCTCTCGACCGCACTGCGCATGACGTCGACGAGGACGGTGTTGGACTCGCGAGCGGCGCTCCCGCCACGCAGCACCACGGCGTTGCCCGATCGCAACGCGAGTGCGGCGATGTCGACGGTCACGTTCGGGCGCGCCTCATAGATCGCACCCACCACGCCGAACGGCACCCGAACCTGCTCGAGGGCCACGCCATTGGGCATCCGATGCCCGCCGACCACGCGGCCCACCGGATCCGCGAGAGCTGCGACCTCGCGCACCGCGGTTGCCAGAGCGCCCACGCGCCTGTCATCGAGCCGCAACCGGTCGATGAGAGAGTCCCCGATGCCGTCCTCGCGTCCACGGGCGATGTCACGACCGTTCGCCTCGATGATGCGCGGCGCGGCGTCGAGAAGGGCGACGGCGATCGCCTCGAGCACCCGGGCCTTGTCATCGCTCGTGAGCGCGGCGGTGGCACGGGAGGCCTCTTTGGCACGCTCCAGGCGCACCTGCGGAGTCTGGTCGGTCATCCGCCCAGTTTATGAGGTGGCCGGCTCGAACCAGGTTCCTATTTCAGCGCCGGCGAGAGCCTGATCGACCAGGTCGGCGCTCGTGACCAGGACGCCGATGCCGGAGGCTGCGGCAAGGCGTGCCGCAGAGACCTTGGTAGCCGCTCCGCCGGTACCGACGCTGTTGACGACCGTCGCCCCGAACTCGAGGCCGGTGAGGTCGGCGTCGGGCGCGACGATGTCGATCGGCTCGGCTCCGGGATCAGTCGGGGGCTTCGTGTACAGCGACTCGATGTCACTGAGCAGGATGAGCGCGTCGGCCTCGATCAGTTGGGCGACCAGGGCGCCGAGCCGGTCGTTGTCTCCGAAGCGGATCTCCTGCGTCGCGACCGTGTCGTTCTCGTTGACGATCGGCAGGGTTCGCAACCCGAGCAGCCGCTCCATCGCGCGACGGGCGTTGGAGCGCGACGTCGGGTTCTCCAGGTCACCGGTCGTGAGCAGCACCTGACCGGCGACGATGTCGAAGGGACGCAGCGACTCCTGGTAGCGGTACATCAGGATGTTCTGCCCCACCGCTGCCGCTGCCTGCTGGGTCGCGAGGTCGGTCGGACGGGCGTCCAGTCGCAGGAACGGGATTCCGGAGGCGATCGCACCCGACGACACCAGCACGACCTCGGCCCCGCGTGCATGCGCTGCAGCCAGAGCCTCGACGATGAGAGGGATCCGCCAGGACGACTCTCCGCTGATCGAGGAGGATCCGACCTTCACGACGATTCGGGCCGCTGTGGCGAGATCCGCACGGGTGCGTGCTGTCACTCGCCGTCCTCGCGATATGCAGCGAGACGCTGAGTCTCCACCTCGGCGCGAGCCTCGGCCTTGGCGTCCATGCGCTCGTAGTACTGCTCTCGTCGCTCCGAGGTCGTCCGGCGCGCATTCGGTGCCAGACGGGGGTCGGTTCCACGGGGCGCGCTCATGAGCTCGGCCGCCGAGGTCATGGTCGGCTCCCAGTCGAAGACGATGCTGTCGCCCTCGCCGATCACGACCGTCGAGCCCTGAACAGCGCCGAGGCGGAAGAGCTCATCCTCGACACCGAGCTTCTCGAGTCGATCCGCGAGGTAGCCCACGGCCTCTTCGTTCTGGAAGTCGGTCTGCTGAACCCAGCGCACCGGCTTCTCACCCATGATCCGGTAGACGTTGCCGTAGGTACCACCCTCGACGCGGATGGTGAAGCCCTTCTTGTTGCCACGCGGACGGATGACGACCCGCTCGGGCGGCGCCTCGAGCGCAGCTTCGGCGCGGGCGTTCTCGACGAGCTCACCCAGCGCGAACGTGAGCGGACGAAGGCCCTCGTGCGAGACCGTGGAGATCTCGAACACGCGGAACCCGCGGGCTTCGAGGTCGGGGCGCACCAGCTCGGCCAGATCGCGCGCCTCGGGCACATCGATCTTGTTCAGGGCGATGAACTGCGGGCGCTCGAGCAGCGGAGTCTGTCCCTCTGGCACCTCGTAGGCCCCCAGCTCGGCGAGGATGACGTCGAGGTCGGAGATCGGGTCGCGCCCGGGCTCGAGAGTCGCACAGTCGAGCACGTGCAGCAGCGCCGAGCAGCGCTCGACGTGACGGAGGAACTCGAGTCCGAGTCCTCGTCCTTCGCTCGCGCCTTCGATGAGGCCTGGCACGTCGGCGACCGTGTACCGGAAGTCGCCGACCTGCACCACACCGAGGTTCGGGTGGAGGGTCGTGAACGGATACTCGGCGATCTTGGGTCGAGCGGCGGAGATCGCACCGATCAGGCTCGACTTGCCCGCGGACGGGTAGCCGACGAGGGCGATGTCGGCGACGGTCTTGAGCTCGAGGACGACGTCGCCCTCGTACCCCGGCGTACCCAGCAGAGCGAAGCCCGGAGCCTTGCGCTTAGGGGTGGCGAGAGCCGCGTTGCCGAGCCCGCCCATGCCGCCCTTGGCGACGACGAACCGCTCGCCGGGGATGATCATGTCGATGAGGACTTCACCCGCGGTGTTCTTCACGACGGTGCCCACCGGAACGAGGAGCTCGAGCGTCTCGCCGAGGAAACCGGAGCGGTGGTCGCCCATGCCGGGGCCGCCGTTGCCGGAGGAACGGTGCGGCGAGTGGTGGTACGAGAGCAGCGTGCCCGTCTGCGGGTCGGCGACCAGCACGACGTCGCCGCCGTCGCCGCCGTTTCCTCCGTCGGGGCCGCCGAGGGGCTTGAACTTCTCGCGGTGCACGGAGACGCAGCCGCCGCCGCCCTTACCCGCACGCAAGTGCAGTGTGACGGTGTCGACGAACGTGACCATGTGCGGGTTCCCCTGGGTTCCTGTTTATGACGGTGTGCAGATACACGGACGGGGCGAGCCGAAGCCCGCCCCGAACCGGATGACTAGTGTCGTGCTGAGATCACTCAGCTGCAGCGACGATGTTGACGACCTTGCGGCCGCCCTTCGCGCCGAACTGGACCGCACCGGCGGCCAGAGCGAACAGCGTGTCGTCGCCGCCACGGCCGACGTTGACGCCGGGGTGGAAGTGCGTGCCGCGCTGGCGGACGATGATCTCGCCTGCGAGGACCTGCTGACCGCCGAAGCGCTTCACGCCGAGGCGCTGAGCGTTGGAGTCACGACCGTTACGGGTTGAGCTTGCGCCCTTTTTATGTGCCATGTCCTAGTCCCCTCGGGCTTACTTGATGCCGGTGATCTTGACGCGCGTGAGCTCCTGACGGTGGCCCTGGCGCTTCTTGTAACCGGTCTTGTTCTTGTACTTCTGGATGATGATCTTCGGGCCGCGGAGGTTGCCGATGACCTCAGCCGTGACCTTGACCTTCGCCAGCGAGTCAGCGTCGGTGGTCACCGTGGCGCCGTCGACGAGCAGCACTGCGGCCAGCTCGATCTTCTCGCCCTGGGCAGCCTTGACACGGTCGAGCTGAACGATCGTGCCGACCTCGACCTTCTCCTGCCGCCCACCGGCGCGCACTACTGCGTAAACCACTTCATACCTGTTTCGTTGGGGAGCTCGCGGCTCCGAGATCTCACGGGAAGACTGTTGCTTGCATGCGCCGCAGAACGACGGGCGCGAACGCAAGGCTCTCCGCTTCGACCTACGAGGACGACGCGGCATACGCACCAAGGGACTACTTTACCGGATGCGGGTCGGTGTCGCAAAGCGAGCCGAGTTCGGAGCGTCCCTCCCCTGCTCCCACGCCCGACCATGCCGGTGCGGACTTAGGCTGACGGGGTGACCGTACTCGTCGACGACCCGCTCTGGCCCGCCCACGGACGCCTGTGGGCGCATCTGGTCAGCGATGAGAGCCTCGACGAACTGCACGCTTTCGCACGCGCGAACGATGTGCCCGCGCGCGCGTTCGACCTCGACCACTACGACGTGCCGGAGGAGATCATCCCCCGCCTCGTCGCCGACGGCGCCCAGCACGTCAAGGGCAAAGAACTGGTGCGCCGTCTGATCGCCTCAGGACTGCGAATCCGCGCCCGCGACAGGCGGCGCTGACGTCTCGGAGTTCACCGAGATCGGGGTTCCGGTCAGCGCAGCCGTGCTCACCCGACGGCGTCCTCGCCCCTGCCCCGGAGCCTTCGGCTCGGGAAGGGCGTCGAGCACCGAGTCGAGAAGCTGCTCGGCAGGAGACTTCGGTCCCTTGCGGTCGCCACGCTTCTTACGGGCCTTCTTCGGGCGCTCCGTCGCCGCGGGAGCCTCTGCGGCCACCTCGACCGGCTCAGCCTCTGCTGCACCCTCGGCCGCCGGAGCGATCGTGGAGGCCGCGATCTGGGCCAGCGCAGACTTGGCACCCTCGGTGATGCTGTGGGTGACGTTCGGCGCGGCCGGCGCATTCTGGCTCTGACCGTTGCCGTTGCTGTTGCCGTTGTTGCCACCGGCGTTCCCGCGCTGGCGACGGCCGCTCTGGCCGTTGCCGCCATTGCTTCCACCGCCGCTGCCGTTGCTGCTGGAGCGGTGCTTCACGACCGGGTCGTGGTGCACGATGACACCGCGGCCGGCACAGACCTCGCACGCCTCGCTGAACGTCTCGAGCAGGCCGAGACCGAGCTTCTTGCGCGTCATCTGCACCAGACCGAGCGAGGTGACCTCGGCGACCTGGTGCTTGGTGCGGTCGCGGCTCAGGCACTCGATCAGGCGTCGCAGCACGAGGTCGCGGTTCGACTCGAGCACCATGTCGATGAAGTCGACGACGATGATGCCGCCGATGTCGCGCAGACGCAGCTGGCGGACGATCTCCTCCGCCGCCTCGAGGTTGTTCTTGGTGACCGTCTCTTCGAGGTTTCCGCCGGTGCCGACGAACTTCCCGGTGTTGACGTCGACGACGGTCATCGCCTCGGTGCGGTCGATCACGAGCGATCCGCCGGAGGGCAGCCAGACCTTGCGGTCGAGGGCCTTTTCGATCTGCTCGGTGATGCGGAACGCGTCGAACGGATCGGTCTCGTCCTCGTAGGCTTCCACCCGCTCGAGCAGGTCGGGCGCGACGCTCTCCAGGTAGGCGCGGATCGTCTGCTGTGCATCCTCGCCCTGGATCAGCATCTTGGTGAAGTCCTCGTTGAAGACGTCACGGACGATCTTGACGAGCAGGTCGGGCTCTGCGTGCAGGAGAGCGGGAGCCTGCTGGTTCTCGACCTGCTTCTGGATGTGCTCCCACTGCGCCGTGAGGCGCTGCACGTCGCGGGTGAGCTGGTCCTCGGTGGCGCCCTCGGCCGCGGTGCGGACGATCACTCCGGACGACTCCGGCAGCACCTCCTTGAGGATGCGCTTGAGGCGTGCCCGCTCGTTGTCAGGAAGCTTGCGGCTGATGCCGTTCATCGATCCACCGGGCACGTAGACCAGGTAGCGACCGGGAAGAGAGATCTGGCTGGTGAGGCGCGCACCCTTGTGGCCGACGGGGTCCTTCGTCACCTGCACGAGAACACGGTCACCGGGCTTGAGTGCCAGCTCGATGCGACGGGGCTGGTTGCCGGTCTCGACACCGTCCCAGTCGACCTCGCCGGAGTAGAGCACGGCGTTGCGTCCGCGGCCGATGTCGACGAATGCCGCCTCCATGCTGGGGAGGACGTTCTGCACGCGGCCGAGGTACACGTTCCCGATGAGCGACGCGTCCTGATTGCGGGCGACGTAGTGCTCGACGAGCACGCCGTCCTCGAGGACGCCGATCTGGGTGCGGCCGTTCTTGGAGCGCACGACCATCTTGCGGTCGACGGACTCACGACGGGCGAGGAACTCCGCCTCGGTCACGACCGGGCGGCGGCGACCGGCATCGCGACCGTCGCGGCGGCGCTGCTTCTTCGCCTCGAGACGGGTCGATCCCTTGATCGCCTTCGGCTCGGTGATGTATTCGACGACCCGCTGGCGCTGACGCGGTTCTTCGTGCTGATCGTCGCCTTCGGAACCACCGCGACGGCGACGGCCACGACCGCGGCCTGTCGACTCCTCCTGCGGCTGGTCGCGCTCGGCGATGCGGTCGAAGATGCGCTCACGGCCGGGCTGCGCGGGCAGCGGCACGATCTCCGGAGCGTAGAAGTGCAGCTGGGTGGAGACCTGGGAGACGAACACCTCGGGCAGCAGGCCGAGGGAGACGGCCGTCACCGGCGCCGGAGCCTCGGGAGCCGATGCCTCGACAGCAGACGGAGCATCCTTCGCAGCCGGCGCCTCGACCGGGGCCTCTTCGGCCACGGGCGCGTCGACCACGGGTTCTTCGGCCACGGGTTCTTCGGCGAGGGCGGCACCCTCGACGATCGTCTCGGCGACCACCTCGGCATCCGCGACCGACGAGTCGTCGACCGGTGCAGAGCCCTCACCGTCTTCTGCCTCTGCGGCAGCTTGGGCTTCGGCGATCAGCACTGCGGCGGCGTCATCCGCAGCGGCCGCTGCGTCATCGTCTGCCGCGTATCCGGCAGCGACGTCGTCTGCGGCAGCATCCGCTGCCGTCTCCGCCGCGTCGGACTGCTCGTCGACCTCGCTCGATGCCCCCGAGAGGTCATCCGCTTCGGGAGCGATGGGCTCCGTCAGCTCTCCCGCGGCATCAGCCGGGAAGTCGAGGGTAGGGCTGTTGTTGTCATTGCTCTCATCGGCCATCTCTGGCGTACTCCCTGCACGGGACACTGGGTGCTCCGTGAAATCTCATGCGGTACCCGCGGGTTCCGCGAACTCACTCGGTTTGCGACCGGCTCATGGCTCTGATCGCGTGGGGCATAGGACCCCGAAGTCTGCTCGATGCGTGTCGCGGCAACACCGTTCATCGCATCACAGGCCATTATCGCATCAAGTGGGGCCGTTCGCGGCATCACCTCACTTGCCGAGCGTTTTTCCCCGGCCTGTTCTGCGCACATCCATAGCCGACGCTGGGATAATCCCCAGTATGAGCGAGCAGCGCACCCGCCCCGTCTTCTATGCCGTCTGGCTGATCATCGCGAGTGTGGTGGGCTGGTTCGCGGCCTTCCAGCTCACGATCGAGAAGTTCGCGCTGCTGGAGAATCCGAAGGAAGCGCTCTCCTGCGACCTGAGTCCCTTCATCCAGTGCAGCACCAACCTCGAGTCCTGGCAGGGATCGGTCTTCGGCTTCCCCAACCCGCTCCTCGGCCTCACCGGATGGATGGCTCCCCTGGTGGTCGGTGTCGCGATCCTCGCGGGCGCCCGGTTCCCTCGTTGGTTCTGGGCCGCCTTCGGCGTCGGCATCACGTTCGCCTTCGGCCTCGTGTGCTGGCTCATCGGCCAGAGCCTGTACGACCTCTTCGTGCTGTGCCCGTGGTGCATGGTGACCTGGGCCGTCACGATCCCCACGTTCTTCGCGACGATGATCCATCTGACCCGCAACGGCACGTTCACGAGCAACGAGAAGGTGAAAGCGGGCGCCGATAGGCTCATGCCGTGGGTGCCGCTGGCCACGGTCGTCGCCTACGCGCTGATCATCTTCATGGCGCAGCTGCAGGGACTCGACTTCCTGGGTGAGATGGCCAGGATCCTCTTCTGATCTCCACCGCCCCATGACGAAAGCCCGCCCGCCGAGAAACGGCGGACGGGCTTTTCGCTGCTGACGGCTCTCAGTCGAACCAGATGCCGAGCTCACGCGCGGCGGATTCGGGGCTGTCCGACCCGTGCACGAGGTTCTGCTGCACCTTGAGGCCCCAGTCACGACCGAAGTCGCCACGGATCGTGCCGGGTGCAGCGGTCGTGGGGTCGGTGGTGCCCGCGAGGGAACGGAAGCCCTCGATCACACGGTTGCCCGCGAGGCGGATCGCGACAGACGGGCCGGAGAGCATGAACTCGAGCAGCGGCTCGTAGAACGGCTTGCCCTCGTGCTCGGCGTAGTGCTCGGCGAGCACATCGCGGTCGGGCTCGACCAGGCGGATGTCGACGAGGGAGTATCCCTTCGCCTCGATACGGGCGAGGATCGTGCCGGTGAGGCCGCGGGCGACACCATCGGGCTTGACGAGGACGAGGGTTTCTTCGGTGGCCATGTCATTCACTCTCTGTCTGAGTCTCGGTCGTGGGTTCGGCAGGGCGTCGTGCGTCCAACCGAGCCCCTCCGATGGTTGCATACGCCCACATGCCGCCGAAAATCAGGACGACGAGCAGGATGGACGGAACGAAGAACGCCGACAGCGCGACGATGGCCTGCACGACCCACCCGGCCGTGATCGCCCACGGCTTCGTGATCATCCCGGCGATGGCTATGCACGCCAGGGCCAGCACGGCGCCGCCGACGATGCCCCACCACTGCTCGATCCCGGCGGGGAGCTGGCGCAGCCCGAAGATCGTGAGCCCGACCAGGAACACCACGATCGCCTCGAAGCCGAGCACGATCGGGGCGAGCTTCTGCACGAGGGTGCGCGGCGGACGGACAGGGGTCGCATCGGCGCTCATGCGCGCCACCCCGACTTCCAGTCCTCCGCCTGAGCCAACGCGATGGCCTCGCCGGCGAGCACGACGGAACCCGCGATGATCACGGCACGACGATCGGAGGATGCCGCCCATTCGCGTGCGGCGTCAGCGGCATCGGCGAGCGAGTGGTGCACGGTCGCACGCTGGCCGGCCTGTTCGACCAGGTCGGCGATCGCATCGGCTTCGCTCGCGCGATCGGAGTCGGGAGCAGTGGCGAACACGTGTGCGACCGCCGGAGCGAGCTCGGCGACGATACCAGCGGCGTCCTTGTCGGCGAGGACGCCGAGCACCAGACCCCACTCGTCGAAGTCGAAGCTGTCGTCCAGCGCCTGGGCGAGCGCCTTGGCACCGTGCGGGTTGTGCGCGGCATCGACGATCACCGTCGGCGCGATGCCGAGCAGCTGCAGCCGGCCGGGCGATGTGCTCTCCTGCAGGCCGCCGGTCACGATGTCCGCGGCGATGCGCTGTGTGGCTCCACCGATGAGCGATTCGACAGCGGCGACGGCGAGGGCTGCGTTGTGGCCCTGGTGGGCGCCGTACAGCGGCAGGTACTTCTCGGCGTACTCCCCCGCGAGACCGCGGATCGTGAGCAGCTGCCCGCCGACGGCGAGCTTCTGCTCGGTGAGGCCGAACTCTTCACCCTCGAACGCGATGGTCGCGTTGCGCTCTGCGGCCACACGGCGCAGCACCTCAGCCGCCTCCGCAGGCTGCTGAGCCGAGACGACGGCTGCGCCCTCCTTGATGATTCCGGCCTTGACCTCGGCGATCTCCGCGATCGTGCTGCCGAGCCGATCTGCGTGATCGATGTCGATCGGGGCGAACACCGCGACGTCGCCGTCTGCCGTGTTCGTGGAGTCCCACTCCCCGCCCATCCCGACCTCAAGCACCAGCACATCGATCGGTGCGTCCGCCACGGCGACGAAAGCCAGCACCGTCAGCAGCTCGAAGAAGGTCAGCGGCGCATCGCCCGCGGCCTCGAGCTCGGCATCGACGATGTCGACGAACGGCTCGATCTCGTCCCAGGCGTCCGCCACGGCCTCATCGGCGATGGGTTCGCCGTCGATCATGATGCGCTCGGTGAAGCGCTCCAGGTGCGGGCTCGTGAACAATCCGGTGCGCAGGTCGTGTGCCCGCAGCAGGCTCTCGATCATCCGCGCGGTCGACGTCTTGCCGTTCGTGCCGGTGATGTGCACGACGCGGTAGGTGCGCTGCGGGTCGTCGAGGAAGGCGAGGATGCGCGCGGTGCGCTCCTTGCGGGGCTGCACCCAGCGCTCTCCTGCTCGGCTCAGCAGGGCCTCGTAGACGGCATCCGCCCTGTCCTTGGCGCTCATGCTCCGACTCCCTTCCTGGTGACGGCGATCGTGAAGTCGCCGGCATTGGCGTAGGTGCCTGCCGGGATATCAGCCGAGAACTCGGGCGTCACTCCCCCGGCCGCGGCCAGGATCGCCCCGTGTCCGAAGATCGAGTCGCCGTGCGCGTCGATCACGAAGTACTCCTCGGCCAGCGTCTCGGCGGCGATACCGGCCAGATCGAACGCAGAGACGACAGCCCTGGTGTCGGCATCGTCGTGGAATCGCAGGACCAGTGTGATGCGGTCGCTGACGTCGAAGTCGGCGTTCTTGCGGGTCTCCTGCACGGCGCGGATGACATCGCGCGCGAGTCCCTCGGCCTCCAGCTCCGGGGTCGTCGTCGTGTCGAGCAGCACGAAGCCACCGGTCGGGACGATGGCCAGCGCCTCGCCCTCCGGGCGGCCCGTCGTCTCGAGCACGAGCTCGTACTCGGCCGGCTCGAGGGCGATGCCACCCGCCGTGACGACACCGTCGACCTCGCTCCAGTCTCCCGAGCGCGCGGCCTGGATCGCCTTCTGCACGTCCTTGCCCAGACGCGGACCCGCCGCGCGGGCGTTGACGCTCAGGCGGTGCGCGATGCCGTACTCCCCTGCCGTGTCATCGGCGAGCGGGACGAGTTCGACGGACTTCACGTTCAGCTCCTCACGGAGGATGTCCTCGAACTGTCCGAGCAGCGCCGCCGAGGGCGAGACGACCGTGAATCGGGCGAGCGGGAGCCGCACACGCAGCTTCTCCTTCTTGCGCAGCGCGTTGCCGACGCTCGACAGCTCACGGACGGCATCCATCGCGTCACGGATCTCGTCCGCCGCGGGGAACGACGCCTCGTCGGGCCAGTCGGTCAGGTGCACGCTGCGTCCGCCGGTCAGACCCTGCCACACCCGCTCGCTGACCAGCGGCACGAGAGGAGCAGCCACGCGGGTGAGCGTCTCGAGCACCGTGTAGAGCGTGTCGAAGGCCTCACGGCTCTTCGGTTCGTCTGTCACACCGGTCCAGAAGCGGTCGCGCGAACGCCGGATGTACCAGTTGGTGAGCACTTCGACGAAGTCGCGCAGACGCGCCGCCGCCGTGGTGGAGTCGAGTCCCTCCAGGTCGGCGCGCACCTCGCGGACGAGGTCGCCGAGACGGGCCAGGATGTAGCGGTCGAGCACATCGGTCGAGTCCGTGCGCCATGAGGCCTCGTAGCCGTCGGAACCGGAGGCGTTGGCGTACGTCGCGAAGAAGTACCAGGAGCTCCACAGCGGCAGCAGGAATTCGCGCACGCCGGAGCGGATGCCCTCTTCGGTGACGGCGAGGTTGCCGCCGCGGAGCACCGAGCTCGACATCAGGAACCACCGCATCGCATCGGAGCCGTCGCGGTCGAGCACCTCTGACACGTCGGGGTAGTTGCGCAGCGACTTCGACATCTTGTAGCCGTCGCTGCCCAGCACGATGCCGTGGCAGCTCACTCCCGTGAACGCCGGACGGTCGAACAGCGCGGTCGACAGCACATGCATCACGTAGAACCAGCCGCGGGTCTGCCCGATGTACTCGACGATGAAGTCGGCCGGCGAGTGCGAGTCGAACCATTCCTGGTTCTCGAACGGGTAGTGCACCTGGGCGTAGGGCATCGAGCCCGAGTCGAACCACACGTCGAAGACGTCTTCGATGCGGCGCATGGTGCTCTTGCCGGTGGGATCGTCGGGGTTCGGACGCGTCAGGTTGTCGATGTACGGCCGGTGCAGGTCGATCTCGCCCTCGGGGTTGCGCGGCAGCGTGCCGAAATCGCGCTCGAGGTCCGCCAGGGAACCGTAGGCGTCGATGCGCGGGTACTCGGGGTCGTCGCTCTTCCAGATCGGGATCGGAGAGCCCCAGTAGCGGTTGCGGCTGATCGACCAGTCGCGTGCGCCTTCGAGCCACTTGCCGAACTGGCCGTGCTTGACGTTCTCCGGCACCCAGGTGATCTGCTCGTTGTTCGCGAGCATGTCGTCCTTGATGTCCGTGACGCGGATGAACCAGCTCGACACGGCCTTGTAGATCAGGGGGTTCCGGCAGCGCCAGCAGTGCGGGTACGAGTGCTCGTAGCTCTGCAGGCGGATCAGTCGGCCGTTCTCACGGATCAGGCGCACGAGCGGGGTGTTCGCGTCCATCCAGAGCTGACCGGCGACATCGGTGACGTTCGGGAGGAACTTGCCGCCGTCGTCGAGCGACAGGATCGTGGGGATTCCGGCGGCACCGGCGACCCGCTGGTCGTCTTCACCGTAGGCCGGAGCCTGGTGGACGATGCCGGTGCCGTCGCTGACGGTGACGTAGTCGTCGACCAGGATGCGCCAGGCGTTCTCGGTGCCGTACGTCTCGGTGTCGGCGTAGTAGTCGAACAGCCGGTCGTACGTCACGTCCTGCAGCTCGGCGCCGCGGACGGTCGCGTCGACGGCCGCGAGTGCGTCTTCGGGGCTCTCGTACCCGAGGTCCTTGGCATAGCCGCCGACGAGCTGGCGGGCGAGCAGGTAGCGGTGCGCTGAGGCCTCGATCGCGGCATCCGCCGTCCCTGCGGCCTGGTGCACGTCTGCTGCGCCGTTCGGGCCGGCGGGGAGCACCACGTACTCGATGTCCGGTCCCACGGCGAGCGCGAGGTTCGTCGGGAGCGTCCAGGGCGTCGTCGTCCAGGCGAGGGCGCGCACACCGGTGAGCCCGAGCGCCTCGGCCTTGGCTCCCGTCAGTGGGAAGGTCACGGTGACGGAGGGGTCCTGACGCATCTGGTACACGTCGTCGTCCATGCGCAGCTCGTGCGCGCTGAGCGGGGTCTCGTCGCGCCAGCAGTACGGCAGCACCCGGTAGCCCTCATAGGCGAGACCCTTGTCGTACAGGGTCTTGAACGCCCAGAGCACGCTCTCCATGTAGCCGAGGTCGAGCGTCTTGTAGCCGCGATCGAAGTCGACCCAACGCGCCTGACGGGTGACGTAGTCCTGCCACTCGTGCGTGTAGGCCAGGACCGAGCTCTTCGCCTTGTCGTTGAAGACGTCGATTCCCATCTCCTCGATCTGGCTCTTCTCGGTGATCCCGAGCTGCTTCATGGCCTCGAGCTCGGCGGGAAGACCGTGCGTGTCCCACCCGAAGACGCGATCGACCTTGTGGCCGGTCATCGTCTGGAAGCGCGGGAACACGTCCTTGGCGTACCCGGTGAGCAGGTGCCCGTAGTGCGGGAGTCCGTTGGCGAACGGAGGGCCGTCGTAGAACACCCATTCAGGCGATCCCTCGCGTTGCTCGATCGAGGCGCGGAAGGTGTCGTCGGACTTCCAGAAGTCGAGCACCTCCTCCTCGATCTGCGGGAAGCGGGGGCTGGGCGCGACGGAATCGGCGGCGGGGCCGAAGGAGGAACGGGGGTAGGTCATCGTGTCTCGCAGTGGTCGTCGTGGCGGATGCTCCTGCGAGGACGACCCTCGCGGACCGCGGTACCACCTCGCGTGCCACGCCTCACGGCGGGACCACTCTCACTGCGGCTGTGACGGGCCTGCCCCGCTCGGTTCTACTGAGCGCTTCCCGAAGGATTCGCCGTTCTTCCGAGAGCTCCCCGGTGATGCCGGATCGATGCTCGTGCCTCCAGTGTACGCGGCTTCCCTCCTGCACGAGGCCTCGCAGCGCCTTCGGCCGCGCCCCGGCCGCGCTCTGTCCGCACCAGGCCATAGCCTTCAAGGATGGCCCGCACATCCGAGTCCCCTGCCCCACCGCGCACGACCGCTCCCGACCTGCCGCCCGTGTTCGAGGCTGCCTCCCCCGCACGCAGCGCCGACCTCTTCGCCGCCAGCCTCGACCTCACCGGCACCGTCGATCTCTCCTACGCGACGCTCGAGCAGTGCACGGTGAGCGCCGACGCCGACGCGGTCGATCTCACGGGTGCGACCGTCATAGACGTCGAGATGTCCGGGGCACGCATCGCCTCCCTCCGCATGCGCGACGCCGGAGTGCGACGGCTGCGGGTCAGCGGAGGCCGTATCGGCACGCTCGATCTCAGCGAGGCCCGCATCTCCGAGCTCGAGCTGCGTGATGTGCGGATCGATTACCTCAATCTCGGCGCTGCGAAGGTCACCGATCTCGAGATCACCGGCTGTGCCATCCGCACGATCGACATGCCCAGGGCAGAACTCACCCGTGTGCGGTTCACCGCCACGTCGAGCGACGAGGTCGACCCGCGCGGCATGCGTGCGAAAGACCTTGACCTGCGCGGCCTCGACGCCGTGGCCTACCTCGACGCCAACAGTCTCCGCGGCGCCACCCTCACCTCGTTCCAGGTGCAGCAGCTCGCGCCGATGTTCGCCGCCGGCCTCGGCATCCAGGTCAAGGGCTGACCGACAGTTCAAGGCTCGACGGGGCCACTCGCCTCCAGCAGCTCCCGAGTGAACGGATGCTGCGGCGCTGCGAACACATCCGCCGTGACACCCTGCTCGACGATCCGCCCGTCCTGCATCACGAGCACCTCGTCGGCGACCGCCCCGACCACGTCTAGGTCGTGCGAGACGAGGATCATGGTCAGCCGCCGTTCCTGCTGCAACCGCGCGAGCAACCGCAGCACCCTCTCCCGCACCGATGGATCGAGCGCAGAGACGGGCTCATCGAGCACCAGCACCTCAGGATCGGCGGCGAGCGCTCTGGCGATCGCCGCCCGCTGACGCTGCCCGCCCGACAGAGCGCTCGGACGCCTGTCGGCGAGTTCTGGTGCGAGTCCGACCTCGGCAAGGAGCTCGGCGACCATCGCGCCGCGGCGGGCACGTGGCACCCCGCCGGCCTCCAGCCCCTCCCTCAACGAACGGCCGATCGTCCATCGCGGGTCGAAGGCACCGAGCGGGTTCTGGTGCACGAGCTGCACCCGGGGTGTGCCGGTCCAGCGCAGAGCACCGCTGTCCGGCGCCTCGACGCCGACGATCATGCGCGCGAGTGTCGTCTTGCCCGATCCCGACTCCCCCACGATGCCGAGAGTCTGCCCCTCCGACACGGTGAACGAGGCGTCGATGATCGCGGGCACCCCGTCGAAGGTCTTCGAGAGATCGGCGGCAACCAGCACCGGTGCGGGCGCAGACTCCGCAGCGGAGCGGGGCTCGTGAATCGTGGCGGCGATGAGCTGCTTCGTGTAGTCCTGCTGAGGGTTCTCCAACACCTCGGAGACCGGGCCGGACTCGATCACGGCCCCACCCTTCATCACGATCACCCGATCAGCGACCCGGCGGACCGCGGCGAAGTCGTGACTGATGAACACAAGGGCTGTGCCCGCAGCCGTGATCTCGCGCAGCAGGCCGAGGATCCGCGCCTGCACTGTGGCATCGAGGGCTGTCGTCGGTTCGTCGGCCACCAGCACGGCGGGCGCCGCGGCGAGCGCGGAGGCGATCAGCGCGCGCTGCCGCAGCCCGCCGGAGAGCTCATGCGGATGCTGTCGCGCACGACGGTCGGGCTCCGGCATCCACACCCGCTCGAGGAGCTCACGCACACGTGCTGCCGTTGGCACCCGCCCCCGCACCATCCGGTGCAGGGTCAGCGGCTCGGCGACCTCGGCTCCGATGCGGCGCAGCGGGTCGAGCGAGACCAGCGCATCCTGGGAGACGAGTGCGATGCCCGCCCCCCGCAGTTGACGCCACTCACGTTCGGCGAGACCCGACGCGTCTGTACCGTCGATGACCAACCGGTCGAGGGTGACGGCGGCTTCCCGTGGCACCAGCCCGAGCAGCGCGCGAGCCGTGAGTGTCTTACCAGCCCCCGACTCACCGACAATCGCAACGCATTCCCCCCGTTCGACCGCGAACGAGACGCCGTCGACGACCGGGGTCGCGTCGAACGCGATGCGCAGCCCCTGTATCTCGAGCGCCGCGCTCATGCCACCCCTCCGTCCGCACGTGCCCGCAGGATGCGCCCGACCACCGTCGCCGACACGACCGAGAGAGTGATCGCGATACCGGGGAAGAGCGAGATCCACCATGCCTGTCCGAGCACGTTGCGCCCACCCGCGAGCATCAGCCCCCACTCGGGCGTCGGCTCGGACGGGCCGAGACCCAGGAAACTGAGGCCTGCCGCAGCCAGGATGCTCGACCCGATGCCGATCGTCGCGAGCACGCTCAGGGCACCGAGCACTCCCGGCACCACGTGCCGCGTGAATGCCCGCACGCGGGGAACCCCCAGGATGCGAGCGGCTTCAACGTGCTCGGCGACCCGCAGCGTCTGCGTCTGCACCCTCGCGAGCCGGATGTACACGGGCACCGCGGCCAGAGTCACCGCGATGGCGATGTTCACGGGACCTGGCCCCAGCACCGCGACCACGACGAGCGCGACCAGGAACTCCGGAAACGCCATCAGCACGTCGTTCACCCGCATCACCGTGGTGTCGACACCGCGCGGTGCAACTCCCGCGAGCGCACCGATGACGAGCCCGACCGCGAGCGCCACCGCGGTCGCGAGGAGCCCGATGCCCAGGGATCGACCTGCACCGTAGATGACGCGCGAGTACACGTCGCGGCCACTCTGATCGGTGCCGAACAGATGCTCGGCACTCGGCGGAAGCAGGGCGGAGCGGACGTCGGTCTGCAACGGATCGTGCGTCGCAAGGACGCCGGGCCAGAGCGCGACGAACGCGATCGTCGCGAGCACCACGATCGCAACCCAGAGCAGTACTCGCTGCGCCCGTTTCATCGGACGCCACCGGATCGGACGCCCCTGACGCGCGGATCGATCAATGGATGAACGAGTTCGACGACGAGGTTCACCGCGACGAAGACCAGCGCGCTCAGGAGGATGATCCCGGTGATCACGGGAAGATCGCGGTCGCTGATCGCGGCGAGCGTGACCCGGCCGAGACCGGGACGGGCGAACACGGTCTCCACCAGCACCGCGCCCCCGAGAACGGAGCCGGTGAGGTACGCGGCGAGGGTGATCGCAGACGCCGCGCCGTGTCTCAGTCCATGCCGGAGCGTGAACCGGGTCGGGCTCGCGCCACGGGCACGCACGGTCTCTGCGAACGGCATCCGCTCGGCCTGCACCAGGCCGTCGCGCAGCACCTGGCTCAGAAGCGCCGCGACCGGGAGTGCGAGCGTGATGGCGGGCAGCACGAGCGTGGCGGGGTTGCGCGCCCCTGACACCGGGAACCATCCGAGCCCGAACGCGAAGACGCTGAGGAGGACCAGCCCGATCCAGAAGACCGGCGACGACAGCACCACGAGCTCGATCCCCGCGGCGACCGCCCGACCCACTTGGCCACGCACGAACACCGCCACAGCGAGTGCGAGCACGAGCGCGATCAGAAGGGCCAGAACAGAGAGCTGCAGCGTCGCCCCCAGCTGGCGGCCGATCACGTCCGCCACCGGCATCCGCAGCTGGTACGACTCCCCCAGGTCCCCCCGAGCGAGCTGTCCGATGAAACCGAGGTACTGCTCGAACGGCGGGCGGTCCAGCCCGAGGTCGGCGCGGATGCCGTCTTTGACAGCTTCGCTCACCTGCGCCTGGGGCCCCAGCATCACCGACACCGGGTCTCCCGGGATCACCCGGAACGCGAGGAACGTGACGGTCGCCGCTCCCCACAGGACGATGACGACGGACGCGGCCAGGCCGGCGACGCGGACGAGAGCAGCCTTCACCACTCGTGCCCTCCGCTCAGCCGGCGGTTCAGCCGACGGTCACATCGTAGAACAGGGGACGACCGTACAGGTCGTACTCGAGTCCCTCGACGCGCTCGCCGACGGCCGTGATCGCCGACGGGCTGTACAGCGGCACGATCGCCGTGTACGTGGCGTTCCACTGCTGCAGCTGGGTGTAGAGCTCATTGCGCTTGTCCTGATCACTGCTGGCGACGGCCTGCTCCAGGAGTGCGTCGATCTCGGGGTCGCTGACCTGCGAGGCGTTCTGGAACCCGTCGGTGTGCAGGTGGCTGCGCAGCAGGTCGGGGTCGACGCCAGAGAAGCCCCAGTCCGTCAGGTCGAACGTCTTCGGCTCGTACTGCTCGTTGTAGGCGCCTGGTTCGAGCACCTCGCGCTCGACCTCGAAGCCGATCCCCTTGAGGTCGGACTGGATCGCGTTCGCAAGCGCGGCGCGGTCGTCGGGGACGGGCGTCCAGGCGATCCATCGCACCGAGAGCCGCTTGCCATCCTTCATGCGGATGCCGTCGGTGTCGCGTTCGGTCCATCCGGCCTCGTCGAGGAGCGCATTGGCGGCATCCTGGTCGAACGGCCAGCTGCCCTCGAGCGACGCGTCGTAACCCGGGGTCGTCGAGCCGAGGATGCTCCATGCACGCGGGAACTGGCCGAAGTAGATCTCCTCCACCGCCGCGTCGATGTCGATGCCCCGCGCGAACGCCTGACGCACCTTCTCGTCGGCGAAGACTCCGTACTTCTCGTTCAGGTACAGCGAGTACGGCAGGCCCGGGTACTCGATCGAGTCGACCGTGATGCCATCGCCGAGATCCTTCGCGAGGTTCGGCGGGATGTTGCTGGCGAGGTCGGCCTCGCCGCTCGTCACCACACCGGTACGGACCGAGGCCTCCGGCTGGATCTCCACCCGGAGCGTCTCGAACTTCGGCGCCTTCGTGTCGTGCGGACCCCACGCATAGTCGTCGTTGCGGGTGTACACGATCTCCTGGTCCGGCGTGTACTCGGTGAGCTCGAACGGACCGGTACCGACGGTGATGTCGGGTCCGCCCGCCTTGAGCTTGTCCGCAGACTTCGCGAGGACAGCCGGCGAGTAGAAGCCGAGCTGCGGCGTGCTCGCCGCCTGCAGGAACGGTGCGTACGGCTGGGTGAACGTCACCTTGACCGTGTGGTCGTCGACGACTTCGGTTCCTTCGTAGAAGTCGGCGCCGAGCATGCTGGCCGCCTGAGCGGATGCCGTCTCCGGATCGACGATGCGGTCGAAGTTCGCCTTGACCGCCGCAGCGTCGAACTTCTCACCATCGGTGAAGGTCACGTCGTCACGGAGCACGAACGTGTACTCCGTGCTGTCCGGCGAGACCTCCCAGCTCTTCGCGAGCCACGGGCTGAAGGTTCCGTCGTTCTCCTGGAACACCAGCGAGTCGAGCACCGCCCGCTGCACCATGCCGGAGACGTCGAGCTGACTCACCTGCGGGTCCATGTGCCCGGCCGAGAGGTTCGCGCCCTCGATGGACCACACCAGCTCCCCGTCGCCTTCGGAACCGGGGCTTGCGCAGGCACTGAGCACCAGTGCGGTGGCAGCGGCGAGCGCGGCGAAGGGCAGGAGACGACGCACAGGATTTGCGGGCATGGCGATTCCTCAGGACGAACGGGTCGGGATGCATCCATCCTATGGCCGATTGTTGGACCGGGTCGATCTGCGACGACCTTCGGACCCGGCGGCGCTCGGTAGACTGGGCGGCACAACCCCACACTCAGGCACGCTCACACAGTGCCGCATACATCGCTCGAGGAGACCTCCATGCCTGCTTCTGAATCCGCTCTGAACCAGATTCCCGACAAGCCAGCACTCGAAGGCCTCGAAGCGAAGTGGGACTCCGCGTGGGCGGAGCAGGGCACCTACCTGTTCGACCGTCTGCGCGCGGCACAGGCCGGCCGTGAGGGTGTGTACTCGATCGACACCCCGCCGCCGACGGCATCCGGCAGCCTCCACATCGGACACGTGTTCTCCTACACGCACACCGACGTGAAGGCCCGCTTCGAGCGCATGCGCGGCAAGACCGTGTTCTACCCGATGGGCTGGGACGACAACGGCCTGCCCACCGAGCGCCGCGTGCAGAACTACTACGGCGTGCGCTGCGACCCGACCCTGCCCTACACCTCCGACTTCACTCCCCCGTTCGAGGGCGGCGACAACAAGTCGAGTCGCGCAGCCGACCAGCAGCCGATCAGCCGCCGCAACTTCATCGAGCTCTGCGAGCGGCTCACGCTCGAAGACGAGAAGCAGTTCGAGGCGCTGTTCCGTCAGCTCGGGCTGAGCGTGGACTGGACGCAGACCTACCGCACGATCTCGGACGACACCATCCGTCAGAGCCAGCTCGCGTTCCTGCGCAACATCGAGCGCGGCGAGGCCTACCAGGCGCTGGCTCCGACCCTGTGGGACATCGACTTCCGCTCCGCCATCGCGCAGGCCGAGCTCGAGGACCGTGACCAGCAGGCCGCGTACCACACCATCGAGTTCCCCTTCGCGGACGGCTCCGGCGCCCTCGCCATCGACACCACACGCCCGGAGCTGCTTCCCGCGTGCATCGCGCTCGTGACGCACCCCGAGGGTCCTCACAAGCACCTCATCGGCACGAAGGTGAAGACTCCGTTCTTCGGCGCCGAGATCGAGATCCACGGACACCACCTCGCGCAGCCCGACAAGGGCACAGGAGCGGCGATGGTCTGCACCTTCGGCGATGTGACCGACATCGTGTGGTGGCGTGAGCTGCGCACCACTGAGAACGAGCCGCTGCCGAACATGACCACGATCGGCCTTGACGGACGCTTCCTGCCCGAAGCCCCCGCCTCTGTCGGGAATCCCGAAGCGGTCACCTGGTACGCCGATGAGCTCGCAGGCAAGACCGTCTTCAGCGCGCGCAAGGCCATCGTCGAGAAGCTCCAGGAGACCGGCGATCTGACCGCGGTCGGCAAGCCCTTCAATCACGCGGTGAAGTTCTTCGAGAAGGGCGATCGTCCGCTCGAGATCGTCTCCACGCGCCAGTGGTACATCCGCAACGGCGCCCGCGACGGCGAGCTGCGCGACACGCTCATCGCGCACGGGCAGGAACTCGCCTGGCACCCCGAGTTCATGCGCGTGCGGTATGAGAACTGGGTCGGCGGCCTGACCGGCGACTGGCTCGTGTCGCGCCAGCGCTTCTTCGGCGTGCCGATCCCGCTCTGGTACGCACTCGACGAGAACGGCGACCGCGACTACGACCGCGTGCTCACCCCGGACGCTGCGATCCTCCCGATCGACCCGACGACGCATATCCCCGCCGGCTACACCGAAGACCAGCGGGGCGTTCCCGGCGGGTTCGACGCCGAGGCCGACATCCTCGACACCTGGGCGACCTCGTCCCTCACGCCGCAGCTGGCGGGAGGCTGGCAGCGCGACGAAGAGCTGTGGCAGCTCACCGCGCCGTTCGACCTGCGCCCGCAGGGTCAGGACATCATCCGCACCTGGCTGTTCTCGACCATGCTGCGCTCGACCCTCGAAGACGGCCGGACCCCGTGGCGCAACGCCGCGATCTCCGGCTTCATCGTCGACCCCGACCGCAAGAAGATGTCGAAGTCGAAGGGCAACGTGGTCACCCCGGCCGACGTGCTCGAAGCACACGGCTCCGACGCGGTGCGCTACTGGGCAGCCTCCAGCCGCCTCGGCATGGATGCCGCGTTCGACCCGCAGAACCCCACGCAGGTGAAGATCGGCCGCCGCCTGGCCATCAAGGTGCTGAACGCAGCGAAGTTCGTGCTCTCGTTCCCCGTGCCGGAAGGCGCACAGGTCACGCACGCGCTGGACGCATCGATGCTGACCGCCCTCGATGGCGTGGTCGTCGAGGCGACGAAGGCGTTCGAGCGGTACGAGGCGACGCGCGCGCTCGAACTCACCGAGGCGTTCTTCTGGACCTTCTGCGACGACTACCTGGAGCTGGTGAAGGAGCGCGCCTACAACCAGGCAGATGTGGGTCAGGCCTCCGCCGCTCTCTCGCTGCGTCTGGCTCTGTCGACGCTTCTCCGACTGCTCGCGCCGGTGCTGTCCTTCGCCGCAGAGGAATCGTGGTCCTGGTTCGAAGAGGGCTCGGTGCACACCGCCGCCTGGCCGACGCCGCTCGGTATCGACGGCGACCCCGCGGTTCTCGCCGCGGCGAGCGAGGCGCTGATCGGCATCCGTCGCGCGAAGACCGAGGCGAAGGCCTCGCAGAAGACTCCGGTCTCGCGCGCCGCGATCGCCGCCCCCGCCGCGAAGCTCGATGCCCTCCGTGCCGCGGCCGATGACCTCCGGGCGGTCGGACGCATCGCCGAGCTCGAGTTCACCGAGGCGGAGGCGTTCGCGGTCACCGCGATCGAGCTCGCCCCGGTCGAGGCGTCCTGATGCAGCTGGGCACACGCTGGGCAGCGGGATCCGAGGCTCCGGCTTCGGTCCCCGCATCCCTGCGACCCGCGATCGCCGCGGTCGAAGCGAAGGGACACACCGGTCACTGGACCCTCACCTGGCTCGAAGGCCGCGCGATCGCGGAGCTCGATGCGGGGTGGGAGGTCTTCCAGACTCCGTCCGGAGAAGTGACCGCCCGCCCCTTCCAGGACTGACCCTCGAAGAAGGCGCCTCAGCGCCGCGGAAGCCCGAGCTGCGCGAGTGCGTGGTCGACCGCGCGGGGGTCGTGCTTGCGGGTCTGCTGCTCACGAAGCAGGTCGAGAGCGATCACACGCCGCTCGGCACGCCGCGAGATGCGGTGCTCGACATAGGCGGTGAGGCGGTCGGCGAGTCGAAGCAGACCGCGCTCGGTCTGCGTCGGAGCCACCAGCCGAAGTGTCGCGCTGGTCATGATTCCTCCACAGTGTCGTCGTTGGGTCCAGACGTCACGGATCGCGGCGTCGGAAGATCGAAGAGTTCGGCCCGAAGCGAGACCCGACGAACTTCGGGGCCCGTCTGGCCCCGGTATCGCTCGATCGCGCTCTCGACGATCGCTTCGAGCTCCTCGCGAAGCGTCATGGCCTGCTCGGGAGTCATGTCGAGGTGCGTCGTGATGGTGATGCCCAGTTCTCGCCAGGCCTCCGGCACCTCGGACTGCGGGCGGTTGAGGTATGTCATCAGCGTCTCGTGCCGCAGTCGGAAGAATTCCGACGTCACGATCTGAGCGGCGGCGCGGTTCGCCGGCGAGGTCATCTCATCGGGACCGGGTACGTCGATACGCCCCTTGGGTCGCTCCCACCACCGCTCGCGAGCGGTGCCCCGTCCCTCGACTTCGCGGATGAGGTCGTGCGCGGCGAGGGCACGGAGGTGGTAACTGGTCGACCCGGACGTCTCCCCCACGAGTGCGGCGAGCGAACTGGCCGTCTGGGGGCCCCGCGCGGCGAGAAGGTCGAAGATCTTCACCCGCAGCGGGTGCGCCAGTGCCTTCAGCGCACTGGCGTCAAGGGTTCTGACCTGCGTCTCATTCGTCATGCATGCAAAGGTACCGTTGCAAAGGAATCTTTGCAAGCGTTTCTTTGCAACTTGTGATCAGTCGGTCGCGGCGCGCGCGGCGACGAACGCCTCGACGCAGGTCTCCACCTGCTCCGGGGTGTGCGCCGCCGACAGCTGCACACGGATCCGCGCCAGCCCCCGCGGCACGACGGGGAAGCTGAACGCGGTCACGTAGACACCTCGCTCCTGCATCTCCCGCGCGATGCGTGCAGTCTTCGCGGCATCGCCGAACATCACGGGAACGATGGGGTGCTCCCCCGACAGCAGGTCGAAGCCCTCGGCCGTCATGCGCTCGCGGAACAGAGCGGCGTTGCTGCGCAGACGCGCGCGAAGATCCGCCGATCCCTCGACCAGGTCGAGTGCGGTCAACGTGCCGGCGACGATCGCCGGGGCGAGCGTGTTCGAGAAGAGGTACGGACGCGATCGCTGGCGCAGCAGCGCCACGATCTCGGAGTGCGATGCGACATACCCACCGGATGCTCCGCCCAGCGCCTTGCCGAACGTGCCGGTGTAGATGTCGACGCGGTCGGCGACCCCACAGAGCTCAGGCGTCCCCCGGCCGTTCTCGCCGACGAAGCCGACGGCATGCGAGTCGTCGACGAAGACGAGGGCGTCGTACCGCTCGGCCAGGTCGCAGATCTCGGCGAGCGGGGCGATGTAGCCGTCCATCGAGAACACGCCATCCGTCACGATCACCCGGAAGCGAGCACCCGAAGCGGCCTGCAGCTGCGCCTCCAGATCTGCCATGTCACGGTTGCGATAGCGGAATCTCTGTGCCTTCGAGAGCCGGATGCCGTCGATGATCGAGGCGTGGTTCAGCTCGTCCGAGATGATGGCGTCGTCGGCTGCGAAGAGCGTCTCGAACACTCCTCCGTTCGCGTCGAAGCACGACGAGTACAGGATCGCCTCGTCCGTGCCGAGGAAGTCGGCGAGCCGGCGCTCCAACTCCAGATGCTGCTCCTGCGTGCCGCAGATGAAGCGCACGCTCGCGAGGCCGTACCCCCACTCCTGCAGGGCGGTTGTCGCAGCGTCGAGGATGCGCGGGTCGTCTGCGAGGCCGAGGTAGTTGTTGGCGCAGAAGTTCAGCACCTCGGCGCCGTCTGCGGTGATCTCGGCGCTCTGCGGTCCGCGGATGCCGCGCTCGTGCTTGGTGAGTCCGGCCTCCTCGATACCCGCCAGCTCGCCAGCAACATGCTTCTGAAAAGTCCCGTACATCACAGCTCCGTCCAGTCGAGGATGATCTTGCCCGTTCCGGCGGACTCCGCCGCGGCGAATCCCCGTTCCCAGTCACGCGCGGGAACGACCTCCGCGATCACGCGACCGATGGCGTCCCGCAGGGGCGCACTGGTCTGCAGCATCGCCCCCATCGCGTTCCACGTCTCGAACATCTCGCGACCGTAGATGCCCTTGATCGTGAGCATGTGGGTGACGAGCTTGCCCCAGTCGATGCCGAACCCCGCACTCGGCAGACCCAGCATCGCGATCCGGCCGCCGTGGTTCATGTTGTCGATCATGGCGGGCAGGGCCGAAGGCGCACCGCTCATCTCGAATCCGATGTCGAAGCCCTCCCGCATGCCGAGAGCCTGCTGGGCGTCGCGGATGTCGCGGACCGAGACGTCGACGACCTCGTCGGCGCCCATCCGACGGGCCATCTCCAGACGCGGTGTGCTGACATCGGTCGCCGTGATGAATCGTGCGCCCGCGTGCCGTGCGACGGCGATCGCCATCAGTCCGATGGGGCCACACCCCGTGACGAGCACGTCCTCCCCGACGAGCGGGTAGGTGAGCGCGGTGTGGACGGCGTTGCCGAGCGGGTCGAAGATCGCGCCGAGTTCGGGAGTCACCTCGGAATGATGGACCCACACGTTCGCCGCGGGAAGAGCGAGGTACTCGGCGAAGGCACCGTCACGCTGCAGTCCGAGACCGATGGTGCGGATGCACATCTGGCGGCGACCCGCACGGCAGTTGCGACACGTGCCGCACACGATGTGCCCTTCACCCGACACGCGGTCGCCGACGGCGATGTCGTGCACGCCGGGACCGACCTCCACGACCTCTCCGTAGAACTCGTGGCCCGGGATCAACGGAGCCGCGATCGCTGACGCCGCCCAGTCGTCCCAGCGGAGGATGTGCAGATCGGTGCCGCAGATCCCGGTGCGCAGAACCCGGATGACGACGTCGTCGGTGCCGGCGATCGGCTCGGGGCGTTCGACGAGCTCGAGCCCGGCCCCCGGTGCGCCTTTGAACAATGCCTTCATGTCCTCGATCCCACAGCATCCCACCCTGTAGAGCAATCGGCATCGTCTGCATCATCGATGTAGATCGGTCTACACTTTTCCCGTGGAACTCCATCAGCTGCAGATCCTGCGGGAACTCGGTGCGCTCGGCAGCGTGACCGCAGTCTCCGAAGCCCTCAGAGTGACCCCTTCGGCGGTCTCCCAGCAGCTCGCAGCCCTGCAGCGCGGCTTTCCGACACCGCTCACTCGACGACTCGGCAGGACGCTCGCACTCACCCCGGCCGGCGAGGTGCTGGCGGCAGCGGGGGCAGAGGCGATCGATGCGATGGCGGCGGCACGGCACGCCCTCGACGACTTCGAGGGCGCGACGACGGGCGTCGTGAGCATCAGCGGCTTCCACAGTGTCGGTCAGGCGCTGTTCGGTCCGTTGCTGCGTGAGCTGTCGAGGTCGGAAGACGCCCCGACGGTGCAGCTCACCGACGAAGACGTCGCGCAGAGCGAGTTCCCCGCACTCACCGCCAGCTACGAGCTGGTCCTCGCGCACCGCATGGAGCACTCCGAACCCTGGCCGACGCAGGGCGTGCGCAGCCTCACACTCGTACGCGAGCCTCTCGACGTCGCCGTCTCCGCATCCCATGCCCTCGCCGGACGCTCGACTCTCACTCCGGCAGATGTCGCCTCGGAACGTTGGGTCACCAGCCGCATCGGCTACTCCCCCGACGACGTGCTCCGCGCGGTGTCGGCCGTTGCGAACAGACCGATCGACATCCTCCACCGCATCAACGACTACGGTGCAGTATCGGCGGTGGTCGCCGCCGGCGGTGTGATCGGGATGCTTCCCCGATTCACGTCTCGCAGCCTCGACGACCGCGACATCGTGCGCATCCCGCTCGAAGGCGTGAGCACGCACCGCATGATCGATCTGCTCGCGAGACCGGAGAATCTGCGCCGCCGATCGGTGCGTGTGGTCGTCGAAGCCCTGAGGGTCGTGATGACGCGCCTGAGCGAAGACGGTTCCTGAGAAGGGTGGGTGTCGATGGTTAGGCTCGGAGCATGACCGATGCCACGAATCCGCTGCTGCAGCCGTCGACGCTCCCCTATGGACTCCCCGACTATCGCGCGATCCGGCCCGAATACTATCTCCCCGCGTTCCAGGCGGGTTTCGAGGAGCATCTCCGGGAGATCGGACGCATCACGATGGTGCGATCGATGCCGACGTTCGAGAACACCTTCGAGGCGCTGGAGCGTTCCGGCGAGCTTCTCGACCGGGTGGCGCATGCGTTCTACACCGTGAGCTCCGCGGATGCGACGCCAGAGATCCAGGCGATCGACGAACAGCTCGCACCGCTCATGGCCGCCCACCAGGACGCGATCACGCTCGACGGGCAGCTCTACTGGCGAGTGCAGCAGGTGTTCGAGCAGCGTGGCGCCCTCGATCTCGACCCCGAGCAGCGTTACCTCGTCGAGCGACACCACCGCGAGATGACGCACGCGGGTGCCGGTCTGGACGACGAGGCCAAGGCGCAGTTGACCGCACTGAACCAGAAGCTGTCGACGCTGACCAACACGTTCGAGCGCAACCTGCTGAACGACACGAACGACCTCGCGGTGGTCTTCGATTCCCCTGACGAGCTCGACGGACTGAGCGCGGGCGAGCTCTCCGCTGCCGCGCGCGCAGCAGCCGACCGAGGGCTCGACGGCAGCCTCCTGATCACCCTCCCGCTCTTCACCGGCCATCCCGCACTGGCCCAGCTGCGCGTGCGCGAGTCTCGACGGCGCATCATGGCGGCGTCGCTCGCACGCGCCTCTCGGGACAACGCGAACGACAATCGCCCAGTGCTCCTCGAGATCGTGCGCCTGCGTGCCGAACGCGCGAAGCTCCTCGGCTACGAGTCGCACGCGGCGTATGTGACCGCCGACGAGACCGCAGGCACCCCGGACGCCGTCGAGCAGATGCTGCGACGCCTCGCCGCACCCGCGGCACGCAACGCACTCGCCGAACGCGCGGCCCTGCAGTCGATCGTCGACGAGACTGAGACGGCACCGTTCGGGATCGAGGCGCACGACTGGGCGTTCCACACCGAACGGGTGCGCACCGCCCGTTACGACATCGACTCGAGCGCCCTGCGGCCGTGGTTCGAAGCGGAGCGTGTCCTGCAGGACGGCGTCTTCTTCGCGGCCACGCGACTGTACGGCGTGACCTTCGCCGAGCGCGACGATCTCGTCGCCTACCACCCCGGCGCTCGTGTGTTCGAGGTGAGCAACGCCGATGGCTCCCCGGTCGGCCTGTACGTGCTCGACCTGTACACCCGCGATTCCAAGCGCGGCGGGGCCTGGATGAACGCGATCGTGAGTCAGTCCCGGCTGCGTGGCACAGCGCCCGTCGTCGTCAACAATCTGAATGTGCCCCTGCCCGGAGACGGTGAGCCGACGCTGCTGACCCTCGACGAGGTCACGACCCTGTTCCACGAGTTCGGCCACGCGCTGCATGGACTCTTCGCGACGGTGACGTATCCGCACTTCGCCGGGACGAACGTGTTCCGCGACTTCGTCGAGTTCCCGAGCCAGGTGAACGAGATGTGGATCCTGTGGCCCGAGGTGCTCGACAACTATGCCCGCCACCACGAGACCGGAGAACCGCTCGACCCTGCCATCGTCGAACGACTCCGGGCGACCGAGACGTTCGACCAGGGCCACGCGACCAGCGAGTACCTGGCGGCAGCCTGGCTCGACCAAGCCTGGCACCGACTCGGCACCGACACCGAGGTCGACGACGTCGCCGGGTTCGAGGCCGCCGCACTCACCGACATCGGCCTGGACGATCCTGCGGTCCCGACCCGGTACTCGTCGACCTACTTCGCCCATGTGTTCTCGGGAGGCTACAGCGCGGGCTACTACTCGTACATCTGGAGCGAGGTGCTCGACGCCGACACAGTCGACTGGTTCCGGGAGAACGGCGGGTTGACGCGGGGCAACGGCGACCTGTTCCGCGAGCGTCTCCTCGGGGTGGGCGGCTCGAAGGATCCCTTGGAGGCGTACCGTGACTTCCGCGGCCGCGACGCCGAGATCGCACCTCTGCTGAAGCGTCGTGGACTCGGCTCATGAGTCGTGAGACTCTGAGCGCATGAACGCTTTTCCCGACGCACCGTTCGGCCCTGCGGACCGCCTCGATCTCGACGCCGTCCCCCTCGCCGTCATCCGCCACAAGGGCATCCGCATCTCTGACCTCCAAGCCGCCTTTGATGCGGGATACTCGGCAATCGCCCTGACTTTCGCCGGCGACGTGTTGGTCCCGACCGGCCCGGCGCTGGCGATCTATCACGGGGATCCGATGGGCGTCTTCGACCTCGAGCTCGGCTTCCCCGTGCAGTCACCGCCCGAGAACCCGATCCCCACGACAAACGGGCGTGTCATCGTCGCTTCGGCGCTGCCCGCGGGCCCCGCGGTCGCGACCACCCTGTTCGGCTCCTACGAGGAGCTGGGCGGCGCGTGGGGCGGTCTCGTCGAGCGCGCAGGAACCCAGGGGGTGCAACCGGGTGGCGTTTGGATCGAGGTCTACGTCTCCGATCCGAGCACGCCGCCGGCGGAGCTGCGCACCGACCTCATCATGCCGACCGCCTGACGCCGGAGACGACGCGCACCGGATCGGCGGGCGTCAGCGTCCGAGCCACTCCATCGCCTTGTACCAGGTGAGCTGGTGGTAGCTCTGGCCGAGGAGGTCGCCCAGTCCATCGAGCGACAGGACGTGAACGGTGATCGCCTCGTTCTCGTCGAGCGCCTGCTCCGAGACGCGTGTGCATCCACGCGCGAGGAAATGGTGGACGCGATTCGTGTGGCTGCCGAAGTTCGCCCACGTCGCTCCGAGGTCGATGAGGTCGTCGGCCACGAAGCCGGTCTCCTCCAAGAGCTCCCGAGCCGCGGCATCCTCGGGCGTCTCGCCCGCCTCGACTCCCCCGCCGATGGTGCCGACGGCCACGACACCCGCACCGTGACGATACTCCTCGACCACGATCGCATCGTCGTTCCGGTCGAGCGCCAGCACCGAGATCCAGTCGCCATACTCCAGTACGTAGTACGGCGCTATCGAGTGTCCTTCGACGTCTTCGCAATCGTCGGCATGCAGCCGGATCCACCGATCAGCGACGAGCGTCTTTCGCGCCACCGTCTTCCAGGGAGCCGGCTCTGCGCTCATGCGCTCTTGCGCTTGCGCTCCATCACGATGGTGGGCGGTGCGCCTTCATCGACGGCCGCACGGGTCACGATGACCTTGGCGACGTCTTCCGCAGAGGGGATCTCGAACATGATCGGTCCGAGGACGTCTTCCAGGATCGCGCGGAGCCCTCGGGCACCGGTCTTGCGCTCGACGGCGAGGTCGGCGATGGAACGCAATGCCTCTTCTTCGAACTCGAGCTGCACACCGTCGATCTCGAACATGCGCTGGTACTGCTTCACCAGAGCGTTGCGCGGGCCGGTGAGGATCTCGATGAGGGCGGCCTGGTCGAGCGGCGAGACGGAGGTCACGACGGGCAGACGACCGATGAACTCGGGGATCAGACCGAACTTGTGCAGGTCCTCCGGCAGTACCTCGCTGAACAGGTCGAGGTCTTTGCCCTTGTCATGCAGCGGGGCACCGAAGCCGATGCCGTGCTTGCCGACACGAGCCGACACGATGTCTTCCAGGCCCGCGAAGGCACCGGCGACGATGAACAGCACGTTCGAGGTGTCGATCTGCAGGAACTCCTGGTGGGGGTGCTTGCGACCACCCTGCGGCGGCACCGATGCGACCGTACCCTCGATGATCTTCAGAAGCGCCTGCTGCACGCCCTCGCCCGAGACATCACGGGTGATCGAGGGGTTCTCGGCCTTGCGGGCGATCTTGTCGACCTCATCGATGTAGATGATGCCCTGCTCGGCACGCTTGACGTCGTAGTCGGCGGCCTGGATGAGCTTGAGGAGGATGTTCTCGACATCTTCTCCGACGTAGCCGGCCTCGGTCAGCGCCGTGGCGTCGGCGACGGCGAAGGGCACGTTGAGGCGCTTCGCGAGCGTCTGCGCGAGATACGTCTTGCCGCAGCCGGTCGGACCGATGAGCAGGATGTTGCTCTTCGCGATCTCGACCTCTTCGGCCTTCTGCTCGGCCGTCTGCAGAGTGCCGAGCGCGCGGACGCGCTTGTAATGGTTGTAGACGGCGACAGCAAGCGCCTTCTTGGCGGGCTCCTGGCCGACGACGTACTCCTCGAGGAACGAGAAGATCTCGCGCGGCTTGGGGAGTTCGAACTCCGCAACACCGTCAGCGGAAGACTCCGCCATCCGCTCCTCGATGATCTCGTTGCACAGCTCGACGCATTCGTCGCAGATGTACACGCCAGGGCCAGCGATGAGCTGCTGGACCTGCTTCTGACTCTTTCCGCAGAAAGAGCATTTGAACAGGTCAGCGCTTTCACCGATGCGGGCCATGCGCGTCCTCCTATGGGGGATCAGAGATCGTCCTCCGAGCCTAACCGCTGCATACGACACCGGGCCGCATTGGCGCGGACCGCGTTACGGATACCGGCGAGCTCGCGTCTGGGGCGAGTCGGATCCGGACTCACTGCGCGGGCAGGCAGCCTCCGTCCATGATGTATCCGCCCGCCTCGACGAGGACCGCGTCGTGACGCACCTCGCCGAACACGCATCCGCCCTCCGGCGCGGCGGCTCCGAACTCCACGGCACCCTCGTCACCGCGGACCACGGCGTCCGGGAGGCCGAGCTCCTGAAACGCCCCCTCGACGGCCTGGACCGAGATCTCGCCTTCCGCCCGCAGTGCTTCCAGACGCACACGAAGGTCGGACACCGGCTGCACCGCGGCTGCCGCCGCCTCGTCCGAGAGGTCCATGCGATCCCGATGTCGGTCGTTCTGCGCCATGGCGTGATCTGGATCGTACGGCGCGCATTCCGGGGGAAGCACCACACCGTCGATCTGGGGACACGCCGCCGTGGGCGTGGGCGCAGGCGTGGACGGAGTCTCGGCACCACCCGTCTCGGTCGACACCACGGCGCATCCCCCGAGCAAGAGTGCCCCGGCGAGCAGGAGCGACAAGAGCGCGGAAGGATTCCGACGTGGCGTGATCGTCATGCCGCCATGAAACCACAGTGTCGCTCCCGCAACGCCCCTTCGCGAGAAAGGGCCCTGCGGCGCGATGGTGCGCGGCAGGGCCCTTCATCGTTCCGACGTTCGTCAGACCATGCTCTTGGTGTGCCAGACGGTCTTGATCTCGGTGAAGGCGCCGATCCGCTCCGGAGAGGCGACGACCTCACCCGGCGTCAGGACGCGCTTGAGCGTCTCAGCCGCAGCGATCTGCATGTCGACCCAGTCGAGGCCCCCGGCACCGGCGAGGTCGAGAGCGTTCACGTCCTGATGGGAGGCGAGCCACGGTGCGATCTCCGCGGGAGAGCCCGTGAGCACGTTCACGACCCCGCCGGGGACGTCGCTCGTTGCCAGCACCTCGGCGAGGCTGATCGCAGACAGCGGATGCTGCTCGCTCGCGACGACCACGACCGCGTTCCCGGCGACCAGGGCTGGGGCGACGACCGACACCAGGCCGAGCAGCGCCGAGTCCTGGGGTGCGACGATCGCCACGACGCCGGTCGGCTCAGGAACCGAGATGTTGAAGTACGGGCCCGAGACGGGGTTCGCGTTGCCCGCCACCTGGGCGTACTTGTCGCACCAGCCGGCGTACCAGACCCAGAGGTCGATGGCCTCGTCGACCTGGGAGGCTGCGGCCGCGGACGACACGCCCTCCTGCGCGGAGATCTCGTCGATGAACTGCGCACGGCGACCCTCGAGCACCTCCGCGACGCGGTACAGGACCTGACCGCGGTTGTAGGCGGTCGCACCCGACCAGCCCTTGACAGCAGCGCGAGCGGCCACGACGGCGTCGCGGGCATCCTTGCGGGAGCCCTTCGCGGCGTTCGCGAGGAAAGCACCCTTCGCGGTGAGCACCTCGTACGTGCGGCCGGACTCGCTCCGCGGGAAGGCCCCGCCGATCGCCAGCTTGTACGTCTTCGGAACGGTCAGACGCTTGCTCATGCTGCGGCTCCCTTGAGGTAGGCGGTGAGGCCCTGGCGGCCGCCCTCGCGACCGAACCCGGACTCCTTGTAGCCGCCGAACGGGCTCGACGGATCGAAGCGGTTGAAGGTGTTGGCCCAGATGACACCGGCACGCAGGCGATCGGCCACTGCGAGGATGCGCGATCCCTTGTCGGACCAGATGCCGGCGGAGAGGCCGTAGGGCGTGTTGTTCGCCTTCGCGATCGCCTCGGCGGGCGTGCGGAAGGTGAGCACCGAGAGCACGGGTCCGAAGACCTCGTCACGGGCGATGCGATGCGACGCCTCGACGCCGGTGAAGATCGTCGGCGCGAACCAGAAGCCCTGCTCCGGAATCGCACAGTCGGCGGTCCAGCGCTCGGCACCCTCGGCCTCGCCGATGTCACTGAGTTCTCGGATGCGGGCGAGCTGTGCCGCGGAGTTGATCGCGCCGATGTCGGTGTTCTTGTCGAGCGGGTCGCCCAGACGAAGTGTCGAGAGGCGCGTCTTGAGCCGGTCGACGACCTCGTCGTGGATCGACTCCTGCACGAGCAGACGGCTTCCGGCACAGCACACGTGACCCTGGTTGAAGAAGATCCCGTTCACGATGCCTTCGACCGCCTGGTCGATGGGGGCGTCGTCGAACACGATGTTCGCAGCCTTGCCGCCGAGCTCGAGCGTCAGCTTCTTGTTCGTGCCCGCAACCGCCCGTGCGATGTCGCGGCCGACACCGGTCGAGCCGGTGAAGGCGATCTTGTCGACATCGGGGTGGCGCACGAGAGTCGACCCGGTGGAGCCGGCACCCGTCACGATGTTCACGACGCCCGCCGGAAGGTCGGCCTGCTGCAGGATCTCCGCGAAGATCAGCGCCGTGAGCGGCGTGGTCTCGGCGGGCTTGAGCACCACCGTGTTTCCGGCGGCGAGAGCGGGCGCGATCTTCCACGCGAGCATCAGCAGCGGGAAGTTCCACGGGATGATCTGACCGGCGACGCCAAGAGCGCGAGGGTTCGCACCCAACCCGGCGTGATCGAGCTTGTCAGCCCAACCCGCGTAGTAGAAGAACCAGGAGGCGACGAGCGGCACGTCGACATCGCGGCTCTCCTTGATCGGCTTGCCGTTGTCGAGGCTCTCGGCGACCGCGAGCTCACGAGCGCGCTCCTGCACGAGACGGGCGATGCGGAAGAGGTACTTCCCGCGGTCGCGGCCGCTCATCTTCGACCAGGTCTTCTCGTAGGCGCGACGAGCTGCAGCGACCGCACGGTCGACATCCTCGTCACTGGCCGAGGCGATCTCCGCGATGTGCTTCTCCGTCGCCGGGGAGATGGTGTTGAACGGTGTGCCGGAGCCGTCGACGAACTCGCCGTCGATGAACAGGCCGTAACTGTCCTTGAGGTTCAGGACGGCGGTGGACTCCGGTGCGGGAGCGTATTCCAGAAATGACATGTTCGTCTTCCCGTCAGTCGATCGTGACGTAGTCGGGGCCCGAGTAGTGGCCGGAGCTGAGCTTCTGGCGCTGCAGGAGCACGTCGTTGAGGAGGCTGGATGCGCCGAAGCGGAAGAGGTGCGGCTGGAGCCACTCCTCGCCCACGGTCTCGGCGACCGTGACGAGGTACTTCACCGCGTCCTTCGAGGTGCGGATCCCGCCGGCCGGCTTCACGCCGATCTTCTCGCCCGTGCCTCGATGCCAGTCGCGGACCGTCTCGAGCATGAGGAGAGTCGTCGGCAGCGTCGCGGCAGGCTGGACCTTGCCCGTCGAGGTCTTGATGAAGTCGCCGCCGGCCAGGATGCCGAGCCAGGAGGCGCGCTTGATGTTGTCGTAGGTGTTCAGCTCACCCGTCTCCAGGATCACCTTGAGAGAGGCGTACGAGCCGTCTTCGCGACGACAAGCGTCCTTCACCTGTGAGATCTGGTCGAAGACGAGGCCGTATCGTCCGGAGAGGAATGCTCCTCGGTCGATGACCATGTCGATCTCGTCCGCACCGGCGGCGACCGCCTCGGCGGTGTCGGCGAGCTTGATCGCGAGCGACGCGCGGCCGCTCGGGAACGCCGTGGCCACGGCGGCGACCGAGATCAGGCCGTCGTCGGGGTCGCCATGAAGGCTGCCGAGAGCGGTGACCGCGTCGCCGACCATGTCGCCGTAGACGCAGACCGCTGCGACCCGAGGGGTCGAGGCGTCGGCGGCGTCCGGGTTCTTGGCCTTCGCGACGAGCGAGCGCACCTTGCCTGGCGTGTCCGCGCCCTCGAGCGTGGTCAGGTCGATCAGCTTGATGATCGTGTCGAGCGCCCAGGCCTTCGACGTCGTCTTGATCGAGCGGGTGCCGAGCCCGGCAGCGCGCTGCTCGAGGCCGACGGCGTCCACGCCGGGAAGCCCGTGCAGGAAGCGCCGGAGCGTGGCGTCGTCGGGCTCTCCGCCGAGAACGTCCACCGCCGTCCTGCGGCTGAGTTCTTTGGTCGTCACTGTTCCTCCAACAATGCTCGTGCTGTGGTCTCATCGGTCACCAGAACGCCGCAAAGGCCACTGGTCACGACTGTGCGTGCGATGTCGTGCTTGGCGGGGCCGGCCGTGACGAAGATCGCACGGGCGGCTCCGCGCAGTCGGTCGAGCGAGACGCCGACCGTCCGCGCGTCGAGCTGCGAGTCGACGATGTTCCCCTCGGCGTCGACGTAGCGCCCGAGAACGTCACCGACCGCGCCGCGACGTGCGAGCTCGTCGACGTCCTCCGCACTGAGGTATCCGTTCTCGACGTGGGCGGACGAAGCATCGCAAGGTCCGGCGGTGAACAGGAACGCTTGCGCTTCGGCTGCTTCTTCGAGAACAGCCGCGACGGTGCGGTCGGACTCGATCGCCTGCTTCGTCTCCACTCGCTCGAGGATGGCGGGACTCGGCAGGAGTGAGACCTGGCCCGAGGCGCGCTGAGCGATCGTGACGGCGAGTCCGGCAGCGCCACCGGAGCGCCGGTTCAGGCTCACTCCCCCGTTGAGCTGCACGACGGTCACGCCGTTCGCCCATCCGTCCGGGAGCGCTTCCGCGACTGCGCGGAGCGTACGCCCCCAGCTCACGCCGAGTGTGCGAGGGACCGGCCGAAGCGCAGTCAGGAAATCTGCTGCGGCCTGCGCGACACGTTCGAGCGTGCCGTCATCTCCGTCCGGCGCGGGGACGACCACGGCATCCGTCAGTGCGAACCGCTCGACGAGGAGCCTTTCGAGGCCGAGGCGACGCGCACGCGGGTGCACGATCTCGATGCGCACGATGCCGCGCTCCTTGGCCTGCGTCAGCAGACGCCCGACCTTCCAGCGCGAGATCTTGAGGAGTCCGCCGATCTCGTCCTGGGTCTTGTCCTCGTCGTAGTACAGCTCGGCGACGCGAACCATGAGCAGATCTTCTTCCACGGCATCCTCCTTCCTCCCCCAGCGTAGGCCCAATCCCCCGTTCGCGCACCAACTTGCTCATATGCGCACTTCGGCCGGAGGCGTCTGCGCATTCGCCGGAAACGCCGAAAGGGCGCCCGTCATGATGACGGGCGCCCTTTCTGATCGAACGGGCTCAGACGCGCTTGCGCGAGGTGAGAACCTGATCGACGATGCCGTACTCCAGCGCCTGCGCGGCGGAGAGGATGTTGTCGCGGTCGATGTCGCGGTTGATCTGCTCGACGGGCTTGCCCGTGTGCTTCGCCATCGTCTCTTCGAGCCAGGTACGCATACGGAGGATCTCCGCCGCCTGGATCTCGATGTCGGATGCCTGTCCCTGACCGGCTTCGCCCATGGCGGGCTGGTGGATCAGAACGCGGGCGTTCGGCAGAGCCAGACGCTTTCCCGGTGCACCTGCAGCGAGCAGCACGGACGCCGCGGAGGCCGCCTGTCCGAGCACGACCGTCTGGATCTGCGGCGCGACGTACTGCATCGTGTCGTAGATCGCCGTCATCGCGGTGAACGAACCACCGGGCGAGTTGATGTACATCGTGATGTCGCGCTCGGCGTCCTGGCTCTCCAGAACGAGAAGCTGCGCCATCACGTCGTCCGCCGACGCATCGTCGACCTGGACACCCAGGAAGATGACGCGGTCTTCGAACAGCTTGTTGTACGGGTCCTGACGCTTGAAGCCGTATGCCGTGCGCTCCTCGAACTGCGGGAGAACGTAGCGGCTGGAAGGCATGTCGCCTGCGGATTGGAAAGTAGGGGTGTACATGTTGTCCTTTCGAATCCGGGTTACTCTGCGGCGTCCGCGGTACCGCCGCCACCGGCGACGTCACTGGCGTGCTCACGGATGTGATCGACGAAGCCGTAGGCGAGAGCCTCGTCCGCCGTGAACCAGCGGTCGCGGTCGCCGTCTTCGTTGATCTGCTCGACAGACTTGCCGGTCTGTCCTGCCGTGATCTCCGCCAGACGCTTCTTCATCGAGAGGATGAGTTGCGCCTGGGTCTGGATGTCGCTCGACGTGCCGCCGAAACCACCGTGCGGCTGGTGCAGGAGCACGCGGGCGTTCGGCGTGATGTAACGCTTGCCCTTGGTGCCACTGGTCAGCAGCAGCTGGCCCATCGATGCGGCCATGCCGATCCCGACCGTGACGATGTCGTTCGGGACGAACTGCATCGTGTCGTAGATCGCCATGCCTGCGGTGATGGAACCGCCGGGCGAGTTGATGTAGAGGTAGATGTCCTTCTCAGAGTCTTCTGCGGCGAGAAGAAGGATCTTCGCGCAGATCTCGTTGGCATTCTGGTCGCGCACCTCTGAGCCCAGCCAGATGATGCGATCTTTCAGCAGTCTGTCGAAGACGCTCGTTGCGACGAGGGGTTCTGCAGCCATGTCAGCTCCTGATTCTGTGTTTCAGTGATTCGAATCTACCGGCGTCAACGCGGCGCTCAGGCCGTGTTCGCCGTCGGCATATCAGGTGTCGGCGTCCGCGATCTCGAGGGCGTACGCCGTCATCGACCGGTGGTAGCGCGGGAGATGGGGAACCAGGGCCAGCAGAGCAACCGAAAGGCCCTGCGCCGGCTGCCCGGCACTGGCGAGGATGAGAGCGTGGACGGCGGCGACCGCGTCGCGGTACGGCCCCGATGCTGACAATTCCTCCTCGGCGACGACGACGGCGAGGGCTTCGTCGTACCGCCCGAGGTTGCGCAACGAGCTCGCCAGCTGGATCACGCACTGCGGTCGATGCTCGTCGTCGAGCCCCAGGACCAGTGCATGCCGGTACAGCTCCACGGCTTCGGCCGGCCGGCCAGCCGAATCCCGGGCGCCCGCGCGCTCGAACTCGGCGCGCGCGTCGTCCGTTCCACGCTCGGCGGCGAGGGTGTCGATGCGGGCGATCGTGTCGTCGCCGACCTCTTCTCCGCTCGCGTCCGCCCACACGGCTTCGATGCGCTCATCCCAGCTCTTCATCAGTGCGCTCTCCCCTCGATAGAAAAGAGGGCGGATGCCGCAGCATCCACCCTCTTCATTGGATCGTGTCCGATCACTCGGCCTTGTCAGCCGCCTTCTTGGCCGGAGCCTTCTTGGCGGCAGGCTTCTTCGCAGCGGGCTTCTCGGCCGGCTCGGCGTCATCAGCCGCATCGGCCTTCTTGGCCGGAGCCTTCTTGGCAGCAGGCTTCTTGGCCGGGGCCTTCTTGGCCGGCTTCTCCTCGGCCGCGGCCTCGGTGGTCTCGGCCTCGTCGTCAGTGACGATGAAGTCGGACAGATCGACGGCCTTGCCGTTGCTGTCCACGACCTTCACCTTGCCGAGCGCGACTGCGAGGGCCTTGTTGCGGGCGACCTCACCGACGAGCGCGGGGAGCTGGTTCGAGGACTGCAGAGCCTCGACGAACTCCTGCGGAGCCATGCCGTACTGCGAAGCCGACTGGATGAGGTACTGGCTGAGCTCCTCCTGCGACACCTGCACGTCGGCCTGCTCGGCGATCGTGTCGAGCAGCACCTGCGTGCGGAACTGCTTCTCGCTCGCCTCGGTGACCTCGGCACGGTGCTCGTCGTCTTCGAGGCGGCCTTCACCCTCGAGGTGGCTGTGCACCTCGTCTTCGATGAGCTGCGGCGGGACGGGGATCTCGATCTGCTCGAGGAGCGTCTCGACCAGCTTGTCGCGTGCGGCGGAGCCCTGCGTGAAGACGCCCTGCTGCGCGACGCGCTCGGCCAGGCTCTCGCGGAGCTCGGCGATCGTGTCGAACTCGCTCGCGATCTGAGCGAAGTCATCGTCGGCCTCGGGGAGCTCGCGCTCCTTGACCGCCTTGATGGTCACAGAGACCTCAGCCTCGGAGCCGGCGTGGTCGCCGCCCACGAGAGCGGAGCGGAACGTGGTGTCCTCACCGGCGGTGAGCGACTCGATCGCGTCGTCGATGCCCTCGAGCAGCTCGCCGGAGCCGATCTCGTACGAGACGCCCTCGGCACGGTCGATCTCGGCGCCGTCGATCGTGGCGACGAGGTCGAGCTCGACGAAGTCGCCCTTGGCGGCGGGACGGTCGACCGGAATGAGGGTGCCGAAACGAGCACGCATGTTGTCGAGCTCTGCATCGAGGGCGGCTTCGTCGGCCTCGACCGCGTCGACCGTCACCGTGATGCCGTCATAGGAGGGCAGCTCGATCTCGGGCCGGACGTCCACCTCGATGTCGACGAGCAGGTCGCCGGAGAAGTCCTTCTCGTTCGGCCACTGCGTGATGTCTGCGGCCGGGCGGCCGACGACGCGCAGCTTGTGCTCCACGGTCGCGTCGCGGAAGAACTTGTCGAGGCCCTCGTTGACGGCGTGCTCGATGACCGCGCCGCGCCCGATGCGCTGATCAATGATCGGAGCCGGGACCTTGCCCTTGCGGAAGCCGGGGATCGAGACGTCCTGAGCGATGTGCTCATAGGCGTGAGCGATGCTGGGCTTGAGGTCGTCCGGGGTGACCGTGATGCTGAGCTTGACCCGGGTCGGGGTCAGCTTCTCGACGGTGCTGTTCGCCATGCTGGTGTGTTCTCCTTGTGATTTCCGCTTCGAATCGCGGCTGTAAGGTCTGTGGGTCTGTGTCGGGGCGACAGGAGTTGAACCTGCGACCTCCCGCTCCCAAAGCGGGCGCTCTACCAAGCTGAGCTACGCCCCGGGGAATCCGCACGCGGATTCAGCCCCACCGAGTCTAACGGACCTGAGCATGCGTCAGAGTCCGGTATAGTCGATGAGTCGGCATCGAGCTTTCCAGAAGCTCGATTCCGGGGCTGTAGCTTAGTGGTAAAGCCTTAGTCTTCCAAACTAATGATGCGGGTTCGATTCCCGTCAGCCCCTCCGCTCGAGAAGGCCTCCACCATCGGTGGAGGCCTTCTCGCATCTGTGCCCGTCCCGTCGAATACGCTGACAGCATCGCTGCACACCGTCTCCGACCAGAAGGCACCATCGAATGGCCACGACGTGACCGACCAGACGCGGCCTGGCGCCGCCGAGCGTCCCTCGCCGCCCACGGTTGGCGGACACCTCCTGCCCGTGCAGTTCTCGGCAGGCGCCCTCTCCCCCGGCTCCTCGTCGAAGCCTCGGAAGAACCGCCGAGGCCTCGTCGTCGGCCTGCTCGGCGGCGCCACCGTGGTCGCCGCGCTGGCCATCACGCAGTTGACAGCCAACCTCGGCTACGACAGCACCGCGTCGGAGTACGCGGACGCTGCACAGGCCGCCACCACAGCGAAGGCTGAGGTCCGCACTGCCACCGCCGATCTGCGCGGCGCCACGGACGCGGGCGAACTCATCCTCGCCGGCGGGAACCAGCCGATCGCCGTAACGGCTGAGGTCGAAGCGGCGTTCTCGGCGGCGGTCGCGGCAGGCACTTCGGCAGCCTCCGACGCGGACGACATCCTCGGCACCGACATCCCCTCCGTCGGCGCGAAACCCTCGTGGTTCTGGGAGCTTTTCGGCGCCGCAGCCGAGCTGGAGCAGCACCGCGACGATGTGGACACTCTTTCCGACGAATTGACGACGGCGTCCGCCGATGTCTCTGCGGCGCAGAAGGAGATCACCGGCAGCGGCCTGGCTGTGATGACCGCGGCAGCCTCTGCAGCTCCCGCGTTCGAGACCGCACATCTCTCCGCCCGCAACGACGCCGTGGTAGCCCTCCGGGATGCGGCAGCGGATGCGACCGCCACCACGGCGCTCGACGAATCCGCGGCGACGAACTACCTGGCACTGCAGGAGGCAGCGGCACAGGTCGTCGCGACCGAGAACGAGGAACTGGCGGAGAAGGCGGGACCGCTCCTGAACGCGCGGCTCGAGGTCGAAGCCTTCGCCCGCTCATTGGCCCCCGGAGTGCTGTTGGACTTCGACTGGGCACCGGTCGTCAGCGGCGCCGGCTACAACGGCAGCATGGGCGGCTACACGACATGGTGGTGGGACGACCCCGGCCGCTCGACCATCGAACTCTCGAACTCGGTCGCAGAGCAATGGCCCGACGATCGGAGCAGGGCGCTCGTCGCGCATGAGGTGGGGCACGCGATCAGCGTGAAGTGCCAGGGCATGTACGACTCCTCCACGCAGGACAGCATCGAGAAGTGGGCAACCGCGTGGGCGATCAGCATGGGCTTCACCGACGATGCCAACGGCGTCTGGGCGTACGGATACCCGCCACAGAGCTACATCGATGCGGCGACAGGCTGCCGCTGAGTCCACGCCGGAGACGGAAGAAGCCGCCGCGATCACTCGCGGCGGCTTCTTCGATGTCAGGTCGAGGTTACTGGCCCCGACGCTCGCGCAGCTGCGTGAGCGCGTCGTCGAGAAGCTGAACGGCTTCTTCGTCGGTGCGACGCTCCTTCACGTAGGCGAGGTGAGTCTTGTACGGCTCCGCCTTCGCGAGCGCAGGAGGGTTCTCCTTGTCACGACCGGCCGGCAGGCCGGACTGCGGGTGATCGATCGTCTCCGGGATCTCCTCTTCGGGGAGACCGGCGGCGAAGTACCGGACGGTCTCGTTGCCGAGTCCATCCCAGTACGAGACCTTGATGCGATCGGCGTGATAGCCGTGGTCCTGCTCCCCCATCGGGCCGGAACCCACACGGGTTCCACGGATCGCGTTTCCACCGGTTGCCATCAGATGACCTCGAATTTCGTGATGAGGCCCAGCGCGACGATGGAGACGAACCATGTCAGAGCCAGGACGACGGTGAAGCGGTTCAGGTTCCGCTCCGCGAGCCCGGAAGAGCCGACCGCAGAGGTCATGCCTCCACCGAACATGTCGGAGAGGCCACCGCCGCGACCTTTGTGCAAGAGGATGAGGAGGGTCAGCAGAACGCTGGTGATGCCCAGCACGACCTGCAGGACGAACTCGAGAATTGCCACGAGAAAGAGCCTTTCGCTGGGGCCGGAACGCCCCCGTAACGGTCAAGTATACGGTGCAGCGGGGCCGTAGCCCCGCTGCACTCACACGCCGACGTGCTTCTCGAAGCGGATGATCGCGGCGAACTCGTCCACGACGAGGCTCGCCCCGCCGACCAGAGCGCCGTCCACATCGGGCTCGCGCATGAAGCTGGCGATGTTCGCCGCCTTCACCGAGCCGCCGTAGAGGATGCGAGTCCGTGCGGCAGCCTCGTCGCCGAGAACCTTCGCGACGACGGCACGCAGAGCGGCGCAGACATCCTGCGCCTGCTGCGGCGTCGCCGCCTGGCCGGAGCCGATCGCCCACACGGGCTCGTATGCGACGACGATATCCGCCTTCGGCGAGACGCCCTGGAGCGCCGCCTCGAGCTGACCGGCAGGAACGGCGCTGGCACCGAACTTCTCCAGGTCGGACGCGGTCTCTCCGACGCAGATCACCGGGACGAGGCCGTGCTTGAGTGACGCCTGCACCTTGGCCGCCACGACATCGTCGCCTTCGGCGTGGTACTCACGACGCTCCGAGTGGCCGATGATGACGTACTTCGCGTCCAGCTTCGCCAGGAACGCCCCGGACACCTCACCGGTGTACGCACCGGAGTCGTGCGCCGACACGTCCTGCGCACCGAGCGCGAAGGGGATCTTGTCCGCGTCGATGAGGGTCTGGACGCTGCGGATGTCGGTGAACGGCGGGAAGACCGCCACCTCGACCGAACCGTCTTCGTGCTTCGCGTCCTTCAACGTCCAGTGCAGCTTCTGCACGAACGCGACCGCCTGCAGGTGGTCGAGGTTCATCTTCCAGTTTCCCGCGATCAGCGGGGTACGAGTGTTCACGCCCATCCGAGCACCTCCAGGCCAGGTAGTTTCTTGCCCTCGAGGAATTCGAGGCTTGCACCGCCGCCGGTCGAGATGTGACCGAACTGGTCGTCGGTGAATCCGAGCTGACGCACGGCCGCCGCGGAGTCACCGCCGCCGACGACGCTGAGGCCGTCGACCTCGGTGAGCGCCTGTGCGACGGTCTTGGTACCGGCCGCGAACGCCGGGAACTCGAACACGCCCATCGGGCCGTTCCAGAACACGGTCTTCGACCCGCGGATGACCTCGGCGAAGTTCGCCGCCGTCTCGGGGCCGATGTCGAGGCCGATGCCCGACGCGCCGAACGGCGTGGACTCGATCGCATCGGATGCGGCGATCTCATGCGCCGCATCCGCACCGAAGGAAGCCGCGACGACGACATCGGTGGGGAGCACGAGCTCCACGCCGCGCTCTGCCGCCTCCGCGATGTAGCCGCGGACGGTCTCCAGCTGATCCTCTTCCAGCAGGCTCGATGCCACCGCGTGGCCCTGCGCCTTGAGGAAGGTGAACAGCATGCCGCCACCGACGAGAATCTTGTCCACCCGCGGAAGCAGGTGCGAGATGACTCCGAGCTTGTCGCTGACCTTCGAGCCGCCGAGGACGACCGCGTAGGGACGCTCCGGGTTCTCGGTCAGGCGGTCGAGCACGTCGAGCTCGGCCGCGATAAGCAGACCGGCTGCGGACGGGAGCAGTTCGGCGAGCTCGTACACGCTCGCCTGCTTGCGGTGCACGACGCCGAATCCGTCGGAGACGAGCACGTCGCCGAGTTCTGCGAGTTCGGCCGCGAAGGCCGCACGCGTTGCTTCGTCTTTCGAGGTCTCCCCCGGGTTGAACCGCAGGTTCTCGATGACGACGACTCCGCCGTCCTCGAGGGAGGCCACGGCGTCCTTCGCCGACTCGCCGACCGTGTCGCGCGCGAACGCGACCGGAGCGCCGAGCAGCTCGGAAAGACGCTGAGCCACCGGCTCGAGGCTGTACTGCGGGTCGGGCGCGCCTTCCGGCCGCCCGAGGTGAGAGCACACGACGACGCGGGCGCCCGCGTTGATGAGTGCGTTGAGGGTCGGCAGCGAGGCGCGGACACGGCCATCGTCCGTGATGATCCCGTCCCGGAGGGGGACATTGAGATCACAACGGACGATGACGCGCTTGCCCTCGAGCGACCCCAGAGTGTCCAGGGTGCGCAGAGTCATGTTTCTGAGCTTAGAGGCGCTCGGCCACGTACTCGGTCAGGTCGACGAGACGGTTGGAGTAACCCCACTCGTTGTCGTACCAGCTGGAGACCTTGATCAGGTTGCCGCTGACGTTGGTCAGCGTCGAGTCGAAGATCGACGAGTGCGGGTTGTGCACGATGTCGCTCGAGACGATCGGGTCCTCGTTGTACTGGAGGTATCCCGCGAGACGGCCGTCGGCCGCAGCCTTCTTGTAGGCCTCGTTGACCTCGTCGACCGTCAGGTTCTCGCGGTCGGTGATGAGGGTGAGGTCGACGATCGAACCGGTGGGAACCGGAACACGGTACGACGAGCCGCTCAGCTTGCCCTGAAGCTCCGGCAGAACCTCACCGATGGCCTTGGCCGCACCGGTCGATGCCGGAGTGATGTTGATCGCAGCGGCGCGTGCACGACGGAGGTCGCTGTGCGGGCCGTCCTGCAGGTTCTGGTCTGCGGTGTAGGCGTGCGCCGTCATCATGAAGCCGCGGTCGATGCCGAACGCGTCGTTGAAGACCTGTGCGAGCGGTGCGAGGCAGTTGGTGGTGCAGGACGCGTTGGAGATGATGTGATCCGTCTCCGGGTTGTACGTGTCCTCGTTCACGCCCATGACGAACGTTCCGTCGACGCCGGTGCCCGGAGCCGAGATGAGGACCTTCTTCGCGCCGGCCTCGATGTGCTTCTTGGCGAGCTCGGCCTTGGTGAAGAAGCCGGTGGACTCGATGACGATGTCGACACCCAGCTCGCCCCACCGGAGACCTGCGGGGTCGCGCTCGGCGAAGGCCTTGATGACCTTGCCGTTGACGGTGATGCTGTCGTCGTCGTAGCTGATCTCGGCGTCGAGGACGCCGCCGACCGAGTCGTACTTCAGCAGGTGCGCCAGGGTCTTGTTGTCGGTGAGGTCGTTGACGGCGACGATCTCAAGGTCCGCTCCCTGCGCGAGAGCCGCGCGGAAGTAGTTGCGTCCGATGCGGCCGAAGCCGTTGATACCGATCTTGACAGACACTCAGGTCTCCCTGTTTCTCGTGCGCCGCACGCAGCTTTCCAGCATGCATGTGGCGCGGGGTTTTTTGGCTGAGAGGGCGTCCCGACGAGCCGTGGCCCGTCGGGACGCGACCCGATTACGACAGTACCAGCAGGCCGTTCGTCTGCTTACGGGCGACCTCGAGGCGCTGGGCGACGTTCTCCCAGTTCGCGATGTTCCACGCAGCCTTGACGTAGTCGGCCTTGACGTTGAGGTAGTCGAGGTAGAAGGCGTGCTCCCACATGTCGAGCTGGAAGAGCGGGATGGTGCCCTGGGCGGTGTTGGACTGCTGGTCGAACAGCTGCTGGATGATCAGGCGCGAGCCGATCGAGTCCCAGCTGAGAACCGCCCAGCCGGAGCCCTGGATCCCGGTCGCCGCGGCGGTGAAGTGTGCCTGGAACTTCTCGAACGAGCCGAAGTACTCGTCGATGGCGGCCTTCAGCTCACCCTCGGGCTGGCCTCCGCCGTTCGGCGACAGGTTGGTCCAGAAGATCGAGTGGTTGACGTGACCGCCGAGGTTGAAGGCGAGGTCCTTCTCGAGCTTGTTGACGTTCGCGAGGTTGCCGCTGTCGCGCGCCTCTGCGAGCTGGTCGAGGGCGGTGTTCGCACCGGCGACGTAAGCCGCGTGGTGCTTGTCATGGTGCAGCTCCATGATCTTGCCGCTGATGTGCGGCTCGAGGGCTGCGAAGTCGTAGGGAAGGTCAGGGAGCGTGTAGGTCGCCATGTCGCTTTCATCCAATCCGCGCCGCGCCGCGGCGCTTGCCGATCCTCCGCGCCGCCGATGTGCGGCGTAGAGCGGACGTCTTTCATCCTACTGACGACAACGCGGCCGTGCGCCCGATCCTTCCGCCATATGACGAAGACCCGTCCCCGATGCATCGGGGACGGGCCTTCGTCGAGAGAGTGGGTCAGACGTCGAGTCCGACCGGGACAGCGTCCTCGGTACCCGGGATGCCCTCCTGCTGAGCTCGCTTGTCGGCCATCGCCAGGAGGCGGCGGATACGGCCCGCCACGGCGTCCTTCGTCAACGGCGGATCGGCATGGTGGCCGAGCTCGTCGAGGCTGGCATCCCGATGCGCGAGACGCAGTTCTCCAGCGACCTTCAGATGATCGGGCACCTCCTCGGCCAGGATCTCGAGCGCACGCTCTACACGCGCACATGCGGCGACCGCGGCCTGCGCGGAGCGACGCAGGTTGGCGTCGTCGAAGTTCACCAGGCGGTTGACCCCGGCCCGCACCTCACGGCGCTGACGGAGCTCTTCCCAGGCGATGGCGGTCTTGTGCGCGCCCATCTCGTTCAGGATCGTGCGGATCGACTCGCCCTCGCGCACGACGACGCGCGGCATCCCGCGCACCTCTCGGGCCTTTGCAGCCACGCCGAGACGGTGAGCGGCACCGACGAGAGCCATCGCCGCTTCCGAGGAGGGACAGACGACCTCGAGCATGGCGGAACGGCCGGGCTCGCTCAGGGTGCCGGCGGCCAGGAACGCACCACGCCACAGGCCTGCGACCTCGGCTCGAGAGCCGGTGGTGAGGCGGTTGGGCAGTCCCCGAACGGGGCGGCGGCGCTGATCGAGCAGCCCGGTCTGACGGGCGAGCGTCTCGCCCTGGGCGATGACGCGAACCGCCCAGCGCGCACCGTCGTTCGCGGTACTCGATTGGACTTGTGCGATCTCGGGTCGCACGCCGTAGATCTCAGCGAGGTCGCGCGCGACTCGACGCGCGAGCGTCTCCGCGTCCACCTCGGCCTCCACGGCCACGCGACCGGCGATCGAATGCAGACCGCCGGCGAACCGGAGGATCGCGGTCACTTCCGCCACCCGCACCGTGGGGGGTGCGGTGCGGATGCTGACCAGCTCGGCCTTGACGTCGGTGGTTAGTGCCACGACACTCCTTCACGTTCACGCGCCGGATCGCGACGCAAACGTCCAGCTTACTCGGCCGGGCGGCTCGCTATTCTCGGCCCAGGTCGCGGTGACGGACGTTCACGGCGACCCCGGGGATGGAGGCGAGCCTGCGCGCCAGCTCCTCCGACATCGCCACCGAGCGGTGTTTCCCGCCCGTGCAGCCGATCGCGATCGTCGAGTGACTCTTGTTCTCGCGCTGATACCCCTCGAGCACCGGCACCAGGGCCGCCGAATAGGCGTCGAGGAACTCCTTCGCACCCTGACGTGAGAGGACGTACTCTCGGACCGTCTCGTCCTGGCCGGTCAGGCCGCGGAGCTCTTCGTTCCAGAACGGGTTCGGCAGGAACCGCATGTCTGCGACGATGTCGACGTCGGTCGGCAGCCCGTACTTGAACCCGAAGCTGAGCAGGGTGACGCGGTGCCGCGCCTCGCCCTCGGCCGAGAAGATGTCCGAGACCTGCGTGGCCAGCTGGTGGATGTTGAGAGTCGACGTATCGATCACGAGATCGGCAGCTTCGCGGATCGGTGCGAGCCTGGCGCGCTCGATGCGGATGCCGTCGAGCAGGGTGCCTTCGCCCTGCAGCGGATGCGGTCGACGCACCGACTCGAACCGACGCACGAGCACGTCGTCGGACGCATCAAGGAAGAGCACCCTGACGGAACCGCGTGAGCGCAGTGCACGCGCAACCCCGGGAAAATCGTCGAAGAGATTGCGTCCGCGAACATCGACCACCGCTGCGACCTTGGGCAGAGCGGTGCCGCCCATGTCGGTGAGATCCAGCAGGGGCCGCAGGATCTGCGGGGGCAGGTTGTCGACGACATACCAGCCGAGATCCTCGAGTGCGTTCGCCACGGTCGTCCGGCCCGCGCCGGACATCCCAGTGACGATGAGGAACTCGCCCTTCTCGCCGTCAACCATTGCTCAGTACTCCCTCTCCCCCTCGGTCTCCAGCCTAGCGAGTGGACAGGTGCGTGTGGATGTTCTGAGCGAGTACCGGGCCGATCCCTTGGACTTCTTCGATCTGTCCCGGCTCGGCGGCACGAAGAGCGGTGACGGACCCGAAGTGCTTCAACAGCACCTTGATGCGCGCGGCACCGAGCCCTGGCACTTCGGCGAGCACAGAGGAGATGTCGTTGCGCCGCTTCCTGCGCTGGTGCGTGATCGCGAATCGATGCGCTTCGTCGCGCAGTCGCTGCAGCAGGTACAGCGCCTCGCTCGTGCGCGGCAGGATCACCGGGAAGTCGTCGCCGGGGAGCCACACCTCTTCGAGCCGCTTGGCGATGCCGCACACGGCGATCTCGGTGTGTCCGGCATCACGGAGTGCTCTGGCTGCCGCCTCGACCTGCGGCTTGCCGCCGTCGACGAGGAGCAGTTGAGGCGGGTAGGCGAAGCGGGGCTTACGACGCGCCGTGGCCTCGCCGAGGTCTTCGGCGACGACGTCCTCCGTCGTCGGATCGATGATCTCCAGCTCTTCGGGCCGGTCGAGATAGGCGAGCCGTCGCCGAAGCACCTGGTACATCGAGTCGGTGTCGTCGGTCGTCTCGGCGATGTTGAAGGATCGGTACTGGTCTTTGCGCGCCAGCCCGTCTTCGAAGACGACCATCGACGCGACGACGTTCGTGCCGCCGAGGTGCGAGATGTCGAAGCACTCGATACGCAACGGCGCCTCGGTCATCCCCAATGCATCCTGCAGATCGGTGAGTGCCTGAGTACGGGCGACGTAGTCGGTCGTACGCCGCGTCTTATGCCTGATCAGCGCCTGCTGGGCGTTGAGGCTCGCCGTGCGCATCAGATCGGCGCGCTGGCCGCGCTGGGCGACGGCGATCTCGACCTTCTTGCCCCGACGTTCCCGCAGCCACAGTTCGAGTTCTGCGGCGTCGTCGGGGAGCGTGGGGACGAGGATGCGACGGGGCACGTCCTGCGCGTCACCGTACGCCTGCTGCAGCACCTGATCGACGAGTTCGGCGCTCGTGATGTCGATCTCCTTCTCGATCGTCAGTGCCCGCACACCGCGCACGCGACCGCCGCGGATCACGAAGTGCTGCACCGCCGCAGCGAGCTCGTCCTCGGCGATGCCGAACAGGTCGGCGTCCTCGTCGCTGGCGAGCACCAGTGCGCTCTTGCCGAGAACGGCCTCGATCGCGGAGAGCTTGTCGCGGTACTTCGCTGCGGCTTCATAGTCCATCGCCGCGGACGCAGCCAGCATCCGCTTGGTGAGTTCCCGCGTGAATCGCTCGTCGCCACCCGCCATGAAAGCGACGAAATCGTCGACCATCGCCCGGTGCTCTTCGATCGTCACCGTCATCGAGCACGGGCCGCCGCACTTGCCGATCTGGCCGGGGAAGCACGGGCGTCCCGTCTGCATGGCGCGCTTGTAGCTGGCGTCGCTGCAGGTCCTGATCGGGAAGGCCATGACCATCAGGTCGATCGTCTCGTGCACCGCCCACACCTTCGGGTAAGGGCCGAAGTAGCGTGCGCCGGGAATCTTCCTGTTTCGGGTCACCAGCACACGGGGAGCCTCATCGCCGAGAGTCACCGCCATGAACGGGTAGGACTTGTCGTCCTTGTATCGAACGTTGAAGGGCGGATCGAACTCCTTGATCCACATGTACTCGAGTTGCAGCGAGTCGACATCGGTCGGCACGACGGTCCACTCGACCGAAGCTGCCGTGGTGACCATCCGTCGCGTGCGCTCGTGGAGCGTGCGCAACGGCGCGAAGTAGTTCGAGAGACGCTGACGCAGGTTCTTCGCCTTGCCGACGTAGAGCACCCGGCCCGAGGCGTCACGAAAGCGGTACACGCCGGGGTCGGTGGGAATCTCCCCCGGCCGAGGCTTGTACGCCAGTACGTCGGCCATCAGCTGGCCTTCCGCGCGGAGCGCCCCTCACCCAGGATCTCGGCGAGGAACAGCCCGGTGTGGCTCTCTTCGACGCGTGCGATCTGCTCCGGTGTGCCCGTGGCGAGGATCTGTCCGCCGCCGGAACCGCCCTCGGGCCCGAGATCGATCACCCAGTCGGCCGACTTGATCACATCGAGGTTGTGCTCGATGACGATGACCGTATTGCCCTTTTCGACGAGACCATTGAGCACCTCGAGGAGCTTTCGGACGTCTTCGAAGTGCAGACCCGTGGTCGGCTCGTCGAGAACGTAGATGCTGCGACCGTTGCTGCGGCGCTGGAGTTCGGTAGCCAGCTTGACGCGCTGCGCCTCGCCACCGGACAGCGTCGTCGACGACTGACCGAGCCGCACGTAGCCGAGGCCCACGTCGACGAGCGTCTTCATGTAGCGATGAATCGCCTGGATCGGTTCGAAGAAGTCGGCCGCCTCCTCGATCGGCATCTCGAGCACCTCGGCGATGTTCTTGCCCTTGTAGTGCACAGCCAGCGTGTCGCGGTTGTAGCGCTTGCCGTGACAGACCTCGCAGTCGACGTACACGTCGGGCAGGAAGTTCATCTCGATCTTGATCGTGCCGTCACCGGAGCACGCCTCGCAGCGGCCGCCCTTGACATTGAAGCTGAACCGGCCGGGCTGGTAGCCACGGACCTTCGCTTCCGGCGTCTCGCTGAAGAGCGTGCGGATGCGATCGAACACTCCGGTATAGGTCGCCGGGTTCGACCGCGGGGTGCGGCCGATCGGCGCCTGGTCGACGTGCACGACCTTGTCGAGGTTGTCGAGCCCGGTCACCCGCGTGTGCTTGCCCGGAACCGTACGGGCGCCGTTCAATCGCGAAGCCAGCACCTGGTAGAGGATGTCGTTCACGAGCGAGGACTTACCTGAGCCGCTGACCCCGGTGACCGCGGTGAGCACGCCGAGCGGGAAGTCGGCGGTGACGTTTCGGAGGTTGTTGGCGCGCGCGCCCACGACGCTCACCATCCGCTTCTTGTCGATCTTGCGGCGCTTCTTCGGCATCGGGATCTCACGGCGACCGGAGAGGTACTCCCCCGTCATCGAGGCGCTGTCGTTGAGCAGTGCCGAGTACGGACCGGAGTGCACGACCTCGCCGCCGTTCACACCGGCGCCGGGGCCGATGTCGACGACCCAGTCGGCCGCTTCGATCGTCTCTTCGTCGTGCTCGACCACGATCAGCGTGTTGCCGAGGTCGCGCAGTTTCAGCAGCGTGTCGATGAGGCGGCGGTTGTCGCGCTGATGCAGACCGATCGACGGCTCGTCGAGCACGTAGAGCACCCCGGTCAGACCGGAGCCGATCTGCGTCGCCAGACGGATGCGCTGCGCCTCACCGCCCGAAAGCGAACCGGCCGAACGGCTGAGGTTGAGGTACGAGAGACCCACCTGCAGCAGGAAGTCGAGACGGAGACGAATCTCACGGAGCACCTGCGCGGCGATCTTCGCTTCACGGTCGGTCAGCGTGAGGGTCTCCATGAAGGCGCGAGCGTCGGCGAGGCTGAGGTGTGAGACCTCGGCGATCGAGTGGCCGTGCACCTGCACGGCGAGGACCTCGGGCTTGAGCCTGTTGCCATCGCACACGGGGCACGGCACCTCGCGGAGGTACTCGCCCCACCGGCCGCGCTGGGTGTCGGACTCGGCCTGCAGGTACTGTCGCTCGATGTACGGCACGACGCCTTCGAACCCGGATGTGTACCGCATCTCGCGGCCGTAGCGGTTCTTCCACTTGACGGAGACCTTGTAGTTCTCGCCGCGCAGCACCGCATTCTGCACGTCGGAGTGGAGTTTGCGCCACGGCGTGTCCAGCGAGAAGTCGAGGTCGTTCGAGAGTCCTTCGAGCAGTCGCTCGTAGTACTGGAAAAGTCCCTTGCCCTGCGTGGTCCACGGGATGATGACGCCCTCGCGGATCGAGAGGTCTTCATCGCCGAGCATCAGATCGACGTCGACGGACATGCGCGTGCCGAGCCCGGAGCATGCCGGGCACGCTCCGAACGGCGCGTTGAACGAGAACGTACGCGGTTCGATCTCGGTGAGAGTGAGGGCATGGCCGTTCGGGCAGGCCAGCTTCTCGGAGAACGTCTGCCACGCGTCGTCGCCCTCGCCGTCGACGTAGTTGATCTGCACCACTCCCCCCGCGAGTCCGAGAGCGGTCTCGACCGAGTCGGTGACGCGTCCGAGGATGTCGTCGGACGCCACCAGCCGGTCTACCACCACGGCGATGTCGTGCTTGTAGCTCTTCTTCAACGTGGGCGGCTCGGCGAGCTGGATGAGGTCACCGTCGACGATCGCCCGCGAATAGCCCTTCGCGCCGAGCTCACGGAACAGGTCGACGAACTCGCCCTTCTTCTGCGAGACGATCGGCGCGACCACCTGATAGCGCGTGCGCTCGGGGAGCTCCATGAGCTGGTCGGCGATCTGCTGCACCGTCTGACGCTGGATCCGCTCGCCACACTCGGGGCAGTGCGGGATGCCGATGCGCGCCCAGAGCAGACGCATGTAGTCGTAGATCTCGGTGATCGTGCCGACGGTCGACCGCGGGTTGCGGTTCGTCGACTTCTGGTCGATCGAGACGGCGGGGCTCAACCCCTCGATGAAGTCGACGTCTGGCCGATCGACCTGACCGAGGAACTGGCGCGCATACGCGCTCAGCGATTCGACGTAGCGACGCTGCCCTTCGGCGAAGATCGTGTCGAACGCGAGGCTGGACTTTCCCGACCCGGACAAGCCGGTGAACACGACGAGAGAGTCGCGCGGAATGTCGATGTCGACGTTCTTGAGGTTGTGAACGCGGGCACCGCGAACACTGAGTTTTCCGGCGGAGGCAACGGGGACGATGGGCACCGAACAAGTCTACGAGGGGCCACGGACATTGGCTCCGCGAGGATGCTCAACAGTCGGATCGGCGCCCGTCGACGACACCGTCCGAGGAGCGTCCGACCGCAGGATCGCCCGCAGCGCCAGCAGCACCCCGAGCACGAGCGCCGCCGCGGCGAGCGGGGCGAGCCACACGATCCCGTGATCGATGTTCGATGGTGCCAGCAGCCACACCCCGAAGACCACGGGTTGCGCCAGCAGCTGGATGACGAGGAAGCGCGCGAAGCTCGGGCCGAGCACCGCGAGGGCGACGCGCGAGGAGATCGGGATCACCAGGCTGAGCGCTGCGAGGACGTGGATCGCGGGCACGAGCAGCACGGCGAGGGCCGTACGTGCCGGATCCGGGTCGGTCAGGAGGACCCCGAACACGAGGCAGGCCGCGCCGAACCACGCTGCCAGGGATCGTGGGATCACGACTGCGAGAAGCGCGGCGACCACCGCCACGCCCTGCCACAACGGGAAGGGAACGAGCACCACCGCACCACCCCACACGATCGCGAGGACCAGGAGTCGGAAGGTGATCCCCGGAACAGCGGCCCGCACGCGGAAGGAACGGAGACCGCGCTTCATCGCCGCACCGTCCGCATCCGTTGCTGGCGAAGGGCCGCGAGCCGCATCGCGACGTCGACATCGGGATCCGTCCACGCGACGACCTCGACCCCGGCATGACGGAGCTCGACGAGGATGTCGGAGCGTTCCGCGAGCAGAGTCCGCAGCGCGATGCGCTGCTCACGGGTGAGTCGGCCCTCGTCCGGCGTGGGGAGCACGTCGACCGCGACCACGGCATGGCCCGCCGCCCGCCACCCGGTGGCCAATTGCGCCGCGACTCCGTCGAAGAAGGTGGAGAGCACGAAGACGATGGATCCTGACGGCACGACCGGCGACCGTCTGTACCTGGAATCGTCGTCGCTCTGACCGGTCGCCGCGATCACGTCACGCACGCGCGCGAGATGGCGCCGGCCTCCGCCGGACGGGATGCTGCGCCCGCTGGGCGAAAGTGCGTGATAGGCGACCCGATCGCCAATGCCGACCGCCGCCGTGGCGATCGACAGCGCGGCCTCACGCGCGAGATCCAGGGAGGTGATTCCCGATCGGTCGGCATCGTCCGCACCCCAGGAGGCGACCACGGTTCCGAGATCCTCCGCGGTGTCGACCGCGATCACCACCGAGGAATCGCTGAGCGTGGTGGTGCGCCGCACGAGGAGTTCCCCTGGCCGGCGGGCGGCGCGGGCCGTTGCGCGCCAGTCGACCCGACGCAACTCATCACCGGGCGCGAACGGATGGATGTCGCGGAAATCGCCGCCCTGGCCGGGTCGCGCCCCCTCGTGGGAACCGTGCAGACCCGTCAGCCGCGGAGCGACCGGGAGTCGTCCGATCCGGAACTGCCTCGGCGGCGTGTTCCACCCCAGCACGACCTGGGGCCCCGCGTCCGAGACCCATGCGCCGTCGAGGGCGACCCCCCGGACGGTCACTGCGAGCAACTCCACCGGACCGGAGTGCTGTAGGCGGCTGCGCGCCGTGAGGACGGATCGTCCTGGCTTCACGTCCGCGAGCCCCGATCGCTGCTCCTCCTGGTCGATCGCGACCTGAAGCCAGTCACCGTCGAGAATCGCGTCCGCCACCGCCACGACCTCGGACGAGCTCTCCGAACCCTTCGGGTGGGCATGCAACTCGATCGACATCACCGAATCACGGGGCCGACGCAGCAGCATCCATGCCGTCGTCAGCGCGAGCGGAAGGCCGATGCCGATCACATCGGGTCGCGAGAAGACGAGACCCACCGCTGCGAGGATCGCCGAGCCGGCGACGCCGATCGCGATCACGGGCGTCCGACTCCAATGCACAGCAGAGCGCGCCGTGACGCGGACCTGCGCAGTCACCGCACTGCGGCCACGGTCGGCGGCACGGGTGTGGCCTCGACCACCGCCGCCACGACCGATCGGGGATCCACGCCCTGAGCCCAGGCCTGAGGTGTCAGGGTGAGCCGGTGCGCGAGCACGGGTTCCGCGATGCGCTTGACATCGTCCGGTCGCACATAGTCCCGACCGTCCAGGGCCGCGAGCGCGCGGCCGAGCAGTACGAGGGACTGCGATCCGCGCGGCGAGGCTCCGACGGCGACATGCGTCGCATTCCGCGTGGCCTTCGTCAGCTCCACGCAATATCTGGCGACATCGGCGTCGACATGGATCCTCTCGACGGCCGCCTGGATCGCGAGGAGACCCGCTCCGTCGACGACCGGATCGACGGACACGTCGGGGCTCTGCCGGCGCACACGGTCGAGGATGATGCGCGTCTCATCCTCCGCCTCGGGGTAGCCGACCGCGAGGCGCACCATGAAGCGGTCGAGCTGCGCCTCGGGAAGCGCGTACGTGCCCTCGTACTCGATCGGATTCGAAGTCGCGATCACGTGGAACGGCAGCGGCAGCGGGAAGCTGTTGCCCTCGACGGTGACCTGATGCTCCGCCATGGCCTCCAGCATCGCGGATTGGGTCTTGGGCGTGGTGCGGTTGACCTCATCGGCGAGGAGCAGACCGGTGAAGATCGGCCCTGGTCGGAACGCGAAGTCACCGGTGGCCGGCGCATAGACATACGAACCGGTGACATCGCCGGGCAGCATGTCAGGAGTGCACTGCAGGCGTCGGAAATCGAGGCCGAGCGCGGACGCCAGACTCCGCGCCGCGAGTGTCTTCCCCAATCCCGGGACGTCCTCGAAGAGCACATGGCCGCCCGCGAGGATCGTGGCGAGGGCGATCGTGAGCGGTTCGTCCATCCCGACGACGGCACCGCGGACGCTCTCGAGGATTCGACGCCCGGTATCGGCGATCTGCGTGGTCTCCTGGCTGCTCATCCGGTCTCCTCCGTGTCATTCGGGATTCGGTCGATCGCGTCGAGCACGATCTCGATGTCGGTGCGCTGTACTTCGCGACGGTGCAGGGCATCCCGCACCCCCTCACCGAGAAGGGCGTCGATGCGGGCGTGCTGTGCAGGATCGTCGAGGTCGAGTCCGCGCAGGGCGAGGCGTCTCCTCAGCACGCTCTGCACTCTGCGCACCACGACGTGGCCGGCTACACCCGTGCGTGTGTTGATCGCCCAGGCCATGCGTGACACGTCGGAGCCGCGCGGGTTGCGGCTCCGCTTCTCGGGAGGCCAGACCGGCCCGACCTCGATGAGCTCCTGGCGGCAGGCGAGGACCACTGCGGCGACGAGGATCATCCATGCGAGCACGAACGCTTCGGGGAAGCCCAGCTGCCCGAGCAGGAGGAGCACGGCCAGGGCGAGAACGCCGCCGATGCCCAGAACCAGCATCCGCCTCTTCATCGCCACCCCTCCTGGATGCCGAGGAGGCACTCAGAGGCCCGGATCCGGTCGTTCTCGTCGGCGTCGTGACCGCCGAAGCGGACCTGTTCGTAGAGGGCGAGCAAGGTGACGACGTCGGCGGCGATTCCGGCGCGTCGGCCGATGATACGCACGGTGAACTCCGAAGGGGTCTCGTTGACGCCGCGACCGGCACCGGCATCCGCCGCCGACTCCTCCAGCCCCACCCACGCCGCCACGATGCTGTCACCGGGCACTGGTCGGTCGTCGATCGTCCGCAGCGCCTCGGCGATCCCCCGCCGGATCGTCGCCTCGTCCGGCTCGATATCCGTCACCGGCGCGGTCACGACCTGGACGTCGACCTTCGTCGCCTCTCGGCGCGCGAGCGGACGGTCACGCCACAACTCCACGAGGTAGCGGATCAGGAGCCGCACGCCGAAGTACGCCATCACGAGAACGGCGACGATGACGATCGCGGCGAGGATGTAACCGATGATCGCGAGAAGCGGCGAGTCCTCGGGGGGCTCAGTCGGTGGAGGCGCGGTCTCCGTCGATGCAGTCGGCAGGACATCGTCCCCCGCCCGTTCCTCGGTGTCGTTGAACCATCCACCGAACTGCGGAAGCCCCTGAGCGGCCGCCGCGAACATGATCGTGGCGAAGAAGCCGGCTACCGCGATCAGCGGGAGCAGTAGCCTCGCCCGCGGCCGATCCGCCCCGGCACGCTCCTGCTCCGGGACCGAGGGCTCGGAGCGCGACATGCCTCCACCCTAGGGGCCGCTCCTCAGCCAAGAGGTCATCACAGCGGTGAAACCGTGAAGCGGAGGACGCGTCAGCCGAGATCCGGCCGTCGCCCCGCGAAAGGACCGAGCCCGTCACGGAGAGCTGCGATCGCATCCATGTCCATGCCCACGGCGGCCATCACCTGATGGGGAACGTTCACTGCCCGATCACGGAGCGCTGCCCCGGCCTGCGTCAGTGTGATCTCCAGACGTCGTTCGTCTGCACTGCTGCGCTGACGGACGATCAGCCCCTCCGCTTCCAGCCGCTTCACCAGCGGCGACGCGGTGGCAGGCTCCAGTGCGAGGTCGATCGCGAGGTCGTTCAGCGTCCTCGGCGCGCGCTCCCAGAGCGCCAGCATGACGAGGTACTGGGGGTGCGTGAGACCGAGGGGCTCCAGAATCGGGCGGTACAGGGCGACGACATTGCGCGCCGCGGTCACCAGAGCGAAGCAGAGCTGATTCTCGAGCCGGAGCAGATCGTCGGTTGCTGTCACAAGGGAGACTATACATCTGCACTAATAGTTAGTACACTAAGCAACATGGCACAGGACTCCGACCGCCCACCCCTCCGCACCCGCATCCGCGACGCCGGCGGGTTCTACTCCTGGGTCAACACGAACCTCATCCGGTTCGCCGGGCCCGCCTCGGTGGGGCCCTATGAGAAGACTCCACCACCCAGCGCCTCCGAACGCGCCGAACGCGCCTGTCCCCTGTGCGGCGCCCCGATGACGCAGCACGAGATCGACCGCACCGGCCCGAAAACCCTGGTGCACTGCCCGTAGCGTCAATCCTGCTCTGGCGCCTCGACCGCTGAGCCCGTCGACTCTCGTGCCACGTCGAGCCAGAACATCAGAGCGGTGTCGTCCTCGATGGCGCCTGGCACCACATCGAGCCAGCCGGAACTCATGGTGCGTGAGCCCATCACGGCGCGAGCCGCCCCCGGGTGCGTCAAAAGTGCTGCGCCGTTCTCGTCATCGACACGGACGAGTAGAACGCCGCCAGGGCGCGCACCCACCAGGATGTGACCGTCATCCAAGAACGCTCTGGTGCCGAACATGCGACGTTCCTCGATCTCGGCGTCCGCACTCAGAAGCGCCCGGACGCGGTCGGCGAGCTCGTTCCCAGCAGCATCCATCGGTCAGGTTCCTGTCTACGCGTGCCCGGCGCGCTCCATGGCACGGAGCTCTTTCTTCATGTCTTGCACCTCGTCGCGCAGCCGCCCGGCGAGCTCGAACTTCAGCTCGGCAGCAGCCGCGAGCATCTGGTCCGACAGATCCTGGATCGTGGCTTCGAGCTGCTGCGCACCCTCGGCAGCGATCCCCGTTCGGCGCAGGTTGGGCGTCGGCGATTTGCCCTTGCCCGTCGCCCGCCCGCGACCCGACATCATCTCCGCCGTGTCGGCACCCTCCCGGGCCAGCACCTCGGTGATGTCGGCGATGCGCTTGCGCAGCGGCTGCGGGTCGATCCCGTGCTCCTTGTTGTACGCGACCTGCTTCTCGCGGCGGCGGTCGGTCTCCTCGATCGCCTTCGTCATGGAGTCGGTCATCTTGTCGGCGTACATGTGCACCTCGCCCGAGACGTTACGCGCCGCACGACCGATGGTCTGGATGAGAGAGGTGCCCGATCGGAGGAACCCCTCCTTGTCGGCGTCGAGGATCGCGACGAGCGAGACCTCTGGCAGGTCGAGGCCTTCACGCAGCAGGTTGATGCCCACGAGCACGTCGTAGACGCCGGCACGCAGTTCGCTGAGCAGTTCGACACGGCGCAGGGTATCGACATCGGAATGCAGATAGCGCACGCGCACACCGTGCTCGCCGAGGAAGTCGGTGAGCTCCTCCGACATCTTCTTGGTGAGGGTCGTGACGAGCACGCGCTCGTTGCGCTCGACACGAAGACGGATCTCTTCCAGCAGATCGTCGATCTGCCCCTTCGATGGCTTCACGACGATGTGCGGATCGACCAGTCCGGTCGGACGGATGATCTGCTCGACGATGCCGTCGGCGATCCCCATCTCGTACTTTCCCGGGGTGGCGGACAGGTAGACGGTCTGCCCGATGCGGTTCTTGAACTCGTCCCACCGCAGCGGACGGTTGTCCATCGCGCTCGGCAGTCGGAATCCGTGATCCACGAGCGTGCGCTTGCGAGACGCATCGCCCTCGTACATCGCACCGATCTGAGGCACCGTCACATGCGACTCGTCGATCACGAGCAGGAAGTCGTCGGGGAAGAAGTCGAGCAGCGTGTGCGGCGGCTCGCCGGGTTCGCGCCCATCCATGTGCCGCGAGTAGTTCTCGATGCCGGAGCAGAAGCCCAGCTGCTGGAGCATCTCGAGGTCGAAAGTCGTGCGCATGCGCAGGCGCTGTGCCTCGAGCAGCTTTCCCTGCCGCTCGAACTCGGTCAGGCGATCTTCCAATTCGGCCTCGATCGTGCCGATCGAGCGCTGGATGACATCGGTACCGGCCACATAGTGCGAAGCCGGGAAGATCGGAACGGAGGCCAGCTTCTCGATGACCTCACCGGTGAGCGGGTGAAGCGAGTACAGCGCTTCGATCTCATCGCCGAACAGTTCGATGCGGATGGCGTGCTCTTCGTAGACGGGGATGATCTCGATCGTGTCACCGCGCACCCGGAAGTTGCCACGGGAGAAGTCGACGTCGTTGCGGTTGTACTGCATCGCGATGAACTGACGGATCAGGGCGTCACGGTCGTACCGCTCCCCCACCTGCAGCGCGACCATGGCGCGGAGGTACTCCTCCGGTGCGCCGAGACCGTAGATGCAGGACACGGTCGAGACGACGATGACATCGCGACGGCTGAGGAGCGAGTTCGTCGTGGAGTGCCGCAGCCGCTCGACCTCGGAGTTGATCGAGGAGTCCTTCTCGATGAAGGTGTCGGTCTGGGGCACGTAGGCCTCTGGCTGGTAGTAGTCGTAGTACGAGACGAAGTACTCGACCGCGTTGTTCGGCATGAGTTCGCGGAACTCGTTCGCGAGCTGCGCGGCCAGCGTCTTGTTGTGCGCGAGAACCAGCGTCGGGCGCTGCACCTGCTCGACCAGCCAAGCCGTCGTCGCGGACTTTCCGGTACCGGTCGCACCGAGCAGCACCACGTCGGTCTCCCCCGCGTTGATGCGCGCCGCAAGGTCGGCGATGGCCTTCGGCTGGTCGCCGGCGGGCTCGTACTCGCTGATGACCTCGAAGGGGCGGACACTGCGCGTGGGTTGCATACCTCCAGCGTATGCCGCCCCTCCGACATCGAGGCCGTCACAGGAGCGCCTCCGGTCACCGCGCGGGGCGCGTCCAGACGTACGGCGTCGTCGTCGACACCTTCACGAACCCCGACCGTTCCAGGATCGGACGCGAGAACTCGGTCGAATCCGACTGCAGATACCGGATGCCGCGGGCGAGCGCAGACCTGGCCCGCTCCGCGGTGAGCGCACGATAGATTCCACGCCCCCTCCACTCCGCCAGGGTCGAGCCTCCCCAGAGCCCAGCGAATTCCGTTCCCGCGACCGGCTCGAGGCGCCCGGCGCTGACGATCACATCGTCGACGACGGCGATCCACAACTCGGTGGAGGGATCCTCGTGCAGGCGCACGATGAGATCCTCCGCCCTCGAGCGCCAGTCCGCGTCGTCGAACACCAGTCCCTGCATCTCGCCCGCCGCGAGTACCTCGTCGTCGGTACGGGTCCGCCTGATGGTCACCTGCTCCGGGATCTCGATGTGCTGCGCGAGGAGACGCGCCTCCCCGATCATGATCGACTCCGGATCCTCCGCCACGAAACCGCGGGTGATGAGAGAGTCGTGGAGTCCGGGCGCACGATCATGTCCGCGGGTCTTCCACTCGACCGACATCACCTCGGGTAGACCGACGAAGTGCTCGATCGCGGCATCGACCAGGCGAGAGACGTCGTCCGCATCCACATCGCCGAGCTCCGCGTAGGTGACGAAACCGCGTCCTCCGGCGAACGTCGCGAGAAGGAGCGGTCCGTGCGCGGACACGCTCGAAGCACCGGATACCTCCGGGGTGGTACGGAGTTGGCCGTCATAGGCCTGGAGATACTGCTGTTGCATGACGAGATCCTCTCAGGAAGGCGGCTGACCGGTCGGCGCCTCGCGCAGTGCCGACACCGCGGCGAAGGCGGCTGCTGCGCACATCGCCACGACGACGGCCACGAACCAGCCCCAGCTCGCCGCGCCGAACACGAGACCGAGCATCCATCCGAACAGGCTCGACCCCGCGTAGTAGGCGAAGTAGTACAGAGATGAAGCCTGGGCCCTGCTCCCGGGACCGGCAGCGACCGGAGTCCACCCCGAGGCCACGGCATGTGCGCCGAAGAAGCCTGCGGTGAAGAGCACGAGCCCCACCAGCACGATGGCCACCATCGGGACCAGGAGCAACAGGGCTCCCGCGACCATCACGCCGATCGAGGCGAGGAGTACCGGGAAGCGTCCGACTCTGGAGGCCAGAGCCCCGGCCCATGGGGAGGACACCGTGCCGGCGAGATAGGCCAGGAACAGCAGGGTGACCAGCCATACCGGCAGCGCGAACGGCTCTGCCGAAAGATGGAAACCGAGGTAGTTGTACACCGCGACGAAGGCTCCCATCAGCAGGAATCCCTGCGCGTACAGCGCCCATTGCAGCCGTGAGCGCAACGGCGCCCGGAGCTTCTCCAGGATGCCGGGCCCGCGGTCGGCGCGCAGCCGCCCGGGGACGAAGCCTCTCGAGCGCGGAGTCAACCAGAGGAAGAGCACAGCGGCCACCGCGCACATCACGGCGACGGACAGGATGCCGGCGCGCCACCCGCCCACCTCTCCGACGATCCCTGAGCCGATGCGTCCGAGCAGCCCACCGACCGTGGTGCCCGCGATGTAGCTCCCCGCAGCGGCGGCGGCATGGCGCGCCTCGACCTCCTCACTGAGGTACGCGAGGGCCACAGCCGGCACGGCCCCCAGCGCCACGCCCTCCGCGAAACGGAGGATGAGCAGCGTCATGATCTCCCCGCTCAACGGGGCGGTCAGGCCGAACACCGTGGCGGTGAGCACTCCCGTGGCCATCGCCGGCACCCGCCCGATCCGGTCCGCCACGATCGACCACGGGATGACGGCCAGCGCCAGCCCGAGCGTCGCAGCCGACACGCTCAGCGCCGCGGTCGCCGGGGTGACCGAGAGGTCGGACGAGATCTGCGGCAGCACGGCCTGCGCCGAATAGAGCTGCGCGAACGTCGCGATTCCCGCGAAGAACAGTCCGACGATGAGGCGCCGGTACTCGCGCGACCCCGGCGCATGACCGGAGAAGGTCACTGTGCGCTGATCCGCTCCCAGAGGGCATCCGTCTGCTCGATCGTGCGCTCCAGGGTGCCGGAGGTGTCGATCACGACGTCGGCGATCGCGAGACGACGGTCATCGGAGACCTGGGCATCGATCCGTTCCTGCGCCGCGCGCTCCGCCATGCCGCGCAACTCGACGAGCCGCTGCCTGCGCAGTTCGGCCGGCGCGTTCGCGACCACGATGAGGTCCCAAGGGTCATCCACCCGCGCCTCGACCAGAAGAGGCACGTCGTAGACGACGACGGCTTCCGCATCGTCTCGGAGAGCATCATCGAATCGTCGCTGCGATTCCTCGCGCACAGCCGGGTGGACGATCGCGTTCAGGCTCGCAAGGAGGTCGGCGTCACCGAACACCTGCGCCCCCAGCGCCGCCCTGTCGAGGGCGCCGTCCGGTGCGACGACGTCGGCGCCGAACGCTTCGGCGATCCGCTCGAGGACCGGTGATCCGGGAGACTGCACGTCGCGCACGATCTGATCGGCATCGACGATGATGGCACCGTGCTCGGCCAGACGCCGGGCGATGGTCGACTTCCCGGAGGCGATGCCGCCGGTGAGTGCGATGAGGGGCATGCCGCCAGTCTAGGCTTCGCCGTGGGCACGGCTCATCTCGCGAGCAGCTGGCGTCGTGAGCTGATCACACCCGTGTCGAAGCCCGCCAGATGCAGTCCTCCGTGGAATCGGGCGTGCTCGATCTTGATGCAGCGATCCATGACCACCGAGAGCCCCGCGCCCTCCGCGATCGCCGCCGCATCCTCGTTCCAGGACCCGAGCTGCAGCCACAGGGTCTGCGCTCCCGCCTCGATCGCCTCCTGCGCGACGCCGGGAAGGTCGTCGTGACGACGGAAGACATCCACAATGTCGGGCACCACGGGCAGATCGCTCAGCGTCGCATAGACCGGCTGCCCGAGGATCTCGGTCTCGCGCGGGTTCACCAGGTAGACGTCGTACGCCGTGCTGGAGAGCAGGTACGTCGCCACGAAGTACGACGCGCGCGCGGGGTTGTTCGACGCACCGACGATCGCGATCGACTTCGCTCGACGTAAGAGGCCGAAACGCTCCTGCTGCGTCGGTCCGATCCAGGTCCGTCCTGGCACGCTCGGCACTGCACCAGGCAGGGCGCACGCATCGCCGGAGGTGGTGGCGCTCATCGGTTCGCTCCTGTCGCGGTCGTGAGGGCCTGGTCGAGGTCCCAGATGATGTCGTCGGCATCTTCGAGCCCCACCGAGATGCGGATCAGGTCTGGCCGCACACCGGCGGCTACGAGCTGCTCCTCGGTGAGCTGGCGATGGGTCGTCGAGGCCGGGTGGATCACGAGCGTGCGCGCGTCGCCGATGTTCGCGAGGTGCGAGGCGAGCTGCAGGTTCTCGATCACACTCTCCCCCGCTGCGCGACCGTCTTCCGCGGCAACGCCGAATGCGAACACCGACCCCGGTCCGAGTGGGAGATACTTGGCGGCGCGCTCGTGGTGCGGGTGCCCCTCGAGTCCTGCCCAGGTGACGTACGCGACGCGCGGGTCGGAATCGAGCCAGTCGGCGACGACGCGGGCGTTCGCGAGGTGCGCGTCGATGCGCTGCGGCAGCGTCTCGACCCCCTGCAGCAGATTGAACGCCGACTGCGGGCTGAGCGCAGGACCGATGTCACGCAACTGCTCGGAGCGGAGCTTGGTGAGGAATCCGTACTCGCCGAAGTTGTCCCACCACTTGATGCCGCCGTACGAGTCGACGGGCTCGGTCATCTGCGGGAACTTGCCGTTGCCCCAGTCGAAGGTGCCCTTCTCGATCACGACCCCGCCGAGCGTCGTCCCGTGTCCGCCGAGGAACTTCGTCACCGAGTGGATCACGATGTCGGCGCCGTGCTCGAGCGGACGTGCGAGATACGGGGTCGCCAGCGTCGCATCGACCACGAGCGGCACACCGGCCTCATGAGCGACCGCGGCGAGGCCCTCGATGTCCGCGATCTCCCCCGAAGGATTTCCGATCATCTCGACATAGACGACCTTCGTCTCGGGACGGATCGCTGCGGCGAAGTCTGCGGGGTCGGTCGAGGCGACGAACGTGGTCTCCACGCCGAAGCGACGCAGCGTCACATCGAGCTGCGTCACCGTGCCGCCGTACAGCTGCGCGGCGGCGACGACATGATCTCCTGCGCCGACGAGAGCTGCGAAAGTGATGAACTCCGCGCTCATGCCCGAGGCTGTCGCCACCGCACCGATGCCACCTTCGAGCGAGGCCAGGCGCTCCTCGAGAGCCGCGACCGTGGGGTTGCCGATGCGCGAGTAGATGTTGCCGTACTTCTGCAGCGCGAAGAGGTTCCCGGCGTCCGCAGCATCGTCGAAGACGAAGGACGTGGTCTGGTAGATCGGCACCGCCCTGGCTCCGGTGGATGCGTCGGGGGTGCCACCGGCATGCAGGGCCCTGGTGCGGAACCCGAAGCGATGTTCTTCCGTCATGATGTCCTCGATTCAGCGGCGGCGAGCACGTCGGCGATTTCACCGACGGCCCAGGGGTTCTGCAGCGACGTCGTGTCTCCGAGCTGCTGGGGTTCGCGGCCGGCTCTGCGATCCTGCTCGGCCTCCCACAACTGTGCCAGGAGCCGGCGCATGATCTTGCCGGATCGTGTCTTCGGCAGGTCGGGAACGATCACGATGTGCTTCGGCTTGGCGACGGGCCCGATCGCCTGCGCGACCTGAGCGCGAAGGGCTGACGGTGTCACCTCCGCACGACCGGAAGGCGTGACGAACGCGACGACTGCCTGGCCGGTGACCGGATCTGAGACTCCGGCCGAGCCGGCCTCGCCCACGGTGTCGTGCGCGACGAGAGCAGACTCGATCTCGATCGTGGAGAGACGGTGTCCGGAGACGTTCACGACGTCGTCCAGTCGACCGAGGATCCAGATGTACCCGTCGGCGTCCCTGGTCGCGCCGTCGCCGGCGACGTAGAAGCCGCCGAACTCACCGTGGCCTGCGTATGCGGACCAGTACGCGTCACGGTACCGGTTCGGGTTTCCCCAGATGGTGCGTGCCATCCCCGGCCACGGTCGACGGATGACCAATGTGCCCGAGCGTCCCGGCTCGACTTCCTGCCCCAGTTCGTCGACCACCGCGACATCGAGGCCTGGGAGCGGCACCGATGCCGAACCGGGCTTGAGGCTCGTGACGCCGGGCAGCGGGGCGATCATCGCGGCACCCGTCTCGGATTGCCACCAGGTGTCGATGACCGGCAGCTCGTCACGACCGAAGTTGCGGCGGAACCACACCCAGGCCTCCGGGTTGATCGCCTCGCCGACGGTTCCGAGCAGTCGCAGGCTCGACAGATCGTGGCCGGTCGGGAGGTCGGCTCCGAACCAGGTCATGAACGTTCGGATCAGGGTGGGCGCCGTGTAGTACACGGTCACCCCGTAGCGCTCGATGATCTCGAGGTGGCGCTCTCGGTGCGGGGTGTCGGGAGTCCCCTCGTAGATGACCTGTGTGAGGCCGTTCGAGAGCGGCCCGTAGATCTCGTAGGTGTGCGCGGTCACCCAGGCGAGGTCGGCGGTGCACCAGTGCACGTCGTCGGGCTTGGCGTCGAAGTGGGCCCAGTGCGCCCAGCTCGCCTGTGCGAGGTAGCCGCCCGAGGTGTGCACGAGTCCCTTCGGCTTCCCCGTGGTGCCGGAGGTGTAGATGATGAAGAGCGGATGCTCGGCATCGAACGCCTCTGCCTCGTGGGTCGACGATGCGGTGTCGACGACGTCGTGCCACCAGACATCGCGGCCGTCTGTCCACGGCACGTCCTGGCCGGTGCGGCGAAGGACGAGCACATGTTCGAGATCGGGCAGATCGGCGGCCGCGAGGTCGGCCGTCGACTTCACCTCGGTGGCGGTGCCGCGACGGTACTGGCCGTCGCTGGTCACCAACAGCTTCGCACCGGTGTCTTCCAGACGGAACCGCACGGCCTCGGCCGAGAATCCACCGAACACGAGTGAGTGCACGGCGCCCACTCGTGCGCAGGCCAGAGTGATGACGATCGTCTCCACGAGCACCGGGAGGTAGATCACCACACGGTCGCCCGGTCCGATCCCGAGCGCGACGAGGGCGTTGGCGGCACGGGAGACCCGCTGTTGCAGCTCTGCATAGGTGACGGAAGCGCGGTCGCCCGGCTCACCTTCGAAGTGCAGAGCGACTCGGTCGCCGCCACCGGCCTCGACGTGTCGGTCGACACAGTTGACGGCCACGTTGAGCCGGCCTCCCACGAACCAGCGAGCTGCGGGGATCGCACCGTTCGTCGGTGGCTCCCACTCGTGCGCCGTGTGCCAGGGATCGACCCAGTCGAGACGGCGCGCGGCGTCTTCCCAGAAGGCGACAGGGTCTGCCGCGGCACGCGCGTACGCCTCGGCTGTCACGTTCGCGTTCGAGAACTCGTCCGAGGGTTCGTAGACACGCGTCTCGTGCAGCCGAGCCTCCGTCACCGTCACGTCCATCGGCGCAGCAGGTACTTCTCCAGCAGCACGAGAACGCCGTTGGTGATCGTGCCGAGCAGGGCGAGCAGCACGATGGAGAGCAGGATGCGATCGACACGGCCGGTGCTCTGCGAGTCGGTAAGCAGGAATCCGAGACCCATCGAAGAGGCGATCAGCTCGGCGGCGACCAGGAACAACCACGCCTGCGCGAGGGCGAGTCGGAGTCCCGCCACCACGGAGGGGACGACCGCCGGCAGCTGCACTGTGCGGAACAGCGACCAGCCCCGCAGGCTGAACGAGCGACCGGCCTCGACCAGCTGTGGGTCGACATGGCGGAGCGCCGAGGCGACCGTCGTGTAGACCGGGAAGAACGCACCGATCGCGATGAGCGTGACCTTCGACTCCTCGCCGATCTGCATCCAGAGGATGAGCAGCGGCACCCACGCGAGCGACGGCACGGCACGGACGGCCGCGAGGGTCGGGCTGAGAAGCACATCGCCCCAGCGCGAGAGTCCCACCACTCCTGCCGCCGCGAGGCCGATCACCGAACCGATGGCGAAGCCGAGCAGAACCCGCTGAACCGAGATCGCGATGTGAGTCCAGAGTTGACCGTTCTCCGCGAGCTCGACACCGGCCTGGTAGACCGATGCGGGTGTGGGAAGACGGTAGGGCTCGACGAGACCCGAGGTCGTGACGAACTGCCAGGCGAGCAAGATCAACGCCGGCAGCAGCAGGCCACCAAGAATTCGCACGATGGGTCGATCCCACACCCGACGGGTTCCGCGCTCCGGGCGCCGAGACTGTCCGCGGGCTGCGTCGAGCGCGTCCCGCGAGTCCGCGGGGACGATCACTCGCTGGTCGATATCAGTCACTCGCCGTCGACTGCCTTCTCGGCGAACTTCGCGTTCACGATCGATGAGAGCGCCTTGTCGACGGACTCTTTGCCGCCCTGCACGTCGCCGGACTCGACGAGCACCGGAGCGATCTTCTCGAGCACTGCGATCTGGTCGTCACCGGGCACGCCACTCACGTCGAGGTTCGATCGCTCCTGAATCACGGTGGTGGCAACGCCGATGTCGATTCCGGCGACTTCGGCGAGAAGCGCGGCGGTCTCGTCGGGGTTCTCGAGTGCCCACTCACGCGCCTGCTCGTAGGCGTCGACGACGGCCTGAGCGAGGTCGGGGTGGTTCGCGATGAAGTCCTCGGTCGCGTTGAGGAAACCGTACGTGTTGAAGTCGACGTTCCGATAGATGAGCTTGTCGCCCGATTCCGCCTCAGCCGCCGCCATGATCGGGTCGAGACCGGCCCAGGCGTCCACGGATCCGCCGTCGAGAGCTGCCCGGCCATCGGCATGCTGGAGGTTCTGCACCTCGACGTCGGAGAGGGAGAGACCGCCCTCTTCCAGCGACTGGAGCAGGAAGAAGTACGGGTCGGTGCCCTTGGTGGCCGCGACCGACGCTCCCTTGAGGTCCTCGATCGAGGTGATGTCGCTGTTCGGCCCGACGACGATGGCCGCCCACTCCGGCTGCGAGAAGATATCGATGACCTGGATGGGCGAACCGTTCGCTCGCGCCAGCAGCGCAGCGGATCCGGCTGTCGACCCGACATCGACCGAACCGGAGCGCAGCAACTCATTGGCCTTGTTGGAGCCGGCGGACTGCACCCACTCGACGGCGACGTCGTCGCCGAGGATGTCTTCGAGGATGCCCTGATCGCGGATCACGAGGCTCAGCGGGTTGTACGTCGCGAAGTCGATCGAAAGCGTGTCGGACGACCATTCGGTCGTTCCCGACGTGGGCTTCGCGCCGCTGGCCGTGGCGTTCTCCCCGGCGACGCAGCCGGTGGCGACGAGCATCATCGTCCCGGCGATAGCGATCGCGGGGATGATTCGGCGGGTGGTGATGCTCATCGGTTCTCCTCGGCGGTGCGGTGGTGGGTGTCGACGCCGAGACCTTCGAGGAGGTCGGCGCGCAGGTCGGCAAGGCCGCGATCGGCGCGGTCTCGCGGGCGAATTCCCGGCACGGTGATCGTGCGGGCGATCGAGGGCTCGTCGTCATCCGAGAGCGTGCGCAGCAACAGCACACGATCTGCGAGGTACAAGGCCTCCTCGACGTCGTGGGTGACGAGCAGGATCGTCGTGGGCTCGGCCGCGTGGATCTTCAGGAGCAGATCGTGCATCCGCAACCGGGTCAGCGCATCGAGCGCACCGAAAGGTTCGTCGAGCAGCAACACCCCGGGATTGCGAGCGAGGGCTCTGGCCAGCGAAGCACGCTGAGCCATACCGCCCGACACTTCGCGCGGACGCTGATCGGCGGCGTGCTCGAGCCCGACCAGGTGCAGCAGTTCACGAACCCGCTCACGGCCGGCCCGGCGGGCGGTACCGCGCGGCACTCCGAGTTCGACGTTCTGGGAGATGGTTCGCCATGGGAGCAGACGAGGCTCCTGGAAAGCGACCGCCGTGCGCTCGTCGACATCTGCGACCGGTGTGTCATCGAGGCGGATGCTGCCGTGCGTCGGGACGTCCAAGCCGCCCACGAGACGGAGCAGCGTCGACTTACCGCATCCGGAGGGGCCGACCACCGCGACGATCTCACCGGCGGCGATGTTGACGTCGATACCGCGCAGCACGTCACGGCGACTGTGCGGCAGCGGAAACGAGCGCTCGACATCGTCGAGCCGCACGGCCTGTGCGGTTCCCGCTGTCGTCGAGGCGTCGACCGTGCGCGACGCAGGCAGCAGGGTGGTCATACGCCCATGTTGGCCGAGCAGTCGGACTGTTACGAATGCGGTCGTAATGTTGCGTCACGCAGGTGAATCCGCTGGCCGGACATGCGAAACGGGCCGCCACGCCCGCCCGAAGGCGAGGTGACGACCCGTTTCAGAATGCTGCTTAAGCGTTGCCGCCCGAGAGCTTCTCGCGCAGAGCCGCGAGTGCCTCGTCGTCCGCGAGCGTGCCCGCGCCTGCGACCTCGCTCGTGAAGGACTGGCCGCCGCCGAAGTCGTCTCCGGCCGCTGCCTCGGCCTCGGCCGCCTTGACGACCTGAGCCTTGTGCGCCTCCCAGCGAGCCTGGGCTGCAGCGTACTCCTGCTCCCATGCCTCGCGCTGAGTGTCGAAGCCTTCCTTCCAGGCACCGGTCTCGGCGTCGAAGCCCTCCGGGTACTTGTACTCGCCGTTCTCGTCGTACTCGGCGAGCATGCCGTACAGAGCCGGGTCGAACTCGGTGCCGTTGGGGTCGACAGCCTCGTTGGCCTGCTTCAGCGACAGCGAGATACGACGACGCTCGAGGTCGATGTCGATGACCTTGACGAAGACCTCTTCGCCGACCGACACGACCTGCTCGGCCAGCTCGACGTGCTTGCTGGAGAGCTCGGAGATGTGGACGAGGCCCTCGATGCCGTCTGCGACGCGAACGAACGCACCGAACGGAACGAGCTTGGTGACCTTACCCGGCGTGACCTGACCGATCGCGTGGGTACGGGCGAAGACCTGCCACGGGTCTTCCTGCGTAGCCTTCAGCGACAGCGAGACGCGCTCACGGTCGAGGTCGACCTCGAGGATCTCGACGGTGACCTCCTGGCCAACCTCGACGACCTCGGAGGCGTGCTCGATGTGCTTCCAGGACAGCTCGGAGACGTGCACGAGGCCGTCAACGCCACCCAGGTCGACGAACGCACCGAAGTTGACGATCGACGACACGACACCCTTGCGGACCTGACCCTTGTGCAGGTTGTTCAGGAACGTGGTGCGCGACTCCGACTGCGTCTGCTCGAGCAGCGCGCGGCGGCTCAGAACGACGTTGTTGCGGTTCTTGTCGAGCTCGAGGATCTTGGCCTCGATCTCCTGGCCGAGGTACGGCGTGAGGTCGCGGACGCGGCGCAGCTCGATGAGCGAGGCCGGCAGGAAGCCACGGAGGCCGATGTCGACGATGAGTCCACCCTTGACGACCTCGATGACCGTACCGGTGACGACTCCGTCGTTCTCCTTGATCTTCTCGACGTCCCCCCACGCACGCTCGTACTGAGCACGCTTCTTGGAGAGGATCAGACGGCCTTCCTTGTCCTCCTTCTGGAGGACGAGGGCCTCGACCAGATCGCCGACAGCGACGACCTCGTTCGGGTCGACGTCGTGCTTGATCGAGAGCTCGCGCGAGGGGATGACACCCTCGGTCTTGTAGCCGACATCGAGGAGGACCTCATCGCGGTCGATCTTGACGATCGTGCCTTCGATGATGTCGCCGTCGTTGAAGAACTTCAGGGTCTTCTCGACCGCGGCCAGGAAGTCCTCAGCAGATCCGATGTCGTTGATGGCGACCTGCTTGGTGGCCGGGGCGGTCGTTGCGGTAGTCATGTAGTGGGTTGTCCTTGTGAATGGAGACTCAGGCTGAGAGGCAACGACCGCGCACGGCCGACTGCATGCTTCACAGCGGTGGATTTTGGTTTTCTTGTCACGAGGGCACGCGTGTGCACGCCACGAGTGACGGTTAAGGCTATCAGAAGTTCGGATGTCCGGGGAGCCGGATTCCGGCGGGACGTAACTGTGGATAACTCGAGCGGGCCTCCTCTGCTCCGGGTTAGCGTGACCAGGTGATCTCGCCGACTCCTCCTCGCCGCAGCCCGATCAAGTTCCGCCATTCGCATCGTCTCGGAGCCCTCGCGCTGATTGCCGTCTCCGTGTTACTCGCTGGCTGCTCCCCCGCGCCATCGCCGACGCCGACTCCGACCGCGGCGTTCGCTTCGGAAGAAGAGGCCTTCGCCGCTGCGGAGGAGACGTACCGGGCGTTCACGGCACGTCTCAACCAGCTAGACATCGCCGATCCGGCTACTTTCGAGCCACTTTTTGAATTGTCCAGTGGGGAGTTTGAAGCAGCTGACCGTAAGTCGTACTCCGCCATGCATGCCGAAGGCTTCATCGTCGAAGGTGACACCAAGGTTCTGTCGTTCCAGGGAGTTGAGGCCGCTTCGCCGTTCGACAAGGTCTCAGCCAAGGTGTGTCTCGACGTGAGTGCGGTGACTGTTACCGACTCTGCCGGGATCTCGCAGATCGACGCGAACCGCCCAAACGTCTACTCGCTCGACGTCGTTTTCGTGGCCGATCAATCATCATTGACGATCGACTCGGTCTCAGTGAACAAAGAGGCAAAGTGCGCAACGCCTTAGTGCTAGCAATGTTCGCACTCCCCCTCTTCATGCTCGGAACCTCCCATCAAACATCCGTCGGCGACGACAGCTCGGACCCACCGATTGGAAGCGCGGCGATTTCCACTGGCAACACGGAGGTCGTCATCTCCGGTACGCAGACGCAGCCGTCCACGGATAGCAACTCCACTCCGCACGACAGTTCCAGTTCCCCCTCCGCCCCCGCGTTCCCGGTGCACGAGTTCAACTTCAACTCCTGCCTCGACGACTGGAACAGTGCTCGAGGCTGTTTCCGCGGCGCGGAGGAGAAGGAGGAGTCACCGCCACCGCCAGGTGTTGAGACCCCCTCGGCCCCGGTGATCACGATCACTGATCTCGCACAGTTCTCTCCCGACCCGGTGACCGCCACCGGCGAGCCGGACAACGTCGGTGTGATCGGCATGCCGACGAACTTCGTCGCTGCGGCATCCGCGCAGACCCGATCGGGAGCCCTCTTCGGCGCACCGCTCACCGTGCGCTTCACCCCCGTCGGCTACGAATTCACCCACGGAGACGGCACGGCCGCGACCACAAGCAGCGGCGGACAGACCTGGTCGGCGCTCGGCCAGGCCGCATTCACTCCGACCGCGACGAGCCACACCTATCGACAGCGCGGCACCTACCGGGCCCACGTCACTGTCCACTACACGGCAGAGGTCGACCTCGGGGGCGGGTGGTTCCCGGTGGCCGGCCAGCTCACGATCGAGGGGCCTTCTCAGGAGATCCGCGTCTTCGAGGCGAACACCGCGCTCGTCGCGTTCACCTGTGAACAGCGACCATCCGCACCCGGCTGTTGAGCAGCGCGGAGAGGGGCCTACTTCACAACCGTCAGCACGACGGGCGCGCCATCGGCACCGACATGGCCCTCGAGCGTCAGCGCTGCTTCTGCCGTGACGCCCTCCGCGGGTACGAAGGTGATCTGCGGCACCAGATCCATCGTGCAGATCCCGTCCGTTGTCGATTCCAGCCGGACGGTTCCCTCCGTCTCACCGACAGCCTCGAACGTGCCGGAACCCGGCATGCATGTCGACGAGCCCCAGGTCAGGATCGCGAGCTCCTCGTCGTCGATCCACGTCGCCGCAGGCGTCTGCGCAGGCATCCGGTCAGCCGGGATGATCTCCCCTGCCGCGAGCCCTGGCAGCGTGAGCTCCGACGTCTGCCCTCCTGGATCGGTCACGATCAACTCGACCGCGCGCGATGAGTCGAACGAAGCCGGCAGGCCGAGGTAGATGCCGTGAGGCGTCTGCACCGCCGCACACACTTCATCTTCGCCATCGACGAGCACGATCTCGAGCGACTGCTCCCCCGCGATGAGATCCCCGATCTGCGGCGCACAGGCATCGCCCCAGACCTTCAACACGAACGACGTCGAATCGAGCCAGGCCGCCCGCGGCGCAAACGAGGAATCGGAAGCGTTCTGGTCGGCTGTCGATTCCGGCACAGGAGAACCCCCGGCGGCAGAAGCGCATCCGGCCAGCACGAGAGCGAGCGCCAACCCACCGGCGACAAGTGATGAGAATGCGCGAAGAGGAGCTGTCATACCTGCGAGTGTCGCGACCGCCCGGATCGTCTCAGACACCGGATGGCGCCCTGCCGGCGTCGCAGCCCCGTGCCAGACTGTCGTTCGTGACCGATCGCCTCATGCTGCTCGACACCGCCAGCCTCTACTTCCGCGCCTTCTACGGCGTTCCAGACAAGGTGACCGCGCCAGACGGCTCGCCCATCAACGCCGCGCGCGGTCTGCTCGACATCATCGCCAAGCTCGTCACGCTCTACCAGCCCACTCATGTGATCGCCTGTTGGGACGACGACTGGCGTCCGCAATGGCGCGTCGACCTCATCCCCAGCTACAAGTCACACCGCGTCGTCGAGGTCGTCGTCAGCGGACCTGACGTCGAAGAGGTCCCCGACCCTCTCGAGGCGCAGATCCCGCTCATCCGCCAGACGCTCGCCGCCATCGGCATCCCCATCATCGGGATCGCCGAGCACGAAGCCGATGATGTCATCGGCACCCTCGCGACCGACGCCACGATGCCGGTCGACATCGTGACCGGCGACCGCGATCTGTTCCAGCTCGTCGACGACGCCCGCGACGTCCGCGTCATCTACACCGCTCGGGGCATGAGCAATCTCGAGATCGTGACCGACGCGACCGTGGTCGCCAAGTACGGGGTGCTCCCCTCGCAGTACGCCGATTTCGCCACGTTGCGCGGTGATGCCTCAGATGGTCTCCCCGGTGTCGCAGGCGTCGGCGAGAAGACGGCGGCGACTCTGCTGCAGACCCACAGCGACCTCGAGGGCATTCGCGCGGCTGCAGAAGCGGGCGAGGGCATGAGCGCCGGCGTGCGCGCGAAGATCCTCGCAGCCTCGGCGTACCTCGATGTCGCACCGACCGTGGTCGCGGTCGCGACGTCGCTCCCGATCAGCGACCCCGGTGTTCCACTGCGGGTGCTCGACCCTGCCGAAGCAGATGCGGCAGCTGCTCTCGCCGAGAAGTGGAACCTCGGCGGCTCCATGACTCGCGCGATCACTGCCGTGTCGAACGCGGCCCTGGCGGCGCGCTGACAGCGGAAGCCTCTAGCGGCCTACTCCGCCCAGGCCATCAGACGGGAGAGGCCCCAGGTCGTCACGATCCGCGATGCCGGAATCCCCACGCGCTCCGCCCGCTCCGCGCCGTGATCGAGCAGCGAGAGCTGACCGGGCGCGTGAGCGTCCGAATCGATCGAGAACAGGCATCCCGCGTCCAACGCGATCGAGATCAACTCGTCCGGCGGGTCCTGTCGCTCCGGCCTCGAATTGATCTCGACGGCCACGCCGTTCTCCGCACATGCGGCGAAGACCGCCGCCGCATCGAACTCCGACTGCGGACGCGTCCCGCGGTCGCCCTGCACGAGGCGCCCCGTGCAGTGCCCGAGGACATTGACTCGTGGGTGCGACACGGCCGCGATCATCCGTGCCGTCATCGGGCGCGCGTCCATGCGCAACTTCGAATGCACCGATGCCACGACGATGTCGAGCTCACCCAGCAGCGAGTCCTCCTGGTCGAGAGCTCCGTCTTCGAGGATGTCGACCTCGATCCCGGCGAGCAGGGTGAAGCCGTCGCCGGACTCGGCCCGCACCAACGGCATCTGCTCGCGAAGCCGTTCGGCGGAAAGCCCCCGCGCCACCCGCAGCCTGGGCGAATGATCGGTGATCGCCTGATACTCATGCCCCTGGGCCCGCGCGGCCGCGGCCATCACCGAGATCGGGGTGGTGCCATCCGACCAGTCGGTGTGCGCGTGCAGGTCGCCACGGAGCTTGGCCCGAAGTGCCGAGACCCGCTCGGGTTCGACGTCACCGCGCAGCTCGATCAGGTACTCCGGCACGTGTCCGGCCTGCGCCTGGCGAATCACCGCGAACGTTGATTCGCCGATCCCCTTCGCCGCCCGCAGCCTCGTGGGATCGCTCCTGACGTCGTCGGGCAGATCCTGCAGCGTCGCGGCCGCCTGGCGGAAGGCCTTCGCGCGATATCGCGATGCCCGCTCGCGCTCCAATAGAGAAGCGATCTCCAGCAGCGCGTCGACGGGGTCCATGGTCAGGCCTGGGGAGCCGCCAGCTCACGGCTCACTGCGATCCACTGATCGAGCTTCGCCAGCGCGCGGCCGTCGTCCACGGCCGCCGACGCCTTGTCGTACCCGGCACGCAGCCGCTCGAGGATGGGCCGCTGCACCTGAGTGGCATCCTGAGAGAGTTCGAACGCGACGATGCCCGCGGCCGCGTTGAGCAGCACGATGTCCCGCACGGCACCGGTCTCACCCGCAAGCGTGCGGCGGAGGATGTCCGCATTGTGCTGCGGTGATCCGCCGATGAGGTCTGCGAGATCGGCGACCGGGATTCCGAGGTCGCGAGGGTCGAGGTCGTGTTCGTGGATGTCTCCGCGAGTGACCTCCCAGATGCGGCTGTGCCCCGTCGTCGTGAGTTCGTCGAGCCCGTCATCACCGCGGAAGACGAGTGCCGTGGCGCCACGGGTCCGGAACACACCGGTGATCAACGGAACGCGCTCGATCTGCGCGACGCCCACGGCGTTGGCTTCCGCGCGAGCGGGGTTGCAGAGCGGGCCGAGCATGTTGAACACGGTGGGAATGCCGAGCTCTGCTCGGACGGGGCCCGCGTGCTTGAATCCGGGGTGGAATGCGCCCGCCCAGGCGAACGTGATGCCGGTGCGGTCGAGGATGGAGGCCACGGCTGCCGGATCGAGAGACAACTCGAGACCGAGCGCGCCGAGGACGTCAGAGGAGCCCGATGCGGAGCTCGCGGCCCGGTTCCCGTGCTTCACCACCGGCACCCCGGTGGCGCCGATGATGATCGCCGCCGTGGTGGAGACGTTCACCGTGCCGACACGATCGCCACCGGTTCCGACGATGTCGAGCACGTTCGGTGAGACGGGAAGCGGGACGGCCGCCTCGAGGATCGCGTCACGGAACCCGACGATCTCGTCGATCGTCTCGCCCTTCGCGCGGAGCGCGACGAGGAAGCCCGCCAGCTGAGCCTCGGTCACATTGCCCTGCATGATCTGACGCATCGCCCATGTGGACTCCCAGACGCTGAGGTCACGACGCTCCAGAAGCGAGGTGAGCACGTCGGACCAGGTCAGCGAATCAGCCATGTGTGCGATCCTATCGGCGCGGAGAAAACATGCAGATGCTTCCGAACGCATGTGCACTTCGCGCCCACCCCTTGTTTCCCGCGGATTCACCGGGTATTCGCAGTGTTTTCTTAGGGTCCCCTAAGTCACCGACCGGCAATTCGAGGGTCGTCGGTGCAAGAATCACGCCCGCGGATCGGCCATAATGGAGGGGTGACGACCTCAGCGACGTATGCCCCGGCGGCGAGAACGATCAAGCGGCCCAACCCGGTAGCTGTCGGCACCATTGTGTGGCTCGGCAGTGAGGTGATGTTCTTCGCGGGACTCTTCGCGATCTACTTCACCCTCCGCAGCACCTCACCTGAGCTGTGGGCAGACCGGACCGAGCTGCTGAACGTCCCGTTCGCCGCAGTGAACACCTTGATCCTCGTCCTCTCCTCGTTCACGTGCCAGATGGGCGTGTTCGCGGCAGAAGACCTGCAGCCCTACAAGATCGGCAAGGGTCAGAAGAACGGCGCCGGACGCCGTCGCCTCTTCGGCTGGGGAATGGTCGAGTGGTTCTTCCTCACCTTCGCTCTCGGAGCGATCTTCGTCTCCGGCCAGGTGTGGGAGTACGCACAGCTCGTCGCTGAAGGCATGCCGATCAACGCCGACTCGTACGCCTCCGCGTTCTACCTGACCACGGGCTTCCACGCCCTGCACGTCACGGGTGGCCTCGTCGCGTTCCTGCTCGTCATCGGCCGTGCATACGCCGTCAAGAACTTCCGGCACAAGGAGGCGACCTCCTCGATCGTGGTGTCCTACTACTGGCACTTCGTCGACGTCGTCTGGATCGTGCTGTTCCTCGTTATCTACTTCCTGAAATAAGAGCGGAGCTGATCCCCGAGATGGCACGAGAGAAGAAGCGCCGTTCCAGCGGTCGTCGCAGCCCTTTGGCGGCGGCCGCGCTCATCGGAGCAGGCCTCATGATCACGGGCGCCGTGTACGCAGGTGCGTCCGCTGCGTTCGCTGCGTCCGACACGCAGTCCGCGACGACCCAGCTGACGGTCGAAGACGGCGAGAAGCTGTTCACGGCCAACTGCGCCACCTGTCACGGTCTCGACCTGCAGGGAACCGCCAACGGTCCGAGCCTCTACGGCGTGGGCGAGCTGGCGACCGAGTTCCAGCTGTCGACCGGTCGCATGCCTCTGCAGATGCAGGGACCGCAGGCTCCGCAGAAGGCACCGCAGTTCACCGAAGACCAGATCCTCGCGATCTCGTCCTTCGTGCAGTCCGAGGCCCCCGGACCGACCTTCCCGCATGAGGGCATCCTCGACGGCAAGGGCGATGTCGCGAACGGCGCAGAGCTGTTCCGCGTCAACTGCGCGATGTGCCACAACGTGGCCGCTGCCGGTGGAGCGCTCACCGAGGGCAAGTACGCCCCGGGGCTCAGCGAGACCAGCGCGCTGCACATGTACGCGGCCATGGTCACCGGCCCGCAGAACATGCCGGTCTTCGGCGACATGAACCTGTCCGACGAAGACAAGCGCGACATCATCTCGGCGCTGCTCTTCCAGCAGCAGTCCGTGCAGATCGGCGGATTCTCGCTCGGTTCGCTCGGGCCGGTCTCCGAGGGCCTGTTCGTCTGGATCTTCGGTATCGGCGCGCTCGTCGCCGTCACCGTGTGGATCACGGCGAAGTCCAACTGACGCTTAATCATCGAAGAGGAACGTACGAGGAGCACCATGGCACACGACGACGACTCGCAGGCTCTTGACAGGGCCTACCAGCCCTCTCCGGGGCTGGGTGTCGCAGTCAGCGATCCCGTGCAGAACCCCGGGCTTCCGCCGCATCGCGAGCGGATGACCGACAAGGACCCGCGCGCTGAGAAGGCCGCTGTCCGCACTGTCTACACGCTGTTCTACCTCTCCCTCGCCGGCAGCATTTGGGCGGTCGCCGCCTACATGCTGTTCCCGATCGAGAGCGGCGCGCTCATCGACATCCGGCAGAACAACCTCTTCATCGGTCTCGGCATCGCTCTCGCGCTGCTGGCCCTCGGCATCGGTGCCATCCACTGGTCCAAGGCGCTGATGTCCGACAAGGAGTTCATCGAGCACCGTCACCCCACCCGTGGCAAGGACTCGACGCGCGAGGCCGCCATCCAGGCGTTCGCCGACGCGAACGAGGAGTCCGGCTTCGGGCGCCGTGCGGTGATCCGCAACTCGCTGTTCGCCGCGCTCGTCGCCTCGATCATTCCCGGTGTCACGCTGTTCCGTGGCCTCGCACCGCACTCGACGCCGGAAGACCCCACCGCGGGTGACCCGGTCGTGCTGCTCAAGCACACGATGTGGGACAAGGGCGCCCGCCTGGTGCGCGACCCCGACGGCACCCCGATCCGCGCAGCGGACGTGACCCTTGGTTCCGCATTCCACGTGATCCCGGAAGAGCTCGCGACGCTCAGCCACAGCGACGGCTACCTCGAGGAGAAGGCCAAGGCCATCGTCCTGATGATGCGTCTGCGCCCCGAGCAGCTGATCGAGGCCGAGGACCGCAAGGACTGGTCCTACGACGGCATCGTCGCCTACTCCAAGGTCTGCACGCACGTCGGATGCCCTGTGGCTCTGTACGAGCAGCAGACCCACCACCTGCTGTGCCCGTGCCACCAGTCGCAGTTCGACGTCACGGACCACGCAAAGGTCATCTTCGGCCCGGCGGCACGTCCGCTGCCGCAGCTGCCCATCACCGTCGATGACGAGGGCTACCTGGTCGCACGCAGCGACTTCAAGGAACCCGTCGGCCCGAGCTTCTGGGAGCGCCATTGAGCACCGCAACGCTGTCCAAAGAGGACAAAGACACCAAAGCGCCGCTCGGCGGTCGCTTCGTCGGCGCCGCGTCGAACTACATCGATGAGCGCACCAGCCTCTCCGGCTTCGTCAAGGAGCTCGGACGCAAGATCTTCCCCGATCACTGGTCGTTCATGCTCGGCGAGATCGCTCTGTGGAGCTTCGTCGTCGTGTTCATCTCCGGCACCTTCCTGACGTTCTTCTTCCAGGCGTCCATGGTCGAGACCCACTACACCGGCGCGTACGCACCGATGCGTGGTATCGAGATGTCCGCGGCGCTCGAGTCGTCGCTGCACATCTCGTTCGACCTGCGAGGCGGCCTCCTGGTCCGTCAGATCCACCACTGGGCAGCGCTCGTGTTCATCGCCGGCATCGGCGTGCACATGCTCCGCGTGTACTTCACCGGTGCCTTCCGCAAGCCCCGCGAGCTGAACTGGGTGATCGGCTTCGTGCTGTTCGTCCTGGCGATGGCTGAGGGCTTCACCGGCTACTCGCTCCCCGACGACCTGCTCTCGGGCAACGGTCTGCGCATCATCGACGGCATGATCAAGGGCCTCCCCCTCATCGGCACGTGGACCTCGTTCCTGCTGTTCGGTGGAGAGTTCCCGGGTACCGACATCGTCGGACGCCTCTACACACTGCACATCCTGCTGTTGCCGATGCTCGTGATCGCGCTCATCGTCGTGCACCTGATGCTCATGATCATCAACAAGCACACGCAGTTCGCCGGCCCCGGCCGCACGAACGACAACGTCGTGGGCTACCCGATGATGCCGGTCTACATGTCCAAGATGGGCGGCTACCTGTTCATCGTGTTCGGCACCATCGTGCTGATAGCGACGTTCTTCCAGATCAACCCGATCTGGAACTACGGCCCGTACGACCCCTCCCCTGTCTCCGCCGGTACGCAGCCGGACTGGTACATCGGCTTCGCCGACGGCGCGTTGCGTCTGGCACCGTCGAACTGGGACATCGTGTTCCTCGACCACACCTGGTCGTTCGGAATCATCGCACCGGTCCTGGTACTCGGTCTCTTCATCGTCGCCGTCGCGATCTACCCCTTCCTCGAGGCGTGGCTCACCGGCGACAAGCGTGAGCACCACCTCGCACAGCGCCCCCGCAACGCGGCGACGCGCACGGCGATCGGTGTTGCCGGCGTCATCTTCTACGCCGTCCTGTGGGCTGCCGCATCCTCCGACCTCATCGCGACGCACTTCATGCTCACGATGGAGGGGGTCATCCACACCCTGCAGGCGCTGCTGTTCCTGGGCCCGATCCTCGGCTACTTCGTCACCAAGCGCATCTGCATCGCGCTGCAGAAGAAGGACCGCGAGATCGTGCTGCACGGCTTCGAGTCCGGGCGCATCGTCCGCCTCCCCGGCGGCGAGTTCATCGAGGTGCACCAGCCGGTCGACAAGTACGACCGCTGGAAGCTCATCGACGTCGACGGCTACGAGCCCCTCGTGGTCCGCCCGAATGCCAAGGGACGCATCCCGTGGACGGAGAACCTCCGTTCCTCGATCTCCCGCTGGTTCTTCGAGGACCGCCTCGCACCGCTCACGCAGGCCGAGGTCGAAGCCGCAGACGCGCACCAGAACCACGTCACGGCTCACAACGATGAGACCGAGGCCGCAGAGATCCAGGGCGCTCACGAGCGTGCAGGATTCCCCGACGCCCCGCTCACGGTCGATGAGACGCACGTCGACGAGACGCCGAACACGCCGAGCACGGTGATCGCCACCGAGCCGGTGAAGAAGCCTCGCAACAAGAAGTCGGAAGACGGCGAGTAGCCGCCACTCCCCTGCTGATGAAGGCCTCGTCCACACGGACGGGGCCTTCATCGTTATCCCTGCATGAAAGGATCGAACCACCATGTCATCCGTCGTCCAGCTGATCCGCGCCTCCGCCCTCGCCGATGCTCCTTACGCCTATGCCGCGACAGCGCCGACCGGTTCCCGGCTGATCTTCCTCGCCGGAGCGTGCCCGCTCAATGACGACGGGACGACTGCGGCGCCGGGCGACTACGCGGCTCAGGCGGCAAGATGTGTGGAGACGCTCAAGGCGGCACTCGACGTCGCCGGTGCGACCCTCACGGATGTCATCAGCACACGCGTGCTGGTGGCCTCCTCCGCACAGGCTGACCTCGTCACGGCCTGGGATGTGATTCATGCCGCTTTCGGCGCGCACGACGTCCCCAGCACGCTCCTGGGCGTCACCGTCCTCGGCTACGACCACCAGCTCGTGGAGATCGAAGCGATCGCCGCCGTCGCCGCAGACTGATCATGGAGATCCATCTGCGACCAGCTCGAGCGGACGATGCCGCAGCGACCGAACAGATCGAAACCGCGGCAGATGCCCTTCTCGTCGATCGCTTCGGCGCCGTCGACTGGCCTCCCCCGACTCCAGCCGACGACCGCGCGTCCTCTCCCGGGTTCGTCCTCGTAGCCGAGCACTCAGGAGACGCAACAGCCGCCCCTATGATCGTCGGGTTCGTACATGTCCTCGATCTCGACGGACACGCGCACCTCGAACAGCTTTCGGTACTCCCCGCGTTCGGTCGACGCGGCATCGGGCGTCAGCTCGTCGAGGGCGCACTTGCGGAAGCCCGCCGCCGCGGTCACTCCGAGATCACGCTCCGCACCTACGTCGACGTACCTTGGAATGCTCCGTTCTACGAGACCTGCGGCTTCATCACGACCGAGCCTCAGACGCCATTGCTCATCGGCCTCGTGCGGGTAGAAGAGGCTCTCGGGCTCTTCGAGTTCGGTCCACGAGTACAGATGACCGCCGAGCTGTGACGCTCAAGCGCTGACAGTCGGCGCGACGCAATGACGGCATTCGCATGCAGAGCGACGGAAATCCGCTGGGTAGGACGAACGCCTGCTGTTTAGGCTGAAGCCATGATCGATCGCACCGACTTCTACACGGCCAAGCTGACCTATGAGACCGACCCCAGCGATGTTCATGCCGCGCAGAAGGCCGGCGAGAACATCTTCGTCATCGACGTCCGGTCGGATGAGGCGTGGGCTCAAGGAAGGGTCGCCGGAGCCGTGCACATGCACTACAGCGAGATCGCCTCACGCGCGCCGATCGAAGTGCCAGCGGACGCGGAAGTCGTCGTCTACTGCTGGAGTCCTGGATGCAACGCGGGCGCGAAGGGTGCGCTCGAGTTCGCGCGTCTGGGATACAAGGTGCGAGAGATGATCGGCGGGTTCGAGTACTGGGTCCGCGAGGGTTATGCGGTCGAAGACGCCGACGGCACCCACCACCGTCCCGTGGATCCGCTGACCGGGATCGCCCGTATCCGCACTCGCGCCTGACCACGGCCCTCCCCTGCATACGAAGAAGGCCCTCGGACGAATCCGAGGGCCTTCTTCAATACAGCTGCGTCAGCGGGCGAAGTTGCCGCGGTAGTACTCGTACACCCAGCCGACGATCGCGACGACGAAGATCGCGATACCGATCGGGAGGAGGAAGTGCCCCACCGCGAGTCCGACCACGAAGACTCCGGCCGAGGCAGCGAGGACCATGGGCCACCAGGACCACGGGCTGAACTCGCCGAGCTCCGGGTCACCGTCATCGATGTCGGCGGTCAGGATGTCTTCGGGCAGCTCACCCTGCTGCGCCTTGTGCGTGCGATCGAGGTAGAACGCGATCATCGCTGCCATGAAGGCTGCGAAGAACAGCGCGACCGTGCCGACCCACTCGATCCGCATTGCGAAGTTGTCCGACGGCGTGGCAAGGATGTGCCAGCCCGTGTAGACGACGCCGACGAGGGCGAAGAAGGCCGTCAGGACCCACCAGAGAATGACGTTGTCGCGCATGACTTAGTGGGCCTCTCGCTCGCCGGGAGCCGTGGTCGCGAACTCGGCAGCCTCGGGATGATTCAGATCGAACGCGGGACGCTCGCTGCGGATGCGCGGGATCGACGTGAAGTTGTGTCGCGGCGGCGGGCACGATGTGGCCCACTCGAGCGATGCACCATAGCCCCACGGGTCGTTGACCGTGACCTTCGGAGCCTTGCGGGCCGTGATCCACACGTTCAGGAAGAACGGCAGCATCGAGGCACCGAGGATGATCGCACCGATCGTGGAGACCTGGTTCTGCCAGGTCCAGCCGTCAGCTTCCGAGTAGTCCGCGTAGCGACGCACCATGCCGTCGACACCCAGCCAGTGCTGAATGAGGAACGTCATGTGGAAACCGATGAACAGCAACCAGAAGTGCACGTAGCCGAGACGCTCGTTCAGCATGCGCCCTGTCCACTTCGGCCACCAGAAGTAGAAGCCGGCGAACATGGCGAACACCACGGTGCCGAACACCACGTAGTGGAAGTGGGCGACCACGAAGTACGAGTCGGAGAGCGCGAAGTCCAGCGGCGGGGCCGCGAGGATCACACCGGTCAGACCACCGAACACGAACGACACGAGGAAGCCGAGAGCGAAGACCATCGGTGTCTCGAACGTCACTGACCCTCGCCAGAGCGTGCCGATCCAGTTGAAGATCTTCACGCCTGTCGGCACAGCGATGAGCATCGTCATGAGCGCGAAGAACGGCAACAGCACCGAACCGGTGACGTACATGTGGTGAGCCCACACCGCGACGGAGAGCGCCGCGATGGCGATCGTCGCATAGACCAAGGTCTTATAACCGAAGATCGGCTTGCGGCTGAAGACCGGGAAGATCTCCGAGACGATGCCGAAGAACGGCAGCGCGATGATGTACACCTCAGGGTGCCCGAAGAACCAGAAGAGGTGCTGCCAGAGCAGGACGCCGCCGTTGGCCGGGTCGTAGATGTGAGCACCCAGGATGCGGTCTGCAGCAGCCGCGAAGATGGCCGCTGCCAGCACCGGGAACGCCATCAGGATGAGGAGGCTCGTGATGAGCGTGTTCCACGTGAAGATCGGCATGCGCCACATCGTCATGCCGGGAGCTCGCATGGTGATGATCGTGGTGATGAAGTTGACGGCACCGAGGATCGTTCCGAAACCCGAGATGCCGAGGCCGACCATCCAGAGGTTGCCACCCGCTCCCGGGGAGAACGATGCTCCTGCCAGAGGTTGATAGGCGAACCAACCGAAGGAAGCCGCACCCTGCGGGGTGAGGAAGCCGGCGACCGCGATCGTGGAGCCGAAGAGGAAGAGCCAGAAGGCGAAGGCGTTCAGACGCGGGAAGGCGACGTCAGGAGCACCGATCTGCAACGGCAGGATCGCATTGGCGAAGCCCGCGAACAGCGGTGTCGCGAACATCAGCAGCATGATCGTGCCGTGCATCGTGAACAGCTGGTTGTACTGCTCCTTCGTCGGGATGATCTGCATTCCCGGCGCGAACAGCTCGGCGCGGATGACGAGTGCCATCACACCGCCGAGCAGGAAGAACATCACCGACGCGATCAGATACATGTACCCGATGGTCTTGTGGTCAGTGGAGGTGATCCACTTGACGACGATGTTCCCCTTCTGCTCGACACGCGAGGAGCTCATGAGAGCGGCCTGGCGGGCGGGCAGAGCGTTGGGGCGCGACCCGGGGGTCTCGTCGGTACGGGGAGCTTCTGTGGTCGACATGACTTACTCCCCTCCTTCCTCGGTGTCGGTCTTCGGGGTTGTCCCAGGGAAGTTCGAGAGACGGTCGTAGGCTCCGGTGATGTCGCCGGTGTTGCCCTTCTCCTCGAGCGAGGCGAGGTAGGCGTCGTACTCAGCCTGCGAGACGACCTTCACGTTGAACAGCATCATCGAGTGATACTCACCGCAGAGCTCGGCGCACTTGCCGGCGTACTCTCCCTCACGCGTCGGGATGAACGACCAGGAGTTATCCTTCCCGATGAACATGTCCTTCTTGTAAAGGAAGTCGATGATCCAGAAGGAGTGGATGACGTCACGCGACTTCAGGTTGATCGTGACCTTCTGATCGACCGGGAGCACCAGCGTGGGCAGCGCAGCCTGGTCGATGTTGCCGTCCTTGTCGGGCTGAGCCTGGATACCCATCGTCCAGACGGCGTCGGAGTTGTCCTTCTGATCTCCGTCGTACTGGAAGTCCCACGCCCACTGCTTGGCGATCGCGGTGATCTCGACGTCGGGCTCGTCCCACTTGGCCTCGATCTCCGTCTGATCGCGAGCGGTGAAGAAGAACATCCCCAGCACGAGGATGAGCGGCACGATCGTGTAGAAGATCTCGATCGGCATGTTGTAGCGCATCTGCACCGGCAGGCCGGTCTGACCCTTGCGACGGCGGTAGGCGATCGCGGCCCAGGCCATCAGGCCCCAGGTGATGATGCCGACGGCCAGCAGCACGATCCAGGAGTTCACCCAGAGCGACGAGACGCGCTCGGTCTGATTGGTGGCTGCGGGGCCACCCTCCACGAAGCCCGGAAGAAAGCCGTTCAGCTCGGTGGGAGAACATCCCGCCAGGGCCAAGGCTGCCGCAACTCCCACGGGGAGGGCGGCCCAACGAAGGCTGCGTTTCGAGGGCACGATGCACCTTTCAGATCGCGAACAGAGCACACCCAAGTCTAGGGCAACCTCACACCTGATTCATGCCAACCACGCAGGTTCTGGAAGCGGAACGGCCGCCGTCACCAGTGGTGACGGCGGCCGTGACCGCAGAAGCGAGGGTCAGTGGAAGCTGTCGCCGCAGGCGCAGCTGCCCGCCGCATTGGGGTTGTCGATCGTGAACCCCTGCTCGGAGATCGTGTCCTTGAAGTCGATCGCCGCGCCGTCGAGGTACGGAACACTCATGTTGTCGATGATCACCTCGACGCCGTCGAAGTCGACCGTCTCGTCGCCCTCGAGGTAGCGCTCGTCGAAGTACAGCTGGTAGATCAGGCCAGAGCACCCGCCGGGCTGCACGGCGACGCGCAGACGAAGATCTTCGCGCCCCTCCTGCTCGAGAAGGTTCTTCACCTTCGTGGCGGCAGCATCGGTCAGGGTGACGCCGTGTGCGCGGGTGGTCTCCGGGGAGAGTGTGGTGTCGCTCATGTCGCTCCTTGTGACGGGCCGCAGGTGCACGGCTTCTCGGACGATTCTACCGCCGCGGATCCTGTGAGGCTCAGAGTTCTGTGGCATTCATTCGAGTGAGCAGCAACGCCTCGGTCGCGACCGCATGGCGGAAGGTGTCGAGGTGGAGCGACTCGTTGGGACTGTGAGCCCGCGAATGAGGGTCTTCCACCCCGGTGACCAGGATCTGCGCGGTCGGGAACTCCCGCACGAGATCGGCGATGAACGGGATCGAACCGCCCACTCCCAGGTCGATGGGCGGGACTCCGTAGCCGTCGCGCATCGCGTCGCGGGTCAACGCCACCGCCCATCCGCTGGTATCGACCAGGAAGCCGTCGCCGAGGTCGACGTCCGAGAAGGTGAGCTCTGCTCCGAACGGCACGTGCGCGCGAAGGTGGCTCTCGAGCGCCTCGTACGCATCCTTCCCGGTCTGCCCCGGGGCGACGCGAGCGCTGATCACGACCGTGGCTTCAGGAAGCAGCGTGTTCGAGGCCGCGGCGACGCTCGTGGCATCGATACCGATCACGGTCACCGACGGCTTGTTCCAGATCCGGCTGAGAATCGTCCCGTCGCCGATCGGTGTGGTGGCGGGCAGCAATCCCGCCTCGTCGCGAAGCGTCGCCTCGGTGTAGTCGGGGGTGGGGGCATCGCGCTCGGTCATTCCCTCGACGGCGACCGAGCCGTCGGCGTTCCACAGGGTGGACAGCAGCGTGACCGTCGCCATCATCGCGTCGGGCACCGCGCCTCCGAACATTCCGGAGTGGGAGGCGTGATCGAGCGTGCGCACGCGCATCGTGAATCGCGCGTTGCCTCGAAGGGAGACGGTGAGGCCCGGCGTGGCGGAATCCCAGTTGCCGGAGTCCGCCACGACGATGGCATCGGCCCGCAGCGCTTCCTTGTTGTCGGAGAGGAACTGGGCGAACGAACGGGACCCGTACTCCTCCTCGCCTTCGATGAACATCGCGATGCCGAGGTCGAGGTCGTCGCCGAGAACCTCGCTCACCGCACGGATCGACGCGATGTGCGCCATGATCCCGGCCTTGTCATCCGCCGCGCCGCGCCCGTAGAGGCGGCCATCTCGCACCGTCGGTTCGAACGGCGGTGTCTCCCACAGCCCGTCCTCCCCCGGAGGCTGCACGTCGTGGTGCGCGTAGAGGAGGATCGTCGGCTTGCCGTTGCGGGCCTTGCGCGTTGCGAGAACGGCCGGCTGTCCCTGCTCGTCGGTGCCGGGGATCCCGGAACGAAGCACTCGGACCTCGTCGAATACTCCGGTGCCCGCTGCCAACTCCGCGACGGCTTCGGCGCTGCGCTCCAGTTGGGTCTGATCGAACGCCGGCCAGGCCATCCCGGGGATGCGCACGAGGTGGCCGAGATCGGACAGCGCTGACGGGATACCGGTGGCTACGGCCTCGAGGACGGCGTCGTCGGAGTCACTGGGAAGAACAGGAGAGGTCATGCGAGTAATCTTAAGGTGATCTCCCGTCAGCGAACCGAGGAACTCCGTGGCCATTACCCCTGCCTCCCCATCGACGAACGACGACGCCTCCGAGACGTCGGCAAGCGGCAAGGGGCGCGCGACGCCGACTCGTGCTGAGCAGGAAGCAGCCCGCCGCCGCCCCCTCGTCGCCAACACGAAGGAAGCGAAGGCCGCCGCCAAAGCCGACCTCAACGAGCGCCGCGCCAAAGCACAGGCCGGCATGGCTGCCGGCGAGGAGAAGTACCTCCCGGTCCGCGACAAGGGTCCGCAGCGCCGTTGGGTGCGCGACTACGTCGACGCGGGCTGGCACCCGGCCGAGTTCGTGATGGGCGTCATGGTGCTCGTCATCCTCGCCTCGCTCGTGCCGGCAAGCTCTGTCATCTCGTTCTACGCCTACATCGTGATGATGGGGTACTTGGTGATCGCCATCGGAGGCATGGTCCTGCTCGGCATGCGGGTCAAGCGCAAGGTCGCGGCGAAGTTCGGCAAGGATCGCCTCGAGCGCGGCCTCGGCTGGTATGCCGCGATGCGCGCCCTGCAGATGCGTTTCATGCGCCTTCCGAAGCCGCAGGTCAAGCGCGGACAGTACCCCGACTGACCAGTCCCCTGTTGATCTCGCGACCCCAGAACGGGCCGCGGTACAGGAAAGCGGTGTAGCCCTGAACCAGGGTCGCACCGGCATCGAGGCGTTCCTGAACGTCGGCCGGAGTCTCGACCCCGCCGACCGCGATCACGCAGAAGTCTGCCGGCACCGCTTCGCGCACGACTCGGAGGACTTCGAGCGAGCGCTCCTTCAACGGCGCGCCGGAAAGCCCGCCTGCTCCTGCTGCCTCGACCGTCGCAGCATCGGTGAGCAGGCCGTCTCGGCTGATCGTGGTGTTGTGCGCGATGATGCCCGCGAGCCCCTCGGCCACAGCCATCTTCGCGATCGCCGAGATCTCCTCGTCGGGAAGATCGGGCGCGATCTTGACCAGCAGCGGGGTGGTCCCTGAGGCTTCGCGAACGGCGCGAAGCAGCGGCGCTAGCGTCTCCACGGCCTGCAGGCCACGCAGGCCCGGGGTGTTCGGGGATGACACGTTCACTGCCAGATAGTCGGCAAGAGGGGCGAGTCGGGTCGCTGAGGCCACATAGTCTGCGGTCGCGTTCTCGACCTCGACCACCCGGCTCTTCCCGATGTTGACACCGATCACCGTGTCAGGAGCGCCCCGACGAAGCCGGGCGAGACGACGAGCCGCTGCATCTGCGCCGGCATTGTTGAAGCCCATCCGGTTGATGACTGCACGATCCGCGATCAGACGGAAAAGACGCGGCTTCGGGTTTCCCTCCTGAGGGACCGCCGTCACCGTGCCGACCTCCACATGCCCGAAGCCGAGGGCGGCGAGACCGCGCACACCGACCGCGTTCTTGTCGAAACCCGCGGCCACGCCGAACGGCGAGGGGAACGTGAGCCCGAGCGTCTCCACCCGGAGCGAAGGGTCGGGGCGAGTGACCGCCCGCGTCGCCCAGGAGAACGGGGGCGTGCCGAGCACGCGGATCACCGCCATACCTGCATGGTGGGCGAACTCGGGGTCGAAGCGCGAGAGGACAGCGCGGAAGAGCAGCGGATACATCACTGCAAGATTACCGGTCCTCGGACTCCCGCTTCGTGTGGTCGGCCCGCAGATCGGTGATCGCGGCCTCGAAATCCTCGAGCGAGTCGAACGCCTGGTAGACGCTGGCGAATCGTAGGAACGCGACCTCATCGAGCTCTCGCAGCGGACCGAGGATCGCAAGGCCGATCTCGTTCGTGTCGAGCTGCGAGACACCGGTCTGCCGAACAGCCTCCTCGACGCGCTGCGCGAGCACGGCGAGGTCACCCTCGGTCACCGGGCGACCCTGACAGGCCTTCCGCACACCGGTGATGACTTTCTCCCGGCTGAACGGCTCCATCACACCAGAACGTTTGATGACGTTGAGGCTGGCAGTCTCGGTGGTCGTGAAACGACCCCCACACTCCGGGCACTGACGGCGCCGTCTGATCGAGAGCCCGTCGTCGCTGGTGCGCGAATCGATGACGCGAGAGTCGGAGTGACGACAGAAGGGGCAGTGCATCTGACCGATCCTACGCGGTGAAACGGGCCTCGATCGCCTCGCCGTGCGCAGGGAGCACCTCGGTGTTCGCGAGGGCGACCACGCCGGCGCGCACGGCTGCAAGCGCAGCCCTGTCGTAGGAGATCACCTGCTGCGGGCGGAGGAATGTGTACGAACCGAGACCGGGAGCGTAGCGGGCCTGTCCCCCGGTGGGCAGCACGTGGTTGCTGCCGGCCATGTAGTCGCCGAGGCTGACCGGGGTCTGATCGCCGACGAACACGGCCCCGGCACTCGTGAAGGCCGATGCCGCTTCTTCGGCATCGACGAGGTGCAGTTCGAGGTGCTCCGGCGCGTAGGCGTTGCTGAACGCGGTCGCCATGATGCGGTCATCGACGAGCACGATCGCCGACTGCGGTCCGGACAAGGCGGCGGCCACGCGCTCGCTGTGCCTGGTGACGGCGGCGAGCCGTTCCACCTCGACGGCGACCAGTTCGGCGACCTGCACCGCATCGGTGACCAGAACTGCAGATGCCTGTTCGTCGTGCTCGGCCTGGCTGACGAGGTCGGCCGCGATGAGACGAGGATCAGCTGCGGCGTCGGCCACGACCAGGATCTCCGTCGCCCCCGCTTCTGAGTCCGTTCCGACGACTCCGGCCACTGCACGCTTGGCCGAGGCGACGTAGTTGTTTCCAGGACCGGACACGACATCGACCGGGTCGAGGCCGAGCGACGGGACACCGTGCGCGAACGCGCCGATCGCTCCGGCTCCGCCCATCGCGTACACCTCGGTGACGCCCAGCAGTCCAGCCGCCGCGAGGATCGTCGGGTGGATCCGTCCGCCCTGATCGGCTTGCGGGGGTGAGGCCAGCGCGATCTGCTCCACACCGGCGACCTGCGCAGGGACGACGTTCATGATCACGCTGGACGGATAGACCGCCTTGCCTCCGGGGATGTAGACCCCGACACGGTGCACCGGCTGCCAGCGCTGCGTGATGACGGCGCCGTCGCCGATCCGGGTCACCTGCGTGGCGGGTACCTGTGCGGCAGAGGCGAGCCTCACACGGCGGATCGCCTCCTCGAGCGCGCTCCGAACCTCAGGAGCGAGTTCGGTCAGCGCCTCGGTGATGTGCTCGGCGGGAATCCGCACGGCGTGGTCCGAGACCGCGTCGAAGCGTTCCGCCTGCTCGCGCAGGGCGGCTTCGCCGCGCTCTCGCACGTCCTCGACGATACGTGCCGCGGTGTCGAGCGCCTCGGCGCGGGCCTGCGTGGCCCGCGGCACGGCAGCGAGCATGTCTGCGGGCGAGAGCTCTCGCCCTCGCAGATCGATCGTGCGCATTTCAGCCCTTCGTGATGTCGGAGATGTCGTGGAGGTAACCGATCCGTCCGTCATCATGTCGGACGACGAACGCACCCCCTCGGTCTTCGATCACGAGCGCCCAGGCATTCGGGCCGATGCGGAACAGCGGTTCGCCGCGCTCGTCATGGACGTCGCGCTCTGACGGCGCGAGAATCCAGAACGGCTGGGCAACCGGAGCTGCCTCCCGTGGGTTCGTCGCGTCGAGGTCAGCGTCCGCGAGTCGCTCCTCGAGGAGGGGGTCGGCATCATCTGCGACACCGGCGGTCTCATAGGTCGCCGCGGTCTCCAGCAGCGACTCGATGCTTCCGGTATCCGAGACGATCTCCGGCTCCTGTCCACGGGAGCGTCGGGAGTACGTGGGCACGTACTCCTCGTCGGATACGCCTTGCTCAGTGCCGATCCCTCCGCCCGAGGCGTGCGCTGTGAGCGGCACCTGCTCGGCCAGGTCGAAACGTGCGATCTCGTCGGTCGCCTGTCGGTTCGAGTCATCGATGTCGAGGTGTGCGACCGGAGGAAGCACGGAAGTGTCCACGGTGACGTCCGTCGGTTCTTCGACGCTCAATGCGGGTTCTTCGACGCTCGATGCGGGATCTTCGACGACGGGTGCAACCGCGGGCTCCGGACGCGGCCGGGCGATGACGGGGCGCACGGGATTGGCGTTGCGGTGGGCGAGAGTCACGAGACGACCGTGGAAGTCATCCTTCAGCCCGGGAATGATCGGGGCGAACACCGTGAGAGCGACGAGGGCCAGCGACGTGACGACCATCGCGACCCCGTTCCACGGGAGGCTCCAGTGTCCGGTGGAGATCAAGGCTGAGATCGCGAGCCACAGGCTCCCGGCCCAGACGACGGCGGACACGGAGAACGCGACCGAGGCGAACTGGTCGATGCCCAGTGAGCCGACTCTCCTGATGCCATCGGGCGAGAAACGGCGCAGGATCAGGAGGAACACCGCGACAGTCGGCAACGCCACCGGAAGGACCCACTGGATGCCCACGCCCCACAGCGAGAGGTCGCCGATCAGCGGGAAGAAGGAGAAGACGAACGACAGCACCCAGACGCCGACGATGAGCAGCTCACGCAGCGTGAATCCGAGGATGCCGAACTCAGGGGTTACCTCTTCGTCGTAGAGGACGCCGTCCTCGTCGCTGAAAACCGTGTCTTCCGGCTCCGCTTCGGGAAGATCCGTGCTCATGGGGTAGGTCCTTTCGTCACAGTGCTCGACGCGGGATCGTCGTTCTGCCGACGGCTCACGATCCTACCCGCTCACCCCAGACAGGTGGGTCCGAGCAGTGACTTGAGGTCACCGAACAAGTCGGCGGAGACCTTGACCGGCATCGGCACCTCGAAGACCTTCGCTGTTCCGCCGCGGTGCACGCGAAGCAGCACCTCGGTGTCGCCGTTGTGTCGGCGCAGTACCTCGGCGAGCTCCATCATCACCCGCTCGGTCGCACGCTGCTCCGCGAGCACCAGCGCCAGCGGACCGGCGGCGTCGAAGGATCCGACGTCGGGAGAGAACGCCGACTGGGCATGAAGGTTGAGCCCGTCATCACGTCGGGACACGCGGCCACGTACTGCGAGGATCGCATCCTGCTGCAGGGTGTGTTGGAACTCGGTATAGGTCTTGCCCATGAACATCACGGTGACCTCACCGTTGAAGTCCTCGACAGTGATCATGCCGTAGGGATTGCCGCTGGCCTTGGCGACGCGGTGCTGCACGCTGGTCACGAGACCGGCCACCGTCACCTGGTCGCCATCTTGCATGTCTTCGGAGTTGTTCAAGTCATGGATCGAGATCGATGCATGCTTCGCGAGCGGGACCTCGAGCCCCGCGAGCGGGTGGTCCGACACGTAGAGGCCGAGCATCTCTCGCTCGAACGCGAGCTTGTCCTTCTTGATCCACTCAGGACGGGCGGGAACCTTGGCGGGTGCCGCTTCTTCCATGCCCTCGTAGAGGCTGTCGAAGTCGAACCCGATGGCGCCTTGGGCCTCGTTGCGCTTGCGATCGACGGCCGCCTCGACCGCGTCTTCATGCACCTCCATGAGCGCCCGACGCGAATCTCCCATCGAGTCGAAAGCTCCGGCTTTGATCAGCGACTCGACGGTGCGCTTGTTCGACACGTGCAGCGGCACCTTGTCGAGGAAGTGATGGAACGAGGTGAAGCGCTCGTCCTTGCGGGACTGGACGATCCCCTCGACCACGTTGCTGCCGACGTTGCGCACGGCCCCGAGACCGAAGCGGATGTCGTCGCCGACTGCGGCGAAGAAGTTGATCGATTCGGACACGTCGGGCGGCAGCACCTTGATGCCCATGCGGCGGCACTCGTTCAGATACAGCGCCATCTTGTCTTTGGAGTCGCCCACGCTGGTGAGCAGCGCCGCCATGTACTCGGCGGGGTAATGCGCTTTGAGGTAGGCCGTCCAATACGAGACCACCCCGTACGCGGCCGAGTGCGCCTTGTTGAAGGCATAGTCGGAGAACGGCAGCAGGATCTCCCAGAGCGCGTTGACAGCGCCGTCGGAGTATCCGTTCGCGTGCATGCCGCTCTGGAAACCCGCGAACTGCTTGTCCAGCTCGGACTTCTTCTTCTTACCCATCGCTCGACGAAGGATGTCGGCTTGTCCGAGCGAGAACCCGGCAACGCGCTGGGCGATGGCCATGACCTGCTCCTGATAGATGATCAGACCGTACGACTCCTCGAGGATGTCGGCGAGCGACTCTGTGAACTCGGGGTGGATCGGGGTGATCGGCTGCAGGCCGTTCTTTCGGAGCGCGTAGTTCGTGTGCGAGTTCGCGCCCATGGGGCCAGGACGGTACAGCGCGATGAGGGCCGAGATGTCACCGAAGTTGTCGGGCTTCATGAGGCGCATGAGGGAGCGCATCGGCCCGCCATCGAGCTGGAACACCCCGAGCGACTCACCACGGCCGAGGAGATCGTAGGCGCCGCGGTCGTCGAGTTCGAGGTGCTCGAGGTCGAGTTCTTCACCCCGGTTCATCCGGATGTTGTCGAGCGCGTCGGAGATGATCGTGAGGTTTCGGAGCCCCAGGAAGTCCATCTTGATCAGACCGAGCGACTCGCACGACGGGTAGTCGAACTGCGTGACGATCTGGCCGTCCTGCTCGCGCTTCATGATCGGGATGATGTCGAGCAGCGGATCGGAAGACATGATCACACCGGCGGCGTGCACACCCCATTGGCGCTTCAGTCCCTCGAGACCGAGAGCGCGGTCGAAGACCGTCTTCGCCTCGGGATCGGTGTCGATCAGGGCACGGAACTCGCTCGCCTCTTTGTAGCGAGGATGGGCCGAGTCGAACATGCCGTCGAGGGGCATGTCCTTGCCCATCACGGGCGGCGGCATCGCCTTGGTGAGCCGCTCCCCCATGCTGAACGGGAACCCGAGCACACGGCCGGCGTCCTTCAGCGCCTGCTTGGACTTGATGGTGCCGTAGGTGACGATCTGGGCGACGCGCTCCGAGCCGTACTTCTCCGTGACGTAGTCGATGACCTCGCCGCGGCGACGATCATCGAAGTCGACGTCGAAGTCGGGCATCGAGACACGATCGGGGTTGAGGAACCGCTCGAAGATCAGGCCGTGCTCGAGCGGGTCGAGATCGGTGATCTTCATCGCATACGCGACCATGGAACCGGCACCGGAGCCACGGCCAGGACCGACGCGGATGCCGTTGTCCTTGGCCCAGTTGATGAAGTCCGCGACGACGAGGAAGTAGCCGGGGAAGCCCATCTGCAGGATGATCCCGGTCTCGTACTCGGCCTGCTTGCGCACCTTGTCGGGGATGCCGCCGGGATACCGGTAGTGGAGGCCCGTCTCGACCTCTTTGATGAGCCAGCTGTCTTCGGTCTCGCCGTCGGGCACGGGGAACCGCGGCATGTAGTTCGCCGCAGTGTTGAACTCGACTTCGCAACGCTCTGCGATCAGCAGCGTGTTGTCACATGCCTCGGGGTGGTCGCGGAACAGCTGCCGCATCTCGGCGGCCGTCTTGATGTAGTAGCCGTCGCCGTCGAACTTGAACCGGTTGGGGTCGTCCATCGTCGACCCGGACTGCACGCACAGCAGGGCCTCGTGGGCATCGGCCTCGTGCTGGTGGGTGTAGTGCGAGTCGTTGGTGGCGACGAGCGGGATGTTCAGATCCTTCGCGAGGCGGAGGAGGTCTGTCATCACCCGTCGCTCGATCGAGAGACCGTGGTCCATGATCTCGGCGAAGTAGTTCTCCTTGCCGAAGATGTCCTGGAACTCCGCTGCGGCCGCTCGCGCGGCGTCGTACTGACCCAGCCGGAGCCGTGTCTGCACTTCGCCCGACGGGCACCCCGTCGTGGCGATGATCCCCTTGCCGTAGGTCTGGAGCAGCTCGCGGTCCATTCGGGGCTTGAAGTAGTAGCCTTCAAGGCTCGACCGGGAACTGATCCGGAAGAGGTTGTGCATGCCTTCGGTGCTCTGGCTCCACATGGTCATGTGCGTGTACGCACCGGAACCGGAGACGTCGTCGCTCTTCTGATCGGGCGAACCCCACTGCACACGCGTCTTGTCGCTGCGGTGTGTGCCGGGCGTCATGTACGCCTCGAGGCCGATGATCGGCTTGACGCCCGCAGCATTGGCGGCTTTGTAGAACTCGAAGGCAGCGAAAGTGTTGCCATGATCGGTCACAGCGATGGCAGGCATGCCGTAGTCGGCAGCCGCCTGTGTCATCGCGCTGATCTTCGCAGCACCGTCGAGCATCGAGTACTCGCTGTGCACATGCAGGTGGACGAAGGAGTCGGATGCCATGCCTTCGAGTCTACGGCGGAGCCCCGACACCGGAGGTCGGCGTCGGGGCCCTGTCGCCGGGAGGTGATGGCGCTACGGAGCGGAGTCGACGATGGAGACGGAGAACGTCATCCGGATGTCAGGCACGGTCTGAGGGACCATCTCCCGTGGTCCCGCATCGACGCGATCCGAACGCAACGAGTACTCGGTGGCCCACCCCGTCGCGGTGTCGATGGAGATCGTGTCGGTCCGGTGGTCCATGTGCTCATACACCATCCGGTACGTGACCACCCCGTCGGCCTTCGAGGTCCCGACCCCGGCGAGGTCGAGTGCCTTCAGTACGGACTGGCGGAGATCCGCGGGCGCGAGATTCGATCGCAGCACGTTGATGAGGGTGTCGACTGCAGCCTCATTCGATTGCTCAGGGGTCTGCTCGTAGCCACGCATGTACGTGCGCGCGAAATCGAGAAGCGCCTGCGGGTCCCGCGGGAACGCGGCGGCCCACTCCACCGAGCCGAGCAGCGGAGAGACGCCGACTTCGATCCCTCCGAAGCTGCGCCACTCGTGCGCTCCCGACGTGGGCGGCAGGAGGCTATCCCATACAGCCACGCCATCCGGACCCGGATTCTCCGGGAAGTAGGCGACGCGTTCCTGGGAACCGTACCGACCGGACCACTCGGTCGTCCGATCAGCGGGCGCATACACCTCGCTCACCTCGCGAACCGTTAGCGCCGAGACCGGCTGCACCCCGCTCAACCCGGACTCGCCCCAGGCCGTGTAGATAGACCGGTCGTCCCGGTAGGTGAGAGACTCCGTCGTGTTCACGATTCGGAGATACTGCCCCGCCTGCGGGGTCGTGCCCGGGAACGGTTCTGTGACCGTGGTCCCCGAGGTGGGAGTGGGCTGCGGTGTCGGCGACGTCTGCGGCGTCGGTCGGACGCTCTCCCGCGGGATCGCCTCGACGCTCGGGGCCGGCGCCGTCGGCTGACTGATCACCACGACACCGGCCGTCACCGCGGCCACTCCGGCCACTGCCCCGGCGATCATGAACATCGGACGCCGGGCGATCCGCTTCCGCTCCGCACTCCGCCCCTCGTCGATCCCGGTGAGAAGCCGCGCTCTCGCCGCGGTGATCCGCTCCTCTGGCAGGCCAGCCCCCCGGTTGACCTCACGCACGCGCTCGAAAACGTCCATCGACCTCTCCTTCCTTCTCGTTCAAGACTCGATTCCGGCTGTTCGCACGGCCCGGGTTCAACCGGGTCCGCACGCGGTTGATGCGCGATCGGACGGTCCCCACAGGGACGCCGAGGGCAATGGCGATCTCCTCATAGGTGAGATCTCCCCAGGCGTAGAGCAGCAGGGTCTCGCGATCCTTCGCAGAGAGCGACGCGATCATCGGAGCCAGCTCCCGAGTGGAGATCTCGGCATCGAGTCGGGCGACCGTCACGTCGAGGTCACCATGTGAGATGTGCTCTTCTCTGGCGGCTGACGCCGCGCTCGATCGCAGATGCTTGGCCTCTCGAGCCCGATGTTTCTTGATCAACCGGGACGCGATCCCGTACAACCACGGAAGCGCCGAGTCCCAGGCCGTGTCGAACGACTTCCGCCGTGCGAACGCGACCAGGAACGTCTCACTGAGGATGTCCTCGCCCGCATCGGCACCGAGACGGCGGGCGGCGTAGCCGCCCAGAGTCCTGGCATGCCGATCGAACAGTTCGGCGAAGGCTCGGGGTTGCCCGAGCGAGCGCTGAATGATCTCGCTGTCTGTGCTCACACTATGTATTGCCCCAGAACGCGAGGACGGTTCGAAACTCGTCACGGCAGCGAATCTACGACACTCATTGCTATGTATTGGCCGTGCGCCGTCGAACGGTTCACGCCTTCTTCGTCGACTTCTGCGATGCCCCCAGATCGAGCCGCATCAACACCCGAGGGAACCCATCCAGGACAGACCCGGTGTCTGCCGCCTTCACGAAGCCCGCGCTCTCGAACAACGACCGCGTTCCGACGTACGCCATCGTCAGGTTGACCTTCTCACCGCCGTTGTCGACCGGGTACCCCTCCACGGCCGGAGCCCCTCGTTCCTTCGCATAGGCCACAGCTCCGTCTATCAGCGCATGCGAGATGCCCTGCTTCCGATAGCCCGGGCGCACGCGGAAGCACCACAGCGACCACACGTCGAGATCGTCGACCTGCGGGATCAGCCGGTTGCGGGCGAAGCTCGTATCGTTCCGCGGATGCACCGCCGCCCACCCGACCGGCTCACCGTCGAGATACGCGATCACGCCGGGCGGCGGATCTTCATGGCACAGCTCGCGCACGCGATCGGCACGGGCTGAGCCCGTCAGCGCCACATTCTCCTTGTTGCCGATCCGATAGCTCAGACAGAAGCACACGTTCGACGTCGGCTTCTTCGGTCCGACGAGCGTCGCGACGTCGTCGAATTCGATCGCAGGGCGAACCTCGATGGTCATGCGCTCAGTGTCGCGCACAACACCGACACCCGGTCGGCGAAACACGGATCAGTCGCCGCGCAACACGTCCAACGCGTGACGGAAGTCTTCGGGATACGGAGACTCGAACTGCATCCAGTCTCCCGTCGCCGGGTGGGCGAACGCCAGCTTGTGCGCGTGCAGCCACTGTCGGGAGAGCCCGAGCCGGGCCGACATCGTCGGATCAGCGCCGTAGAGCGGATCGCCGACGCACGGATGCCGGTGCGCCGCCATGTGCACACGGATCTGGTGCGTACGGCCGGTCTCGAGGTGGATCTCCAGCAGTGACGCGCCAGGAAATGCCTCGAGCGTTTCGTAGTGCGTGACCGAAGGCTTCCCGTCCGGGACCACCGCGAACTTCCAGGAATGGTTCGGATGACGCCCGATCGGCGCCTCGATCGTTCCCGCAAGCGGGTCAGGATGCCCCTGAACCACCGCGTGATAGATCTTCTCGACGGTACGATCCTTGAACGCCTGCTTCAGGACCGTGTACGCGTGCTCGGACTTGGCGACGACCATGAGTCCACTGGTACCCACATCGAGTCGATGCACGACTCCCTGGCGCTCCGGGGCACCACTGGTCGCGACACGGAAGCCCGCTGCCGCGAGGGCACCGACTACCGTCGGTCCCTCCCAACCGATCGAGGGGTGCGCGGCGACACCGGTCGGCTTGTCGACCACAACGATGTCGTCGTCGTCGTACACGATGCCGAGCTCCGGCACCGCGATCGGGATGATCCTCGGCGCCTCTTTGGGCTGCCATTCGACGTCGAGCCAGCCGCCGCCGCGCAGGCGGTCGGATTTGTCGAGCGTCACGCCGTCGAGTCGCACTCCCCCGGCCGCGGCGACATCAGCGGCGAACGTGCGGGAGAACCCCATCAGCTTCGCCAGCGCCGCGTCGACGCGCGTGCCGTCCAAACCGTCGGGAACCGGCAGCGATCGGGACTCCACCGTCAACGACCTTCCGATGCGGGAGTCGCATCCTCCGAAGGCGCGTCGTCGTCTTTCGGGCGGACGGTGGTGGAGTCATCGGCATCCACTGCATCGTCGTCGGTCTCAGTCGCTGAGACGGCGGCCGCAGCCGCTGCTTCCGCTTCTTCTTCGGTCTCGACCACGGCGTGATCGCGCTCGCGTGTGCCATCGAAGCGGAGGCCGAAGACAACCAGGAGTGCGACCGAGATCATCCCCGTCACGATGAAGATGTCGGCCACGTTGAAGATCGCCGGCATCATCCACGGCATCGAGATCATGTCGACGACGTGACCAACCGGGAAGCCGGGTTCGCGGAAGAGGCGGTCGCTGAGATTGCCGAGCACCCCACCCAGCAGACAGCCGAGGACGACCGCCCAGAGCCGCGACTTGATGCCGAAAGCCTTCCAGACGATCACACAGGCGACGATCGCGAGTGCGATCGTGAAGATCCAGGTGACCTCGGAGCCGAGGGAGAACGCGGCACCGGGGTTACGGACGTAGTACAGCTGAAGGAACTCACCCAGGACCGGAACCGGCTCCTGGTACGGGAGGTTCTCGACCGTGAGGTACTTCACAAACTGATCGGCGGCCAGCACGAGCGCTGCGAGAATCGCAACGATCGCACCGGCCGCCGACCGACGAAGGGAACGGCGTCCTGACAAGAGGGCGCCTTACAGACCGATCGCGGAAACGGGGGTGGAATCCGTGGACGTCGACTTCTCGTCGAGTTCACGGAGCTGGCCCTCGATGTAGCCGCGCAGCTGCGAGCGGTAGTCGCGCTCGAAATTGCGGAGCTCGGTGATCCGGGCCTCGAGCGTGTTGCGCTCGCGCTCCAGACGTGCGGACTCTTCGCGCTGCTTGGCCTCGGCCTCGGTGCGGATACGAGCGACCTCGGTCTCGGCCTCGGCGATGAGCGCGTTGCGCTTGGCCTCACCCTCGGCGACGTGCTCGTCGTGCAGACGCTGTGCGAGCTCGATGATGCCGGCGGTTGCGGTCGCGGAACCGGTCGGAGCGGGCTCCGCAGGAACCTCGGCGACGGGGGCGGGAACCGGAGCCTCGACGGCGGCGGGAGCGGCGGCTTCAGGAGCAGCACCGGACTCGTACGCGGCCAGCTTGGCCTTCAGCTCGACGTTCTCCTCGAGAGCCTTGCGCCACTCGATGACGATCTCGTCGAGGAAGTCGTCCACCTCGTCCGGGTCGAAGCCGTCCTTGAAGCGGACGTGCTGGAACTGCTTGGTGACGACGTCATCCGGGGTAAGTGCCATGGGTGGCTCCTCTTTCGATGAGTTCGATTGCCAGTATCGATGTATGGCGTGGTCGTGATGTGGCGCGAACCCGGGGCGCGCACCTGGGTGCCAGCATAGTCCCCGCGCATTGGCGTCGCGATGTCACGACACCCAGAGTCAGCGAAGTCGTTGCCGTGGTCACAGGAGACACGCCGGGATTTCAGCGGATGAAAATCCCTACGACGTTCATCAGGATCAGAACGATCAGCAGAGTGAGCGTGAACCCGAAGTCGAGGGAGAGGGATCCGATCCGCAGCGGCGGGATGATCCGTCGGAAGAAGCGGATGGGCGGATCGGTGAGCGTGTAGACGGCCTCAGCGGCGACCAGGCCGAATCCTTTCGGACGCCACTCCCGATTGAACATCGGAATGTAATCCAGGATCAGGCGCGCGAAAAGCACGAACACGTACAGCAGCAGCACCAGGTGGACGATGCTCGCGGCGACAGAGACCAGCTGCACGGGCTACGACTGGTCGAAGCCCGCAGACTCAGCGTCTGCGTGTGCGATGCCCCCGTGACCCGAGACGGCGATGTTCTCCGGCGAGAGCAGGAACACCTTCGATGTCACTCGCTCGATCCGGCCGTAGAGGCCGAGAGAGAGTCCACTCGCGAAGTCGATGAGCCGACGCGCGTCGGCATCGCTCATCTGGGAGAGGTTGATGATGACCGGGATGCCCTCGCGGAAGCTCTCCGCGATCAGCTGCGCATCACGGTACTGCTTCGGGTGGACGGTGAGAATCTCGTTCACGGCTCCTGCAGACGGCTGGCGGACGGCGACGGGGCGTCGCAACGGCGTGACGGGGGCCGGTGCCGGCTCCTCACGATCACGGTCGCGATCACGTTCACGGTGAGCGCGGGCAGGCGCCTGCGTCTCCTCCTCGTAGACCTCTTCTTCGTCGGCGAGGCCGAGATACACCATGGTCTTCTTCAGCGGGTTACCCATCGTGTCCTCCGGTTCGAACGTTCGGGCTGGTCTTTTCACAGGTTAACCCCGGTCGGGCCGGGGCCCGGTGATTGCGGAGCCGATCCGAAGGTGTGTCGCGCCGGCAGCGATCGCCTCGACGAAGTCTCCGGTCATCCCGGCAGAGATCCAGGACGCGGAAGGCTCCACGGCGAGGATGCTGTCGGCAACCTCGCGCAGACGGGCGAAAGCAGAGGCGGGCTCCTCATCGAGTGGTGCGACGGCCATGACCCCGCGGAGCCGCAGCGACGGCAGGGTGAGGACGTGCTCAGCGAGGGCGACAGCCTCGGCGGGCGCGACTCCCCCACGACCCGCATCATCGGTGAGGTTGATCTGCACGAGCACGTCGAGCAGATCGTCGCCGTCAGCCGCCCGGTGCAGAGCATCGGCGAATCGTCCGCGATCGACCGAGTGCACGACGTCCGCGCTTCTCCGGATCGCTGCCGCCTTGTTGGTCTGCCCCTGACCGATGAAATGCCAGCGCAGGCCGAGGTCGGTGAGCTCTGATTCCTTCGCGGACAGCTCCTGCTGACGGTTCTCCCCGACATCCTGCACGCCGAGACCGTGCAGGTCGCGCACGAGCGACGCCGGGTGGAACTTGGTCACCACGATCCTGGTGATCTCCCCCGGATCCCGCCGCGCTGCCCGCGCGCCATCGGCGATGCGTTCATCGATCGCCGACAGCCGCGCAGCCAGAGCCGAAGGCACCTGGGCGTCGACCCGGAAGGTCACTTCAGGAATTCGGGGATGTCGATGTCATCGTCGACGAAAGCCGGCTCGATGCTGGTGGCAGGAACACGCTGCTGCACGGGCTCGGGCTGCACCTTCTCGCTCGCCGTCTCCGCTTCCTCCGCGAGGGCGACCTCGGGGAGGGACGCCGTGGAGGGGCGCGTGACGACCATCGGGTCCAGGCGCAGGGAGGGTCCTCCGCCGTCGAAGCCGGCGGCGATCACGGTCACGCGCACCTCGTCGCCCAGCGTGTCGTCGATGACGGTACCGAAGATGATGTTCGCCTCGGGGTGCGCCGCTTCCTTCACGAGATCAGCGGCATCGTGGATCTCGAAGATGCCGAGGTTCGAGCCACCCTGGATCGACAGCAGTACGCCGTGCGCGCCCTCGATGCTCGCCTCGAGGAGCGGGGACTCCACTGCCAGCTCTGCCGCTTTGATCGCACGGTCGGCGCCGCGCGCGGAGCCGATGCCCATGAGCGCGGAACCCGCGCCCTGCATGACCGACTTGACGTCGGCGAAGTCGAGGTTGATGAGACCGGGGGTCGTGATGAGATCGGTGATGCCCTGCACACCGGCGAGAAGCACCTGGTCAGCAGTCGCGAACGCCTCGATCATCGAGATTCCGCGGTCGCTGATCTCGAGCAGTCGGTCGTTCGGCACCACGATGAGGGTGTCGACTTCTTCCTTGAGCTTGGAGACGCCCGCCTCCGCCTGGCTCTGGCGACGACGACCCTCGAACGAGAACGGCTTGGTGACGACACCGATGGTGAGGGCGCCGATCGACTTCGCGATGCGCGCGACCACGGGAGCGCCTCCGGTACCGGTTCCGCCGCCTTCACCTGCGGTCACGAATACCATGTCGGCACCGGTCAGGGCCTGCTCGATCTCCTCGGCGTGGTCCTCCGCAGCGCGACGGCCGACCTCCGGATCCGCTCCGGCCCCGAGTCCACGCGTGAGCTCACGGCCGACGTCGAGCTTCACATCGGCGTCGCTCATGAGCAGCGCCTGCGCGTCGGTGTTCACGGCGATGAACTCGACTCCACGGAGACCGAGATCGATCATGCGGTTCACGGCGTTGACGCCGCCACCGCCGACGCCGACGACCTTGATCACGGCGAGGTAGTTCTGGTTCTGGCTCATGGCCGGCCTCCGATTATTCGAGCCTTGAAGTGGGCGAACCTTAAACCTCAACTAGAGGTGTAAAGTATTTCCCGGTATTGCGTTCTCTTTGATCGAAGGTAAGCGCCGCCCGGCCGCGCACGCGCGAAGACACGGGCGTGTCGCGCCATTCCCCCGCGAAAGCTGTCAGCCGGCGACGGCCACGTCGGGAGACGTGACGTCGATGGTCTCGGCACCCGGGTTCGCGATCATCGTCGCGGAGAGGGCAGCGGCCTTGAGAACGGATTCCTCGGCACTGCCCCAGACGACCGTGAGTCCGCTGCTGAGGGTGAGCGTCACATCATCCGCCGTGGTCGCGCGCACCCCGGTGAGCCCGGCTCGGACGTCGGCCGGCAGCGACCGCACCACGAGACCTGCGCTGCGGAACGCCTCCGAGTCCACGCCACCTTCGACGTCGATCACCGGCTGCCCCGCTGGCTGATCGGAGGTGGTGGAGAGAGCGACGCCCGCAGCATCCACCAGTGTGTAGCCCGCCTCCGAACGGATGACGCCCACAGGGGTGCGCTCCACGATGCGCACTGTCAGATCGTGCGGCGGTCGAGCTTCGAGCGCATAGGTCTCGATGAGGGGGAAGGCAAGCAGCGCAGCTTTCACGCGGCTCGAGTCCACGAGAGCCAGCGGGGTGCCGAGCTGATCGCTGAGGGCACCCTCGATCGCGGCGGGGTCGAGGCTCGTCGCACCGGCGACGGTGATCTTCTGGACCGCGAACAGAGGACTGTACGCCGCGGCGATGCTGCCCCCGATGAGCAGAAGGGCAGCGCCGATGCTGCTCAACCAGATGATCCGCCGACGGCGGGATCGCTGCGTGAACCGGCGGATCTCCGCACGAAGCGCCTTCCGTCTGGCGCGGGCTGCTCGCCAGACGTCCCTGGTCGATGTCGGCTGTGGGTCATCCGCTGAATGGTCCCCCGGTGACTCTCCCGGCGTCGGGTCGTCAGGCGAGGAGGCATCTTCCCCGGCTCCGGCATCGCGTCTGCGCTGGCGGGACTTCCCCGCCGCGGCGGCATCCTTCTCCCCCGGGCGCTCCGGGGTGATCGGAGGCGGTGCGGGCCGGCGCATCGGCTATGCCTCGTCGGTCCGACGCAGCGAATCCAAGACCTGCGGGATGATCTGGTAGACGTTGCCGCATCCGAGGGTGACGACGAAGTCACCGTCACGTGCGACGGTCGCGGTGTAATCCGCGGCCGACTGCCAGTCCGCGACATAGTGCACGTGCGATGGGTCGCGGAACGCGCCGCTCACGAGCTCTCCGGTGACGCCGGGCACGGGATCTTCCCGAGCTCCGTACACATCGAGCATCACGGTGTGATCCGCGAACTCCTCGAGGACGTCGGCGAACTCCTGGTACATGTGCTGCGTACGGGAGTAGGTGTGGGGCTGCTGGATCGCGATGATCCGTCCCGAGCCTGCGATGCTTCGCATGGCCTCCAGAGCGGCTCGCACCTCCGTGGGGTGGTGGGAGTAGTCGTCGTACACCGTGACACCGCGCTCGACGCCGTGCTGTTCCAGACGGCGTACGGTGCCGGCGAAGCCTTCGACGGCGCGAACGGCGTCGCCGAGGGGGTAGCCGAGTGCCCGCAGCACCGTGACGGCCCCTGCCGCGTTGATGGCGTTATGCACCCCGGGAACGGCGAGCTGCATCCGTGCCTGTTCGTCGCCGTGCGTCAGCGTCGCAGCGACGGGCCCCGCGGCGAGGATGTCGGTGACCCGCACGTCCGCTCCCTCAGCCTGACCGAAGGTCAGCACGTTCGGGTGCGAGAGACCGGCTCCGACTCGCAGCGCCCCTGCGTCGTCGCTGGAGATCACCACGGCCTCTGTCGCGGCGTCCGCGAACTGCACGAACGCCTGGTGGAAGGCTTCATCCGATCCGTAGTGATCGAGGTGGTCGGGGTCGACGTTCGTGATCAGCGCGACCGCAGTGTCGTACAGCAGGAAGGTTCCATCGGATTCGTCGGCCTCGATGACGAACAGATCGCCTGAACCCGTCGCGCTCGAGGTGCCGAGCTGCTCGATCACCCCACCGTTGACGAAGTGTGGATCAGCGCCGAGTCCGCGCAGCGCGGTGACGATCATGCCCGTCGAAGTGGTCTTTCCGTGCGCGCCTGCGACCGAGACCAGTCGACGGGAGCCGATCAGCCAGTGCAGCGCCTGAGAACGGTGGATCACATGGAGCCCCCGGTCCTTCGCGGTCACGAACTCGGGATTCTCCGGCCAGATCGCTCCGGTGTGCACGACCGTGTCTGCATCGCCGAGGTAGGCCGCATCGTGGCCGACATGGACTGTCGCCCCCGCTGCGGCCAGTGCACGCAGGTTGTCGCTGTCGGCGCGGTCGCTGCCGGAGACGCGGATGCCTGCGTCGAGGAACATCTTCGCGAGACCGCTCATGCCGGAACCACCGACGCCGATGAAGTGCGCAGAGGTGATCGTCTCGGGAATGGGGAGGGAGAGGTCGGGTCTGATCATGTCCGCTTCAGTCTACTTTTCTTCCGTCTCGTCGACCGCGTCAGGCGGCGACGAGTGCGCGGTCGATGAGGGTGATGACGTTCTCGGTGCCGCTGCGCGTCCCGGCGGTCTCGGCTGCTGCGGCCATCCGTGTGAGGCGTGCGCGGTCGCCCAGCAGGGGGACCACGATGCGGCGCACAGCGTCGCCGTCGAAGGTGGCGTCGTCGAGGAGCTCGGCCGCTCCCGCAGCGACTGCCGATGCGGCGTTCAGCCGCTGCTCGCCGTTTCCCACCGAGTACGGCACATAAAGCGCAGGGATCCCGAGGGCGCTGATCTCGCTCACGGTCGCCGCCCCCGAGCGGGACACGATCAGATCGGCCAGGGCGAAGGCCAGATCCATGCGGTCGACATAGCGATGCAGCGAATAGCCGGCGACACCGGGGTCGGGGAGGTCGCTGCGTTCGCCCGTCACGTGCAGAAGCTGCCATCCGGCGTCCAAGACGTCCCGCCAGGCATCGGCGAAGGCGTCGTTGAGACGCTGCGCACCGAGGGAGCCGCCGAAGACGAGCAGGACCGGGCGGTCAGCGTCGAGGCCGAAGTACTCGGCCGCCTCGGCACGCGACGCCGCGCGGTCGAGGGCGATCACTTCCTGGCGCAAGGGCATGCCGACCACCTCGCCGCCGCGAAGCGGGGTGCCCTCGAAGGCGACGCCCACTGCGGCTGCACGGCGTGCACCGAGAACATTCGCCAGTCCCGGCTTGGCGTTGGCCTCGTGCACCACGAACGGAACACCCTCACGCCGGGCGGCGACGTAGGCCGGCGCAGAGGCGTATCCCCCGAAGCCGACGACCACGTCGATGTCGTGCCGACGGATGTGCTCGCGTACCTGGGCGATAGCACGACGGAATCGCCCGGGGAAGGACATCGCCTGTCTGTTCGGACGCCGAGGGAACGGCACCTTGTCGACGATCAGGAGTTCGTAGCCGCGCGCGGGGACGAGACGGGACTCCAGCCCCTCGGCCGTCCCGAGCACGAGCACGGAAGCTTCGACATCACGCGCGCGGAGGCCGTCCGCGACGGCGAGCAGGGGGTTCACATGGCCGGCGGTGCCACCGCCGGCGAGGAGATACGAGGTCACTTGGCGACCCTACCTCGCTCGGCCGGCTGCTTCTCGACCACAGGAATCGTGCGCGCGAAGGCGAGGAGCACGCCGCACGCTATGAGCACGGCGAGCAGCGCGGTGCCGCCCTGGGACATGAACGGAAGCGGGACGCCCATCACGGGGAAGAGACCGATGACGACGCCGACGTTCATCACGGCCTGACCGACGATCCAGACGGTGATGCCGCCGGCCGCGACCCGGATGAAGGGATCCGGCGTCTTGCGGATGATGTGGAACGCGCCGATCGTGAAGAACGTGAACAGGGCGAGCACCACGATGCACCCGATCAGGCCGAGCTCCTCACCGACGATCGCGAAGATGAAGTCGTTGCCTGCCGCGGGGAGCCAGCCGTACTTCTCCTGCGAGTTGCCGAGTCCGAGCCCGAAGATGCCACCGGTGGCCATCCCCCAGATCCCGTGGATCGACTGGTAGCAGTCGGTGTAGTACAACGCCATGTTGTCGCAGGTCGCCGTGATGCGCCGCATCCGGTCCTCGCTCGAGAGTGCGTAGGCGAGCACCGCGACGACACCGAGGATCAGCGGGATGATGAACAGGCGGAGCTTGACCCCGGAGAAGAAGAGGCAGCCGAGAAGGATGAGCACCAGCACCATCGCGGTGCCGAGGTCTTTTCCGGCGAGCACGGTGCCGATCGCGAGCGCACCGACCGGGATCACGGGGATGAACACGTGATGCCAGGTGCCGAGCATCGTGCGCTTGCGCAACAGGACCGCAGCGATCCAGAGCGCGAGCGCGAGCTTGAGGAACTCGGAGGGCTGCAGGGTGAAGCCTGCGATCTTCACCCAGTTCCGGTTTCCGCCGTCTTCGATCCCCAACGGCGTGAACACGAGCATCTGCAGGGCGACGGCGCCGAACAGCGCCGGCCACGCCATCTTCTTGAGGAAGTCGACGGGCAGACGGCTGATCAGGAACATCAGCGGGATGCCGAGGAGCGCGAACACCCCCTGGCGGAGTACACCGTCCATGGGGTTCACACCCTTGGCGACGGCGGTCGCGCTGGTGGCGGAGAGCACCATGACGAGGCCGAAGAGAGTGAGCAGCAGAGCGGTCGACGCGATGAGTAGAAACTCGGTCGACACCGGGGTGAACCGGCGTCCCAGCGAGACCCTGGCCGCGAGGCCGCCCGACTCAGAGCGCGGAGGGCGGGATACCTGTGTCATCGGCGCTCCCCCGGTCGATCCACTCCCGCACCGCCTCGGCGAAGCGATGGCCGCGATCCGCGTAGCTGGAGAACTGGTCGAAGGATGCCGCCGCCGGAGCCAGCAGAACTGTGCCCTCGTCGTCGACGATCCCCGCGGCGATCTCCACGACACGGTTCATGACCTGTCCAGTCTCGCCAGCATCCACCTCGAACACCGGCACCCCGGGCGCGTGTCGCTGGAATGCCGTGACGACAGTGGCGCGCTCGACGCCGATCACGACGGCCGCACGCGCGGTGGCACCGACGTCCGCGACGAGGTCTGCGATGTCGACGCCCTTCAGATCGCCCCCGACGACCCACACGGCGCCGGGATACGCCCGCAGCGAGGACGCGGCAGCATGCGGGTTCGTCGCCTTGGAGTCGTCTACCCAGGTGATGCCCCGATGCCGTGCGATGACCTGGATGCGATGTTCACCGAGGCGGAACGACTGCAGCGCCGCATGGATCGCTTCCGGCTCGACACCGAGAGAGCGCGCCAGGGCGCTGGCGGCGAGGATGTTCTGCACGATGTGGGGAGCGGCGAGTCCTGCGGCATCGAGGTCGGCGACGGTCGTCAGTTCGAGGGCGCTGCGCGCACGGTCGTCGAGGAAGGCCCGATCGACGATCAGCCCCTCCACCACGCCGATGTCGCTGGGACCGGGGATGCCGAGATCGAAGCCGATCGCACGGGCACCCTCGACCACGTCCGCCTCCTCGACCATCCGCCGGGTGGCCTCGTCGGCCTTGTTGTAGACGCACGCGACGCGGGTGTTCCGATACACCACTGCCTTCGCGTCGCGATAGGCCTCGGCGCTTCCGTGCCAGACGAGGTGGTCGTCCGCGAGGTTGAGGCACACGGAGGCGTAGGGGAAGAGCTCTCCCTCGGATCGGGACTGCCCGAGGTACCAGAGCTGATGGCTCGAGAGCTCGACGACGAGGACGTCGAAGCCTGCGGGGTCGCGCACGGCATCGAGAACCGGTACCCCGATGTTGCCGCACGGTGCTGCACGCAGTCCGCCCTCGACGAGCAGCGTCGCCGTCAGCTGGGTCGTCGTGGTCTTGCCATTGGTGCCGGTGATGAGCACCCAGTCAGCCGGCGTCCCGTCGGTGCGGACGACCTTGTCACGAACGCGCCAGGCGAGTTCGACGTCGCCCCAGATCGCGACATCCGAGTCCTGCGCCCAGCGGATGAGCGGATGCGACGGAGGGAACCCCGGAGAGGCGATAACCACCTCGGGGGCGAAGTCGATGAGAGCGGCCGGCACCTCGGTGAGCGAGCCCAGCTCGAGCCGGGCACCGATCACAGGGAGGAGTCGCTCGTACTCCTCTTCGGCCGATTCGCTGAGCACCAAGACGTCGGCGCCGAGCTCAGCCAAGGTGTCAGCCACCGAGAAACCCGTCATGGAGAGACCGAGCACGGCGACGCGCAGGCCGCTCCAATCAGCGTTCCAGCTCGTGAGTCCGGCGAGTCGATCAGTCGACACGGGTGAGCCATTCGACATAGAAGAGCCCGACGGCCGAGACCGCGAGCAGGCCCGCGATGATCCACATCCGCACGACGATCGTGACCTCGGACCATCCGCGCATCTCGAGGTGATGGTGGAACGGGCTCATCAGGAACAGCCGCTTGCCGCGGGTGATCTTGAAGTAAGCGCGCTGCAGGATGACCGAGCCGGAGGACAGGACGAAGACGCCTGCCATCACGAGAAGCAGGAGCTCGGTGCGGGTGAGGATCGCCATCGCCGTGATGACACCGCCGATCGCCATCGAACCGACGTCGCCCATGAAGACCTTGGCCTTCGGCGCGTTCCACCACAGGAAGCCGATGAGGGCCGCCGCGACCGAGGCGGCGATGATGGCGAGGTTAAACGGATCCCGCACTTCGTAGCACCCGCCGAGCGCGTCGGGATCACCGCCGATGCAGGGCTGCTTGAACTGCCAGAACGCGATCACGCTGTAAGCACCGACGACGATGACGCCGGCGCCGGCGGCGAGGCCGTCGAGCCCATCGGTCAGATTCACGCTGTTCGAGGTCGCGACACCGATGATCGAGATCCACACCAGGTACAGGATCCAGCCGAGGACGACGCCGAACGCGAAGAGGTTGAGCCAGGTGATGTCACGGAAAAGCGAGATGGAAGCGCTCGCGGGTGTCTGCCCCCACTTGTTCGGAGAGTTCAGCGCCACGATCCCGAACGGGATGATGACCAGCAGCTGGCCGATCACCTTGCGCCAACCGGACAACCCGAGGCTGCGCTGACTGCGCACCTTCATGTAGTCGTCGATGAATCCGACGGCACCGAAGCCGACCATCAGCCAGATCACCAGGAGGGCGGAGAGAGCAGGCACCTCGCCGCTCACGAACACTCCGGTGAAGTATCCGACGATGGAGCCGAGGATGAAGATGACGCCCCCCATCGTGGGGGTACCCCGCTTCGCCTCATGGCTCGGGTTGTGCACGGATTCCGGGGTGCGGATGACCTGCCCCCAGCCCCACTTCCGGAAGAGCCGGAGGAAGACGGGAGTCAGGAACAGGGTGAAAGCGAGCGAGATCGCCGCCGACATGATGAGTGACCTCACGAGAACAATTCTCCCAGACGATCGCCGAGATGCCGCAGGCCCACGGAATTGGATGACTTCACGAGCACGCGGTCGCCGTCGCGGAGTTCGGTGCGAAGAAACTCGAACGCCGCATCCTGGTCAGGCAGATGCACGGCCTCACTGTCCCAGGAGCCCTCGCCGACCGCCGCGAGATAGAGCCGCCTCGCCTCGGGGCCGACCACGACGATTCGCTGGATGTTGAGACGCACGGCGAGCAGCCCGATCCGATCGTGCTCCTCCCCTGCGCTCTCCCCGAGTTCGCTCATGGCGCCGAGGACCGCGACCGTGCGCTCCGTCGGTCCCGTGATCTGTGCGAGCGTACGCAGAGCAGCAGCCATCGAGTCCGGGCTGGCGTTGTAGGCGTCGTTGATGATTCGCACGCGATCGCTGCCCAAGGGCTGCATGCGCCACCGCTCGGCGATCTCGACCGTTTCCAGGCGCGCGACCGCGTCGGCGAGAGCGACACCGAGCACGAGCGCCGCGGCGATGGCCGCCAGCGCGTTGGACACGTGGTGCGCACCGAGCACGCGCAGTCGCAGGGGCAGCCGTTGTCCGGCCGCTTCGATGATGCACGACGTGCCGGAGGCCGATACCTCGATGTCGTGCGCACGAACGTCGGCCGTGGGGCCCTGGCCGAAGCCGACCGTGCTCAGTCCGCGAGAGTCCGCGATTTCGCGCATGGCCGCGACCCTGGGGTCATCGACGTTGAGCACTGCGGTTCCGGGCACCCGGGCTGCGTCGACGAGTTCGGCCTTCGCTTTCGCCGTCGCCTCGATCCCGCCGAATCCCCCGGCGTGCGCCATGCCGACCATCAGCACGACGGCGAGATCCGGCTCGACGAGGCCTGCGAGGTGAGCGATGCTCCCCGGCGCCGCGGCTCCGAACTCGCTCACGAGGAATCGGGTGCTCTCGGTGACGCGCAGCATGGTGACAGGAGCGCCGACCTCGTTGTTGAACGACTTCACGGGGGCGACGGTCTCGCCTTCGCCCTCGAGGATGCGCGCGAGGAAGTTCTTGGTGGTGGTCTTGCCATTCGATCCGGTGATGCCGACGATGCGGAGCGCGCCACCGGCACGGACGCGCGCGACGACCTCTCTGGCGAGTGCTCCGAGAGCTGCGACCGCGTCGGGCACGACGATCTGGGTGACGGCGACGTCGACAGGATGCTCGACGATCGCCAGCACGGCTCCCGCGGCAACGGCCGAGCCGACGAACCTGTGCCCGTCGGTCTCGGCTCCGGGCTTGGCCACGAAGATCGAGCCGGGACCCATCGTTCGCGAGTCGGTGTCGACGAGACCGTCGACAACGGTTTCGGTCGTATCTTCTCCGGCCACGCGCAGATCACCGCCGACTGCGGCAGTGATCTCAGCGAGCGTCAGGGCGATCATGTCATCTCCATGCGCGGCTCTCGCCGACTATCCGAACTTGGGGAGGAGCTCGTCCATCGGGACAGAGGACGGCATCACGCGATAGGTTTTCATCACCTGCGTCATCGCCTTCTGGAAGGCGGATGCGGTGGCCGCGGACGATACAACCTTAGTCGGCTCATCGAGGGTCACCACGACCACGTACTGCGGATCGTCGACCGGCGCGAACCCGACCATGCTGGTGTAGTACACCCCCGCCTTGTAGCCGCCGTTGCCGTCGGAGACCTGCGCCGTACCGGTCTTGCTGGTCACCCGGTAGCCGGGAACCTGGATGCGTTCGGCGTTGCCACCCTGCACGGCCACGTTCTCCAGCATCCGGGTGAGGTCGGCGGCCGTCTGCTCCTTGATGATCTGCTCGCGCTTCGGGTCGGCCGGGGTCGTGACGGTGCCGTCGGCGCCCGTGCACGACTCGACGAGTGAGAGGTCGATCTTCTCCCCGCCGTTCGCGATCGCCTGGTAGGCGCCGGCGAGCTGTGCAGCCGTGACCGTGAAGTACTGCCCGAACGTCGTCGTGTAGAGGGACTGGTTGTCCCAGTCGCTGACCGGGTGCAGGATGCCCCCGACCTCGGAGGGGAAGTCGAGCGTCTTCTCGCCGACGCCGAACCTCTCCAGGTAGTCGTAGCGCACCTCGGGGCTCACCATGGTGCCGAACTTCGACAGCGCCACGTTCGAGGAATCGATGAGTCCGCCGGCGAGGGTGTAGTTGTACGCAGGATGGCTGAAAGCGTCGTTGACGACAGCGCCGTTCGGGAACTTCTCCCGGGAGGCAGCGCTGACGGTGCTGAGCGGGGTCAGCCCCCCTCCTTCGATCGCCGCAGCCGCAGTGATCGCCTTGAAGGTCGATCCGGGCTCGAAGTCGTGGTGGAAGATCTGGCTGGCTCTGGTCGCGGGGGTCGACGCATCGAGATTGTTCGGATCCAGTGCCGGCCACTCGGCCGCCGCGCGGATCTTCCCGGTCTTCACCTCGACGACGGTGACGGTGCCGCCCTTGGCACCCTGCGTCTGCGCCTCTTCGGCGATCATCTGCTGCAGGTACCAGTTCAGGTCGCTGTTGATGGTCAGCTGCACGGAACCGCCGTTCACGGCATCGACCGTCTGCTCGCTCCCGGGGATCACGACCCCATCCTTGCCCTTGCGATAGGTCTCCTCGCCGTCGATGGGGGCCAAGCATGAGTTGTCCAGCTGCTCCACGCCCGCCTGCGCCTTACCCGAGTTGTCGAGGAACCCCAGGACGTTGCCGGCAACCGCTCCGTTCGGGTACACCCGTGTCTCGCGCGCCGGCATGCTCAGGTACGAGGAGATGCCCAGCGCCCTGAGCTTCATGAACTGGTCGGTGTTGAGACCGCGCTTCAGCTCCACGTACTGGCTGTTCGGGTTCTCCGCGAGTGCGTTCGACACCAGCGCTCGCACTTCATCTCCGGTCTGCCCGGTGACGGCCGCGATCTTGTCGGAGGCCTCGGCCCACGGCAGCTTCGGGTCCTTCTCCTCGACCAGCATGATCACCTGCGGGCTGAGCTGCGCGTCGTAGACCAACACGCTGGAGGCCAGGACAGTGCCGCCGGAGTCGACGATCGATCCACGCTGTCCGGGGATGGATGAGCTCGCGCCGAGGTGCTCGAGCGATTCGGAGACGTGCTCGTCTGCGCTCACGACCTGGATGTCGACCAGTCGCACGACGAAGGCGGCCAGCACGGAAAGGATGACCGCGAGTGCGACGACGGTGCGTCGCCGCGGTCCGCGGGTTGCTCGGGTCGTCATGGGATCTCTCCGTCGATCGTCGGTGTCAGTGCGTGGCGGGGCTGGGGAGGCCGTCGGTGATCGACGGCGGGAGGTCTTGCGTCGGCGCCTCTGTCGTCCCCTCGTCGGTCTCCGCAGGCAGGGGCGGGGGCGGCTCGACGATGAGTGAGTTGCTCACTGCGCCGACGCCCTCGGGGTTCACTGTCGAGGTCCAGTCGGCACCTGCGCCGGTGCCGAATACGGCTCCGTCACTGAGACGCAGATACGACGGCGAGCCGGCGACGACCATTCCGAGTCCGGCGGCGTTGTTGGCGAGCACCTGCGGCGAACTCAGACCGGTGAGCTCCTCCTGGAGGGCATGGGCCTTGAGGTTCAGCTCACGCTGTTGCGACGAGAGGCTCGCGAGTGTGAACGAGTCCTGAGTGGTCGCGAGCGACAGAGCGATCTGTGCGGCGCCGATCGCGAGGGCACCGCCGAGAGCGACCAGCGCGTAGGCGAGCTTCGGCTTGCGGCGCACCGCAGGACGCGTGACGGGCTGCAGCTTCCGCTGCGGCTTCTTCTCCGGTACGACCGGCTGCACCGGCTTGCGGACTACGGCGTTCAGGCTCATGCGCTCTCCCGCAGCTTCTCGGCGGCGCGCAGGCGCACCGGGATCGCCCGCGGGTTGCGCGCGCGTTCTTCGTCGTCGGCGAGCTCAGCACCCTTGGTCAGGATGCGGAACCGCGGAGCGTGTTCGGGGAGCTCCACCGGAAGCCCCGCCGGTGCGGTCGAGGCGGATGCAGCGGCGAAAGCCTGCTTCACGAGGCGGTCTTCGAGCGACTGGTACGACATGACGACGATGCGGCCTCCGACACCGAGCGCATCCATGGCCGACGGGATCGCATCTGCGAGCACGTTGAGTTCCGTGTTCACCTCGATGCGCAAAGCCTGGAACACGCGCTTGGCAGGGTGGCCTGCGCGCTGGGCTGCGGCGGGTGTCGCGGCGATCAGGATCTCGACGAGCTCACCGGAACGCGTGATCGGCTGCTTCTGGCGTGCCGCGATGATGAAGCGCGCATAGCGTCCTGCGAGCTTCTCCTCGCCGTAGCGCTCGAAGATGCGGCGGAGGTTGCCCTCGCTGTACGTGGCGATCACATCGGCCGCAGTGACGCCCTTCGTCTGGTCCATCCGCATGTCGAGCGGAGCATCCTTCGAGTAGGCGAAGCCACGCTCGGCCTCGTCGAGCTGCAGCGAGGAGACCCCGAGGTCGAAGAGGATGCCCGAGGCACCCTGCGCATGAAGGCCGATCTCGTCGTACACCGTGTGCACGAGCGTTACCCGGTCACGGAAGCGAGCGAGCCGCTCCCCTGCGATGCGAAGCGCATCGGTGTCGCGGTCGAGTCCGATCAGGCGGATGTTCGGGAAGCGTGCAAGCAGCGCCTCGGAGTGCCCGCCCATGCCGAGAGTGGCATCGACGAGCACCGCTCCGTCCGCCTGGAGGGCGGGAGCGAGCAGTTCGACGCAGCGGTCGAGCAGTACTGGGGTGTGGATGTCTCGGAGGTTCATGATCTTTCTCGGGGTGACCTTCGGCTCTGATCCCCCTCCGCTTCGCGACCCGGCACCGGGGAAGTGTGTCGGGGCGGGAGCGGCGGGGCATCACAGCCGTGGTCAGAAGAGGCCCGGAATCACCTCCTGCTCGAGGTCGGAGTAGGTCTCCTCACCGGCGGCGAGGTAGGCGTTCCAGCTCTCGGCATCCCAGATCTCGGCGTGGGCGCCGACTCCGGTGACGATGAGTTCCTTCTGCAGCCCCGCGTACTGACGCAGGTGCACGGGGATGGTGATGCGGTTCTGGCTGTCTGGCATCTCCGCACTCGCACCGGAGAGGAACAGACGCATGAAGTCACGCGCCTGCTTGTTGGCGAGCGGCGCCTGGCGGATCCGCTCGTGCATGGCCTCGAACTCAGCCGTGCTGAACACGTAGAGGCATCGCTCCTGGCCTCGGGTGACGACGATGCCGCCGCCGAGGTCTTCGCGGAACTTCGCAGGAAGGATGACCCGTCCTTTGTCGTCCAGCTTCGGTGAATGCGTACCCAGCAACATCGGCCATCACCCCCTCTGCGTCCGGCCAACTCGAGGTGCGCCCCACTTTACTCCACTTTCCTCCACATACCTACGACCAATCCACGCAATGGCAGCGTTGCGCCCGTCGGGCGCACCAAAAAACCGCGGAAACTCGCGGTGGAGGAAGGTGGAGCACCGGTGGAGGAACGCCGGCCGCTCAGAAGCGGGCCGACCGGATCCGGAAGTTAACGGCAGAAGCCCGGATGCTCAGCATCCGGGCTTCTGTCGTGAAGTGTGTGGAGAGGGTCAGTGACCGTCCTGGCGGCGGTCCCACCGGTCGTTCATGCGATCCATGAACGAGGCGGACTCGTGCTTCTTGGGAGCCGATCGCTCGCGCGGCTCGGCTGCAGTCGTGCGTCGCACAGGAGTGACTGCGACCATGACACCGGCGAGCATCGCCGCGAATCCGACGACTCCGACGACGACGCCCCACACGCCGCCGAGGATGACTCCGGCGATCAGACCGCCGACCCCGGCGAGCAGAAGGAGCGCACCGTAGACGAGATTTCGGTAGCTCAGCGCGCGATCACCAGACGGCGCGGTCACGACATCGGCATCATTGTGGAGGAGATGGCGTTCCATCTCGTCGAGCAGACGCTGCTCCTGTTCGGAGAGTGGCATTTCGTCCCCCTCGGGTATTGTGCCTTCTATCTTACGCGCGCTGAGGCTTCCTCGGCTAGCAGTTCGGCCTTGCCTTGCTTTACGTATGCTGGGAGTCGTGCCGTCCTCCTCCCCTGTCCCCGATGCCGTCGCCGCACACCTCGCCCGTTTCCTCTGGAAGATGCGCGAAGAAGCATCGGAATACGGTCCGGATGCGCAGGCATTCCTCGATGCCGCCGACGGCACGTTCGCGGGAGGCAAGCGGCTGCGTGCGCGGTTCTGCCACGCCGGCTGGCGTGCTGTCGCTCGATTCGGCGATCGCGACGCGACGGAGACTGATGCATTGTGGGATCTCTGCACTGCGCTCGAGATCTTCCAGTCGGCCGCGCTCGTCCACGACGATCTGATCGACAATTCCGACACGCGTCGCGGCCGCCCCGCAGCGCACCGGGCCCTGGAGGCATCTCATCGCCAGGAGGGATGGTCCGGGGATGCAGAGGCCTTCGGTCGCGCGTCGGCCATCCTCCTCGGCGATCTTCTCGTCGCGTGGAGCGACGATCTGCTGGAGTCGGCACTCGAGGGACAACCGCACGCCCGCGTCGTGCGCTCCGAATACGCCAGGATGCGGCGAGACGTGACCACAGGGCAGTTCCTCGACATCGCTGAAGAATCAGCCTGGAGTGTGAACGATGCAACCCTCCACGCCGAACGGGCCCTGCGCGTGGCATCGCTCAAGTCCGCCAGATACAGCATCGAGCAGCCGCTGGTCCTCGGCGGAGCATTCTGCGGCGCCGATTCCGATCAGATGTCGGCGCTGCGCGACTTCGGCCATCCGATCGGCATGGCCTTCCAACTGCGCGACGACGTGCTCGGCGTGTTCGGTGACGCATCCGTCACCGGAAAGCCCGCCGGGGATGATCTTCGAGAGGGCAAGCGCACAGTGCTGATCGCGCTCACGAGACAGAGCCTTGACGCCTCTGCGAGGAATCTCCTGGACGAGATGCTCGGCGACCCGGAACTGACACCGCAGCAGGTGTCGCTCCTGCAGGCGACGATCACGGGATCCGGAGCGCTGGATCAGGTTGAGGCGATGATCGCCGGCTATGCGCGAGAAGCCGATCGGGCATTGACTGGCGCGCGGCTCGACAACGCCGCGGTCGGCGAGCTGCGAGACCTCGCGCGCGCAGCCACAGTGCGTTCGGCCTGAGCGGGACTCGCCCTCAGGCGAGCGTGCGTGCGAGGCGGCGGACGGCGCTCTTGTGCCCCGCGAGCAGAGCATCGATCGGCGAACGGCCCAGCGACTCCTCCTCGGCGAAGAGCCAATCGATCAGCTCGTCATCGGAGAAGCCGGCATCCTGGAGCACGATGACCGTTCCGCGCAACGAGCTCAACGGGTGGCCGTCGACGATGAACACGGAAGGCACCGCGAAGACGCCGCTGCGACGCGACCCCACCAGGTAGTGCTCGTCGATCAGACGACGTACGCGACCGAGGGGCACATCGAGCGCCTCGACGAGGTCGGGCATCGTCAGCCACTCGGCGGGAGCAGCGGCAGGGGTTCCAGCAACGTTCTCAGACACGTTGCCAACTATCTCACCTCTGCTGGCCTGTCGCATGTCGCCCCTCCAGTCACACCTTTCACTTGCGTCACTTCTGTTGACTTCTGTTTACATCCGTGTCAGCGTGAAAAGCTCGAAAAGGGGGCAAGCCTTGATACTCAAGACCGCCACGCGTCGAACGCGACACCTGCGGATCGGAGCACCCGCCGCGGTGCTCGGTGCCCTGGCGACCACACTCAGCGCGGCGCCGGCCGACGCTGCTGTCATGCACGACAACGCCACGGTCGAGCGCCAGCGCCTGCTGCCGGCCTCTGTGGTGCCTGCGCAGGCGGCACCGACGAACTATGTGGTCCAGCCGGGCGACACCGTGTCGGCCATCGCGACACGCTTCGGCCTGCGGACGGTCGACATCCTGACGTGGAACGGACTCTCCTGGCGGTCGGTGATCTATCCGGGGCAGACTCTGACGTTTCAGGCTGCTGCCGGTTCCGTCGCACCCGCGGTCGCCCCTTCCCCCGCGGCCTCGACCACGCACGAGGTCGTCGCCGGCGACACCGTGTACGCCATCGCCCAGAGGTACGCGACCACGGTCGATGCCGTGCTGGCAGCAAACGGACTCACCCGCGCATCGGTCATCTTCCCCGGCCAGAGCCTGGTCGTCTCCGGATCCCCTGCACCGCAGACCCCGGCAGCGGTCCCGGCCGCAGCTCCCGCTCCTGCGCCCGGGTCCACCGCGACCCATACCGTCGTCGCCGGCGATACGGTCTTCGGCATTGCACAGAAGTACGGCACCACGCCCCAGACGCTGTTCGCGTTGAACGGCCTGGGGTCGTCGTCGATCATCTACCCCGGCCAGACGCTGGCCGTGCAAGGCGCTCCGAGCCCCGCAGCAGCCCCCGCTCCTGCGCCCGCATCGGCCGGTGGCCAGCAGACCGCAGCGCTCTCCGCAGAGCAGGCCTCGAACGCGGCACTCATCATCCGCATCGGCCGAGAACTCGGCGTCTCTGATCGCGCCATCGCCATCGCCCTCGCAACCGGGATGGTGGAATCCGACCTGCGCAACCTCGACTGGGGCGATCGCGATTCACTCGGCATCTTCCAGCAGCGCCCGAGCACCGGATGGGGCACGCCCGCGCAGATCATGGACGCCGACCGGAGCACTCGCGTGTTCTATGGAGGGCAGAACGACCCGAACGGACAGATGACGCGCGGGCTCCTGGACATCGCCGGCTGGGAGAACATGTCGTTCACATCGGCGGCCCAAGCCGTGCAGATCTCCGCCTATCCGGACAAGTACGGCCAGTGGGAGACGCAAGCATATGCCTGGCTCGCGCTCTACAACTGACGACATCCGGGAAAACCCACAGGGCCGAGGGGTGAGCCGCTCCCCTGTCTCTCAGGCAATTCTCCATAGAATTCTGACGTGACGACCAATCAGCAGGCCGACCCCCTCATCGGGCGGCTTGTCGACGGCCGCTACCGAGTTCGCGCTCGAATCGCCCGCGGTGGCATGGCCACGGTCTACGTCGCCACCGACCTCCGCCTCGAACGACGTATCGCTCTGAAGGTGATGCACGCGCATCTCAGCGACGACTCCGCCTTCCAGAGCCGCTTCATCCAAGAGGCCAGAGCTGCGGCCCGCCTGGCAGACCCACATGTGGTCAACGTGTTCGACCAGGGTCAGGATGGCGAGCTCGCGTATCTCGTGATGGAGTATCTGCCCGGCATCACGCTGCGCGAACTGCTCCGCGAGCAGAAGCGGCTAACGATCCCGCAGACCATCACGATCATGGACGCGATCCTTGCCGGCCTCTCCGCCGCGCACCGCGCCAGCATCGTCCACCGCGACGTCAAGCCGGAGAACGTGCTCCTCGCCGAAGACGGTCGCATCAAGATCGGCGACTTCGGACTGGCGAGGGCGACGACGGCGAACACCGCCACCGGACAGCAGCTGCTGGGCACCATCGCCTACCTCGCCCCCGAACTCGTCACGCGAGGCACCGCCGACGCCCGCAGCGACATCTACGCGCTCGGGATCATGCTGTACGAGATGCTGGTCGGCGAACAGCCGTACAAGGGCGAGCAGCCGATGCAGATCGCGTTCCAGCACGCCACCGAGTCTGTGCCTCGACCGAGCGCCCGTAACCCCGCTGTCCCCGAGCAGCTCGACGAGCTCGTGCTCTGGGCCACGGAGAAGTCACCGGACGAGCGACCGGACGATGCCCAGCAGATGCTCGATCGGCTGCGCGAGATCGAGCGCGACCTCGGTATCGCCCCGACCGCGGCCAGAGCGACCGCTCCGCAGCACAGCCACGCCGACTCGGGCGACCTCACCAAGGTGATGCCTGGCACCATGGTGATCGCCGATCCCACCGCGCCCGTCCCCGCCGCCATCGACAACGCGACGCTCCTGCGCCGACGGGCCTCCAAACGGCGCGCGCGCGGCGCATTCCTACTCACACTGGTCCTGCTGCTGGCGGTGCTCGCCGGCGGCGTCGGCTGGTGGTTCGGTTCCGGCCCCGGATCGCTCATCGCCGTGCCGACCGTCGCCGGAGGCACCTACGACGACGCCGCGACGGTGCTGACAGAAGCCGGCTTCGTCCCCACGCAGAAAGATGAGTTCTCGATCGACATCCCGGCAGGGACCGTCATCGAGACCGACCCGGGAGAAGGCACCCGGCTCGACAAGGGCGCCCCTGTCGCGGTCATCGTGTCCGCCGGACCCGCCAACCACACCCTCGATGCACTGAATGGGCGAGCGGAGCAAGACGCTCGCGACTACCTCACCGGCCTCAACGTCAAGGTCACGGACGAGTCGCTGCTGCTGTTCTCCGACGCCGACGCCGGCATCGTCATCAACGCCTACGTCACGCCGAGGGCCGGCGGCGACGCCTACATCTGCGGTGACGGCTGCGAGATCTTCGAAGACGACACTGTGGAGCTGTACGTCTCCGCCGGCGACTTCCCCGACGTCTCGGGAATGTCGGTCGGCGAGGCGACTTCCACCCTCACAGACAAGGGCCTCACCGTCACCACCGACCCGCAATACGTCTTCAGCGACAGCGTCGCCAAGGACGTGGTCATCGGCGTCGCCGACCGCGCAGAAGAGGGCAACTGGCGTCCGGGCGACAACGTGCAGCTCATCGTGTCGAAGGGACCAGAGCTCTTCCCGGTCCCCGACGTCTCGGGCAAGACTCTGAACGATGCGAAGAAGATCCTCTCCGACAAGGGCTTCAAGTCGACCTACGCCGCCTGGGGCGACCTGCCGGGCTTCGCAGAGATGGCCAAGGTCACAGGTCAGGATCCCGGCCCTGACAAGTCACTCCCCAATGGTGGCACAGTGAACCTCTCGATCCAGCTGAGCGGCTGAGCCCGGACGCAACGAGGCTGAGACCGGCCGCAACGAGAAAGCCGCCCTCCACGATGATTCCGGGAGGGCGGCTTTCTTCGTCTCAGCGACGGGAGTGTCAGCGCTTCTCGAGCTCCTCAGCCACGAGGAAGGCGAGCTCGAGCGACTGCATGTGATTCAGTCGTGGGTCGCACAGGCTCTCGTAGCGCGTGGCCAGTGCCGCCTCGTCGATGTGCTCCGACCCGCCCAGGCATTCGGTGACGTCGTCACCGGTGAGCTCGACGTGGATGCCGCCGGGGAACGTGCCGACCGCGCGATGCGCTTCGAAGAAGCCCCGCACCTCGTCGACGACATCGTCGAAACGACGCGTCTTGTAGCCCGTGGGCGTCGTGATGCCGTTGCCGTGCATCGGATCCGTGACCCACAGCGGCTGAGCACCCGAGTCGCGCACGGCCTCGAGCAGCGGCGGAAGCGCATCGCGGATCTTGCCGGCGCCCATGCGCGTGATGAAGGTCAGACGACCCGGCTCGCGGTTCGGATCGAGCTTGTCGATCAACGCCAGCGCCGTGTCGGGCGACGTGGTCGGACCGAGCTTCACACCGATGGGATTGCGGATCTTCGAGAAGTAGTCGACGTGCGCCCCGTCGAGCTCGCGCGTGCGCTCACCGATCCACAGGAAGTGCGCCGACGTGTTGTACGGCGTGTCAGTACGGGAGTCGATTCGCGTCATCGGCCGCTCGTAGTCCATGAGCAGGCCTTCGTGGCCCGTGAAGAACTCGACGCGCTTGAGCTCGTCGAAGTCGGCTCCGGCGGCTTCCATGAACTTGATGGCGCGGTCGATCTCCGCAGCCATGCGCTCGTAGCGCTGGTTCGCCGGGTTCTGCGCGAAGCCCTTGTTCCAGGAGTGCACCTCGCGAAGGTCGGCGAAACCGCCCTGGGTGAACGCGCGGATCAGGTTCAGCGTCGATGCCGCCGTGTGGTACCCCTGCAGGAGCCGACCGGGATCGGGCTGACGAGAGCCTTCTGTGAAGTCGTAGCCGTTCACGATGTCGCCGCGGTAGGCGGGCAGGCTGACGTCGCCGCGGGTCTCGGTGTCGCTCGATCGCGGTTTCGCGAACTGACCGGCCATGCGGCCCATCTTGACGATGGGCATCGACGCGCCATAGGTCAGCACGACCGCCATCTGGAGGACGGTCTTGATGCGGTTGCGGATCTGCTCGGCCGTCGCTCCCGCGAAGGTCTCAGCGCAGTCGCCACCTTGCAGGAGGAAAGCACGGCCGGATGCAGCACGCGCGAGTCGGTCGCGCAGGTTGTCGACCTCACCGGCGAACACGAGCGGCGGGAGGGTCGCGATCTGCTGGGAGACGTCGGCGACGCGGTCCGCGTCGGGCCATTGCGGCTGCTGCTTGATGGGAAGCGAGCGCCACGCATCAAGGGCTTCGATGTGGTGCGGGAGCATGCGTTCCAGCCTAGTGGTCACCGATACCACCGAGATCCGCGCGAAGGCTATGTGACGCGGGTCGGGAGCCGGTCCTTGACCGTCGACGCGTAGACGTCTTCGTACTTCTGCTCGCCCAGCCGCTGCAGCGCGACCATGATCTCGTCAGTGACCGAACGCAGGATGTACCGATCGTTCTCCATGCCCGCGTATCGGGAGAAGTCGAGAGGCTCCCCGATGACGATGCCGACTCGCACGATTCGAGGCAGCCGCTTGCCGATCGGCATCGCCGTATCGGTGTCGACCATGATGACCGGCACGACCGGAACCTTCGCCTCCAGCGCCATCCTGGCGATACCGGTGCGCCCGCGGTACAGCTTGCCGTCAGGGCTGCGCGTGCCTTCGGGGTAAATGCCGAGCAGGTCGCCGCCGCCGAGCACCTGGAGCCCCGTGTTCAGAGATGCCTCAGAGGCCTTGCCTCCTGAACGGTCGATCGGGATCTGGCCTGTGGCCTTCATGAAGAACTTCGTGGCCCAGCCCTTGATGCCGCGGCCCGTGAAGTAGTCGCTCTTGGCGAGGAACGACATCGATCTGTCGATCACCAGCGGCAGGAAGATGGAGTCGGCGAAGGAGAGATGGTTGCTGGCGAGGATCGCCGCACCGTTCGCGGGCACGTTCTTCCGCCCCACGATCCAGGGGCGGAACACCCCCTTGACCACAGGGCCGATCACGACGTACTTCATCAGCCAGTAGAACATCGTGGTGAAGTCTAGCGCCGTGCTCGGCATCCGCCAGAGTCTTCTTCTCGCGTTCCCCCTGCTCGCGACCCAGTTCCACCTCCGGCGCGACTGGGTTCCATGCCCTAGACTCGAAATCAAGTCCGTGCCCGACCGGTACCGAAGGAGCTGCCGTGGTCCAGTTTGAAGTCCCCGCGATCGTCCCAGCCGATCCCGAAGCGAACGTCGCCGACCTCCTGGTGAAGCGAGTCGAAGCCACTCCGGATCGCGCGCTCTTCTCCGTGCCCGAGGGCGACGGCTGGCGCGACATCTCCGCCGCCGACTTCCAGACGGCCGTCATCGCCCTGGCCAAGGGCTTCGCCGCCGCCGGTATCCAGCCGGGCGAGAAGGTCGGCTTCCTTGCCAGAACGACGTATGAGTGGACGCTGGTCGATTTCGCGCTCTTCTATGCCGGCGCCGTGATGGTACCGATCTACGAGACCAGCTCCCCCTCCCAGATCCAGTGGATCCTCGAAGACTCCGGCGCTATCGCGTTGATCGTGGAATCGCCCGAGCACTTCGCCCGCGTCGATGAGGTCCGCGGCGACCTGCCTCTGATCCGCGAGGTGTGGCAGCTGCATCTCGGAGCGATCGACACCCTGACCGCGCAGGGCGCATCGGTGACCGATGGTGAGATCGAGCGTCGCCGCACCCTCGCAGTGGGATCCGACATCGCGACGCTCATCTACACCTCCGGTTCCACGGGCCGCCCGAAGGGATGCGTACTCACTCACAGCAACTTCGTCGAGCTCTCCCGCAACTCGGCCAAGGCGCTGGACGAGGTCGTCCAGACGCCCGGAGCATCCACCCTCCTCTTCATCACCACCGCGCACGTGTTCGCCCGGTTCATCTCGATCCTCGACATCCATGCAGGAGTGCGCACGGGGCACCAGCCGGATACGCGTCAGCTCCTCCCGGCGCTCGGGTCGTTCAAGCCGACCTTCCTCCTCGCGGTCCCGCGAGTGTTCGAGAAGGTCTACAACTCGGCGGAGCAGAAGGCGGAAGCCGGCGGCAAGGGCAAGATCTTCCGCGCGGCAGCCGACGTCGCCATCGAGCACTCGAAGCTGATCGAGGCAGGCAAGCCGATCCCGTTCGGGATGAAGATCAAGTTCGCCCTGTTCAACAAGCTCGTCTACAGCAAGCTCCGAGAGGCCATGGGCGGCAACGTCGTCTACGCCGTCTCCGGCTCGGCGCCGCTCGGTTCGCGACTCGGACACTTCTTCCACAGCCTCGGCGTGGTCATCCTCGAGGGATACGGCCTCACCGAGACGACGGCGCCTGCCACCGTGAACCTCGCGGACAAGTCGAAGATCGGCACGGTCGGGCCGGCACTCCCCGGGGTCGGCGTGCGCCTCGCCGACGACGGCGAGATCGAGGTCCGCGGTATCAACGTCTTCAAGGAGTACTGGAACAATCCGGCGGCGACGGCCGAGGCGTTCAGCGAAGGCGGCTGGTTCCACACCGGCGACATCGGCAGCTTCGACTCCGAGGGCTTCCTCACCATCACCGGTCGCAAGAAGGAGATCATCGTCACGGCCGGCGGCAAGAACGTCGCGCCCGCGGCGCTCGAAGACCCGATCCGCGCGAACCCCATCATCGGCCAGGTCGTGGTCGTCGGCGATCAGCGCCCGTTCATCTCGGCACTCGTCACGCTCGACCCGGAGATGCTCCCGACCTGGCTCGCCAACAACGGCCTCGAGGCCACGATGTCGCTCGTCGATGCGTCGAAGAACCCGGCTGTGCGCGCCGAGGTGCAGCGAGCCGTGGACACCGCGAACGCCCGCGTCTCGCGTGCGGAATCGATCCGGAAGTTCACGATCCTCGACTCGGAGTGGACCGAGGCCTCCGGCCACCTGACGCCGAAGCTCTCGATCAAGAGGAACATCATCATGAACGACTTCGCGGATGAGATCGCCGCGATCTACGACGAGCCCGTCGCGACGACGAACGTTCCGCTCGGCGGCTGACGCCCCCACGCATGAAGAAGGGCCCCGCACGTGCGGGGCCCTTCTTCATGTCTTCAGACCTCGTGTGTTCAGAACCAGGAGCTCTCCCGCACCTCGCGCATCGCGGCTTTGCGGGTCTCAGGATCGAGCCGGGTCAGGAACAGCTTTCCGTCGAGGTGATCAGTCTCGTGTTGCAGCGCCTGAGCGAGGAGGCCATCGCCCTCGAGAACAACGGGGTTGCCGTCGAGGTCGATCCCCTCGACGCGAGCCCAGGGGTGGCGCTGTGCATCGTGCCAGAGGCCCGGAACAGAGAGGCAGCCCTCCCCCGTCGGCTCCGGCTCACCGCGGACCTCGGTCAGCACGGGGTTGAGCACATAGCCGATGTCACCGTCGATGTTGTAGCTGAAGGCGCGCAGAGCGACACCGATCTGCGGTGCCGCGACGCCAGCGCGCCCCGGCAGCTCCACGGTGTCGACCAGATCGGCCACGAGCGCGCGCACCCCGTCGTCGATCTCGTCGATCGGAGCACAGACCGTCCGCAGAACGGGGTCACCGAAAATGCGTATCTCGCGAACCGCCATCAGGCGGCCTTGGCCCGCAGGCCCTCGACCAGCAGCGCCGCGAGTTCGCGGGCAGCGATCCGGGTCTCCGGCAGCAGGTTCGCGAACACGATCGTCCCGCCGCCCGCGATCTGCGGGTCGTACGGAACGCGGACCACACTGCGCGCACGGGTGGCGAAGTGCGCCTGCAGTTCGTTCAGGCGCACCAGCGGCGCACCCGGCGTGGACTGGTTGAGCACGACGATCGCCTCGCGTGCCTGCTCGGCGTAGCCATTCGTCTCGAGCCACGTGAGCGTCTCGGACGCGAGCCGCGCCTCATCGACGCTGAGACCCGAGACGATGACGATCTGGTCCGCGAGGTCGAGGGTCGCCGACATCACGGAGTGCACGATCCCGGTCCCGGTGTCGGTGAGAACCAGCGAGTAGTAGTGCGCCGCGACACCGGCGACGTCGCGATAGTCGCTGTCGCTGAAGGCCTCGGCGATACGCGGATCGGAGTCGGATGCGAGCACATCGAGACGGGTCGCATCCCGAGCCACGATGGCGGAGATGTCGTGGTAGCCCTTGACGTCGTCGTGGATCCTCACGAGATCGCGCACCGACTTGCTGTGGTGCGGCCGCACGATGCGCTCGGCGAGCGTGCCCCGATCGGGATTGGCGTCGACGGCGATCACGCGATCCTCGCGCGCGTCGGCCAGTGCCATACCGAGCAGTGCGGTGATCGTCGTCTTGCCGACGCCGCCCTTGCGTGACAGCACGGGGACGAAACGCGCTCCACCCGCGAGCGGCGCCGCGATCCGCGCCGACAGCGCCTTGCGCTCGCGCGCACGGCGTCCGTCACCGATGTTGATGCGTCGCCCTGAGACTGCATAAAGGAAGTGACTCCATGCCCCCTCTGGCTCCGGCTTCGTGACCCGGTGCGGGTCGAGCAGACGGTCGGCGGTGAGCAGGTCGGCGGACTCGCGCGACGATTCGCCCAGATCGTCCAGGCGCTTCGAGGTGAGCGTCACGTCTGTGCGCGCTGTCGCCCGTGCGGGCTGCGGCACGACGGGCCTCTCTTCGGGAGTGGACACGGTGCTGGTCTCCTTCTCGACGGAAGTCCGCACGGCTGTTGCCGGTGCGGGAGCCGTCTCGATCTCGGAATGAGCTCTGGCGAGGAATCGTGCGGCAGCTGCTTCCTCTGCTGCCTGCTCTCCGGCGGCATCACGATCGTCGGCGATCGGCTCCGGCTCCGGCTCCGGCTCCGGCTCCGGCTCCGGCTCCGGCTCCGGCTCCGGCTCCGGCTCCGCGATGACGATCGCATCGACGACATCGACGATGCGAGCGGGTTCGAGCGCCGACACGTCGATCACGATCGACTCGACGACCGGTGTCTCCTCGATCACCCCCGTGACGACAGGCGGCTCCACGATCGGCCCCGCCGCTTGAGCAGGCTCGGCGATCGGGGGATTCGACAGCTTCTCGGCCGACACCTGTGCCGTTGCCGCCAGGGATGCGGGCCGAGCACTCGGGGCTGCTTTCAGGAGCGGATTCATCTTCGACGAGGGTTTCGGCTTCGATTCCACCCCACGAGGCGGATCGACCACGAGGTCGCCGATGACTTCGCCCTCGACGACGCCGTCGTCGGCGAGGTCATCGTCTTCGTCCTTGGGTAGGGTCACGCTGACCTGGGCGGTCCCGCCGAGGATGCCGATGCCGGCCGTGTCCAGAGACGCGGCTTCGTCGAGCACCCCCAGCGAGTTCTCCTCGGGGTCAGTGGTGTTCTTCGGTGTCACGATGTCGCTCCAAGCCTGCGCGGGCCTCGGGTGCGCATATGATGCGCGGCCTCGCCCGCACAAGATTAGTGCGCCGGACGGATCACGACCAAAAGATCTCCGGCATCCACCTGCTGCGTCTCAGCGATCGCATGACGTTCGATGACCCCGTCGACGGGAGCGGTGATGGCCGCCTCCATCTTCATCGCCTCGATGGATGCGACCGGTTCCCCGGCACGGACCGTGGAACCGACCTCGGCTTTCAGCGTGACGACTCCGGAGAACGGAGCAGCGACCTGGCCTGGTACGGAGGTGTCGGCCTTCTCGACTTCGATCGTGTCCACCTTGATGGACCGGTCACGGACGAACACCGGACGCAGCTGTCCGTTGAGCGTCGTCATGACCGTGCGCATGCCCTTGTCGTCGGCGTCGCCGATCGCTTCGAGCCCGACGTACAGCCGCACACCGCGATCGATCTCGATCTGATGCTCCTGTCCGGCCACGAGCCCGTAAAGGTAATCGCTCGTGTCGAGCACCGAGAGGTCGCCGAACAGCTCGCGACGCTCGGCGAACTCCGCGCTGGGCCCCGGGAACAGCAGTGTGTTGAGCCGTGTCCGCCGCTGCGCGCTGCTGCCAGCGAGCGCTGCTTCGTCATCTTCGGTGATCGCAGTGAGACCGATACGCACTGAACGTCCGGCGAGCACCTTCGTGCGGAAGGGCTCGGGCCATCCACCCGGCAGCTCGCCGAGTTCGCCGGCCATGAAGCCCACGACGGAATCCGGGATGTCGTACTTCTCTGGATTCGCCTCGAAGTCCGCGGGGTCGGCTTTGACGGCGGCCAGGTGCAGTGCGAGATCTCCGACGACCTTCGACGATGGCGTCACCTTGGGAACGCGACCGAGGATTCGATCGGCGGCGGCGTACATGTCTTCGATGAGCTCGAAGTCGTCGGCGAGGCCGAGCGCCTTCGCCTGCTGGCGGAGGTTCGACAGCTGACCGCCAGGGATCTCGTGGTGGTAGACGCGGCCGGTGGGTCCCGGGAGACCCGACTCGAACGGCGCGTACTGACGCCGCACCGCCTCCCAGTAGGGCTCCAGGTCGGAGACGGCGTCGAGGGAGATGCCGCTGTCGCGCTCGGTGTGCGCGAGCGCGGCGACGAGGGACGACAGCGAAGGCTGGCTCGTGGTTCCGGAAAGCGGGGCCGAGGCGGCATCGACGGCATCTACACCCGCAGCACTGGCCGCAAGGAGGGTTGCGAGCTGACCGCCTGGGGTGTCGTGCGTGTGCAGGTGGACCGGGAGGTCGAAACGCTCACGCAACGCCGTGACGAGCTTGGCCGCCGCAGCCGGACGCAGCAGACCAGCCATGTCCTTGATCGCGATGATGTGCGCGCCAGCCTCGACGATCTGGTCCGCGAGGCCCAGGTAGTAGTCGAGGGTGTAGAGGTCTTCGGCCGGGTCGAGCAGATCACCGGTGTAGCACAGAGCCACCTCCGCGACGGCCGTTCCGGTCTTACGGACCGCCTCGATCGCCGGGCGCATCTGCTCCACGTCGTTGAGCGCGTCGAAGATCCGGAAGATGTCGACGCCGCTGGCGGCCGCCTCGGCGACGAAGGCCTCGGTCACGGCGGTCGGGTACGGGGTGTAGCCGACCGTGTTCCGGCCCCGAAGCAGCATCTGGATCGCGACGTTCGGAAGCGCTGCGCGCAGCTTGTCAAGGCGCTCCCAAGGATCTTCCCCGAGGAAGCGCAGCGCGACGTCGTAGGTCGCGCCGCCCCAGGCCTCGACCGAGAGCAGACCAGGCGTCAGTCTGGCGAGGTACGGAGCGGCAGCCACGAGGTCTTTCGTGCGCACTCGCGTCGCCAACAGAGATTGGTGCGCGTCGCGGAAGGTCGTGTCGGTGATCGCCAGCGCCGTCTGATCACGCAGGCTGCGAGCGAAGCCCTCCGGTCCCCGTTCGAGGAGCTGCTGACGCGACCCCGGCGCAGGTTCCGATGCCAGGTCGACAGCAGGCAGCTTGGCCGCTGCGTCGACGACGCCGGGATGGATGCCATGCGGCTTGTTCACCGTGACATCGACCAGCCAGTTCAGCAGCTTCGTGCCACGGTCCTTCGAGACGCGACCACGCAGGAGTTCAGGGCGCTCGTCGATGAACGATGTGCTGACGTCACCCGCGATGAAGGCGTCGTCTTCGAGAAGCGCCTGGAGAAAGGGGATGTTGGTGGAGACCCCGCGGATACGGAACTCTGCGAGGGCGCGACGAGCACGTGCCACGGCTGCGGGGAAGTCGCGTCCTCGACAGGTGAGCTTCGCGAGCATCGAGTCGAAGTGAGGGCTGATCTGGGCCCCCTGGTGGACCGTGCCGCCATCGAGACGGATACCGGCGCCACCGGGCGAGCGGTACGTGGTGATCTTGCCGGTGTCGGGACGGAAGCCCTGGGTCGGGTCCTCCGTCGTGATCCGACACTGCAGCGCTGCGCCTCGCAGGTGAAGGTTCTCCTGCTGCAGGCCGAGCTCGGCGAGCGTCTGACCGGAGGCGATCCGCATCTGGCTCTGCACCAGGTCGACGTCGGTGACCTCTTCGGTCACGGTGTGCTCGACCTGGATGCGCGGGTTCATCTCGATGAAGACGACCTCGCCGGTACGCTCCCCCGCGGTCTCGAGCAGGAATTCGACCGTGCCGGCGTTCTCGTAGCCGATGGACCGGGCGAAGGCGATGGCGTAGCCGTGCAACGCGGTGCGGACGCTGTCGTCGAGGTTCGGCGCCGGGGCGATCTCGACGACCTTCTGATGCCGCCGCTGCACAGAGCAGTCGCGCTCGAACAGGTGGACGGTCTCACCCGACTTGTCGGCGAGGATCTGCACCTCGATGTGTCGGGGCCGCACGACCGCCTGCTCCAGGAACATGCGCGCATCGCCGAAGGCGCTGGATGCCTCGCGCATCGCCTCGGCCAGAGCCGGGGCGAGATCGCCCGCGGTCTCGACGCGGCGCATCCCTCTGCCACCGCCGCCGGCGACCGCTTTCGCGAACAGCGGGAACCCGATCTCCTCGGCCTGCGCGACCAGGGCGTCGACGTCGTCCGATGCCTCGGTGGAACGAAGGACAGGAACGCCGGCCTCGACCGCATGACGTTTCGCCTCGACCTTGTTGCCCGCCATCTCGAGCACGTTCGAGGGCGGTCCGATGAAGACGATCCCGTTCGCTGCGGCCTTCTCGGCCAGCTCCGGGTTCTCGGAGAGGAAGCCGTACCCGGGGTAGATCGCATCCGCACCCGACTCGAGTGCGACGCGGATGATCTCGTCGACGTTCAGGTACGCGCGCACGGGATGGCCGCGCTCGCCGATCTCGTAGGCCTCGTCGGCCTTGAGCCGATGCACGGAGCCGCGGTCTTCATGCGGGAAGACCGCGACGGTGCGCGCTCCCACTTCGACTGCCGCACGGAAGGCGCGGATCGCGATCTCGCCACGATTCGCCACAAGGATCTTCTGGAACATGCACACCTCTGGGAGCTCGATGCGCAGCGTTTTCGATGCACATGGGGCGGGGCTGAGTGTTCCCCCAGCCTAGGGGAAGGTAACGTGGTCTCCGTGCACGTACTCAGCGTCAGCTCTCTCAAGGGGGGCGTCGGCAAGACGACCGTGACACTCGGGTTGGCCTCAGCGGCCTTCGCCCGAGGAGTCCGGACTCTCGTCGTCGACCTCGACCCGCAGTCCGACGTCTCCACCGGGATGGACATCCAGGTGGCCGGACGTCTCAACATCGCCGACGTCCTGGCGAACCCGAAGGAGAAGGTCGTCCGTCAGGCGATCACCTCCAGCGGCTGGGCGAAGGTGCACCCCGGAACCATCGATGTACTCATCGGCAGTCCCTCGGCGATCAACTTCGACGGTCCGCACCCGAGTGTCCGCGATGTGTGGAAGCTCGAGGAGGCCCTCGCTTCCGTCGAAGCCGACTACGACCTCGTCCTCGTCGACTGCGCGCCATCGCTGAATGCACTGACCCGAACCGCGTGGGCGGCGAGCGACCGCGTCATGGTCGTCACCGAACCGGGCCTCTTCTCCGTGGCAGCGGCCGACCGCGCCCTCCGTGCGATCGAGGAGATCCGCCGCGGGCTCTCGCCGCGACTGCAGCCTCTCGGCATCGTCGTGAACCGCGTGCGCCCGCAATCGATCGAGCACCAGTTCCGCATCAAGGAGCTGCGCGACATGTTCGGGCCCCTCGTCCTCTCCCCGCAGCTGCCGGAGCGTACGTCGCTGCAGCAGGCTCAGGGTGCCGCCAAGCCGCTCCACATCTGGCCGGGCGACTCCGCTCAGGAGCTCGCAGCCGACTTCGATCAGCTGCTCGACCGCATCATCCGCACGGGACGCATCGCCGTCCCGGAGAGCGGCCAGCAGAGCTGACCTTCTCGACGCGCACAGCGAAACGGCCATCCTCATCGAGGACGGCCGTTTTCTGTGTGACGCGGATGTGCGTCAGGCGGAGCGCTTGGTGCGACGGGCGGTGAGCTCGTCGACGGGGTCGGGAGCGGTCGCATCGAACGCGACGAGCGTCGACTCGACTTCGCGGAGCACCTTGCCGACGGCGATGCCGAAGACGCCCTGGCCACGGCTGACGAGGTCGATGACCTCATCGTTCGAGGTGCAGAGGTAGACCGAGGCGCCGTCGCTCATGAGCGTCGTGCCTGCGAGGTCGCGGATGCCGGCGCGGCGCAGTTCTTCGACTGCGGTGCGGATCTGCTGCAGCGAGATACCCGTGTCGAGAAGACTCTTCACGAGCTTGAGGACGAGGATGTCGCGGAAGCCGTAGAGACGCTGCGACCCGGAGCCGCTCGCGCCGCGAACGGTGGGCTCGACAAGCTCGGTACGCGCCCAGTAGTCCAGCTGGCGGTAGGTGATACCGGCGGCACGAGCGGCGACAGCGCCGCGATAACCGACCTCGTCATCCATGGCCGGAAGACCGTCCGTGAAGAGGAGTTCGGGTACGAACCGCGGGTCGCCTGTGAGCTCATCCGCATTCATCTGAAATCCTCTCTGGAACGGTTATCTTCCACGGTAGAGCAGTGCCAGGGCACCGGCAATCACATCCGTGGGACGGCGAAGGTGTGTCGCAATCAGTTCGTTACGAAAGCACTCGCGAGAGCGCATCCTTGACGAAGAGCGATCGCACCTCGTCGATCCGTGAGGCGAGTTCAGGGGCCAGTTCACTGGCCTTCGCACGGGACGTGGTGTCGGTCCTGCGCAGCAGCGACGACATGGCCGATTCGATGAGGGCAACCTCTCGCTCGGCGCCCTGACGCAGGGAACGGAGATGCCGCGGTTCGATGCCGTGCCGATCGAGGGCGACGAGGCCGCGGAGCAACGTCACCGTGACTTCCTGGTAGTTCTCCTGCGCCGTGATGACGCCGGTGCTGATCGCGTCATTGAGAAGCTGCGGTCCTGCGCCGGCTGCGGCGAGGAGCTCGTCGCGGCGATAGCGGCGCGGCGTCGGGGCGATCGAGGGCGGCGGCACGAGCGCCGTCGCATCTCCGCCGGCATCGGCCTCGTCGAGCTGTTCGCGGATGACGCTCAACGGCAAGTAATGGTCGCGCTGCAGCGTGAGCCCGAGCCGGAGACGCTCGATGTCCGAAGCCGAGAACTTGCGGTAGCCGGAGTCTGTGCGGGAGGGGGTGACGATGCCCTGCACTTCGAGGAAACGAAGCTTGCTGGAGGTCAGATCGGGGAACTCCGGGGTGAGCCTTGCGAGCACCTGACCGATACTCAGCAGGCCCGCGGACGCAGAGCGTTCGCGGGCGGGAGAAGCCGCCATCAGGCGTTCGCCGCCACGCGGTCGCGAGGAGAGGCGAAGAAGTTCAGGCGGAACTTGCCGACACGGAGTTCGGAGCCGTCGACCAGCGTGCTGCGATCGACGCGCTCGCCATTGACGTAGGTCCCGTTCAGGGAGCGTTGATCGATGATCTCGAACGTCGATCCGGTGCGGGTGATCTCCGCATGCCGACGAGAGACGGTCACATCGTCGAAGAAGATGTCGGCCTCGGGATGACGACCGACGGTTGTCACGTCGGTGTCGAGAAGGTAACGCGCACCGGCGAGAGCACCGGAGCGGACCAGCAGAAGTGCCGATCCTGCGGGCAGAGCGGAGATCGCGGTCTGCTCGATGTCGGTGAGTTCCACACCGAACGGCACGAAAGACAGGTCGGAATCGTGTCCGAACGTCTGCGTCACGTCGTGTCTCTGCTCACCGGAACGGTGGATCGCGGCTTCTCCGGCCGGTCGGCTGTCGCTGTCAGTCACTGTGCCCTCCTGATTGTCCAGACTAACGGATGCCGAGCCGCTCGCGGGAGGCCGCTTTCATACTCAGCCATCACATACCGGTTATTCATAGGGTGGACTCGTGAAGACCAAAGCTCTGCGCCACTCGGCTGCCCCGATCGCCCTCGCCGTGACACTGCTCGCCGCGTTCCTCGTGCTCTTCTCCCCTCTCTCGGCATCCGCGCACGACGCGCTGGTGTCGTCGTCGCCGGCAGCGGACGAATCGGTCGAGACCGTCCCGACGGCGCTGACGCTCACCTTCAGCGCGAAGCTCATCGAGGGAGAGGGCGCGACCGAGGTCGTCGTGACCGATCCGGCCGGCGAATCGATCATCGATGGCGCGGCGACGGTGGACGGTGCGATCGTGACCCAGCCGCTGCGAGCCTCCGGCCCTGCAGGTCAGTACCACGTGATCTGGAAGGTCGTCTCGAGCGACGGACACCCCACTTCCGGTGAGTACTTCTTCACCGTCACGGTGGGCGACGACGCAGCCGCGACGGACGAGCCCAGCGCCGCACCGACGACCGCGGCACCGACCGCCGAGCAGACCATCGCTCCTTCGCCGAGCACCACCCCGGAGGCGGACTCCGGCGATTCAGCCGACGGATCCGCGTGGATCTGGGTGCTCTCGATCGTCGGCATCCTCGTCATCGCCGGCGTCGTCGTCTGGATCGTCATGAGCCGCCGTCGAGGCACGCCCTCGTCCGATTCCGACACCCCCTCGGAGCGATAGGCTTAACGCATGCCTCATTACGACGTCGTCATCCTCGGTGCAGGTCCTGGTGGATACGTCGCTGCGGTTCGCAGCGCGCAGCTCGGCCTGTCCACCGCAATCATCGAGGAGAAGTACTGGGGAGGTGTCTGCCTCAATGTGGGCTGCATCCCCTCCAAGGCGCTCCTGAAGAACGCGGAGCTCGCGCACACCCTGAACCACAAGGCAGAGTTCTTCGGAATCTCCGGCGAGTTCACGATCGACTTCGGCAAGGCGTTCGACCGCAGCCGCGAGGTCGCTGAGGGCCGCGTCAAGGGCATCCACTTCCTGATGAAGAAGAACAAGGTGACCGAGTACAACGGGCGCGGCACCTTCACCGGCCCCAAGGCGATCTCGGTCGCCAAGGCCGACGGCACGACCGAAGAGGTCACTTTCGACAACGTCATCATCGCCACCGGTTCCAAGGTCCGCCTGCTTCCCGGCGTCACGCTCAGCGAGAATGTCGTGACCTACGAAGAGCAGATCATGACCCGCGAGCTGCCCGAGTCGATCGTCATCGTCGGCGCCGGTGCCATCGGCATGGAGTTCGCCTACGTGCTGACGAACTACGGCGTGAAGGTCACGATCATCGAGTTCCTCGACCGTGCGCTCCCGAACGAAGACGCCGACGTGTCGAAGGAGATCACGAAGCAGTACAAGAACTACGGCGTTGACATCCTCACCTCCACCAAGGTCGAGTCGGTCGTCGACAACGGCTCGTCCGTCACCGTCACCTACACCGGCAAGGACGGGCAGCAGTCGTCGATCGAGGCCGGCAAGGTCCTCATGTCGGTCGGGTTCGCCCCGAACATCGAGGGCTTCGGTCTCGAGGCCACCGGCGTCAAGCTCACCGAGCGCGGCGCCATCGACATCGACGACCACATGCGGACCAACGTCGACGGCATCTACGCCATCGGCGATGTCACCGCCAAGCTGCAGCTCGCCCACGTGGCCGAGGCACAGGGTGTCGTCGCGGCCGAGACCATCGGCGGCGCGGAGACCCAGACGCTGGGCGACTACCGGATGATGCCGCGTGCGACGTTCTGCTCGCCGCAGGTCGCCTCGTTCGGTCTCACCGAGCAGCAGGCCAAGGACGAGGGTCGCGAGATCAAGGTCTCGACCTTCCCGTTCATGGCGAACGGCAAGGCGCACGGCCTGGGCGAGCCCGTCGGCTTCGTCAAGCTGATCGCCGACGCCGAGCACCTCGAACTCATCGGCGCGCACATGATCGGCCCCGACGTGTCGGAGCTCCTGCCCGAGCTGACGCTGGCCCAGAAGTGGGACCTCACGGCTCTGGAGCTGGCCCGCAACGTGCACACGCACCCGACGCTGTCGGAGGCTCTGCAGGAGGGCTTCCACGGCCTCGCCGGCCACATGATCAACTTCTGATCGAGTCACTTCACGAAGGCCCGGTCCGCATCTCGCGGATCGGGCCTTCGTGCGTCTCGGGTCATGGTCAGAGGCCGCGCATCGTCAGCAGCCCCGCCGTCCACCCGCGCAGCGGTGCCGATCCGAGCGCGCGCATCAGCAGCTCTCTGCCGCGCACGATGGCGTCGGGGGCCGGCGCTCCCATCGACATGTAGAACGCCGAGCGGCGCTGCGCTCGTGCTGCCGACCTGCGCACCTGCCGGTCGTACGCGGCCAGGTCCGGCATCCGCGCCGGGAGGGAGCGTGCGAGCTGCTCTGCCAGACGCACGGCGTCGACCCATCCGAGGTTCATCCCCTGCCCGCCGATCGGGCTGACCTCGTGCGCTGCGTCGCCCAGGAGCACCACCCGCCCCCGATGCATCCGCGACGCCGAGTGCTGCGCGGCGATGAAGGAGGTGGGCTTCGCGCCCTGATCGAGGTCGATACCGATTCCGGTGCGCTGCCTGATCGCCGTGCGGAAGCCGTCGCGGGTGCGGAGATCACCGCCTCCGTCACGCACCACCCACCGTCGACGCCCGCCCGGAAGCGGGAAGGACTCGACGAGGCCAGCGGGTTCGCAATGCAGGACCGCGCGCTCCCCTGGCATCGCTCCATCGACGTCGAGCATCGTGTACGAGGCGCGTCCCGCTCGGCGTCGCCATCCGACGTCGAGATCGGCGCGGATGCTGCTCCTGATCCCATCGGCGACCACCACTGCCGAGGCCGTGAAATCGCGCGGACCGTCCGAGCTCTCTGCGGAGATCTGCACGGCGGATGCCGTCTCCCTGACCGCCCTCACCGTGCATCCGGAGATCACGGCGTCTGCGGAGAGCGCCTGCAGACGCGCACGCAGCAGGGCACCGGTCCGCGGCTGCGGAAGGATCAGGACCGGACGATCGGAGGCGAAGGTCAACGTCGCCAGAGTCCGTCGACGACTGCGCACCTCGCCGCCCTCGAGCCGCAGCGCCTCCGTCCGCACCGCGGCGCCGATCCCCGCAGCTTCCAGAGCATCCAGGCCCGGACGATGGATGCCGATCGCTCTGGTCCGGTCATCGGCCTCTTCCCGGCGCTCGCAGACCGCCACCCGCAGCCCTTCCTGCACCAGCAGACAGGCCAGCAGCAGACCGACCGGCCCCGCGCCCACGATCAGCACGTCATGATCGGGCATGATCGTCTTCCCACCGCAGTTCCAGGCGAGAGGGCACACCCCCGCGGACGGTCCACCCGGCAGGGGCGATCGAGGCGAGCTCGGCGGCCGTGTAGGAGCGGCGGATGCTGATGAGGCCGTCTTCGCGGATGAACGAGTCCGCGAGCAGGGTGGCGGAGATCGGCCGGGTGGCCGCGGCGAACAGCAGGTGGGCGGTGCGGCTCCGGGCGATGTCATGGTGCGACACGAGACCGCTCGGGGCCACGAGCTGCACCGAGTCGCTGAGCACCGTCTGCAGCTCTGCGTCATCGAGATGATGCAGCACGTGATTGGACAGCACCACGTCGTAGGTCTCGCCCGCGGCCACGAGCTCGGTCGTGAGGGCGCGGCGATAGCGGATGCCTGCGCCGCGATCATGCGCCGACGCCCAGCGGATCGCGCGCTCATCGGCGTCGAGAGCGGTGATCTCGGCGTCGAGCCCGTCGTGACGCAATCGCCAGGCGAGCAGGCGGCAGAGGTCTCCCCCGCCCGCACCGATGTCGAGGATCCGCAACGCCCGGGAGCGCTCCGCCCGCGGTCGGATGTCGCGCCGGTAGAGGGTTCCAGGACGCGAGACCAGCGCGTTCACGAGCCCGAACCGTCCGTAGGTCCTGGCCAGCATCCGTGCATCGGCGCTCGGATCGTCCATCAGCTCGCGAGCATCGACGTCTCGCGTCGTGAGGGCTGGGCTCATGACCGCGTCGGCGCGACGACGGTCATCAGCGCGCTCTCGGCGGTCAATCCCGGACCGAACGCCATCGCGGACACCCGGTCGCCCGCACTCGGCCCCTCCTCCTCCAGGATGCGCTTGAGGACGAACAGCACAGTCGCGCTGGACATGTTGCCGTTCTCTCGCAGCACCTCCCTTGCGGGGTGCAGTTGCGCATCGCTGAGGTGCAGTCGCTCCTGCACCTTGTCGAGGATGCTGCGCCCGCCGGGGTGGATCGCCCAATGCTGAACCGCCTCCCCCACGTTGCCGGCCTCGAAGGCCTCACCGAGATCCTCCTCAGCGCCGTACAGCGGCTGGAGTGCACCGATGATCGTCTCGCCGATGATCTGCGGCACGGCCGTGGAGAGGATCATCTCGAACCCGGTGTCGCCGATCGTCCAGGCCATGTCCTTCTCGCCCTCCGGCGCGATGGCGGTGTGGAAGCGGTCCAGTCGCAGCGCAGGCAATGGCGAGGGAAGCTCGCGCGCCGTGACGATGCCTGCTGCTGCACCATCGGCGAACAGGGACGACGCCACGATCGTGTCCGGATTCTCAGAAGAGCGCAGGTGCAGCGTGCACAGCTCGACGCTCACGACCAGGACGACGGCGTTCTCGTCCGCGAGGCAGAACTGACTCGCCGCACGGAGCGCCGGCATCGACGCGTAGCAGCCCATGAAGCCGAGATGGAAGCGCTGCACCGCGTCGGACAGCCCCAGAGCGCGCACGATCTCGTACTCCGGACCAGGGGCATGGAAACCTGTGCACGAGACCGTGATGACGTGCGTCACATCAGCCGGCTCGAGATCCGGGTCTGCATCGAGCGCCCGTCGTGCCGCCTCGACGAAGAGCTGCGCCGCCTCACGCGTGTACAGGTCATTGCGCGCTTTCGTGCCCGGCGCGAGCAGCATCCCCGATCGACGGTCGAAGAAGACGGGATCGGTGATCTCGGATACCAGCGACAACTCGTCGATCACCGTGTGTCGCGTGTCGATGCCCGAGACGTTGAACGACGTCGTGACGATGCGCTGCGCGAGCCTGCCGAGGCCGGGCTGCTGCGCGAAGACATCACGCACCTGATCCTGGACGAGGACGGTTTCGGGAACGATCGTCTGCAGCGATCGAAGCACAGGCGGTCGGCTCATGCTGTCACTCAAGCACTCACTGCAGCCCCGGGGGAAGGGGTTGCGCGCGACCGCGCTCTCTGTCTAGAAGCCCAGGGCGCGGGCGAGCTTGGAGTCGGAGCCCGATTCACGGCCGCCGGCTGCCAGAACAGCCCGCTCCACGGCGTCGAAGAAGGCGGCACGTCCCGCGTCGTCAGCCGGGGCGGCGGGGCCGAGCTCCATCTCCCACTCGCGCCATTCGCGCTGCACGTCCTGGCGGAGATCGGTGGCACGCACCCGGTCATCGACGAACTCCGCCACGACCCCGTCCGGGCCGGTCAGCAGATACGCTGTGCGGTCGTTCTCGATCCGGGCGAGCGGTGTGAGTGATGCCGTCGTCCATTCCGACACGGTCTCGGCGACCGCAGACGGAAGCTCTTCACCCTCGCCGAGCGGCCAGCCGAGTTCCAGCCGTCCGTCGCCCTGCCGCGGCCCCTTCACGTGCCAGCCCTCGTCGGGACCGCCGGTACGACGCCGCAGCGCCACGCCGGCGCGTGCGAGCACGCCATCGGCGGTATCGAAGTATCGGGCGTCCAGGGCGCGAGCCTCGCCGGGGGTGACGGCGTCGACGCCGGGGATGGCGTTCCAGCGCGGCAGCGGTGTCTCGATGTCGACGTCGTACTTGCGCTCGACCTCGACCGTTCGGGACGACTCAGTCATCGTCGAGCGTGAGGTCCTCGAGAGACTCTTCGAACCAGTAGTCGATCTCGGTGGGCCCATCGTCCGGGCCGGTGTTCTGCGGTCCGCCTCGGCGGTTGTACACCACCTGCGTCTCGCTGTAGGGGACGATCAGCTTGTCGTCCGCATCGCCGAGAGGGATGATCTGCCCGTCCAGCGGGCCGCCGTGAAGTCGTGCGAGTGCCATGTGCTTCAGGGTAGCGCCGTCGTGGCGGTATCGGTGCGAGGCGGGCGGATTCATCCGAGGACGACACCGAGGAGGGCGCCGGCGATCATCCACGGGCCGAACGCGATGCGGGTGGCCCCGTTCGCTCTTCGCAGGAGGATGAGCACGATCGCGTAGAGCGCCCCCAGCACGAAGGCCGAGGCCGCACCGATCGCGAGCGACTGCCAACCGTGCCAGCCCAGCACGAGGCCGATGACGGCGGCGAGCTTCACGTCACCGCCGCCCATTCCCGCACGGCTCATCCCCCGCAGCACCGCGTAGAACCCTCCGAGGATCACCATGCCGATGAGGGCGCGGACGAGCGCCGCGCCCTGCCCCGTCGCCACGGCGTCCGTCACGGCGAGCACGATCAGGCAGGCGAGTGTCGGCAGCACGATCCGGTTCGGGAGGCGATGCGTGCGCGCGTCGATCACGATCAGCCATCCTCCGATACCGATCAGCGCGATGTGCACGAGCGCGATGAGGGCGAGCCGGATGTCCATCCCGGCAGGTTAGGAGATCGACAGACCCCATGCAGACCACCTGTGGACAACCCCTGGTCGATGTCCGATGTACGAACTATCGTCATTCACACGGCTTGGTATATTAGAATATATCTTCGAGAAAGGATGCAGGGTGATCGGGCTCGATGCGGTGGTCTCGCTCTCTCCGGACAGCGACTCCCGGGCGGGAGAAGTCCTGCGACTGCGCCGCGAGATCAGCAGGATGCAGCGGCGACGCAGCGAACATGCGCTGCTGCCCCTCGACCCCGCCTTCGCCGCACTCCTGCCGGAGGAGGGCCTGCAGACCGGCACCTCCTACACCGTCTCCCCTTCACCGAGTCTCGTGCTCGCACTGCTCAGTGCGGCATCGCAGAAGGGGCTCTGGTGCGCAGTGGTCGGCATGCCGAACCTCGGCGTCGAAGCAGCAGCCGCGTTCGGCATCGATCTCGCCCGTCTGATCCTCGTCCCCAGCCCCGGCGAGCGCTGGCTCGCGGCGACCTCCGCCCTGGCCGAGGTCGTGCCCCTGATCGTCGTATCCCCCGGCATGCGGGCGCGAGACGCCGACGTCTCCCGGCTGAGCGCCCGCCTGCGCGATCGCGGATGCACGCTCCTGGTCACGGAGTCGCCCGGCACCGAGCGCTGGCCGCAGAGCGAGGGCACGATACGACTTCACGACCCGCACTGGCACGGCCTGGGCGCCGGCTGGGGGCTGCTCTCCGACTGCACGGTGACAGTGACCGCGCAGACACGGCACAGCCCTCGCCCGTCGAGTGTGCGTGTGCAGCTGCCAGGAGGGCACGGGACCCTCGAGGCCACCGCAGCAGAGCTCACCGCGCTGCCCGCGCTCTCCCCCGAGACCACCGCTCCCGGCGAGCCTGCTCCCGGTGAGCTCCTGCGATGGGCGGAAGCCGGATGAACGCTCCGCTCCGCGTCCTCGTGCTGTGGTTCCCCGACTGGCCGATGCGTGCCGCCCTCGGGAGCGCGCCCCCGCATCCGCCCACCGCCCTGGTGCAGGCGAACACGATCGTCGCCTGCACCGCATCTGCCAGAGAGCACGGCGTGCGCACCGGTCAGCGCCGCCGGGTCGCGCAGGGACACCTCTCGTCGTTGCGGGTGCTCCCCCACGACCCCGACAGGGACGAACGCGCCTTCCTCCCGGTGCTGCACCTGATCGAGAAGCACGCCCCCGGGGTCACACTGCTGCGACCGGGGCTCGCGATCCTCCGCGCCAGGGGCATCTCCCGCTATCACGGAGGAGAGGCGGAGGCCGCCGAAGCCCTCACTGCGATCCTCAAGGAAGTCGGCTTCCCCGAAGTGCGCATCGGCGTCGCCGACGGCCCGTTCACGGCCGAGATCGCCGCACGAGGCCCCGCCCCCTGCGCGGTCGTGCCGCCAGGAGGCTCCAGGGAATTCCTGGCGCCGTACCCCGTGCAGGTGCTGCGCGACGAACAGATCGCCGGCCTCCTCATCCGGCTCGGAGTGCGCACGCTCGGCGAGTTCACCGCACTCGCCCCACTCGACGTGCGCGATCGCTTCGGCGAGCACGGTGCGCGTCTGCACGCACTCGCCGCCGGTGCCGACTCCCGCCCGCTGACGCCGCGCCCGCCCGATCCGGAGCTGGTACGGAGCATCGAGTTCGACTCCCCGCTGGGCGGAACGGATCAGGTCGCCTTCGCGGTGCGCCAGACGGCGGACGCGGTGATGCTCGCTCTCGGCGACGCCTCGCTCGTCTGCACGGAGGTGCGGATCGACCTGACCGACGACAACGGGGGTGTCTTCTCCCGGTCCTGGCTGCACCCGACCTGCTTCGACGCCTCTGACCTCGTCGACCGGGTGCGCTGGCAGCTGGAGTCGCTGGCGGCGGAGTCCGCGAAGGATCCGGTCGACGAGGCACGGGCGTTCGGCGGCATCGTGGCGGTGCGCATCGTCCCTGCCGCCGTCGACGATGCCGCGCACCACCAGCCCGGCCTCTTCGGCTCCGGCACCGATGAGCGCCTGCACCATGCCGTCTCTCGCGTGCAGACCATGCTGGGCCATCAGGGCGTGGTCACCGCCGCTGTCGCGGGCGGACGCTGGCTCGCCGACCGTCAGGTGCTCACGCCCTGGGGAGAGCGCGCTGTCCCCCCGCGCGATCCTGGGTCCCCCTGGCCTGGCAGCCTTCCCGATCCGCTGCCGGCGGAGGTGTTCCTGTCCCCGCGCCCCATCGGGGTGATCGCTGCAGACGAGAGCACGATCAGTATCGACGAACGCGGGACGCTCTCGAACGACCCCGCGCGCATCGACGGAGCTGCCGTGCAGGCATGGGCCGGGCCCTGGCCTGTGCACGAGCGGCGCTGGACATCCGGGGGCGGGAAACGCGGGCACCGGCTCCAGATCGTCGATGACCATGATCGTGCGTGGCTGGTCTTCCACACCGGCGAGCGCTGGTGGGCCGAGGGGAGGTATCGCTGATGGGCTGGCACAACCCGCCGCTGTCCTGGAACGAGCTGGAGCGCACCCTCAGCGGCGAGGAGTCCCCTCCGCTGCCGCCAGGCTCCGAGCCCAGGGGGCAGCGGACGGATCCGGGGCCGGTGAGTCATCGCCGCAAGCGCACGCCCCCCACAGCCATTCCCCGGCCCGAGGACGCGGTGCCCTACGCCGAGCTGCACGCGCACTCGTCGTACTCGTTCCTCGACGGCGCCTCCTCCCCCGAAGACCTCCTCGCCGAGGCCGACCGCCTCGGCCTGACCGCTCTCGCCCTCACCGACCACGACGGCTTCTACGGTGCCGCACGCTTCGCCGAGGTGGCCGACCTCATGCAGAGCCCGCTGCAGACGGTGTTCGGAGCCGAGCTCTCCCTCGACCTGCCCGCACCCCAGCGAGGTTCCGCCGATCCCGCGGGCGAGCATCTGCTGGTCCTCGCCCGTGGGATGGAGGGGTACCACCGACTCTCGGGTGCGATCACCGCCGCACAGCTGCGCGGCGGCGAGAAGGGTCGTCCGGTCTACGACCTCGATGACCTCGCTGCACGCGCTGGCGGCGACTGGACGATCCTTACCGGATGCCGCAAGGGCGCCGTGCGCCGCGGCCTCGAGGCGGGCGACGGCCTCACACCGCTGCGCTCCCTCGTCGACCGGTTCGGGAGCGACCACGTCGCCGTCGAGCTCTTCGACCATGGCGACCCGCTGGACACCCGCCGCAACGACACCCTCGCCGACCTCGCCCGTCGGCTGCGACTGCCGGTGGTCGCGACCAACAACGTGCACTACGCCACCCCTGCGCAGGCACCGCTCGCCGAGGCCGTCGCCGCGGTCCGTGCGGTGCGCAGCATGGACGAGCTCGACGGCTGGCTGCCCGCACACGGGGGTGCGCACCTGCGCAGCGGAGCCGAGATGTCGACGCGCTTCCAGCGCTATCCCGGAGCGATCTCGTACGGGCTCGAACTGGCAGCGGCATCCGCCTTCCCGCTGCGGCTCGCCCGACCGGCACTGCCGCAGCAGAGGGTACCGGAGGGACACACCCCGATGACCTGGCTGCGTCATCTGGTCTGGGAGGCCGTGCCGTCGAAGTATCCGCGCCTGGACGATGACGGCCGCCGTCGAATCGCACGCGAACTCGACGTGATCCAGGAGAAGGACTTTCCGGGGTACTTCCTCATCGTGCACGGCATCGTGACCGAGGCGCGGAGGCTCGGCATCCTCTGCCAGGGTCGGGGATCGGCTGCGGCGAGCGCTGTCTGCTACCTGCTGGGGATCACCGCCGTCGATCCGATCCTCTACCGCCTCCCCTTCGAGAGGTTCCTCGCGACCACGCGGACGGAGGAGCCCGATATCGACGTGGACTTCGACTCCGACCGCCGCGAGGAGATCATCCAGTGGGTCTATCGGGAGTACGGCAGAGAGCGCGCGGCCCAGGTGGCGAACGTCATCCAGTACCGGCCGAAGAACGCGGTGCGCGACATGGCGAGGGCACTCGGTCATTCCCCCGGGCAGCAGGATGCCTGGTCCCGACAGGTAGACGGCTGGGGTGCCGGGTTGGAACCCGTCGAGGGCCACGACATCCCCGAGAACGTGCTCGCCTATGCCGGTGAGCTGCTGAAGGCGCCCCGCCATCTCGGTATCCACTCCGGCGGCATGGTGCTCACTGCGCGCCCGGTCGGCGAGGTCGTGCCCGTGGAGCACGCCCGCATGGAGAATCGCACCGTCATCCAGTGGGACAAGGATGACTCCGCCTTCATGGGACTGGTGAAGTTCGATCTGCTGGGCCTCGGGATGCTCGCAGCCCTTCAGCATTGCTTCGACCTGATCCGGGAGACCACCGGCGAGGAGTGGACGCTCGAGAGCATCCCCAAGGAGGAGCCGGCGGTCTACGACATGCTCTGCCGAGCGGATTCGATCGGCGTGTTCCAGGTGGAGTCCCGCGCCCAGATCGGCCTGCTCCCCCGCCTGCAGCCGCGGTGCTTCTACGACCTCGCCATCCAGATCGCACTCATCCGCCCCGGCCCCATCCAGGGCGGTGCGGTGCATCCGTTCGTACGGCGCAAGATGGCGAAGGACCGCATCGACGAGGAGAACCGGGGGCGGGCTGCTCGCGGGCAGAAGCTGGTGGAATTCACGATCCCTTACCCGCACAGCGATCTCGAGGAGATCCTGAAACGCACGCTGGGCATCCCGATCTTCCAGGAGCAGCTCATCCAGATGGCCACGGCGATCGGCGACTGCACGGCCGATGAGGCCGACCTGCTGCGCCGCGCCATGGGCTCCAAGCGCGGCCTGGAGAAGATCGAGAAGGTCAGGGACAAGCTGTACGCGGGGATGGCCAGGCGCGGTCTCGTCGACGAGGCCGCCGATCGCATCTACGCGCAGATCCAGGCGTTCTCGAACTTCGGGTTCGCCGAATCGCACTCGCTGTCGTTCGCCCTGCTCGTCTATGCCAGCTCCTGGCTGAAGCTGCACTACCCCGCGGCGTTCCTCGCAGGCCTGCTGCGCTCGCAGCCCATGGGCTTCTACTCCGCGGCGACCCTGACATCGGATGCACGGCGCCATGGGGTGGAGGTTCTCCGTCCCGATCTGCACGTCTCCGGTGCGACGGAGACTCTGGAGCCGATCGTCGAGGCGACAGGGAGCGGCCCCACCGGTCGGGAGTCGTGCCTGGCCGACCCTCAGCCGGCTGCGGCCCGCTTCGACAGGGCGGCACCCGACGAATCAGCCGCGCACCGAAGGGACGGCCGATCCGCTGTGCGGCTGGGGCTCAGCGGCATCCGCGGAATCGGCGTTCCGATGGCGGAGAAGATCGTCACCGAGCGCGAGGCGAACGGTCGCTACCGGGATCTGCACGATCTGGTGCGACGGACGGATGCCACCGCCGCGCAGTTGGAGGCTCTCGCCACCGCAGGCGCGTTCGACTGCCTGGGCCTGGAACGCCGGGAGGCGATCTGGCTGGCCGGGGCGGCGGCAGAGGACAGGTCGCGCTTCCTCCCGGGAACCACTGTGGCCGTGCAACCGCCTCTGTTCGCGGATCAGACCAGCTACGAGCGTCTCTCCGCCGACCTCTGGGCGACCGGGGTGTCGACCGACGATCATCCGATGGCCCATTTCCGCGATGCGCTGCGCACCCGCGGCGTGCTGACCGCGGTCGATCTGCAGGGGCACGAGGTCGGTCGACGCATCGAGGTCGCCGGTCTCGTCACCCACCGCCAGCGCCCCGCCACGGCAGCCGGGATCACCTTCGTGAATCTCGAGGACGAGAGCGGCCTGGTGAACGTCGTCTGCTCGGCCGGGGTCTGGAACCGCTACCGCCGCGTCGCCCGGGATTCACCGGCACTGATCATCCGCGGCATCCTGGAGCGGTCATCCGAGGGCGTGGTCAACGTGCTCGCGGATGGATTCGAGGACCTGCGCACCGGTATCACGCACCGATCGAGGGATTTCCGTTGAGGAGGAACCCCTTCACCAGAAGCGTTCCGGCTCCTCTGCCGGAGGGCGATCCGCGCCACCCCATCGGTCAGCCTCGGCCTTCGCGGCATCGGCGGCGGCGTCGGCGTCTCGGAGGGCGACCTTCGCCCCCGTCGCGCCCGGTCCGATCGGGCCGACCAGGAGCGACGTGTGCGCGCCGGCTCCCCCCATGGTCACGGTGCACTTCAGGACGCGACCGATCCACCGCGAGAAGTCGCCACTGGGCTCCTCAGTGCGTCGATAACGGATACCGGTGTCGAGGTCGACGAGCGCGAGGACGACGGGCTCATCGGTGAGCGGATCGGCCTGCTCGGTCACCTCGATGCGGTGGCCGTGAGCGATGGCGACCTGAGCGGTGAGCACGAGCAATCTGTCCATGAGTCCACCCTAGGCAACGCCACCGGGAAGACAACAGGGAGTCCTCTTCGGTAACATTCGTAAATTTCTTTGTCCCCCAAATGGCGGACAAGCCGATTAAGCGATATTCTGCTCAGGTAGCGGGGGCTACGAGGCTGATGTACTGGGGATCAGCCGTGAGCGCAGCGATTTCTTTCGCCGCCTCCCCAACCGTCCGGGAAGGGCGGTGAGCCCTCTCGACGACACCCGTCTGGGGCGGAGCCGTTCGAGAGGGCCAATCTCCCCTTCAGCGGACCGCAACGGCGACGCGTTCAGCCGAGCGGCACGACCTCGAGGGTGTTCGAGCGCACCGGCTCCTGGCCCATCTCCGGCGCATAGGGGCTCGGCGTGTACTTCGCGAGGCACTCGGCGTCGATCGCGGAGTTCGTCGCCTCGTCGGTGACCCGCTCGAATCGGACGTCCTTGGTGACACCGCCCGCCGAGACCCGACCACGCAGGCTGGCGAGGGCCGGGGCATACCACTTGCCCTCGAGGCCCGTGTAGGAGCGCACGAACAGACGACCGTCCACCGCCACCGCCCAGATGCCCACGGTCTTCGGCGTTGAGCCGTCGGCGAGCTGCGCAGAGAGATCGAACATCTCCGGCTCGGCGATACGGGCGAGCTCGTCGGGGTTCCAGGTGGTCATGAGTCCTCCTCGGGATCAGTGGATGCCGCAGAGTGCATGCTACGTCAGGTCGCTTCCGACCCGGGATCGGTCAACGCGCGAGACGGGCACGCAGCGAGTCGATGAGCAGACCGACGCCGAGCGCGAACGTGCGATCCGAACGAGCGCTCCCCCGTTCCGCACCGTCGATGAGCCGGCCGAGGGTGCGCGTTTCTTCGCCGGGCTGCCATACCTCGTCGGGCGAGGCGAGGTCGAGACCGAATCCGATAGCGAAGGCGTCGATGACCGCGATGACCGACAGCACCTCATCTTCGGGGAATCCTCCGTCGACGAGCACGGAGGCGAGGTCGTCGTAGGCGGCGATGACCGCCGGATGCGTGATCGTCTTGCCGACGAGCAGCGGAACGAGTTGCGGATGATCGGCATACATCCGACGCTGCGTCCGGAGCACCACCTGCAGGTACTCATCCCAGGGCTCACCATTCCACTCGATGCGGTACCCGTCGACGAGTCGACCTCGCATGAGTTCGAGGATCCCGTCCATGCCCTCGACATGGTTGTAGAGCGACGACGGCCGCACGCCCAGGCTACGAGCGATCGCGTTGACGCCGAACGGATCTCCGTCCTTGGCCAGCGCGAGCCCGGCAGCGCCGATGATCTCCGGGGACAGCAGCGGTGAGGAAGGCCTCGGCATCGGGACTCGCTTTCTCCGGGAACCGGAAGTCGGCAATTGGGGGTTCCGCACGAACCCTCTCCTGTGCATAATAATGAACATCGTTCGTTTACGAACACCATTCGTTTACGACGCTGTGCTCCATCCGACGCACGCCAGCTGTCTTCCCCTCCCGCGCACAATGCCGTGCCGACTCCCTGGAGCCCCATGACCACTCTCGACCTCCGCACCAGAATCCCGCTCCGCTTCCCGACGGCTGCGGCCACGTTCGCGATCGGGATCGCAGGCTACCTGGGCGTCAATCTGTCGCCCTACATGATCACCGCCGCACAGACCGGCCTCGGCATCGACATCCTCACCGCGAGTTGGCTCGTCACCGCGACGCTTCTGCTGACGGCTGTGACGGGACTGGCGATCGCTCCGCTGTGTGCCGGCGTGCATCGCCGAACCGTCGCACGCGCCGGGCTGGCCCTCGCCGTCGTCGGATTCTCGACCGCGGCGCTCGCCCCTGGCGCGATGCTCCCCGCACTCCTCCTCGGCGGAGCAGGAGCCGGTTGCGCTGTCGCCGCATCCGGGGCCGCCCTCGCAGCCTTCCGCAATCCGGACAGGGTCGCCGGCTTCAACGGGATGGCGAACCGGGGCGTCATCACCGTTGTCCTCGCCGTCATCCCACTCATCGGCCTCGCGCCGATCGACGTCTTCGGGGCCCTGGCGCTGTTCAGCATGATCGGCCTGGTCGCGTCGGCCTGGCTGCCCGCAGCTCCGGTCGTCGCTCCGCAGGCGGGGGCGGCGATCGCCGAGGCGATGCCGATCGAGATCCCCCCGACGGGAACCGTCCGCCTTTCGCCCGCGCGTTCACGCACCGTCACGATCGCGGGCTTCGGACTTCTCATCGTGTTCGCGCTCTGGGCAGCCAGCGAGGATTCGCTCTGGGCGATGGCCGGGGTGATGGGCGCTGAGCAGGCGGCGTTGACCCCGGAGGGACTCGGCATCGCGCTCAGCGGAGCGACGGCCGGCGGGTTGCTCGGCTCCCTGCTCCTCATGATCGTCGGAGCCCGATTCGGGCGTGCTGTTCCGCTCGTGATCCTGCTGATCGCCGGAGGCGCGTTGAAGATCGTGGAGGGATTCGTCTCCGATCCCACCACCTTCATCGTGGTGTTCATCGCCTGGAACTCCGTATATGCCATCGCGTTCATGTACTTCGTGTCGACTTCTGCGGCACTGGACGCAGACGGCCGCTGGTCGGGACCGCTGCTCGCGGTCTACCTCGTCGGCTCGGCACTCACCCCGGTCATCGGCGCAGCTCTCGTCGGCGCCCTCGGCTACCAGGGTTTCGCCGTCGCCCTCGGTATCGCGAGCTTCGTTCTGGCCGTTCCCGCCGGAGCGATCGCCCTCGTATCGACGCGCCTCGAACGCATGAACGTACAGGAGAACATCGCATGACCCGCACCCTCTACCGCCACGGACGCATCTTCACCGGTGACGAGTCTCGCTGGGCCGACTCGGTCGTCGTCGACGGCGACGTGTTCGTCCACGTCGGTGCGGAGGATTCAGCACCGCCGGCCGACACCGTCATCGACCTCGGGGGTCGCGTCGTCCTCCCCGGATTCACCGACGCGCACACCCACCTGCTGATGATGGGCGAGGCGCTCGGACAGGTCGGACTCACGGACGCCTCCTCGCTGGAGGAGATCCAGTACAGGCTGAACGCTGCGCGAGAAGCCGCTCCCGGCGTGCTGCGCGGACGCGGCTGGCTGTTCGATGCGATCCCGGATGGAGAGCCGACTGCGGCGATGATCGATGCGGTCGTCTCCGACATCCCGGTCTACCTCGACGCGAACGACTACCACTCCTGCTGGGTGAACACCGCCGCTCTCATCGAGCTCGGAATCACGCGGGACACCCCCGACCCCATCGGCGGTCGCATCGCCCGCGACGCCGCGGGCGATGCGACCGGGATGCTGTACGAGACGGCTGCGCAGCTGCACGCGTGGGCTCACCGCGACGCGAGCACGACCGACGCCCAGCGGGACGCGGCGGTCGAGCGGGTCGCCTCCGCCTACCTCGCCGCCGGCGTGACCGGGGCCGTGGACATGGCTTTCGACGAGCTCGGGCTCGCCGCGCTCGGTCGGGCCTCCGAGCGCGGCGACCTCCCGTTGCGTATCGCCGCGCACTGGTTCATCGCGAACACCGGCGACGACGCCTCGAACCTCGCGCAGGTCGCGCAGGCTGCCGAGCACGCGTCGGCTTCGACGGCAGGCGTGCAGGTCCTCGGGATCAAGCTGGTGCTCGACGGCACGATCGATGCGTGCACCGCGGCCATGGGCGCCCCGTATGCCGACGGCACGAACGCCGAGCCGATCTGGCCCGCCGAGCGGCTGCTCCCCGTGGTCGCGGCGGCGGACGCCGCTGGCCTGCAGATCGCGTTGCATGCGATCGGCGACGCGGCGAGCACGTTGGCCCTCGACGCGATCGAGCACGCGATCGCGGTGAACGGCGAACAGCAGCGTAGGCACCGCATCGAGCACCTCGAGTACGCCGCCCCTGCGACCGCCGAGCGCATGGCGCGGCTCGGCGTCACGGCCTCGATGCAGCCTGTGCACGCGGACCCCGCGATCTTCGCGAACTGGGCGGCGCAGATCGGAGACGACCGTGTCGACCGCGCGTTCGCCTGGTCGGAGTACGAGCAGGCAGGCGCGCTCCTCGCCTTCTCGACCGATGCGCCGACCGCTCCGCATGATGCGCTCGCGAACATGTACGTCGCCAGCACCCGCGCTTCGGCTCTGACGCCGGGGGTCCCGGCCGCGCACCCTGAGCAGGCGCTCCCGCTCGAGCGAGCGATGGCGCATGCCACTCGGGATGCCGCGGCATCGATGGGCGATGGCGACTGGCGTGGACGCATCGCCGTCGGATACGCAGCCGACTTCGCCGTTCTCGACGCCGATCCGTTCGATGCAGATCCGGCGACCCTGCTGACCGCGAAAGTGGTGCGGACGGTGATCGCGGGACGAACAGTCTACGAGCCGTAGCTCCCCGCCTGCATCTCCAGGATATCCCCGAGGTGGGGGCTTGCCGCAAGGCCCCCACCATGCGGCAGAATCGACCCTCGCTCCTGTGATCGGCACTCGAGCGTGAAGGAGATCCATGCCCCTCGAACCCTTCCGCCTCACCGAGAACCGCCGCGCGAAGACCACCCCTGAACTCCTCGACCGCGACCGGGCGCAGCTCCGGCGAATCGCGGACACGCTGGAGGATCAACGCACCGAGGTCGCGCTGCGCCTTACCGAGGTGCGACGCCGGAACGCCGAGTTCGGCGATGCCGCTGTGGACCGCGATCTGGAGATCCGACGGTTGAGCGCGCGCCTTCGGGTCTTGGAGCGATTCGGGATCGACATCTGCCTCGGGCGGATGACACCCTCGCGCGGCGAACCGATCTACATCGGCCGCATCGGGCTGGTCGCCGCCGATGGCACCCGCCTCCTCGTCGATTGGCGGACGCCGGCGGCGGAGCCGTACTTCGCTGCGACCATGGAGGATCCGCGAGGGATCATCTCCCGTCGTCGATACCGCTGGGCCGACGGCCATGTCAGTGACTACTGGGACGAGGCGCTCACACCTCCCGCGTTCGACGGCGCCGCGTCACTCGACGACCAGTCCGCATTCATCGCCAGCCTCGGAACCCACCGCACCTCGCGGATGCGCGACGTGCTCGCGACGATCCAGGCCGACCAGGACGCGATCATCCGCACGCCCTCCGCCGGCACGCTCGTCGTGGACGGCGGTCCCGGCACGGGCAAGACCGTCGTGGCGCTGCATCGCGCCGCGCACCTCCTGTATGCCGAGCCCCGACTGACGCAGAGCGCCGGGGGCATGCTGCTGGTGGGACCCAACGCGCACTATCTCGCGTACGTCGAGGATGTCCTGCCCAGTCTCGGCGAAGACACGGTGCGGCTGTGCACCCTGCGCGATCTCGTTCCGGAGGGGGCGGCGTCGGTCGAGGAGCCGAATCCTCGGGTCGTGGCGCTGAAGGCCTCACTCGATCCCGTCTCGATGCTCGATGCCGCCGCCAGATCGTTCGAGCGTCCGCCTCGGCATGCGATGCGTTTCGAGTCACCATGGGCCGATCTCTGGATGAGCCGTGAGGAGTGGGCAGAGCTGTTCTCCGCAGTCGACCCGGCCGCATCGCACAACGAGGCACGCGATGAGGTCTGGGAGGAGATCTTGGAGCTCTTGGTCGACCAGGTGGGCGACGAGGAGGTGCCCCCGCACGTCGTGCGGCGGTGGCTGCGCCAGGAGAACGAGCTCACCGGAGCATTCGTCGCCGCCTGGCCGTTGCTGTCACCGCCTTCGGTGGTCGCACGGCTGTGGACCTCTCCTGACTTCCTGCAACTGTGCGCCCCGCACCTCTCGTACGCCGACATCACGCTCCTGCAACGCGAGGCAGAAGCACCGTGGACCGTTGCAGACCTCCCGTTCCTGGATGCCGCCCACCGCCGGATCGGCGATCCCGACTCGGTTCGCGAGGAGCACCGGCGCCAGGCCGTGATCGCCTCGGCGCAGGAGCAGATCTCCCACGTCGTCGATCACCTGATCGAAGACGACGACAGCGAGATGAAGGTGATGTCGATCCTCCGCAGCCAGGATGCGAGGAACGTTCTGCTCGGCGTCGACGCCCCACCGGCCCTCGCCCCCGATGAATTGGCCGGGCCCTTCGGCCACATCGTCGTCGACGAGGCGCAGGAGCTCACGGACTCCGAATGGCGGATGCTCATCGACCGCTGCCCCTCACGCAGTTTCACGATCGTGGGCGACCGGGCGCAGGCACGGCACGGCTTCACCGAGAGCTGGGAGGCGAGGCTCGCACGCATCGGTCTCCGCGATGTCAAGATCGCCCACCTGGGCGTGAACTATCGGACGCCCGCCGAGGTGATGAAGGTCGCGGCACCGGCCATCCTCGCGGCGATCCCCGATGCGAATGTGCCGACGTCGGTGCGCGAGAGCGGAGTCCCGGTGCGCTTCGAGGCGGCCGCATCCCTCACTCCCCTGCTGGAGAGCTGGCTCGACTCACATCCGGACGGAGTGGCGTGCGTGATCGGCGATCCGGCATTCGCTGCCACCTCGCGCGTACGTTCGCTGAGTCCGGAAGGCGCGAAGGGGCTCGAGTTCGATCTCGTGATCCTCGTGCACCCCGAGCAGTTCGGCGCCGATGTGACCGGCGCCGTGGATCGCTATGTGGCGATGACCCGATCGACCCGGGAACTCGTGGTGCTCCGCTGACGAGGAGCTCGCCCGAGGAGTCGGGAGCTCAGCCCACGAGCAGGCGGGCCGGGGCAACGGGCGCGAGAGGACCCATCCACCGCCCCTACCCCGACACGATCATGCCAGCGACTCCCGAAGGTTGAGTAGGTGGGCGCGGCTGCGAGCTGCTGCCGCGCCCTCGTCGCGGTCGGCGATCGCACCGGCCAGTTCGGCGTGGACATCGTGATCGGCGTCTCCACCGAAGTGCCGTCTGATGCGGAGCATCTCGATCATGGCCTCGCGCAGCCGTGGGGTGAAGCTGTCGAACAGGTCGAGGAGGACCGGATTGTGCGCGGCGGCGACGATCGAGCGGTGGAACACGGTGTCAGCATCGACGTGGCTGTCGATGTCGGACAGGTGCTCGGCGCGCTGAGCGAGCGCGCGTCGGATGGCGCGGAGGTCGGCAGGCGTACGTCGTGCGGCGGCGAGCGCGGCCGCCTCCGTCTCGATAGCGATGCGCGCCTCGATCACCGCGACGATGCCGGCCTTGCGCAACACGGCATCCCAGTCCTCCGGGGCGTCGAGCGCGGTGACGAACACTCCGGCACCCTGCCGCGATGCCAGCACACCACGTCCGGCGAGCTGTCGGATGGCCTCTCGCATCGTCGAGCGACCGACGCCGAGCTGTGGCGCCAGTGTGGTCTCGCCTGGAAGCTTCTCCCCGAGCGCCCACTCGCCTGAGCGGATCCGCTCCAGAAGCAGTTCCGCAGCCTGATCCGCAAGGGGCGCTCGCCTCACCTGTGCCATGGACCTCTTCTTCCTCTCCTCTACTTGTCTGAGGAGTTGTGTTACAGTCTAGCCATGTTCTCGTCAGAGCACCTTCTTCTTCGCCGCCACGGCGGGGCGTAGCCGGACCGGCTCCCCGTCGTGGGGGTCGAACGTGCCGGTCGCAGCTCTCGAAGAAGGACGCAGCACCGACATGACCACGACACCGTTCCCCCGCCTCTCCACCCC
>NZ_PCPA01000039.1 GCF_002979515.1 Microbacterium sp. MYb54 | reverse complement strand
GGCGGCAGGGGGGCGGGTGGGCGGTTCCGGCTGCGCTCGCCGAAGCGCTCGCTGCACGAAACGGGCGTGAAAATGTCTCGCAGGGTGTGATACTGGTTTGAGTAGCGTTGGCGGGTCTACGAAAGGGTACCGGAGGATGAGGATTCAGCGAAGCATCGGAGTGGTACTCGTGCGATGCGATTGAGGCGTGCACGGGGCGCGGGTGCTACGACGTGTCGCTGTGGTTGTTGACGCCGCCTCCGGGGATCGTTCGGTATACTCCGTCTCAGGCTGCGGGCACGGCTCCGTATCGGCGTACGTGGTTGGGGATTCCGGTGTGGCTGTGGGTGGATAACCCGACAGAGGCCACGTGGGGGCCGATCAGTCGGACGGCGACCTATGGTGGGGTGACGGTGACGGGCACGGCGTCTGTGCAGTCCCTCGCGTACACGTCGGGCGATGGGCAGACCATCGGCTGCGCGAGTGGTGGAACGCCGTTCGATGCGGTCGCTATGGCGAACCAGGCGGCGGTCGATTCTCCGACGTGCGGATTCCGATACCAGCACCAGTCGGACGGTGGAACGGTTACGGCTACGTCGACGTGGTCGGTGGAGTGGACCGGCGGCGGTGACTCGGGGCGCATTCAGTTGCCGTCGACGAGTTCGTCGACGCAGGTTTGGGTGGGCGAGCTCCAGTCCGTGAACGTGACGACTGACAGCGACACATTCGGCGGTTGAGAGGAAACGATGAGTGAGCAGCTCGAGCAATTGTTTAGCCAGTTAGACGAGCCAATAAGGGGCTATCCGAATGTGCTGATCGAGGCGCTGGAGAGGACGCGGGCATGACCGGGGAGAAGAAACCCAAACGCGCCAAGAAACAAGATCGGCCCGTGAAGGCTCAGAGCAAACCCGAAGTGGAAGAAGTATCCGACGGGGTGCTGCGGACTCCCGTCAGGGGTCTGCCGACAACGCCCTGGACGGGGCAGTATTTCCGTCTCCCGCTGGAGACACCTGACCTCATCAAAGAGGGCAAGGTGCTGGCGGCCGCCCGGGGGGTGCGGGTGACGAACGCGCAAATCGTCGCGGAAGGTGTGCGCCTCTGGGTAGAGCGAGAACGACGACGGAAGTAGGCGTTACGATGCCCCGGCCGGCACGCCTGGCCGGGGCATCGTTGTGCTCGGCCTCCGACAACGACGTAAAGCCAGCTAGGGTGTGTCTTCCAATAGGGTCGTCCATGTGAGGCAGGCGTGGAGGACGGCTCCGGCGCGGTAGGTGATCGCGCCATCGTTGCGTTGCCCGCCGGCGCTAGCGGCAGTCCGCGGCCACCGACGGTGTGGTGGATCTTCGTCGTCAGCCCACCGCGAGAACGACCGATGCCGTGACCTGCTAGTTCAACGTCGTCCAGCGGCAGGTTCTTGTGATTCGACCCTGCCCCCTTCGTCTAACACAAGCTCGTCAGCAACGCGAACACACGCGCTGTGCGCCAGCTCAAGGATCGGGCAAGGTCGACCACGGCAATCTGGGGAACTCGGCAAGCGTGAGCAGCACCGCTGAGCGGGAGGGGGTGCCAGCCCTGGAGATGGCGAGCGACTGCACCCGTTCCACCGCGACGGTCAAGACTCCGAGCCAGTTGGCTTCAAGGTCTGAGACTTCCATATCCGCCAGTGTCGGGATTCGTTGCTAGCCTGGTGACGTGAACGAACCGCCGGACGGGCTACCGATCTACCGCATCCTCACTGGCCCTGACGACGTCTCTTTCTGCCGTCGGGTCAGCGAGGCACTTGCTCTGGGTTACCAACTCCACGAAAGCCCAGCCGTCACTTTCAACGGCGAAAGCGTCATCGTTGCGCAAGCGCTGCTGTGGCATGGCCATGACGACACGGTTGGTCATCCCTGACTGACTCCGATCGCCACTGTTCAAGCGCAAGGACGCGATCGCGACGCTGGATCGGCGTGATGAGCGATGTCATGCCTCGCTTGCGGCGGTAGTTGACGGCGCAACTCAGCCGGAGAACCGCGTCCTGACGAACTTCGATTGGCTTAGGGGTGAGGGGCACCGCGGCTGCGCTTGGATCAACGCGTTCGGAGAGCTCGGCGCAACATCACCGACGGTGGTGAAACTCGGCATAGAGCGCGGTCAAATCCGCGAAGATCTCGACTTCAAGGTAGCCGGGGCATCTTCGTGCGCTCAGAGGCGATCCGTGCGAGACTGTTTACATGTCTACAGGTGTTCTCAGTGTCCGGCTGCCGGACGATATCAAGACCCGGCTCGATGCCCTCGCCGCGTCCACCGGCCGACCGGCTGCGTTCTATGTGCGCGAGGCTGTGGCCGAGCACCTGGGCGAACTCGAATACGCCTACGCGCTGCGCGCCGAAGCGGAGGCCGCGCGCCGGGGTGACCTTGCGACATCCTCGCTCGATGATGTGGCCGCTGAACTCGGCTTCGATGCCGACGGGCTGCGGGCTGAGGCGCGCGCGAACGTCGCGCGCGGATGAGCTATCGGCTGACCCAGACTCCCCGGTTCACGAAGGTGCTCAAGAAGCTCGACCGGCCAGCGTCGCGCCGCGTCCTGGTCGCGCTCTACGAACTGACCGAACTGGACGACCCGACCGACCGACTCAAGCCTCTGCAGCATGAGCTGTCCGGGCTGTGGCGGCTGCGCGTGGGCGACTATCGAGTGATTCTCGACGTGCGCCGTGGCGACGTTCTGATCGTCGCACTCGATCTCGGCCACCGGTCGGACATCTACGACTGAGCTGGTGCCTGACCGGATGCCGCGGAAGGCGTATTGAGGTTGATGACCGTGAGAGGCTGAGCCTCCACTTTCCCACGCGCCAGGGCGCGAGATGAGCTGCGGCTCAGCCTCTCACGGGTTGTCAAGTGAGATTGGGTCTTAAACCGCATCGCAGATAGTGATCAGGGGTGGCGTGGGGCTGCGGCGCGGAGCGCTGCAGTAGCTGCGAGGTCTCGTCATCGAGAGAGTGAGTGGAGCCGAGCGTGGCGTACAGGTCGGCCACGGTCTGGGCGTAGGTGATCGGGTCGGCGCGCACCATGGCGAGGCGCGTTCCAGATGTTGCAGCACCTGGAACGCTTTGATCGAACTATATGCATCTCAGTATGTATCTAATTTTGAGATATATCTAGGGGATCAGTGTAAAGCCCGGGGTGGCGTGCGCCTTGGATTCGTAATGCGATACGTGCATGGCGAGGGAGATGCAGGGGCACGAGGTCTCAGAGGCGCAGGTTGACGAGTGGGTGGCCGAGGCTGAGGCGGGGTATGACGTAGAGGATTTGCGTCGTAGCGTCGGCGGGCGTCCGGCTCAGGGTGTTGAGGCCGCTCAGGTGGTCCCGGTGCGTCTGACGGCTGCGGAACTGGCGGCGGTTATGGGGTGCGGGCGGAGCGCGAGCATTTGAATCGGTCAGAGGCGATTCGGGTGGCGCTTGCCGCGTGGTCTCACGCGGCATGATCGTTCGCCGGTCAGCGCTCAAGCATGGAGTGTCTGAGCACGGCGGGATCGAAGCTGCTTCTTGGCCAGTCCTGGCGGCTGCTCTGGACGACGAAAACCCGGGAAGGCAGCTGCGGTTGGGGTTTGATTCCGGCGGCCGCCTCCTAGAGCTCGTGGTGTTGGTCCGGGATGAAGGAACGGAAGAATTGATTCACGCCATGAAGGCCCGACCTCAGTACACGCGAGTGCAGGATTGATGCAGATGGACCTTGTGTCTACGGTGAAGAACGTTCGTGACGTGAACTGGGATCTGCCGTTCCGGCTAGTTGCGTCGTTGATCGCGATAGCGGCGTTTGCCGGTGTGTGGTCGGGGGAGGCTGCCCTTGGAAATCTCGCCTCCGCTGCTCGATCGCTTCAGTGGAGCGCGGCCGCGAGGTGGCTTCTAGACGCGGATTCCTGGGCTCGTGACACGCTCTCTCCCGCTTGCTGGGCGTTTGCTCTGGTGCTCATCATTGCGTTGCTCGTGAACGTCACAAATTCCACTGTGATCGCCGAATCGAGGGCGCCGTCCACAGCGTGGCTAGCTGTCGCTGCATTGGCATACTGTTCCCCCTTCCCGCTGTGGTGGTGGTTCCCCGCCTCAACAGTAGGTGTAGTGATCCGGCTCGCCGTGAGAGGAAAACCACTGAAGCTCAATGATGCATGGGAGTGGAGCGGGATGACCATCATCAATCTGCTGGTCGCAGGTGTGTGGTTGCCAGTGTCGGCACTTCTATGGGCGACGACACCGGCTCGACTATCGGGAAAGCGGAGCTAGATCACGGGGCCGTCTGAAATCAGAGTGGTGGTTCCCAGGTGGTGATTTCAAGGGTCACGTGTTCGGGTGCCGACTCTTGCACGACAATCCTCGCGTAGTTCCCTGACTTCAATCGAATACATATGTCTTCGCCCGTAAGCCGGTGCGGCTCGATCGTGTTCGTGGGGGCGTAGCCTGTCGCAATAGCACATGTTTCGTATGCGGCCTTATGACCGTTCTTGAGAGCGAGAATGTCCAGCTGATGCCAGGAAGTTCGTAGCTCTCCGTCTCGGTAGCTCAACGTGTCCGATGTACTCGTGTCGATCCCAGTATCGAAGGTCGGCTGCGTCGAGTTGAGGTCGATTGCGTCCCCGCCGTCAGCGAGTGTGACCGCTCCGACGTTTCTGGCATCGGGGACTTCCTCGGGCGCGATGCTGCGGGGCAGGGCAGCGCGGAGTTCGCCATTCTCGTGGCGGAGGGACTCGATCTCCTCTTGGCGGACATTCAGCTGTTCCTGCGCCGTAGCCACGTCACGGTTCAGCGTGTCGATGGTGGCGTTCAGGTGCGCAATGTCTGAATTCAGAGTCGATGACCAGATGCCTAGCGACGCAGTGGCGATCGCGAGTAAGGCGGCGACGATCTCAAGCCAGGTAAGCCGTCGTCCCAACCGGTGATTCTCTCGCTGAGACTTTTCGTTGCTGACCTGTAGCCGCGTCATAGGAGAGATTCATAGCACAGCCGAAGGTCTGCCAGCTACCTCATAGCTGGCCCCTTTCGATGGGTCTCACCTATAAGGGGTGGCCAAAGGCCGCTGAGCCGACAATGCGGCGAGTACGTGGCGAGCGCTCAGCAGCCTGTCTCACCCGTCCAATGGGGGCGTCGTGAACTGCATCGTCGATGCAGCGCATCGCTGATGGCAGCTCGGACGGCACTGAACCTGGAACGGTGTCGCGGTTCCAGTTGCTTTCTGATGCTCAGTGTTTGCTAATCGAGTCGATGTTGCCGGAGCCGACGGGCCTCTGCACTCCACGCCCTCCGAGCGGGACTCCGGGGGTGCGATCTTGTGTATCTCCCCGCGACCGGGCAAGTGGAGTCGCTGACTGCCGAACAAGCAGAGTTGCTCTCGTTCGATGAGGAGTGGGGCCGCGAACGGTTTCAATCGGTGTTTGGCCCTAATTTCCCCACCATCTCGATCCACGGCTGGCAATTCCCCGCCGTGCCGGAAGGCCCTGACCTCAGCTCGAGCAGAAAACCGTGGCGGCGGCCGAGACCTCCCACACCGCCCGCTGGGCCCGTGACTACGAGAACGTGGAACAGGCTCGAGTGGCCGCGGCGGAGGCCTTCGTGCTTCTTCGGCGGACCGCCGAAGAAGCGCACCAGAGCGCACGACAGGAGTTCACCCGGAAGCATGGCGTCGACCCGACCCCGACGCCTCCCGCCCAGCTGCGCGAGGCGTGGAAGCGCGACGCGGTCACGCCGGGGACAGTCCCCGAACTCGACACCGCCCGCAAACAAGCCGCGGAGCTCCGCACCCGCCTTGAGCGCATGCAACGCGAACCCGCCCCGACACGTCCCACGCGGCCAACGATCGGGACCCCGGAACAAGAAGCCGCGAACGACGCCCGCTACCTGCAGCTCACCAAGCAACGCGCCCGCAAGAGCACATCACTCAATCGCGACGCCGACAACACCCGAAACCGGACACCTTCTCGCGGCTTCGAACGCTAACGGCGAGTGTGTGGGGCGTGCAGCCGCCGATGAGTCGGTTCGCAGCCAGGCGGTTCAGGGGACTACACAGGCGTCTGCTCGCCGGCTCCCGCTCCGTGTTCTGCCTCAAACGCGCGCAGACGATGTCGGGCTTTCCGGAGATTGTCGACACCGCCGCCCGCGATGATCAACCAGATGAACACCGGTATCCAGTTGCTCCACGGCAGCGCGTCGACGAGAGCGAGCACGGACATCAGAATAAAGCCTGTCGCCCCGACACTGACCCCGACGATCCCGACGACGCGAGTTCGATCGATCGCGATGCGCCGCTGAATCAGAGACTTCACGCGTCCACGCTACCCGCAACCAAGCCAGCTGGCACACGATCCGCTGCGCAGTGACTTGCCCGCTCATCCTCTTGCAATCATCCACCATGTGCTCGGCGTCGTCCGGGATCAGAGCGAGCACAGTCTCAGAACGGATTGGCATCCTCGCTTGTCCCCCAGATGGCGGACGCGGGGAACATACTTCCTCGGATACCTTGAACGCGAGCATCGCTCGTCTGTTAGGTATCCGTTCGATCGGGCGGACGATTTTGGGGGGACTCTATGAAACGTGGACTATTTGCAGCGGCTGGCCTCGCGGTTGTTGTTGCGGCCGGGGTGGTGAGTACGCCAGCGCTGGCGGATTCATCGTCGGATGCGCTGGAAGTGATCGAGGCTGTTGCACCTGAGGTGCTTTCGGGAGTGACGGAGGAGGGCTTCGTTGAAGTCCCTGCTGATGCAGCTGACGGCCTAGCGTTCTCGACCGATGGCGGCGACATCGTGATCGGCTTACCGAGGGCGGACGCCGCGGCACCTGCCGAGCGATTGGACTCTGATGTGGTCGCCTTCGACAATGGCGATTCGTCGACGACCGTACCACTGGTCAGGGGCGAGGATGCGGTGCAGATCCTCACGGTAATCGAGAACGCAAGCGCTCCGACCGAGTATGTATACGACTTCACGCTTCCGGATGGTGCCAGCATCGTCGCGGCCGAGGATGGATACTACGGAATCGTTGACGCCGACGGTACTCCGTTGGCGATGATCGCACCTCCGTGGGCGAAGGACGCGAATGGTGCGGATCTCAACACGCGCTTTGAGATCCGCGGATCAACGATTATTCAGGTCGTGGATCATGGGCCAGGCACGGCATACCCTGTGGTGGCCGACCCGATCGTTAAGGGAACGTTGATCAAGAGCATTGGGCTGGTGGGCGATCCTCGGGGCACAATCGTCTCGGTGATGCCGAAGACCACTTACCCTGGTCTCGGCCGATCGTTCGACGATTACTACGTGGAGTACAAGCTGTGGGTAAATGCCACTTATACCGGTCAGAAGTACCGGGATCAGCTCGTGTGCCACGTCGCGAACGCCCCCACCAAGACGCCGTGGAATCTTGACTCGTGGCGGCCTAACGTTGGATACAATCTGACCGTCTTGGCTCTCTGCAATCCCAACTAGGAGGCATCATGAAGCGTTGGCTCTCCTCTCTCATCCTCTTCGCAGGCGTCTCGGTCATGGTCGTGATGATCTGGCTCGGAACAAATGAGGGCATCGCTGCCGATGCTGAAGGACGGGGAGGAAATGGCATCCCATTCATCATCGGCACCGTCCTTGGGCTCGTGATCGCCATCGTCGGCCTAATCGGCTTTCTCACCGCGCTAACAGAGCGGAAGACCGGTTCTGAGCAGGGGCCCCAGCATCGCACCTGATGACGTTGTTCTCGTGAGGAGTGCCCCCGTGCGTGAGCGCGGGGGCACTCCTGTATGCGCGCAGCGCGGGCCGGGCGGCGCACAATGCCGTCCGTCTTGAGTTTCAGAAATCAACCGATCATCAGTGAAAACACATGATCCTGCCGACATGAGTCGATGCCCAGAAACGGCGTGAAGCGCAGCGGGAAGCGGCACCGTGTCGTAGCCAGGTGCGAGGATGCCTGCCATGAGCTCCACCGACCCTGCTGTACTGTTCCCTGGCCGGTCTGCGCCGGCATCCGGTCCTTTGTGGTGGGCACGATCGCGCCGGGCCGTGCTGCTGCTTGGCCGCGCGACGAACGGGGCTGTGATGCTGCTGCTGCTGGCGTCGAACCGGCCGCTCCGTCGGCGGACTCGACGGGTGTTGACTCGCGCACGGGTGTTGGCTGTCCGCCTCCTACGCGATGTGTTTGGTCTGGCGTTCATAGGCGGTCGCCGCCTGACGGTCGCGGCCGCCGCGGGCGTGGCCGCCGCGTTTTGTCTGCATCGGGATCGGCTACGCGCTGCTCCTGGTCGTCTGCTCTCGCAGAGACGGTGCCGGCTACGGATGCACGGTACGAGGCCCTCGCCGGGGCCCCAGCGGCGGGTTCCGCCGGCGTTCTTCGCAATCTACGCACCGGCCCCGGAAGAGCTGGCCTACCGGGGCCTGCTCCTGGTCGTCTGCGCCGTGGTGATGGCGGCGCCATCGAACCGCTGGGTTCGCGGAGCCGTCATCGTGGCGGCTCTGATCGGAACGAGCTGGGTATTCGGCCTTGCGCACCTGAACTGGTCGCTGCTGAACGCAGTCTCGGCCAGCATGACCGGCGCCGTGGCGATGACGGCGCGAGCTGCGCCCCTGTTGAGGTTAGGCGTCAGCTGTCCACAAGCTGCTCGCCGACGAGCAGCTTGTGGACAGCCCGACGTACCAGCTGCGCTTCTTTCATTCCCGTGAGGTTGACGAGCTTCTGAAATGCCTCGTAGTCTTCGGCCGGGATCGCTCCACGGACAACCGGCGAAGGGCCGTTTTTGGTCGAACCTACGCGAGGTCGACCGGCGCGCATCGCCTCTTCGAGTGCCTCTTCCGAGCCATACTCGCGAAGCAGGAACGCGCGCCCCTGGGCGGCAGCCTCGTCGCCGCTCCAAACCCGCTGGGGCGGCGCGAGTGGGGTTGAAGGGTCGGTGAGACGCGCGGACAGCGCGTCGTAGTCGACGGTGTTGTTCTCAGCCATGGGGGTGCTCCTCTCGGTGTGTGCGGAACTTGGGTCCTAGCGGCATCGCGTGAAAGACCGATGCTTCGTGCCCTGTCTCGGGGTGTTCGTGCACCAGGGCTTCGATCGCCTCGTATGCCTCCCTGCGGGCCTCCAGGGTGCCCCCAGCGATCTGGCGCGTGACGGTGGCCTCCTGGACCGG
>NZ_PCPA01000038.1 GCF_002979515.1 Microbacterium sp. MYb54 | reverse complement strand
GGGGAGCGGCCGGGAACCTGCCGCATCCGAATTAGAATCGAGGGTGCGCCGCCACCCCTGGCGCATCCGCTTCGGCGTCCTGACCCCGGACGCCCGTTCCCCCGAGGACCGCACCATGTCCGAACCCCTCACCGTGTCCATCCGCCGCGAAGTCGACCCCGAGCGCATCGTCGAGGCGACCGCCTGGGTGCAGACGGGGGTGAACCTCGCGACGAAGTATCCGGGCTTCCTCGGCTCCGGCTGGGTGCGCGCCGGTGAGGACTCGCAGGTGTGGCACATGCTCTACCGCTTCGCGAGCGAGGATTCGCTCACCGCGTGGGAGCAGTCGGCCGAGCGGGCGTGGTGGCTGTCGATGGGCGAGGGCTTCGTGCGCAGCGAGCGCTCCAAGCGCCGCACCGGGATCGAGGGTTGGTTCGACGAGCCGACCACCGGCACGATCACGCTGCCCTCCTCCGACGGCACCACCGAGACCGTCACGGTCGCTCCGGCCCCGCCGCGGTGGAAGCAGGCGACCTCGATCTGGCTGGGCTTCTTCCCCGTGAACCTCGCCTTCACCTACGCGATGAGCCCCGTACCGGGATGGAACGAGCTGCCGATCTGGCTGCGAGTGCTCGTCACCACCCTCGTGCTCACGCCGATCATGGCGTACTGGGTGCTCCCGTTCGTCACCCGGTCGCTGCGGAGCTGGCTCACGCGCTGACGCCCGTCTCACCCGAGCATGCGGGATCAGGCGACGGCCAGCCGAAGCGCCCGCTCGATCTCGGCGACGACATCGGTGAGCGGACCGGGGCGGCGCACCAGGTAGAGGGTGTTGATCGGCGGGTCATCGGTCTCGCGCAGCACGGCCAGCCGCCCTTCGGCGAGCTCCTCCGCGATCAGGTAGGTCGGCAGCACCGTGGCCCCCGCGCCGGCGACGGCTGCCGCGGCGAGGGCTCGGAGGTCGGGCATGATCAGGGCGGGTTCGCGCTCGAGACGGAGGCCGAACACATGCCGCCAGTACCGCCGCAGGATCGGCACGTCGTGTGCGTAGGCGAGGAGCGGGGTGCCCTCGAGGGCGCTCGGCACGAGTTCAGCCGAAGCGCTGACCCCAAGCGACGGCGCGGCGACCAGCGCGAACTCCTCGTCGACGAGGGCCGCAGCAGGAAGCGCGCGCCCCTTCGGGCGGATGGCCGAGAGCACGAGATCGAGGCTTCCGGCACCGAGCTGTTCGAGCAGCTCATCCGCCAACCCCGTGGTGACGGTGATCCGCCGGCCCTCCGCGATCATCGGCGCCAGCGCCGGCATCACCACGCGCTCGACGAACTCACCCGCTCCACCGATGCGCACCGGCGGAGCGGTGGCCGGCGACGGACTTCCGACGGCGAGGGCGAGCGCGTCGAGCGGTCCGGACAGGCGCGCAGCCAGATCGTCGGCGCGGGGAGTGGGGACGATCCCGCGCGCATGGCGGATGAAGAGCGGCTCCCCCATGCTCCGCTCCAACGCCTGCAGCTGCGTCGTCACGGAGGACTGGGCGATTCCCAGCATCCGCGCCGCCGCCGACACCGACCCGGAGCGTTGCGCGGCGAGGAAGGTCCGCCACAGGGCGAGATCGCGCAGTCCATCGGAATTCCGATCGTTCATATCGCGAATCTATCGGAAGCGGATGCGGACATCAGCCGTTGTCCTCGGTATCTCATCCGCACGGCGTCTGCCGTCCGACCTTCTGGAGCACGCATGCCCTCTGTTCTCTTCGTCGTCACCGGCGCCCGCACCTGGACCCTCGCCGACGGCACCGCGCACCCGACCGGCTACTGGGCAGAAGAACTGCTGACCCCCTACCGACTGCTCAGCGAGGCCGGCCACACGGTGTCGTTCGCGACCCCGGGTGGCGTCGCGCCGGTGGCCGATGCGTCCAGCCTCGCCGAGGGCGACGCCGAGTCGATCGCCGCGATCGACGGGCTCACCGCCCCGCTGGTTCTGGCCGACGTCGACCCCGCAGCGTATGACGCGGTCTACTACCCCGGCGGTCACGGACCCATGCAGGATCTGGCGGTCGACGAAGACTCCGCCGCGCTGATCACGGCGACGCTCGCCGCCGGACGCCCGCTCGCAGCCGTCTGCCACGGGCTCGCAGCTCTGCTCCCGGCCCGCACCGCGGCGGGGGAATCGGTCGTGGCCGGACGCCGCATCACCGGGTTCACCGACGAGGAGGAGCGCATCGGCGGCCTCGCCGACCGTGCCCCGTTCCTGCTCGAGAGCGAGCTGCGGGCGCGGGGCGCCGACCTCGACATCGCCACCCCGTGGAGCGACCACACCGTCGTCGACGGGCTGCTCATCACCGGCCAGAACCCGCAGTCATCGGCATCCGCCGCCCGGGCGCTCGTCGCCGCGCTCGCCTGAGCGAGACCGGCGCCACGACCTGCGCGGCGCCGGTTCCGCTCCGTCTCGGGGCTACGCCCCGCTCGTCTTCCCCTTGTCCGCTGACTCGACGAGCGAGAGCGGATCCGCGATGTCCTCCAGCGACTTCCCCGCAGCGCTCACCCCGAACACTCCGCAGACGATGCCGCCGAACATCATGATCGCCGCACCGAGCACGTAGCCCCAGAACAGCGGGCCGCGGTCGCCGCTCTCGGCGCTCTGACCGATCAGGGCGCCGTAGAGCACCGGTGCGATCGCTCCGACCAGCTGCCCGATGGAGAAGATGTAGGAGATGACCTGGCTGCGCAGCTCCAACGGGAAGATCTCGCTCACGGTCAGATAGGCCGCGGAGGCGCCGGCGGAAGCGAAGAAGAACGAGGCACACCAGAATGCCGTGTGCGTCGCCGCGTTCAGCACTCCGGCGTTGAACAGGAAGGCGCTCACGAGAAGGATGAGGCCGGCGAGCATGTACGTGCCGAACAACATCCGTCGGCGGCCCCAGGTGTCGAAGAAGTGCCCGAGGATGAGCGCACCGGCGAGATTGCCCACCGCGAACACGATGAAGTACTGCGACGCCGAAGCCGGCGGGGTGTCGTAGAAGTTCTCCAGCACCAGCGCGTACGTGAAGAAGATCGCGTTGTAGAGGAACGACTGCGTCACCATCATCGTGATGCCCACCAGGGTGCGCCGCGGGTACTTGCGGAACAGCACCTTCGCGATGACGAGGAACGGCACGCGGCCGTACTCCTTGACCGTGATCGCCTTGCTCTCGTCCACAGGCGGGATCGTCTTGCCCTCCTTGCGGATGCGCTCCTCGATCTCGTCGACGTTGCGCTCTGCGGCCTCCTCCCGGCCGTGGGTCATCTGCCAGCGCGGGCTCTCCGGGATGTGTCGGCGCATGTAGATGAGCAGCAGCCCGAGTATGGGGCCGAGGAAGAAGCTGAGCCGCCACCCGATGTCCTCCGGCAGGATGTCGGTGTTCAGGAAGAACACGTTCGCCACCGCACCGAGCGCCGCGCCACCCCAGTAGGTGCCGTTGATCGCGATGTCGACACGTCCGCGGTAGCGCGCCGGGATGATCTCGTCGATCGCCGAGTTGATCGCCGCGTACTCGCCGCCGATGCCGGCACCGGCGACGAACCGCCAGATGTAGAAGAACCAGGGCGCGAAGGCGAGACCGGCGACGGCGGATCCGACCAGGTAGACCGCGAGCGACACGAGGAAGAGCTTCTTGCGTCCGAGGCGATCGGTGAGGCGTCCGAAGAAGAGCGCTCCGAACACCTGCCCGAGCAGGTAGCACGTGCCGGCCAGCCCCACCTCGGCCGGTCCCATACCGAGGGTGGCGGCGTAGCCGTTCGCGGCGACGATCTGCACTTCGAGGCCGTCAAGGATCCACGAGAAGCCGAGCCCGACGACGATCAGCCAGTGGAATCGCGACCACGGCAGCCGGTCCATGCGCGCAGGAACGAGCGATTTGACCTCTTTGACGGTGGCGTCGGATGCGGACATGGACCCTCCTTCGTGCGCGGGGCGGAAACTCCCCGGCATCTGTCTTACTCCGAGGAGGAATTCGCTGCACTGCCTTGACCGCGGGGATCCCACCGCGCTAAGCACGACGAAAAGGCCCCGATGCGGTCGACGCATCAGGGCCTTTCGTCCGTCGGGTCAGTCGGTGACGTGCCGCTCGTCGGGGCCGTCGTAGAAGGACAGCGGACGGATGAGCGCGTTCGATCCGGCCTGCTCGATCACGTGCGCGGTCCAGCCCGTCACCCGTGCCGCCACGAAGAGCGGCGTGAACGTGAGGGTGTCGAACCCGATCAGGTTGTAGGCCGGACCCGAGGGATAGTCGAGGTTCGGGTAGATGCCCTTGCGCGCGACGAACTCCGACTCGAGCGCGTCGTAGAGAGCGGCCACATCGGGGCGGTCGTAGTGCTCCACGAGGGTGTCGAGCGCCGCCTTCATGGTCGGCACGCGGGAGTCGCCCTTCTTGTAGACGCGGTGCCCGAAGCCCATGATCTTGCGCTTCTCGGCGAGAGCCGCATCCAGCCAGGGCACGACGTTCTCGGCCGTGCCGATGTCGTCGAAGATGTGCAGCACGGCCTCGTTGGCGCCACCGTGCAGCGGACCCTTGAGCGCGCCGATCGCACCGACCACTGCCGAGTAGATGTCACTCAGGGTCGAGGTGATCACGCGCGCGGTGAACGTCGAGGCGTTGAAGGAGTGCTCGGCGTAGAGGATCATCGAGCGGTTGAAGGCATCCACCACGACGTCGTCTGCCTCTTCCCCGAACGTCATCCAGAGGAAGTTCGCGGAGTAGTCGAGGTCGTCGCGCGGCGCGATGATCTCCTGGCCGCGACGACGACGCTGACCGTAGGCGACGATCGCCGGGAGAGCGGCGAACAGGCGGATGCTGCGCTCGAGGTTCTGCTCCGGACTGCCGCCCGCGTCGAGCACCGAGCCGCCGGCACCGGGGTCGGAGGCGCCGATCAGGCTGACCGCGGTGCGCACCTCGTCCATCGGGTGCGCGTCGAGCGGCACCAGATCGATCGCGGTCTTGACGTTGTCGGCAAGCGCGCGGTGCTTGCGTTCCTCGAGCCGGAAGGCCGCGAGCTCCTCCGGTGTGGGCAGCTCGCCGTTCCACAGCAGGTAGGCGACGGCCTCGAACGGCTGCGTGTCGGCCAGCTCCTGCACGGGGTAGCCGCGATACAGCAGGCTGTTCGTCTCGGGGTTGACCTTCGAGATCGCGGTCGTGTCGACGACGACGCCAGCGAGGCCCTTCTTGATGTCCGGCTCGGTCATGGTCACTCCTTCGTGATGGTGAAGTTGAAGACGCCCGAGTCGAAGTGGTTGTACGACTCGTAGTCGATCAGATCGTAGAGATCGGCGCGGTGCTGCATCTCGCCGAGCTTCGAGGTCAGGTGCCCCTCGTCGTTCAGCGTATCGAGCGCACGGCCCGCCGCCCCCATCGCGATGCGCAGCAGCGACACCGGCCAGATGACCAGGTTCACCCCGGCGTCACGCAACTGCTCGACCGAGAACAGCTCGCTCTTGCCGAACTCCGTCATGTTCGCCAGGATCGGCACGTCGAGCGCCTCGGCCATGGCCTCGAACTCGGCCAGCGTGCGCATCGCCTCGGGGAACACCGCGTCGGCTCCAGCATCCACCAGGGCCTTCGCCCGGTCGATCGCGGCGTCCAGTCCCTCGACTGCGCGGATGTCGGTGCGCGCCATGATGAGGAAGTTCTCGTCGCGACGGGCGTCGGCGGCGGCGCGGATGCGCTTGATCGCGGTGTTCTCGTCGACCACGGCCTTGCCGTCGAGGTGTCCGCAGCGCTTCGGGTTGATCTGGTCCTCGATGTGCGTGCCGGCGAGGCCTGCGTCTTCGAGCTCCTGGATCGTGCGGGCGACGTTCATCGGCTCGCCGAAGCCGGTGTCGGCATCGACGATCGCGGGGAGGTCGGTCATGCGGGCGATCTGCTTCGCGCGTCCGGCGACCTCGGTGAGCGTGGTGAGGCCGATGTCGGGCAGCCCTAGGTCTGCTGCGAGCACGGCACCGGAGATGTAGACCCCGTCGAAGCCCTTCTGCTCGATCAGACGCGCGCTCAGCGGGTTGAACGCGCCGGGGAAGCGCAACAGCTCACCGCTCGCGAGGCGCTCGCGGAACAGCCGGCGCTTCTCGGCGGGCGTGACGGTGGAGTACAGCATCAGAAGAGTCCCGCAGGAGACGGCGCTGCCTCGAGAAGGCCGGGCTTCGCGACGATCGACAGCTCGCCGACCTCGGCAGCGGTCAGCTCGGGCAGGCGCTGCACAAGGGCGAGGAACCGCTCGATCTCGGCCGGCTCGAGCACGGGCTCTGCCAGCAGACGGAACTTCGCGATGTAGTTGTCCCGCGCGAACGGACGCGCTCCGAGCGGGTGCGCATCGGCCACGGCGATCTCGTCCACCACGGTCGAGCCATCGGTCAGGCGGATCTCGACGCGACCGCCGAACGCCTTCTCGGCCGGGTCTTCGGAGTGGTAGCGGCGCGTCCACTCGGCATCCTCGGCCGTGGTGATCTTGTGCCACAGCGCGACCGTGTCGGCACGGCCCGCACGCTCGGGGGCGTAGGAGTCGACGTGGTGCCAGCCGCCATCCTGCAGCGCGACCGCGAAGATGTAGGGCACCGAGTGGTCGAGCGTCTCGCGCGATGCGGTCGGGTCGTACTTCTGCGGGTCGTTCGCGCCGGAGCCGATCACGTTGTGGGTGTGGTGGCTGGTGTGGATGACGATCGAGTCGATGTTCGCGGGGTCGCGCAGCGCCGGGTTCGAGGTTCCGAGCTTGCGGGCGAGGTCGATCAGCGCCTGGGCCTGGTACTCGGCCGAGTGCTCCTTCGTGTACGAGTCGAGGATCGCGCGCTTGGGCTCACCCGCGGCGGGCAGCGGCACGTCGTAGGAGGCGTCCTTGCCGTCGAGCATCCAGGCGATCACGCCGTCTTCGCCTTCGTAGATCGGCGCGGGGCTGGTCTGGCCGCGCATGGCCCGGTCGACCGCCTCGACGGCCATCTTGCCGGCGAAGGCGGGGGCGTGCGCCTTCCAGGTCGAGATCTCGCCCTTGCGGCTCTGACGCGTGGCGGTCGTGGTGTGCAGGCCCTGTCCGACGGCCTGGTAGATGGTCTCGACGTCGAGGCCGAGCAGGGTGCCGATGCCGGCGGCGGCCGACGGGCCGAGGTGGGCGACGTGGTCGATCTTGTGCTTGTGCAGGCAGATCGCGCGCACCAGGTCCATCTGGATCTCGTAGCCGGTGGCGATGCCGCGCACGAGCGCCCGGCCGTCCTTGCCGACGTGCTGCGCGACCGCGAGGATCGGCGGGATGTTGTCGCCCGGGTGCGAGTACTCGGCGGCCAGGAACGTGTCGTGGTAGTCGAGCTCGCGCACGGCGACGCCGTTCGCCCAGGCCGCCCACTCGGGGCTCGTGCGGTGGTCGAGCGCCGCACCGAAGAGGTTCGCGCCGACGCCGCCGGTCGAGACGGGGTGGCTGAACGCCTGCGCACGGGCCGCGTTGATCGGCGCGCGGGTGAGTGAGGCCGCCGCCACCGAGGCGTTGTCGATGATGCGGTTGATGATCATGTCGACGACGTGCTGCTCGACCTCGACCTGGTCGGCGGCGACCTCGGCGATCTTCCAGGCGAGCTGGTCTTCGCGGGCGAGGTTCTCGTCGCTGCGGTGTACACGGACGTGGTGGGTGACAGTCATTTCTTATCCTTCACTGTTGCGGGAGTCGACACTGTTGCTGGAGTCGAGAGAGTCGAGGATGCCGGCGAGCGCGTTGTGCAGGTGCACGTGCGTGGCATGGGCGGCGAGGTCGCCGTCGCGGGCGGCGAGCGCTTCGGCGATGGTGCGGTGCTCGGCGGCGGAGGCCGCGAGGCGGGTGGGCTTGTCGCGGGCCATCCGGCGCACCCGCACGAGATGCGTGCGCACGGTGCGCAGCGCCGAGGCGATGTAGTCGTTGGCGACAGCCGCGTCGAGGGCGGCGTCGAAGCGGGCGATCAGCGCGTAGTAGGCGTCGCGGCCTTCGACCGCAGCGAGGTCGACGTGCGCGAATTCGTCGGCGAGGGCGGCGAACAGGGCGGCGTCTCCCCTGGCGGCGGCGAGGCGGGCCGAGCTCTCCTCGAGCGCGCGGCGGATCTCGAAGAGTGAGCGGATGTCGTCGGCGTCGAGGTCGGCGACCACCGTGACCCGCGGCGACTGCTGCACGACGAGCCCATCCGCGATGAGCCGTCGCAGCGCTTCGCGCATCGGGGTGCGACTCACGCCGAGGCGTTCGGCCTGTTCGACCTCGCCGAGCACGAAGCCGGCCGCAAGAGCGCCGGACTGGATGCCGTCGAGCAGCGCCGCATACGCGCGATCGCTCGCGGAGGTGCGTTCGACAACCAGGGTCATGCCCTCAGTGTATACATAAAGCGGCTAGATGGGTTCAGATATCTTCCGGAGTGCGCTTCTCGTATACATTCTTGCCCGCCGGCACCGGCTCGATGAACTCCGGGGCGGAGGGCTCACCCAGCTTGACGACCACGACGCCGACAAGCACGAGCACGCCGCCGAGAGCCTGCAGCAGGTCGGGCAACTGCCCGAGCAGCAGCCACCCGAACAGCAGAGCAGCGACCACCTCGGCGAGTGCGACGAACGAGGCGAGCCGCGAGCCCAGCATCCGGGTCGAAGCGATGCCGAGCAGATAGGCGAGCGCAGTCGCGACGACACCCATCGCCAGCACCGGCACGAACCACGGCACGCTGCCGAACCGGTACGCGATGTCGTCGGTCGTCCAGGTGATCGGCAGCACGCCGATCGCCCCGGCTGCGGTGAGCCCGAGTGCCCCGAGCAGCAGGCCGCTGCCGGCGAGCGCGATGGGCGGCAGTCCCGTGTCAGCTTTGGCCGAGAGCACGAAGTAGGTCGCCGCTCCCACCATGGCTCCGAGCGCCCACAGGATGCCGGCCACGTTCACATCGGCCCCGGTGAGGATGTCGAGCATGAGCACCAGGCCGACGAAGGCGATGGCCGCACCGATGATGCTCCGACGCGTCGGGCGCTCCCCTCGCCGCAGCCAGAGCCACAGCAGCACCGCGACCGGAGCGGTGTACTCGATGAGCAGAGCCAGGCCCACATCCATGACCGCGACGGCCTGGAAGTAGAAGAGCTGCGTCGCCGTGACCGCGAGCAGTCCGTAAGCGAGGATCATGCCCGCGTTGCGACGCAGCAGACCCCACCGCCCGCGCAGGGAGAGGATCGTGGGGATGAGCAGCACGAGGGCTGCGACCCAGATGCGTGCGGTGACGGCGGCGCCAGGAGTCCATCCGGCATCGATGAGCCCGCGCGCCCAGCCGCCGGACATGCCGAAGGCGAAGGCTGCGGCGATCGCGAGCGGCAGCCCGAGGCGCACGTCACGTGCGGACGCGACCATCGTGTCACTGCTCACCTTGCTCATGATCGATGACGCTACTCGCGGGCGCTGTAAGATGTCAACATGATCTTCACCGATGACACGGAGGATGCCCTGCGCTCCGCCGTCTGGCTCGTGAACTCCGCGGAGCATCCGGACACGCTGACCGACATCGCCGACGAGGCCGCGTTCCTCGAGGAGTTCCCCTACACCGGGCGACTCGACCGCGACGAGAAGGAAGTCGCCTCGCTGCGCAGCCTGCGCCCCCGTCTGCGCGCGATGCTGCTGGCACCCCGCGACGAGATGGCCGCCCACGTCAACGACGCCCTCGCGGAGTCGCGGCTCACCCCCGCATTGCGCCGCCACGACGGCACCGACTGGCACCTGCACGCCGTGGCCGACGACCACCCCCTCGCGGAGCGCGTGCTGATCGAGACCGCGATGGCCATGATCGATGTCATCCGCTCCGACGAGGGCTCACGCCTCACCGTCTGCGAAGACGACACCTGCCAGGCGATCGCGCTCGACCTGTCCCGCAACCGCTCGAAACGGTACTGCTCGACCACGTGCGCGAACCGCAACGCCGTCGCCGCCTACCGCGCCCGGCTCGCGGAGGCCTGAACCGGCGCGCTCGCGGCATCGCTCACCCCCGCGCTCCGGCCCCGCGCTCCAACGACCCCTCTAGGCTCCGGTCGCAGTTCCTGCCGGATTCTTCGCGATCAGGCGGCACCAACTGCGACCGGAGCAGCAGCAGGCCACACCAACTGCGACCGGAGCGGCAGCGGGCCACGCCAACTGCGACCGGAGTGGCAGCCGCCGACCCCCGTCCGCCAACCCTCACCCCGCGCGCAGATGCGCGCCGCAGATCGCGCGCGGGCGCAACCCGCTCTGGACGCCACCTGTCATAACAGGTACAGTGAACCTGTCATTACAGGTTGCGCACCGCCGCAGCATCCGTTACGAGGAGCACCGATGCCCGAGTTCCACACCCCGCCGATCTCTCCGATGGCGATCGCCTTCGACGCCGAGAAGCTCACGCTCTCTCCCGAAGGACCGACCCTCACCCGGCGGATGTCCGACCTCGAGGGGCTCTTCCTCGATGCCGAGGCCTGGGCTGCGGCATCCGCCGGCGAGAACCCCGTGGTCTACACGGTCGTGAGCTCCCCCGTGCCCGAGATCGACCGGGAGCTGCCGCAGTCGATAACCACGATCATGCCCGGCGACACGGCCGGCGAGCTCTGGATGACCAAGGGACACCAGCACCCGAACCACCAGGGCGAGATCTACCTGGCGTTGAAGGGCCACGGCGGACTGCTCATGTTCGACGGCGAGCGCACCGAGTGGCTCGACATGCTTCCCGGCACGATCGGCTACATCCCCCCGGGCTGGGCGCACCGCTCGGTCAACACCGGCGACGAGCCCTACGCCTTCCTCGCGGTGTATCCGGGAGGAGCAGGGCACGACTACGGCTGGGTGCTGGAGCACGGAATGGGCTCGCGTGCCTATCGCGCAGCCTCCGGCGTCGACCTGCGTCCCTACGCGGAATAGGCTCCGGCCATGATCATCGCGCACGACCTGGGCACTACCGGCAACAAGGCGTCGCTCCACCACGACGACGGCCGGATCGTCGCCTCGGTCACCGTGCCGTACCCCGCGCACTTCGCCGCCGGCGGGGTCGCCGAGCAGAACCCCGCCGACTGGTGGGACGCGGTCGTCACGGCGACCCGCGACCTGATCGCCCGCACCGGCACGGCCCCGACCGACGTCGCAGGGCTCGTGGTGAGCGGCCAGATGATGGGCGCCGTGCTGCTCGATGCCGACGGCGAACCCGCACGCCCGGCGATCATCTGGGCCGACACGAGGGCCGGCGCGCAGCAGCGCGAACTCGAGGCCGCGGTCGGCGCCGAGCGTGCCTACGGCATCCTCGGCCACCGCCTCAACCCGACGTACTCGGTCGAGAAGATCATGTGGGTGCGCGACAACGAGCCCGACACCTGGGCGCGCGTGCGTCGGGTGTGCGTCGCGAAGGACTTCATCGTGCTGCGCCTCACCGGACGCCTCGCGACCGACCGCTCGGATGCCTCGGGCACCAACGCCTACGATCAGGCGACAGGCACCTGGTCGGACGAGGTGCTGCAGGCTGCACGACTCGACCCCGCACTGTTCCCCGAGATCCTGGAATCCACGCAGATCGCCGGCACACTGACGGATGCCGCAGCCATGGCCCTCGGCCTGCCCACGAGCGTCAGCGTGGTGATGGGCGGCGGCGACGGTCCGATGGCCGCCGTCGGCTCGGGTGTCGTCGCGCCGGAGGACGGCCCCTACGTGTGCCTCGGCACCTCGTCGTGGATCTCGTTCGCCGCCGACGCCCCGCTGCACGACCCCGCGATGCGCACCTTCACCTTCGACAACGTCGTGCCCGGCTCGTTCGTGCCCACCGCCACCATGCAGGCCGGCGGCGCCTCCGTGCAGTGGATCGCCGAGGCCCTCTCCCGCGACCCCGCGCACCCCGAGACCGCGCGGCTGACGGCCGAGGCATCCGCCGACGTCGACACCGACGACCTCTACTTCCTCCCCTACCTCCTCGGCGAGCGCTCCCCCATGTGGGATCCGGATGCCCGTGGCGCGTTCGTCGGCCTCGCCCGCCATCACGGCAGGGCGCACCTCGTGCGGGCCGTGCTCGAGGGCACCGCATTCAATCTGCTCAGCTGCATCCAGGCGTTCCGCGAAGCCGGTACCTCGATCGACCGCATCGACGCGGTCGGTGGCGGAGCCCAGAGCGACGTGTACCTCTCGGTGCTCGCCGACGTGTGGGGCGTGCCCGTGCGCCGTCGCACGATCGTCGAAGAGGCGAACAGCCTCGGCGCCGCGGTCACCGCCGCGGTCGGACTCGGACTCACCGACTTCTCGGCCGCCCGCGCCCTGAGCGAGGTCACCGCCGAGTTCACCCCGGATGCCGCACGTCACGCCGTCTACGCCGAGCGGCACGCCCGCTTCGCCGACGCCTACACGGCCCTCGCGCCGTGGTTCGCCGGACGGCCGCGCTGATGGGCGTCATCCTCGTCACCAGCCGCTCGTTCTCGGACGGCGACCTCGACCTGGTCGAACGTGCGGCGCAGGCCGGGCATCGCATTCTGCGCGGACCGGCGCACCACGACCTCGACGAGCTGCGGTCGCTGCTGCACGGTGCCGATGCGTGGATCGCCGGCACCGGTGCGGTCACGGATGCTCATTTCGCCGCCGCTCCGAAGCTCAAGGTCGTCGCCCGGTATGGCGTCGGCACCGAGTCGGTCGACCTGGCGGCGGCGCGCGATCGCGGCATCCCGGTGACCAACACCCCCGGCGCCAACGCCGACGCGGTCGCCGACCATGCGGTCGGGCTCATGCTCGCCACCCTCCGGTTCGTACCTGACGGCGACCGCCGCGTGCGCGCCGGCGACTGGGGCGTGCGTCGCGGTCGGGAGCTCGGTGCCGCAACCGTCGGCATCGTCGGCTTCGGGCGGATCGGCCAGGGGGTCGCCGCACGGCTGAGCGGCTTCGGTCCGCGCGTGCTCGCGGCCGACCCGTTCCTGCCTGACGACGTCGTTCGCGCTCGCGGTGCAGAACCCGTCTCACTCGACGAACTGTTCGGTCATGCCGACGTCATCACGCTGCACGCCCCCGGGGGCCAGCGGCTCGTCGACGCCGAGCGCCTCGCGGGCATGCGACCGGGCACTGTGCTGGTCAACACCGCCCGCGGCGACCTGATCGACGAGGCCGCTGTGGCACAGGCGCTGCACGATGGCATCCTCGCCGGCTATGCGGCAGACACCCTCGACGGCGACACGGCCGCGCACGACAGCCCGCTGCTCGCACCCGAGCTCGCCGACCGCGTGATCGTCACCCCGCACCTGGGCGCGCAGACCACGCAGGCCGTCGACAACATGGGCTCCCTCTCGCTCGCCGACGTGATCGCGATCCTCGCAGGCGTCGAGCCCGCCCACCCCGTTCCCGTCTCCG
>NZ_PCPA01000037.1 GCF_002979515.1 Microbacterium sp. MYb54 | reverse complement strand
CCCGAGGAGACCCGATGACCACCACCGCCGACGTCGTCGCCACCGCCCCCGCTCCTGCATCCGCCGACTACATGGGCTTCGTCGGGGTGACCACCGCGTCGTCGTCGATCATGAAGGTCTTCCCGCTCTGGGCCGACATCCTCGGGCTCCCGACCCGCACCCTGGTCGGCCACGACCTGCCGATGGATGCCGATCCCGCGCAGTACCGCGCGATGGTCGAGCAGATCCGCGACGACCCGCACCACCGCGGGGCCCTCGTGACCACGCACAAGATGAACGTGTGCGCCGCGGCCTCCGACCTGTTCGACGAGCTCGACCCCTTCGCGGTGTCGTGCTCCGAGATCTCCAGCATCTCCAAGCGCGGCCGCGTCCTGTCGGGGCGGGCCAAGGATCCGATCACGGTCGACCTCGCGCTGAACGACTTCCTTCCCGCCGATCACTTCGCCCGCACGGGGGCTGCGGTCGTGATCCTCGGCGCCGGAGGCTCGGGCACCGCCCTGAGCTGGGCACTGGCCGAACGCGAAGACGCCCCGGTGAAGATCACGGTCACCGCCCGCACGCAGGACAAGCTCGACCACCTGCGCGAGGTTCATCGCAAGCACGGCACGCGCGAGGGGCTGATCGAGTACGTCGTGACCGCCTCCCCCGCAGAGGCCGATGCCCTCGTGGCCGCCGCCCCCGCGGGTTCCGTCATCGCCAACGCGACCGGGCTCGGCAAGGACCGCCCCGGCTCGCCGCTGACCGACGCGGTGGTGTTCCCCGAGGGCGCGTACGCGTGGGAGTTCAATTACCGAGGCTCGCTCGAGTTCCTCCACCAGGCCGAAGCGCAGGCATCCGCCCGCGGGCTGCATGTGGTCGACGGCTGGCGCTACTTCATCCACGGCTGGTCGCAGGTGGTGGCCGACGTGTTCGAGCTCGACCTCACCCCCGAGGTCGTCGAGCGACTCGCCGATGCCGCGGAGTCGGTGCGCTGATGTCCGCCGTCGTCCGCACGGTGCTCGGTGACATCGACCCGGCGCTGCTCGGGCGGGTGGATTATCACGAGCACCTGTTCCAGGTCTCGCCGTTGCTGCCGGGCGATGAGCTCGACGACGAGAAGGCCTCGGGCGAAGAGGCGGCCCTGCTGCAGGCGAGCGGGTTCGAGGCGATGGTGGATGCCACCCCGTTCGGCCTCGCGCGCGACCCCGCAGCCCTGGTGCGCATCAGCGCGACGACCGGGATGCACATCGTCGCGACGACCGGCCGACACCGCGAGGCTCACTACGGTGTGGATCACCCGATGCAGGTGTGGACCGCCGATCGTCTGGCCGCCCTCTTCATCGCCGACATCACGCGCGGCATGCCCGCCGACGACGGGGAGATCTTCGAGACGCCGGATGTGTCTCTCGCCGCAGCGCCCGATGGCGCCCCCGTACGCGCCGGACTCCTCAAGGGCGGCGCCGACTACTGGCGCATCAGTCCGTTCGAGCGCACCACCCTGATCGCCGTGGCCGAGGCGCACCGTGCGACAGGCGCTCCGGTCATGGTGCATCTGGAGTTCGGCACTGCGGCCCACGAGGTGCTCGACCTGCTCGGGGCCGAGGGTGTGTCCGCCGACCGGGTCGTGCTCGCACACGCCGACCGCGACCCCGACCCCGGGCTGCACGTGTCGCTCGCCGAACGCGGAGCCCACCTCGGCTACGACGGCTTCGCTCGTCCGCGCACCCGCTCCGACGCCGAGCTGCTCGCCCTGACGGTTGCGGTGGTGGAGCGCGGCGCCGGCCATCGGATCGTGCTCGGCGGCGACGTGGCCCGGCGCACGCGGTACATCGCGTACGGCGGCCTGCCCGGACTCGCCTACCTCGGCGACCGCTACCTCCCCCGCCTGCGCGCGGCCGTCGGCGACGAAGCCGTGCACCGGATGCTCGTGACCACCCCGGCCCGCCTGCTGACCCTCACGCCCTGATCCCCTCCCTGCGCACGAGCATGGCCATGAGCATCCGCCTCCACTCCCGACACCCCCGAGGAGACACCGTGTCCGAGCCGACCATCCTGCACGCCACCTTCACCGCCCAGCCCGGAACAGGTGACCGCGTGGCGGCCCTGCTGCGCGACTTCGCCGAGGGCGTGCGCGCCGAGGAGGGCAACGTCGTGTTCGACGCCACCCGCCTCGTCGACGACCCCGACCGCTTCTTCGTCTACGAGGTCTATCGCGACGAGGCGGCGTTCCAGGCGCACATCGCCGCCCCCGCAGGCATCCCCTTCAACGCGGCGCTGCAGGAGCTCATCGTCGAACCGTCATCGCAGCTCACCTTCCTCCGCCGCCTCTGATCCGCGACCATCACTCCGGTCGACGATCCGCCATCCAGTCGTCACGCGAAAGGCTGAACTGGAGGTAGGTGGACGATGCCCCCAGAAACTCTTCGACGGCGCCGAAGCCGGTCTCACGCATTCCGAGACGTCGGAGAATCCGCACCGATCCGACGTTGGCTTCCAGCGCCTCAGCCCAGATACGGGAGAGTCCGAGCTCGGTGAACCCGTATTCGAGGCCGGCGACTGCCGCCGCCGTTCCCCGCCCTCGATGCCACTGCCCCGAGGGTCCGATGAGAAATCCGAGCTCGCGGACGCCCTCCTCGCCCCCATACAGATCGACATGGCCGACCGGCTCGCCGTCGTGGAGAGCCAGAAGCCGCGTCAACAACGGGTCCGGCTCCGCGATCGCCTGACGCCACCACGGAATCGCGTCATCGACAGAGGGATGCAGCGTCCATCCGGCGTGGGCGCAGAACACGGGATCGATCGCCCAGGAGGCGAGAGTCTCCGCGTCCGAGGCGACCAGCGGGCGCAGCACGATCTCCACCCGGACAGCGTAGCGATCACATGCCACACCCCGGACACGAAGAAGCCCCCCACCCGAAGTTGAGGGGCTTCTTCATGAAAGCGGTGTCACTCGTAGAGGACTGCCGCGATCTTCGGGTCGTCGATGTTGGTCTTGTCGTACCAGTACGAACCGGTGTCGTAGAACTTCTCGACCGACTCACCGTTCGCGGCGTCGTACGCGGCCTGCACGACCTGTGCGCCGATGCCGATCGGGTCCTGCGTGATGGCGCCGGCCATGGTGCCGTCCTTGATGGCGTTGATCTGCGCTGCGCCGGAGTCGAAGCCGACGATCGTGATCTTGCCCTTCTCGAGGCCCAGCTCGTTCACGGCGTTCACGACGCCGATGGCCGAGCCTTCGTTGGTGCCGTAGATGCCCTTGAGGTCGGGGTGAGCCGCGATCAGGGTCTTGGCGATGTCAGCCGACTTGAGGTGGTCGCCGTCACCGTACTGGATGTCGACGATCTCGATGTCGGGGTAGTCCGCCTTGATCTTGTCGACGAAGCCGTCACGACGCTCGACACCGGTCGAGTTGATCTGCGAGTGGCCGACGATCGCGACCTGGCCCTCGCCGCCGATCAGCTCGGCCATGTGCTCGGCCGCGAGTGCACCGGCGACCTTGCTGTCGGTGGCCGACAGGCTGAGCCCGACGTCACCGTTGCAGGGAGCGTCGAAGTAGACGACGGGGATGTCCTTCGCCTTGGCCTGCTCGAGCGGGGCGACGCACGCCTCGGGGTCGAGGGCGGCGTAGGCGATGGCATCCGGGTTCTTGTCGATCGCGGCGGTCAGCATCTCGAGCTGAGCGGCGATCTCGGTCTCGGCCGCGGGGCCTTCGAACGTGATCTTGACGCCGAGCTCTTCGGCCTTGTCCTCTGCGCCCTTCTTGACGGCCTGCCAGAACTGGTGCTGGAAGCCCTTCGAGACCAGCGCGATGTACATCTCGCCGTCGCTGCTTCCGCCGCTGCTCGAGCCTTCGTCGATCACGTCGCCGCCACCGCCGGCACAGCCGGCGAACACCAGTGCGGATGCGGCCACGAGGGCCGCGAATGCGGTCTTCTTCCCGAATTTCATGAAAACTCCATTGTTTGGGTACGAATCGGTTTGTTCTGTGTGGATGCCGGACGAGCCGGCGCTGTGTGCATTCCAGGTGCCTGTGCGGATCGCTCCGCGGGATTCGGCCGGGGCCGGAGGACGACGACGGGCACGGGTTTCGCCGCCGTCCAGATCTCAGGTGCGCTGTCGGTTGCGGAGCGAGTCGAGGAAGACCGCGAGCAGCACGACGATGCCGACGACGATGTTCTGCCACTCGGACTGGATCGACATGATGCGCAGGCCGTTCACGAGCACGCTCATGATCAGCGCGCCGATGACGGTGCCGAGGATGGATCCGCGTCCGCCCAGCAGCGAGGTGCCACCGATGATGACGGCGGCGATCGCCTGCAGCTCGTATCCGGTGCCGATCTGCGGCTGCGCCGAATCGAGACGGGAGGCGATCACGATGCCGGCGATACCGGTGAAGGCGCCGGCGAACATGTAGATGAGGATCGTCCAACGACGGGTGTTGACGCCCGAGAGGCGCGTGGCCTCTTCGTTCGAGCCGATCGCGAACGTGTACCGTCCGAGCAGCGTCTTCGACAGCACCAGCCAGGCGATGATCGCGACGACGGCGGTGATGAGCACGGCGTTGGGGATGCCGGGGATGATCACGCCGAGGGCGATCTTCTTGAAGTCGGGTGCCGAGGTGGAGAAGTAGATCGGCGAGACGTTGGAGATGACCAGCGCAAGACCACCGGCGATCATCATCATCGCGAGCGTGGCGATGAACGGGGGCAGGCGGAGGAACGTGATGTTGACGCCGTTCACGAGCCCCATCAGCACACCGGTCAACACACCGCCGATCACGCCGACCCAGACCGGGAGCCCCATGTTCGTCACGAACACACCCGTCATCACGGCGCACAGCGCCATGCCGGTGCCGATCGACAGGTCGATGCCGCCGGTGATGATGACGAAGGTCGTGCCGAGGGCCAGGATGCCGATGACGGCGGTCGACAGCAGCACCGTGGCGATGTTGCTGAAGGTGAAGAAGTTCGGGCTGGCGATCGAGAAGAAGATGACGAGCACGATGAGCGTGCCGAACGCCAGCGACTGCTGGAGCTGGCGCTTCAGGAACGCGCCGACATCTCTCTTATCGGTGTTCTCGTTCACCGCGGTCTGGATGATCGTCGTCGTCGACGATCCGGGCTGCTGTGGAGCGCTCATCAGTCTTCCTCCCCGTGGGCTGCGAGTTGCATGATCTTCTCCTGGCTTGCTTCCTCGTTGCGGAGCGTCCCGGTGATGCGGCCGTTGGCGAACACCGCGATGCGGTTCGCCACGCGGAGGATCTCCGGGAGCTCGGATGAGATGACGATGATGGATTTGCCTGCGTCAGCGAGCTGCTGCATCAGGCGGTAGATCTCTTCCTTCGCGCCGACGTCGATCCCTCTGGTCGGTTCGTCGAAGATGAGGATGTCGCAGTCGCGCATCAGCCACCGGGCGATGACGACCTTCTGCTGGTTCCCTCCGGAGAGGAGCTTGACGACCTGGTTGACCGATGGCGTCTTCACGCGCAGCTGCTGCACGTATTCCTTGGTGCGGTTCTTCGCCTTGCTGTCGCCCATCCAGCCGATCCCGTTGGCGTAGGAGCCGAGAGAGGCGAGCACGGTGTTGAACGTCACATCCTGCTCGAGCATGAGGCCGAGGAGCTTGCGGTCCTCCGAGAGATAACCGAGACCGTGGTGCACGGCATCCGCCGGCTGGGAGATGCGCACCTGGCGTCCGCCGATGGCGATCGTGCCGCCGTCGCGGTGGTCCGCACCGATCACCGCACGCGCGGTCTCGGTGCGCCCTGCACCCATGAGCCCGGCGAAACCGAGGATCTCACCCTTGTGCAGCTGGAACGAGACGTCTTTCAGGAGGTTCTTCGTCGACAGCCCCTCCACTTCGAGCACCACGGGGTCGTTCGCGTGCTCGCGGGCCTTCGGCCGGGTTCCCTCGTCGATCGCGCGCCCGACCATCATCTCGATGATCGTCGGGATGGTGATCTCGGCTTTGTCGAGTGATCCGATGTATGTGCCGTCTCGAAGGACGGTCACACGATCGGCCAGACGGCGCAGCTCGTCCATGCGGTGCGAGATGTAGACGATCCCGGTGCCCCGCGTCTTGAGCTGCTCGATCAGGACGAACAGCGTCTCGACCTCGGTGTCGGTGAGCGCGGAGGTCGGCTCGTCCATGATGAGGACCTTGGCGTTGAACGACAGGGCCTTGGCGATCTCGACCATCTGCTGCTCGGCCACCGTGAGCTCGCCGACGAGCTGTCGCGGGTTCAGGTTGATGTCGAGGCGCTTGAGCAGCTCCGCGGTCTGCGAGTTCAGCTTGCGCTCCGACAGGAACGGGCCCGTGGTGGGTTCGCGCCCCACGTAGATGTTCTGCGCGACTGTGAGATCGGGCATCAGGTTGAGCTCCTGATGGATGATCGTGATTCCGAGCTCCTGCGCCTGGAGGGGCCCGGTGAGCTCGACCTCGCGGCCCTCGAACGTGATCGTGCCCTCGTCCTTGGTGTAGATCCCGGAGAGGATCTTCATCAGCGTCGACTTGCCGGCGCCGTTCTCGCCCACGAGCACGAGCACCTCGCCGGCGTGCACCTCGAGGTGCACGTCTTTCAGCGCCTGCACGCCGGGGAATCCTTTGCTGATCCCCTCGACCCGGAGGATGGGTCCACTCATGCGCTCACCTGCTTCCTTGAAGGTTCTGCTTCGATGTCGACGGATCATTCCGTCGCAAACATCGGATCAATTCTGCGTCCTACGCTACGGGAAGCGCAAGTTGTATCTAAATGTATCTAAGGTCGGCGGGAATGGGAAGACCTGTAATGACATCTTGATCTTCCGCCACCGATCCGCCCCGGATCGGTCTCGGATCGGTCTCAGTGGAACCGGATCGACTCGACCGCCACGAGCTTGTCGCGGATGTACGCGTTGGCGTGGGCGCCGAGCTCGACGTTGTCGTTCCAGAGGTTCCGCCAGATGCCGAGCATCCGGCTGAGGTCCGGAGCGACCACCGCAGACGAGAACGACTCGAACACGATCGGTCCGTCGTAGCCGATGCGCCCGAGAGCCTTGAAGAACGTGTCGAAGTCGACGGTGCCGGTGCCGAGGTAGCCGCGGTGGCTCTCGCCGATGTGCACGTAGCGCAGCGCGGGGGCGGCGTCGAGGACGGGGGCGAACATATCCGACTCCTCGATGTTCATGTGGTACGTGTCGATATGGATCCCGAGGTTCGGCCGATCGACCTCGGCGACATAGGCCAGGGCCTGACGCGCGGTGTTCAGCACGTTCGTCTCGTAGCGGTTCACGACCTCGAGCGAGACCGACACTCCGCGCTCGGCCGCATGGTCGGCGACGCGGGCGATCGCGGCCTTGCTGCTCGCGAGCCCCTCGGCGGTCACGGGCTCCATGTACTTCTTCATGGCGCTGTAGATCACCCCGCAGAAATGCTGTCCGCCGAGGTCTGCGAGCACGTCGACGGCCTTGATCAGGAGTGCTTCGCCTGCCGCGACGATCGCGGGGTCGGAGCTGGTCACATCCGTCGCCTCCGAGAGTCCGAGCGATGCGCTGACGGCGAGGTCGTACTCCTCCAGCGCGTCTTTCGCGACGGCGACGTCGAACGAGAACGGATCCATCAGCGGGAACTCGATGAGGTCGAAACCCGCTTCCTTCGTCTTCTGCACCGCCAGACGGATGCCGTCGGCATCGAAGTTCCCTGTCCAGACGAGCCCGTGGCAGCCGATGTTCATGAGACCTCTCACAGCGGGTGTGCGGCACCGTCGCCGTTCGGACTTGGCACGTTGCAAGTCCGGTGTGCGAGTCACGCTACGTCGCGCGGGCAAGCCCTGTCAAGAACTTTCTTGGCACGTTGCAACTCGTCCGATATCCTGAGGCCGCCGACGCGGTCCGGAACCCCGATCGACGCGGCGACGATGAAGGAGCACCATGCCAGCGAGCGTCAAAGACGTCGCCGCCCTCGCCGGGGTCTCCTCTTCCACCGTGTCGAACTACCTCAACCACCCGCATGTGCTCGGAGCCGCGAGCCGCGAACGGGTGCGGGCGGCGATCGAGCAGCTCGGCTTCGTGCCCAACGAATCGGCACGGCAGCTGCGCGCAGGGTCGAGCAAGGCCCTCGCGCTCATCCTTCTCGACGCCTGGCTGCCCTACTTCCATGAGCTCTCGCGCGGGGTCGAAGACGTGGCACGCGAGGGCGGTTGGTCGCTCTTCTTCAGCAACAGCAACCGTGACGACGCGCAGGAGCGGCGCAACCTCGACATGTTCGAGGCGCACCGGGTGCAGGGCATCGTCATCTACCCGCTCGGCGACGTGGTCCCGCGTCTGGAAGCGCTCGCCGACCGCGGCATCCGCTCGGTCGTCGTTGGTCCGATCCGCGCTTCGTCCAAGGTCGCCTCCGTCCTCTTCGACGATCGTGGCGGCGGGCGACTCGCCGGAGAGCATCTCGTGAAACTCGGCCGGCGGCGCATCCTGTTCCTCGGCAGCCCGGCGGTGAGTCAGTCGAACGACCGCCTGGCCGGCCTCCGGGAAGCAGCGGCGGGCACCGACGCGACCGTGTCGGTCATCGACGTCCCGCACCTGGCGACCGAAGACGGCCTGCATGCTGGTGCGCAGATCATCGCGATGCCGGTGTCCGAGCGCCCTGACGCGGTGTTCGCCGCGAACGACCTGGTCGCACTCGGGGTGCTCACGCAGCTGCTGCGCCACGGCGTCCGGGTGCCGGAGGAGATCGCACTCGTGGGCTTCGACGACGTCGCCCACGCGCACCAGGGAGTCGTGCCGCTCACGAGCGTGCGGCAGCCCGGCTACGAGATCGGCCGAGCCGCCGGGGCCGCCCTCTTGCAGCAGCTCGCCGACCCCACGGCTCCACCACCCGCGACGACGCCGTTCCCCGCCGAGCTCATCGTGCGGGAATCGACCGTCGGTCGCTGAGCGGAGGAACCGCCGGTTCAGGTCGCGGGGATGAGCCCTTCCGCGGCGAGGTTCTCCCACAGCGCCGTCGGGATCTCGAGCGCGGCGTACTCCGCGTTCTGCTGCAACTGCGCCGGACGACTGCCGCCCACCACGACCGAGCGCACGACGTCGGACTGCAGCGGGAACTGGAGCGCCGCAGCGGGCAGCGGCACACCGTGGTCGGCGCATACGGCGGCGATGCGGACGAGTCGGTCCCACAGCTCGTCCGGAAGCTGCCCGTACTCGTAGCGCCCGTCACGACGCGGCTCGCTCGACGCGAGCAGCCCGGAGTTGAACACCGAAGCGGCGACGATCCCGGTCCCGGTCTCGCGGCAGGCGGGGAGCACGTCGACCGCGGCGGGCTGTTCGAGCAGCGTGTACCGGCCGGCCACCATGATCAGGTCGAGGTCGGCCGAGCGCACGGCAGCGGCGAGAGCATCCGACACCATCGAGCCGATGCCGATCGCGGTCACCTCGCCGTCGGCGCGCAGCTGCTCCATGGCCGGAAGGGCTTCGGCGAGCGCGAGGTCGAGGTCGTGCCGCTCGGGGTCGTGCAGGTAGAGCAGGTCGATGTGCTCGATGCCGAGCCGCTCGCGGGACTCATCGACGCTGGTGCGGATGCCCTCCGCCGAGAAGTCCCACACGCGCTGCAAGTCGTCCGGCACGTGGAAGTCGTTCGCGGTGTCGAGGCCGCCGGTGCGGTCGGGGTTCGGTCGCAGCAGACGCCCGGTCTTGGTAGAGAGCACGTAGTCGCCCCGCGGCTTGGTCTGCAGGAAGGCCCCGAGCCGACGCTCGGAGAGCCCGAGGCCGTAGTGCGGCGCGGTGTCGTAGAAGCGGATGCCGCTCTCCCACGCCGCATCCAGCACGGCCCAGGCCTCGTCGTCGGACAGCGGGCGGAACAGGTTGCCGACGTTCGCGGCACCGTAGCCCAGCGTGGGAACCGCCAGGCGGTCAGGCACTCCGCTCAGATCAGGCGCCGACATGCGCACCCGTCCAGGTGTAGGTCGCGATGCTGTCGGCCTTCATCTCCATGCCGCTTCCCGGCGCGGTCGGCGCCATGTACGAGCCGCCCTGGATGTCGGTGGGCACGACGAAGTGCTCGTGCAGGTGGTCGACGAACTCGATCATGCGGCCCTCGCGAGTGCCGGTGACCGCGACGAAGTCGAACATCGACAGGTGCTGCACGGCCTCGCACAGGCCGACGCCACCCGCGTGCGGGCACACCGGCACGTCGAACTTGGCGGCGAGCAGCAGGTTCGCGATGTTCTCGTTCACTCCGGCGACGCGCACGGCATCGATCTGCATGACCGAGATCGCCTCGGCCTGCAGCAGCTGCTTGAAGATGACGCGGTTCTGGGCGTGCTCGCCGGTCGCGACACGGATGGGGGCGACACCACGGGCGATCTCGGCGTGGCCGAGCACGTCGTCGGGGCTGGTGGGCTCCTCGATCCAGGCGGGATGGAATTCGGCGAGCGCGTTCACCCACTCGATCGCCTCCGACACCTCCCAGCGCTGGTTGGCGTCGATCGCGATCGGGAAGTCGGGGCCGCACACCTCGCGGGCCTTGCGGAAGCGGCGGATGTCGTCGTCGAGGTCGGCGCCGACCTTGAGCTTGATCTGCGTGAAGCCGTCGGCCATGGCCTCGCGGGCCAGGCGCTCGAGCTTCTCGTCGGAGTAGCCGAGCCAGCCGGGGCTCGTCGTGTAACCCGGGTATCCGGTCGCGAGCAGCTGCTGCTCCCGCTCCGCGCGACCGGGTTCGGCAGCCCGCAGGATCTCGAGGGCATCCTCGCGGGTGAGCGCGTTGGTGAGGTAGCGGAAGTCGACGAGGTCGACGAGTTCCGCAGGCGTCATCCGGGCCAGCAGCTGCCAGAGCGGGAGCCCCGCGCGCTTGGCCTTGATGTCCCACAGCGCGTTGATGACCGCGCCGATGGCCATGTGCATGACGCCCTTCTCAGGCCCCAGCCACCGCAGCTGCGAGTCGCCGATGATGTCGCGGAACGTGCCGCCCATGTCGTCGAGCAGCGGCTCGATCTCGCGCCCGACCAGGTGACCGGCGAGCGCGTCGATCGCCGCGACCTGCACGTCGTTGCCGCGGCCGATCGTGAAGACGAAGGCGTGGCCCTCGATGTCGTCAGTGGCATCCGTGCGCACGATGACGTACGCGGCCGAGTAGTCGGGGTCGGGGTTCATCGCATCCGAACCGTCCAGGCTCAGGGACGTGGGGAAGCGGATGTCGGTGGTGTCGAGGGCGACGATACGGCTCACGGGATTCCTCTCCATGCACGGGTGATTTCTCCGTGCGGATCTCTTGGAGTGTAAACATCCGATGTCTATACTGTCAACGAGACCGGCCGCGTCGTCGCGGCCTCCCGACCGATCAGGAGAAACATGAAGTTCGCGCGGCTCGGCACCCCCGGGAATGAGATCCCCGTCCTCGTGGAGGGCGACCGATACCTCGACCTCCGCTCCGTAACATCCGACGTGAACGGCGATTTCCTCGAGAGCGACTTCGTCGCCCGCGTGGCAGCCGCCCGCGAAGCCGGAGAGCTTCCGGAGCTCGCGGATGCCGCATCGATGCGCATCGGCGCCCCGATCGCCCGCCCGAGCGCCGTGATCTGCATCGGCATGAACTATGCGGCCCACGCCGCCGAGTCGGGCTCGGAGCCGCCGACCATCCCGATCCTCTTTCTCAAGACGCCGAACACGGTCGTCGGCCCGAACGATTCCGTGACGATCCCCCGCGGCAGCGAGAAGACCGACTGGGAGGTCGAGCTCGGCATCGTGATCGGCACCCGCGCCTCGTACCTCGACTCCCCCGAGGAGTCGCTCGCCCACGTCGCCGGCTTCGTCGCCGCGAACGACGTCTCCGAGCGGGCGTTCCAGATCGAGGTGTCGGGAGGACAGTGGTCGAAGGGCAAGATCGCCCCTGGCTTCAACCCGACCGGCCCGTGGCTGGTCACCCCCGACGAGGTCGACCATCAGGCGCTCGGCCTTCGCAGTTTCGTGAACGGTGAGCCGCGGCAGGACTCGAACACGAGCGACATGATCTTCACGGTCGAGCACATCGTGCACCACCTGTCGCAGTACGTGACGCTCGAGCCCGGCGACCTGATCCTCACCGGCACCCCGCAGGGCGTCGCCCTGTCGGGGAAGTACCCCTACCTCGCCGCCGGCGACGTGGTCGAGATCGAGATCGACGGCCTCGGCCGTCAGCGGCAGGAATTCGTGGCATGGGAGGCCCAGAAGTGAGCGCATTGAACGGACTGGACGGACTGGTGGCGATCGTCACCGGCGGAGCATCCGGAATCGGCGCGGCGATCGCCCAGCGCCTGCACGCCGATGGGGCGACCATCGCCGTCCTCGACCGCGACACCGCCGCGGCCGACCCCGCCTTCGCCGCCTTCACGGCCGATGTCTCCGACCGCGCGAGCGTCGACGCCGCGGTGGCCGCCGTCGCCGAGAGGTTCGGACGCATCGACATCGTCGTCAACAACGCCGGGATCGGTGCGCAGGGCGACATCGCAGCCAACGACGACGACGAATGGGCCCGCGTGCTCTCGGTCAACGTCACCGGCATCGCCCGCGTCACCTCGGCAGCCCTCCCCTGGCTGCGGGAGTCTCCGTCGGCCGCGGTGTGCAACACGGCATCCATCGCCTCCACCACCGGACTGCCCCTGCGCGCGCTCTACAGCGCGTCGAAGGGTGCCGTCGCGGCCCTCACCCGCGCGATGGCCGCCGACCATCTGCGCGAGGGCATCCGTGTGAACGCGGTCAACCCCGGCACCGCCGACACCCCGTGGGTGGGCCGACTGCTCGACTCGGCTGCCGACCCCGCCGCCGAGCGCGCGGCCCTCGAAGCGCGCCAGCCGCACGGACGCCTGGTCAGCCCCGACGAGGTCGCCGCCGCAGTCGCGTATCTCGTGAGCCCCGCAGCCGGCTCGACCACCGGAACCTTCATCGAGGTCGACGGCGGCATGGCCCAGCTGCGCCTGCGCGCGGAGTAGCCCGCTTCCGGGTTCCGGTCGCGCTTCCGGGTTCCGGCTTCCGGGTTCCGGGTTCCGGGTTCCGGCTTCCGGCTTCCGGCTTCCGGGTTCCGGTCGCAGTTGACGCCGTCCGCCCCACACCCCCGCACGTTCCGGTCGCGCTTCCGGCTTCCGGTCGCAGTTGGCGCCGCCCCCGCACGTTCCGGTCGCACTTGACGCCGTCTCGGAGCCCGCTCCACGGCAGCAACTGCGACCGGAAGCACGACACTCGAGCCACCTGTGGAAAGCCGCAACTGCGACCGGAAGCGTCGAGACCGACCCCGGACGGCGGCAACCGCGACCGGAAGCACGGCACCCGAACCACCTGTGGAAAGCCGCAGCAGCGACCGTGCAATCCTGCGATCGTGGCGCGATGACTCCGTCTCGCCCACTTCCCGCACATCTCGGTGCGTCGTTCTCCGTGCGACAGGCGCTGGATGCGGGAATCAACGCCGGCCGCCTGCGGAGGGGCGACCTCGAGACTCCGTTCCGTGGCGTTCGGCGGCTGGCGCGAACTGCTACCGTTCGCGACGAACTCGATTCCTTCGAGCGGCAACAGGTCGAGAGACGCATCCGCGCGCACGAGTACGGCCCTCGGCTGCGCTCGGGTCAGTTCCTCAGCCACGAGAGCGCCGTCGCGATCTGGGGCGGTCCCATGCCTCTGGCCCTCGCTGACGGACAGCCCGCCGACGGGCGCACACTCCCGGTACACGTCACCACCCTCGGTTCTGGGCCTCTTGTCCGCGCGGACGGAGTACGAGCTCATCGACTTCGCGCACCCGCTGCCCGTCTTCTCCACCCATCTGGGCTGACGGTCGCCAGCCCGGAGCTGACGTTCGCCGGTCTCGGAACCTGGAGTCTGCTCGACCTCGTGGCCCTCGGCGACTACTTCTGTCGCGTCTGGCGGGTCGGATACGGCCGACCGGATCCCGGCAAGGCCTCCTATTCGACGGTGGAACGGCTACGCAGCGCGGTCGAACTCGGACGCCGCGTCGGCGCCACCCGACTTCGACAGGCGATCGAACTCGTCCGCGAGGACTCCTGGTCTGCGCGCGAATCCACGCTGCGGTGTCACATCGTGCGGGCAGGCCTACCTGAACCGGAGCTCAACGTCGATGTCTATGATGACGACGGCCGGTTCCTCGCCTGCGTAGACCTCGCGTATCCGGCCCGGAAGGTCGCGATCGAGTATCAGGGGATCCGGCACGCCCAGCGCTACGCCGCAGATGTCGAGCGGATCGAGGCGCTTCGGGCCGCAGGCTGGACAGTGATCGAGGTCACCAGCGTCCTCATCGCACGCCCGGACGACCTGATCCTGCGAATCCGACGTGCTCTCGTCAGCTCGCCCGGCATCGGTTCCGGTCGCAGCTGACGCCGCTTGGCCCACACCCCGCGCGTTCCGGTCGCAGTTGGCGCCGCCTCGGAGCCGGCCTCACGGCAACAACTGCGACCGGAAGCACAGAGAGTGACGCCCCCGGCAGCAACTGCGACCGGAACCACAGAGACCGACGCCCCCGGCAGCAACTGCGACCGGAACCACAGAGACCGACGCCCCGGCAGCAACTGCGACCGGAAGCCGCCGCAGCGACCGGAACCACAGAGACCGACGCGCCGCCGAGCCGACGCTCAGCCGCGATGGCCGCGGAGCCACCCCCGGATGCCGGCACGCGGAACCTCGACAGATGACACCTGCCGCGGCTTGTCTGTGCCGTAGAACTGTTCGGCGTTGCGCCACAGGAGCGCGTCGAGGTCGTGGCCCCGCGACTCCGCCCAGGCGATCACGGCATCAGCCCAGCGCGATCGCGCGGTCGGCTGGTAGGTCGCAGAGCCATCCTCCGGCGCGTGCGGGTCACCGGGTTCGGCCGGACCGATCACCGAGACGGGCCAGTCGCTCCCCCACATCAGCCGCTCGACGCCGAAGGCATCCGCGGCCACGTCGAGGAACGGCTCCAGCTGCTCGGCACTCCAATCCCCTCCGGCCTCACCCGGCAGCCCCGAGAGCTTGCAGGAGGTGTGCGGATGGCGGGCGATCTCGGCGAGGTCACGCGCCCACTCCGCCGAGGGAGCGAGCGGAGCCGCAGCGGTGCCGACGGCGGGCTTCCCGAGGTGGTCGAGCACGATCTGCAGCTCAGGGATCGCTCCGGCGAAACGGGCGATCTCGGGGAGCTGATCGGCCCGCACGCACGCGTCGAAGGTCAGGCCACGCGCCGCGACCTCCCGTGCACCGGTCACGAACGCCGCCGAGACGGCGAGTCCGTCGGGCTCGCCCTGCAGGTTGTGTCGCACGCCGACGACGAGGGGCTCAGCCGCGAGACCTTCCAGGTGCGCGATGGTGTCGGTTCCCCGATCGAGACGGATGCCGGCGACGATGCCCACGACCCCCAGCGCCGGCGCCAACCCTGCAACCCAGCGCACCTCGTCGAGGAAATCATCTTCGACGGTCTCGGCCTGCACGAACACGCACTTCTCCGGCTCGGCCTGCTGCAGACGGGCGAGCTCGAGCTCGAGGTCGGCGAACCGGTACGCCATCGGGCCTTCGAGCCAGGTGTAGGTCAGAACCTCCGGATCCCAGAGATGCAGATGTGAATCGAGAACGCGCATGGCTCCATCCTGCCGGAGACATCCGATCAATCGCTAGGATGACGCCATGGCAGTCACCGACGAGGCGATCGAGAAGATCAAGGCGATGATCGTGGCGGGCGAGCTCGCCCCGGGCGATCGGCTTCCCCCCGAGAAGGAGCTGTCCGAACGGCTCGGCCTCTCCCGCAGCTCCATGCGCGAGGCGGTCAAGGCGCTGGAGGTCATCCGGGTCCTGGATGTGCGCCGGGGCGACGGTACCTACGTCACGAGCCTCGAACCGCATCTGCTGCTGGAGGCGATCTCGTTCGTCGTCGACATGCACGACGACGACTCGATGCTCGAGATCTTCGCCGTGCGGCGGATGCTGGAGTCGCAGGCCACGGGCCTTGCGGCAACGCTCGGCACCGACGAACAGCTCTCCGAGCTGCAGGACGAGGTCGATCGCGTCGACGCCTCGGTCAGCATCGACGAGCTGGTCGACCACGACATCCGCTTCCACCGGGAGATCGCGGCGATGTCGGGCAACGCCTACCTCGCGAGTCTGATCGAGCACCTGAGCAGTCAGACGGTGCGCGCCCGAGCGTGGCGTGGCCTCACCGAGAGCGGAGCCGTCGAGCGCACCCTGTCGGAGCACCGGGCGATCGCCGAAGCCGTCGCGCAGCGCGATGCCGGACTCGCGACTTCGCTCGCCACCGCGCACATCGCCGGCGTCGAGCGCTGGCTGCGTCAGGCCACGGCGACCTGAGCCCACCCCTCAA
>NZ_PCPA01000036.1 GCF_002979515.1 Microbacterium sp. MYb54 | reverse complement strand
CCTCCCGAATGCTCCGGTCGCAGTTGCTGCCGCCTTTTTCCCACAGGGGCGGCAGGAACTGCGACCGGAAGGAGAGGAACGGCGCGGTCAGACCGCAGAGCCGGTGACGACGAGCTTGCCGACCGTGTGGCCGGCCTCGAGCTGGGCGAGGGCGGCGGATGCCTCGGCGAACGGGTACTCACGCTCGATCACGGGGACCACGCGGCCATCCGCGACGAGTTCGAGGAGCTTGGCCAGAACCTCGGGGCGGGGCGTCGCAGCGAGGGGACGGATGCTCCGCGAGCCGATCGACAGGAACACCGCACGCAGCATCCGCGGGATGGGACCCAGCACGTGACCGCCGTCGCCCGTGACCAGCACGACCGTTCCACCGGGGACGACGAGGCGTTTCAGCTCGCGCAGCGGCATCCCTCCGGCGATGTCGATGATCGCGTCGAAGCGGCCGTCCGGCAACGCGCTCAACGGCGACTCCCTGTGGTCGAACGTGCGCACGGCGCCGAGCTGCTCGACAAGCGGCGCGTTTCGGTCTCGGCAGGTCGCCCACACCTCGGCGCCGCGGAGAGTCGCGAGTTGCACCGCGAACGTGCCGACTCCTCCGGATGCACCGATGATCAGCACTCGCGGTGCTCCCCCCGCTGCGTGGCTACCGTGCGCGAGCCCCACCCCGGCGAGGTCGAGGGCCTGCCATGCGGTACCACCGGCGACCGGCAGACACGCGGCGGCCTCCGGTGCGATGTCGGTGGGGATCGGCACGAGCCGCGCTGCAGGAACGCACACGTACTCGGCGAGGCCTCCTCCACCGACGAGCTCGCCGACGACGTCTTCACCGATCTCGGCGCCGACGACGTCCGGCCCCACGGCTACCACGGTGCCGGCGACCTCCATGCCGCGCACCGGATGCTTCGGGCGGGTCAGCCCGAACACCGGTCGCACGAGCAGCGGATCACCGAGCAGGAGGCGCACATCACCCGCGTTCAAGGCCGTGGCATGCACCCGCAGCAGCACTTCGCCGCGGCCGGGTGCCGGGATCGGGATGCGTTCGAGGGTCACACCATCGGCCGGCCCGTAGGTCTCCCGGCGCCACGCTTTCATCGACCGGCTCATGATGATGCTCCTGACGTGTCGGGGTACTCGAAGAGCTCGTCGAGACCCACACCGAACGCGCGGGCGATCTGGAACGCCAGTTCGAGCGTCGGCGAGTATTTCTGCTGCTCGATCGCGATGAGCGTCTGCCGCGTCACACCGACCGTGCGGGCGAGTTCGGCCTGAGTGAGTCCGGCCTGTTCACGATGCGCGCGGATCGTGTTCGAGACGAGGGTGGGCTTGACCATCAGACGAGTCCCCGCCGGTAGGCGATCACTCGCGCGATTCCGCCGACGAGCGCCGAGACAGCGAAGCCCGCGAACATCGTGTTCGCGATCCAGAACACGTCAGCCCCCACCGCGCAGAGCGCGATCACCCCGAGACCCGCGATCACGACGAAGCTCTGCTCGACACGACCACCCATCCGGCTGATGTCACGGTCGCGGATGTCGGAGCGGCCGACCCCGTCGGGCTCCTTCATCCCGGCGATGATTCCCCACCCGACACTGAGGATGATGGTCGCGACGATGCCGCCGCCGATCACCCACAGCATGAGCGGGAACCAGTCGACGCCGGTGAGCGGCCCTCCCGCGGCCTGCTGGAGCACCACCACGACGTAGACGACCATCACGATCGGGCTCACGATGAGCCCCGCCCATGCATTGCGTTCTTCGTAGACCATGATGCCTCCGATGTAAAAGATTCTTGACACGCTCAGCGTACGTCGAGCATCCGCCTATGTCAAACATTCTTTACACGTCGACGGGCTCCGGTCGCAGTTCCTGCCGCACCAACGCGAATCGTGCGGCAGGAAGTGCGACCGGAACGGGGGTGCGCGGCAGGAAGTGCGACCGGAACGGGAGCGGGCGGCAGGAACGGGAGCGGGCGGCAGGAAGTGCGACCGGAACGGGGGTGGGCGGCAGGAAGTGGGACCGGAACGGGAGCGTGGGCGTCAGATCACGCCGCTGCTCCACGGGTCGGGGTTGCCGTAGCGGTGCGCGGTGATCGAGATCGACTGCTCGTGCACGAAGGGCAGCAGCTCGATGCGGGCAGCGGCCGTCACCTCGCCGTCGTACACCGCGAGGTCCGGATCGCCACCCGACGCCGCCGCGAGGGCCGTACGCAAGGCCGCGACCTCGGCGCGACCGCCGACCAGGCGCAGCCGATCGGGGCGAGGCGCGGAGGCCGGCCCCTCACTCTCCTCGGCGCGAAGCACCCGCTGCAGCCACTCGTCATCGCTCTCGAGGAACACCTGGGCGTCGAGGTCGCCGAGCGCGCGGCGCACGTCGCCGGGCAACCCGACCGGCGACGAGATCACGAACTTCGCCCCCGAACGCACTCCGGCGATCACCACGCGCAACAGGTCCTGCAGCGCGGCATCGTCGGTCGCGCGAACCTCGACGGGCACCGGCCGATAACGGAAGAGGTTGCGCTCGACGCCGAGACGGGAGACATCGCGCACCTGTCCGAACTCCCGGTCCCAGGCCAGAGCATCCGACAACGCGGAACGGCGCAGCCACTCGAACCTCTCGTACTCGAGCGACGACTGCGCCGACTCGATGAGGGCCGTGATGCGGGAATCGAGTCCCCGCAGATGCAGAGTGCTGGATGCCGGGCCACCCGGCTGCGAGCGCCAGGATCCCAGTCCGATCAGGTAGTTCGGGCCACCGGCCTTGGCACCGGGGCCGACCGAGGAGCGCTTCCACCCGCCGAACGGCTGCCGCTGCACGATCGCGCCGGTGATGCCGCGGTTCACGTACAGGTTGCCCGCCCGCACCCGGTCGAGCCAGTACGACAGCTCCTCCGGGTCCTGCGTGTGGAGCCCGGCGGTGAGCCCATAGGCGACGGCGTTCTGCATCTCGACGGCACGCGCGAGGGTCGGGGCGTGCATCACGCCGAGCACCGGGCCGAAGAACTCCTCGGTGTGGAAGCGTGATCCCGGCTGCACTCCGACGCGCACGCCGGGGCGCCACAGCCGGTTGCCGCCGTCGTCGTCTGCGGCGAGCGTGGGCTCGATCAGCCACTGCTCGTCGCCCTCGAGCTCGCTCAGCGCCCACGCGAGCTTGCCCTGCGGCGGCTCGATCACCGGGCCCACCTCGGCCAGCGGATCGGTGGGCTGTCCGACGTGCAGCGAGCGCACGGCGTCGGCGAGCTGTCGAGCGAACCGGGCCGAGCGACCGACGGGCCCGACGAGGATCGCGAGCGAGGCCGCCGAGCACTTCTGCCCGGCATGTCCGAAGGCGCTCTTGACGAGGTCGGCGACCGCGAGATCGAGATCGGCCGAGGGGGTGATGATGATCGCGTTCTTGCCGCTGGTCTCGGCGAGGAGCGGCAGATCGGGGCGCCAGGAGCGGAACAGCGCTGCCGTGTCCCACGCGCCGGTGAGGATCACCCGGTCGACGGCGTCGTGCGTGATGAGCTCGCGGCCGAGCTCGCCCTCCTCGATGTCGACGAGTGCGAGCAGGTCGCGCGGCACACCTGCCTGCCACAGTGTCTCGGCGATCACGGCGGCGCAGCGACGGGCCTGCGGTGCGGGCTTGAAGACGACGCCGGAGCCCGCGGCGAGCGCGGCGAGCACTCCACCGGCGGGGATGGCGAGAGGGAAGTTCCAGGGCGGAGTGACGACGGTGACGGATGCCGGGACGAACACGGCGCCCGCGATGGCGTCGAGCTCACGGGCCTTGGCAGCGTAGTAGCGGGCGAAGTCGACCGCCTCGCTCACCTCGACGTCGGCTTCGGCGAAGACCTTGCCCGTCTCGGCGGCCGCTACCTCGATGAGGTCTCCCCGGCGCGACTCGAGCGCGGCGGCGGCACGCAGCAGCACCTCGGCACGCTCGGCGGCAGGGCGTGTGCCCCAGGACGGCGCCGCACGGCGCACGCCCTGCACGATCCGATCGAGGTCTTCCGCATCCGACACCCGTGCGACGGCGATCGTGGCGACCCCGAGGTCGGAGGTGGGGATGCGCTCGCGCACCTCGCGCGCCCAGTCGCGGTTCGCGGGGAGCGCCGGATCACTGTCGGCCGTGTTCGAGAAGCCGGGCGCGCCACCGGCATCCTGCCCCATCTCGCGAGCGGAGTACACGGCCGTCTCGAGGAACGCCTCGCGGCCGCCCTCGTCGTCGGAACCACGCGAGATCCCGAGCACCGCTTTGGTGAGGTCGGTCTCCGGTACGGGGGCGGCCGGCGCTGTCCGCACCGACTCGTGCACCGGCGCCTGGCGGTCCTGCGTGCGGCGCGGACCGCTGCGGAGAGTCGCGTCCCCTGCCCGGTCGAGCGCATCCAGGAAGCGATCCTGCTCCCGCACGAACAGCGACTCGTCCTCGCCGAGCCGGAACGCGGCGGAGAGGAAGTTGTCGGGCGAGGCGTTCTCCTCGAGCCGGCGCACCAGGTAGCTGATCGCGACATCGAACTCTGCGGGCTCCACGACCGGCACGTACAGCAGCACCGGACCGACCTCGCGCGAGACGGCCTGCACCTGCCCCTGCGCCATGCCGAGGAGCATCTCGAACTCGACCACCTCGCGCACGCCCCGCTCACCGGCGAGCAGCCAGGCGTAGGCGATGCCGAACAGGTTGTGCCCGGCGACTCCGAGCTTCACGGCGGCGGTGTGCTCGGGCTGCAGCGCCCAGTCCAGGCAGCGCAGGTAGTTCGCGTCGGTATCGAGCTTGGTGTCGTAGGTCGCGGTGGTCCAACCGTGCATCCGGGCCTCGACGTGCTCCATCGCGAGGTTCGCACCCTTGACGAGTCGCACCTTGATGCGGGCGCCGCCGTGGGCGACGCGGTCCTGCGCCCACGCCGTGAGCTCCTGCAGTGCGGGCAGCGCATCGGGCAGGTACGCCTGCAGCACGATGCCCGCTTCGAGTCCGGCCAGGCGCGGGTCCTCCAGGATGCGCGTGAAGACCGCGATCGTGAGGTCGAGGTCGCGGTACTCCTCCATGTCGAGGTTGAGGAAGGTACCGTCTGCCGCTGCCGTGACGTAGAGGGGCAGGAGCCGAGCCACCACCTCGTCGACGACCTCGTCGAAAGCCCACATGGAGAGGTGACTGATGATCGCCGAGACCTTCACCGAGACGTAGTCGACATCCGGGCGCTGGATGAGCGCATGGATGCCGTCGAGCCGTCGCCGTGCCTCCGCCTCGCCCAGCACGGCCTCACCGAGCAGGTTGAGGTTGAGTCGGGAGCCGTTCGCCCTGATCCGCTCGATCGCCGCCCCGAGCTTGGCGGGACGTGCGTCGACCACGAGATGCCCGACCATGTCGCGGAGCACCCTGCGGGCGATCGGCACCACGGGCGATGGCAGGATCTGCGCGACACCGCCGCCGAGGCGCACGGCCGAGCGCAGGTACCAGGGCAGGAACTCGGGCACGATCGGCGCGATCCGGTGCAGCTGCGATGCCGCAGCGGTCAGGCTCTCCGGGCGCATCACGCCGTCGACGAAGCCGAGCGTGAACGGCAGTCCGTTCGCGTCCTGCAGCATGCCGGCGAGCCGGGCGGCCGCAGGGTCGGGTTCGATCGCCGCGGCCTCGATCGCCCACCGCCGAGCGAGCTCGACGGCACGGTCTGCGAGGGGTGCGGATGCCACGGCATCCGGCGGGAGGTCTGCCATGACTTTCACCCTAGGTCTGGATGCGCCGGATTCCGCGCCGCGCCGCCCGTGCTCGTCCCGTTCCGGTCGCATTTCCCGTCGCTTTCCGGCGTGCGGAGCGACAGGAAGTGCGACCGGAACGATGACGTTCTCGGCCTCCCACACCTTGAGCACCGGCATCCCGGCGATGGGGCTTCCCGGGTCTTCGGCGGCGGCCGGGTTCACGGTGTCGTTCGCGCCGATCACGAGCACGACCGCGGTCGAGGCGAGGTCGTCGTTGATCTCATCCATGCTCAGGACGATGTCGTACGGCACCTTGGCCTCGGCCAGCAGCACGTTCATGTGTCCGGGAAGGCGCCCCGCGACCGGATGGATGCCGAACCGCACATCCACACCCCGCTCGCGGAGTCGTCGGACCAGGTCGGCCACCGGATACTGCGCCTGCGCGACCGCCATGCCGTAGCCGGGCGTGATCACGACGGTGCTGGCCGCGACGAGCATCTCGGCCGCACCCTCGGCGGTGATCTCGCGGTGCTCGCCGTACTCGGTGTCATCCCCGGACGGCGCCGCGATCCCGAATCCGCCTGCGATGACGGAGAGGAACGAGCGGTTCATGGCCTTGCACATCACGTACGAGAGGTACGCACCCGACGATCCCACCAGCGCACCGGTGACGATGAGCAGGTCGTTGTTCAGGAGGAAGCCCGCCGCGGCGGCCGCCCACCCCGAATAGCTGTTGAGCATCGAGACGACCACCGGCATGTCTCCGCCACCGATCGAGGCGACCAGGTGCCAGCCCAGTGCGAACGCGAGCACGGTGACCGCGATCAGGAGCCACAGCTGCTGGTCGTTCACGAACCACACGGTCAGAGCGACGAACGCGACGAGAGCCCCGATGTTGAGCCCGTTCTTGCCCGGGAGCATGAGCGGCTTCGACGACATCTTCGCCGAGAGCTTGAGGTACGCGACGATCGACCCGGTGAAGGTGACACCGCCGATGAAGATCCCGATGAACACCTCGGCGTTGTGGATGCCGACGAGCTGAGGGGCGATCTCCGGGTGCGCGAGGTAGCCGTTCCAGCCCACGAGCACCGCGGCGAGGCCGACGAAGCTGTGCAGGAGCGCGATGAGCTCGGGCATCCCGGTCATCTCCACGACCCGCGCTCGCCAGAGCCCGATGGCCGCACCGATCAGTACGGCGGCCACCAGCAGACCCAGGCCGAGGAACGCCCCGGTGCTCCACGCATCCGCCACGGTGAGGGCGACGGTCGCGACCAGCGCGATCGTCATGCCGGCGATGCCGTAGACCACGCCGGAGCGGGCGGACTCATGGCGGCTGAGCCCGGCGAGACTGAGGATGAACAGCAGGGCGGCGACGATGTAGGCCGCCCCGGCGAGCGCGTCGACGGTCACTTCTGGCCGACCTTCGCCGATGTCCCGAGTGTGAACATCGCGAGCATTCGACGGGTCACCGCGAAGCCTCCGAAGATGTTGATGGAGGCGAGCAGCACAGCGATCGCGGCGAGCACCTGCACGACCGGCAGCGGCGAGGTGATCTGCAGCATCGCGCCGACCACGATGACGCCGGAGATGGCATTGGTCACCGACATGAGCGGGGTGTGCAGCGCGTGGTGCACCTTGCCGATCACGTAGAACCCGATCACGACCGACAGCACGAGCACCGTGAAGTGCTGCGGGAGTGGAGCGGGGGCGAACGCGTTCACGGCGAACAGCGCGGCGATGCCCACCATGATCAGCGTGACCTTGCGCGCGGTGGACATCTTCTTCGGCGGCGCGATCTCGACCGGTGCCGCTGCAGCCTTCGCCGCGGGGGCGGCTGCGACCTGCACGGCGGGCGGCGGCCAGGTGACCTCGCCGTCGCGCACGACCGTGACCGAGCGCTGCACCACGTCGTCGAAGTCGATCACCAGCTGCCCGTCCTTCGCGGGGGTCAGAAGAGCCACGAGGTTGGCGAGGTTCGTGCCGTAGAGCTGCGAGGCCTGGGCGGCCAGGCGCGAGGCCAGGTCGGTGTATCCGAGGATGATCACCCCGTTGTCGGTGACGACGCGTTCGCCGGCGACCGAGCCCTCGACGTTGCCGCCCTGCCCCGCGGCCATGTCGACGATCACGCTGCCCGGCTTCATCTGCGCGACATCGGATGCCGTGATCAGGCGAGGGGCCGCCCGGCCGGGGATGAGCGCGGTCGTGATGATGATGTCGACGTCGGCGGCCTGCTCGGTGTAGATCTCGGCGGCCCTGCGGTCGTAGTCCGCGCTCGTAGCCTTGGCGTAGCCGTCGGTGGAGGCTGCGACCTCGACGTCGACCGGAAGGTACGAGCCGCCGATCGAGGTGACCTGGTCGGCGACCTCGGGGCGCGGGTCTGTCGCTCGCACGATCGCTCCGAGACTCGATGCGGCCCCGATGGCGGCGAGACCTGCGACTCCGGCGCCCGCGACCAGCACCTTCGCCGGCGGCACCTTGCCCGCGGCCGTCACCTGGCCCGTGAAGAAGCGGCCGAACTCATGCGCGGCCTCGACGACCGCGCGGTAGCCGGCGATGTTCGCCATCGAGCTGAGCACGTCCATCGACTGCGCGCGCGAGATGCGCGGCACCGCATCGAGGGCGACCGCCGTGATGCCGCGTTGCGCGAGCGACTCGACGAGGTCGGGGCGCAGTGCCGGCGAGAGCAGCGCGATGAGGGTGGCGTCGTCGGAGAGGAGGGCGATCTCCTCCGCCCCGGGGGCCGTGATCGCGAGGACGATTTCACTCCCCCACGCCTCGGCACGATCGACCAGGGCAGCGCCTGCAGCCTCATACTCCCGGTCGGGGTACGACGCTGCCCCGCCCGCTCCCCGTTCGACCCTGACCGTGTGGCCCAGCTTCCCGAGCGACGCGATCGTCGCCGGGGTGGCCGAGACCCGTGCTTCGCCCGCAGGCTCCCGCACGATGCCGATGACTGCCACTGCATCCTCCTCCGCCCGTCTGCGTCGACGGGATCACCGGGGCGTCTGCGCCCCTGACTTCCCGCTCAGAGTACTGAGGGGCGATGCGGAAGTACCCCTCCTTCTGCTCTGTGACGGGGAAAGAAGCGAGGTTCTTACGGAAACCGGAGGAGCGTGGTCAGGGCCCGGCGTCCCGGTTCTATGCTGTTGCCGTGACCACGAAGCCGCCGGAGCCTCCGGCCCAGGTGCCTGACCGGGCTGTCATCGCCGCGAACGCCGGGGCGCGCGCGAAGGTGCTCGGCTGGGCGCGGCGCAGCATCGATCTCATCCCGACCTCCTGGCTCCTCACCGGCGCCGGAGCCGTGATCCTGGCGACCACGGCCGTGTTCGGCGGGCTCGAGGCCGCCGCCGTCGATCCGACCCCTGTCGTCAAGGTCGGCGAGACCTTCGCAGGCTCCGATCTGGAGATGACAGTCGTCGGCGTCGAGCTGCGCGACGAGCTGAGCGCTGAAAGCGGCCACACCCTGGTCTATCCGGACGAAGAGAAGGGCGAGCGAATCCTGGTCGTCACGGTCGACGTCACCAACACGTTCGACAAGCCGCGACCGTCGACAGCGAACCCCCCGCTATCCCCGGTCGTCGACGGCATCCGCATCGAGGGGCTCGACAAGAAGGGCGACGTCCTCCGTGCCGACGACGGCGAGCGCGCACCCCGGTTGCAGCCCGATATCCCCGCCCGCCTGCTGCTCACCTGGACCGTCGGGCCGGACGACTTCCACGACGGCGATGAGATCACTCTCGCCCTCCCCGATTCGGACCACTACGTCGGGCAGAGCGTGATGCGCGGCGATTACTGGGTGGATGTCACCGTCGGGGCCACCCTCATGGCGACGATCGATGAGGTGACACTCCCGTGAAGAAGCACGTCCTCATCTGGCTCGCCACCGCCGCGCTGCTCGTCTGCGCGTGGGGTGTCTCGAAGGCGACGCTTCCCGACGACGCTCCGGACGCGCCGTTCCCCACGGTCGCGCAGATCGGCGAGCAGGCCGCCACGCGCAATCTCGTCGCGACGGTGACCGACGTACACCTCACGAACCGAGTCGCCGATGCGGAGGGATGGTCTGCCGAGGGCACCTGGCTCGTCGTCGATCTCGAGGCCGCGAGCGGGGTCACACAGGATCTGAGCACCCTCAGGCTCGCTGAACTCACGATCGGCGACCGGACATTCACAGCGACGGATCGCGGCACCACCTTCGTGGATCAGCGCCTGGTCACCGGCGTTCCCCGTGCCGGGAGCCTCGCCTTCGAGCTCCCCGACGACGTCGTGGGCGACAGGGCCACACTCCGTCTGGGCGTGCCCGGAGCGGGCGGCTTCGAAGTGCGGCGCGACGGCGTGATCGATCTGTCGATCGACCTGGCCGCGCTGCCCATCGAGACCGAGGTGCTCCTGGACGAGAACGGCTGGGCCCGATGACGATTCCCCTTCCGCCCCTACCGCCCGCACCTCAGGAAGAACGGGAGGCTGCGGATGCACGGCCGAAACGGCCTTCCTGGTGGCGGCGCAACGCTCTGGCTCTGGTCGCGCTCGCCCTGCTCCTGCCGGCGACCGCCGTCGCGGTCGGCTGGCAGGAGTGGTACCAGTACTTCGGATTCGGCGCTCGCGCGGTCACGCCAGTGGTCGTGCCGGAGGAGGAGACGACTGATCTCGCCGGCGCGGCCTGGGGTCCGGTGCGCGGCGGCGAGATCGAGGATGTCTCGGGGCTCGACGTGCCGGAGCACACGCGCCTGATCGCGGTCGCGGTACCGGTGGATGCCGGCTCCGAGGGGATCGGGTGCGAGGCGCCGATGCTCGTGGAGCAGTCGACGGGGCGGGAGTGGAGTCCCGTGCGTGCGGAGGTCGGGCTGGACTGGAGCGCAGACGAACCCGAGACCTGCCTCAGCGAGCAGGCGGGCGCCTATGAGCTGATCGTCCCGTTCGTGGTGCCGGACGATGTCGAGGGACCGTTCTGGGTCGACGTGCGCCCCTACGAGGCCGGCGGATCCTTCGTGAGATTCGAATTCGAGCCCTGACCTTCGACGCCGTCCCTGACCGGTGCGTCGACCATCGCCGCGGCGACGGCGTCCACCGACGAGGGCAGAAGACCCGCGGCATCGGCCACGGCGCGCATCTCCGACTCCTGCGGCGAAAGACCTGTCGTGTCGGTGCGGTCCTGCTGCCGCCGACGCAGCCGCCCGAGGGTCGCGTCGTACGCCCCGCTGATCACCGCGATCCGCAGCGGCTCCATGAGCAGCAGAGGCACCAGCGACACCAGCGGCGTCGCCACCGCCCAGAACACGTACTCCTGGGGGCCGATGAGTCGGGTGATGCCGAAGGAGAGGTACGACTCGAGCGCCTTCACGAGAACGTAGAGCAGGGCATACGAGCCGACGAGCAGCGGACCGGCGCGCCACATCAGCAGCAGCGCCCGGCCGATCGGCCGGAAGCGCGCACCGAGCTCTTCCCCCAGGTCTTTGAGCCGTCGCACGAGCGGATTGGGGATGACGGCCGCGTGCTCACGTACGCGGGCGATCAGCTCGCTCTCCACGCGCAGCTTCTCGGCGACGATCGCCTGGCCGAAGACCACCCCGGCGATGGTCAGCCAGGCGAGCGGAGCGAGGAGGACAGGCCCCGCCTCGGAGAGCAACCAGCCGATCGCCTCCCATAGCCAGCGCAGCGGGGCGACGGCATCGAGGATCTGCTCTCTGACCGTCTCGAGGAAGGCCATGGCGGCGCGACTGTCGACCCACCCCTTGATCGTGTCGAAGATGTCGCCGAGCACCATCACCGAGAAGAAGACCCAGACAACCTCGAAGTAGACCGCGACCGGCGAGAGCCACTTCGCGAGCTTCGCCGACCACTTCGACCAGGCCCAACGGCCGGCGAACGCGAGCACGATGATCGAGACGGTCCACACGTTGATCGGCAGGTTGAGCACGGTGTCGACTGAGCTCACCGGATCCTCGCCGTTGACAGCCGCCGTCCAGATGATGCCGTTGCGCACCTCGAGAGCGCGCAACGAGTACGCCCGGATGTCCTCGCCCAGCAGCCCCTGCGCCCAATAGACCGCGAAGAAGGGGAGGATGCCGGCGAGCAGCGCCGAGAGGAAGGTGCTACGACGATCCACGGCCGTCTCCGGAAGAGGTGCGACCTCCTGCAGGTTGCGCAGACCGTCGCGCAGCACCAGGAACATCGCCACCAGACTCACCAGGCGCGCGAGGATCGCGACAGGAAGGACGAGGAAGCCGACCGTGGCCGAGTACGCACCGATGAAGCCCGCGATCTCGGTGATGACGTAGTGCATGAGGACGCCGGCCAGATACCACGCCATCAGCGCGGGCCAGTGTCTCCACAGCACCCGCCCGGTGGTCGTCAGGATCGCCAGCACACGGTCAATATATCGCTGCTCGTGCGGGCGCCGGCGTCATCAGCCCCAGACGCTCGGGGCCTTCACCCGCACGGGCGGGAGGGCGGATGCCGCGGCCCAGTCGTGCACCCACGCGTCGATCTCCGGCACACCCTCGGGCTTGCCCACCGCGGCGAACAGCTCTTCGTTGCTGACGGTGCCTCCGGTGCGGCGCAGCATGCGCGAGCGCACGATCACCCGCGCGTAGATCTCTCCGTCGACGACGGCCCTGTGCTCGAGGAACACCGCCTTGTCGTCGTGGCCGATGAAGCGCGACTGCACGTCGAAGCGCTGCCACAGCTGCAGCGACTTGCGGAACGTCACGGTCTCGCTGGACACGACCGCGTACCAGCCGTGCTCCTTCATCGCGTCGAACAGCCCGGTTCGTATCAGCAGGTCCCAGCGTCCGAGGTCGAAGAGCGACAGATAGCGCCCGTTGTTCATGTGGCGCAGGATATCGATGTCGGTCGGCAGCGTGGTCAGGCGGATGCTGCTGACCGCCGACGCATCGAGGGTCTTCCCGCGTCGCACGCGACGGCGAGCGCCGAGGATCACGAGGAGGGTCCGCCAGATCACGTTCACGAGGACTTATCGTAGCCAGGCGTGCATGATCTGCGAACTTCGTTGTGCAAACCCTCCATGCGACGACGTCACGTCTCGTCGGGGTCCCACTCGATTTCCTCTTCGCCGACGCCGCGCGTAGAGTCACGAACATGAGCGCCGAAGCCCAGTCTGAAGTCATCGTCCGTCCGGTCCGTGATGTGGATGCGGAAGCCCTCGGTCGCGTGCACGCGCAGTGCTGGCACGAGACCTACGACCACCTGATCAGCACGGCTGCGCTGGAGAAGGTCTCGCCCCGCCGCATGGCCGAGCTCTGGACGCACTGGGCCTCACAGGGCCCCGAGTTCAAGATGAACGCCGCGCTCGTCGACGGTGAGATCGTCGGCTTCGTCGGCTCCGGTCCTGCCCGCGACAAGGATGCTCCCGCGTTCCGCGAGCTCTACTTCATCTACCTGCTCGACGCGTGGCACTCCACCGGCATCGGCCAGAAGCTGTTCGACGCCGCCGTCGAGAAGGATGAGCCGCTCTACCTCTGGGTGGCCGAGGACAACCCCCGCGCGCACCGCTTCTACACGCGCAACGGATTCCGCCTCGACGGAGCGTCGCACACCGAGCCGTTCCTCGGCGAGACGCTGACCGAAGTGCGCTTCGTCCGCCCCTGATCCACCGCGTACGCAAAGAACGGGCCGTCTCCGATCGGAGGCGGCCCGTTCTCTGCGTCTGTTCTCGCGCACGGCTCCGGCGTCAGAGGCGTTCGAGGATCGTCACGTTCGCGACGCCGCCGCCCTCGCACATCGCCTGCAGGCCGTACCGACCGCCGTTGCGCTCGAGCTCGTTCAGCATCGTGGTCATGAGCCTCGTGCCGGTCGCCCCGATGGGATGACCGAGCGCGATGGCTCCGCCGTTGACGTTGACCTTCTCGTGCGGGGCGTCGAGCTCGCGCATCCAGGCGAGCACCACAGGGGCGAAGGCCTCGTTCACCTCGAACAGGTCGATGTCGGCGACGCTCAGACCCGCGCGCTCCAGGGCGAGCCTCGTCGCCGGGATGGGCGCGGTGAGCATGAGCACGGGGCTGGCACCGCGCACCGTCATCTGATGGATGCGTGCGCGTGGCGTGAGCCCGTGTTCGCGCACCGCTCGCTCGCTCGCGATGAGCACCGCGCTGGAGGCATCGCTGATCTGTGACGACACGGCGGCGGTGATCCGTCCGCCCTCCCGCAGCGGCGCGAGGCCGGCCATCCGCTCCAGGGTCGTATCCCGGCGCACACCTTCGTCGTGGTCGAGACCGTTCAGCGGGGCGATCTCGTTCTCGAACCGACCCTCATCCTGCGCGAGCGCCGCGCGCCGATGGCTCTCCAGGGCGAACTGCTCCATCTCCTCGCGGGAGATGTCCCACTTCTCGGCGATCAGCTCCGCGCCGGCGAACTGCGAGATCTCCTGGTCGCCATACCTCGCGCGCCATCCGGGCGACTCCGCATACGGCGTCGTGAAGCCGTACTGCTCCCCGACGATCGCGGCCGCGGTCAGCGGCACCTGCGACATGTTCTGCAGACCGCCGGCGACCACGAGGTCGTTCACGCCACTCATCACGGCCTGCGCCGCGAAGTGCACGGCCTGCTGGCTCGACCCGCACTGACGATCGATCGTGACACCGGGCACATGCTCGGGGAATCCGGCGACCAGGGCGGCGGTGCGCGCCACGTTCCCCGCCTGCCCGCCGATCGCGTCGATGGCGCCGAGGACGACATCGTCGACGGCATCGGGATCGACACCGACCCGATCGACCAGCGCCCGGAGGCTGTGCGCGCCGAGATCAGCGGGATGGATGCCGGAGAGCGATCCCCCGCGCCGTCCCACCGGGGAACGGACCGCGTCGATGATGTATGCCTCGGCCATGATCTTCCTTCCGTCGTGCGGGTGACGCTGTGTCGTCGAACGCCGTCGGGTCAGCGGCCCGAGACCTTGCCGAACGCCTTCGCGATGGGTGCGAGCACGAGAGGCCGGGCGGCCACCCAGGCGATCGCGATCACCACGAGCGAGAGGATGAAGACCCAGAACCCGGTCCAGGTGACCGCATCCTGCGACGCGAACATGTGGTTCAGGTTGCGCAGGAATCCGGTGAGCATCACGAGGGCGACGTGCGCGATGATGAACGCCACGAAGTAGAGCATGATCGGGAAGTGCAGCGCCCTGGCCCACTCCACCGGGTACGCCTTCGACAGCTTCTCGGCCTTCTTCGGCCAGAGCCCCGACATGCGGAACCCGGTGATCGCCGCGAGAGGTGCAGCGATGAACACGGTCGCGAAGTAGGCGAGCTGCTGCAGGCTGTTGTAGTTGTTCCAGCCGTTCTCGTGCGGCCAGTCGAACGACACGTACTGCAGGGCCGCCGAAAGTGCGTTCGGGAACACCTCCCAGCTCGTCGGCACGATGCGCACCCAGTGCCCGGTGACGAACAGCAGCACCACGAAGATCACGCCGTTCACGAGCCAGAGGATGTCGAGCGACTGGTGGAACCAGAGGTTCAGACTGATCTTGCCCTTCGCGTCGCCACGGGGTGTCCAGAAGACTGTGGGTCGCTTCTCGGTGCGCACCTGGAGCCCCGAGCGGATGATCAGCACCATCAGGAACATGTTGAAGAAGTGCTGCCAGCCGATCCACGGGGAGAAACCGGGCTCGACGGCGATGGCCGACTCGTACTCCCCGGGGAAAGCCGCGAGGAAGTCCTGCATGAACGGGAAGCTCAGCAGCGTCCGCACGAAGGCGATGGCGGCTCCAGCGATCACCCCGAGCGCTGCGGCGCCGAAGAGGACGGCGATGGCCTGCGGCCACGTCGGGCGAGGGCGACCGGGTGCCGGCGCCGGCGCCTCGGCGATGTGACGTGGCGCGCGCCCGTTCCACACCGTGCGCGTCCACGGCAGCGGAACGGAGACGTCGGCGATGGCGGGTGCGGATTCGACGACGGCCACAGTGGTGGCGGCCGCCGCGGCGGCAGCGTTGCTCTCGGGAGCGACGGACTCGGGCGCCACGGAATCGGACGACACGGAATCGACAGGGGCCGCGACGGTCGCGAGCGGAACGGTGCCTGCGGGCGGCCAGGGCTCACCCCCGACGACGCGGGGCAGGCCGCGACGGATGCCGTCGGCAGCGGCGGTCTGCGCGGCGGGTGCACTGGCGGCAGGTGCACTCACGGCGGGTGCACTCACGGCGGGTGCACTGGCGGCGGGTGCGCTGACGGCACGCGTCGGAGCGGGCGGTGCGACAGCCGGCGCCGACGATCCGGGAGCGACTGCCGCGACGTTCGATACGGGCACCGTGGCGTGCGCAGCGGGAACTGCCGCAGCGGTGGGGGACGCGGTCTGCGCCGGGGGCCAGGGTTCTCCGCCCGGCACGCGCGGCAGGCCGCGACGGACCTTCGATGCTCCGGTGGTCGCCACGGGGGCGGCGCCGGCAGTCGGCGCGGTGGAAATCACCGGCGCCGGATGCGCGGCATCGGTCGACACGACAGGATCCACGGCGGTGGCGACATCCGGAGTCATGGCGTGCTCGATCGGCGCCTGGGTCGCGACAGCATCCCCGACCGTCACATCCACGACCGCCACATCCACAGCCGTCTCCTCCACAGCCACCGCATCCGCGGGGGGCCAGGGCTCCCCGCCAGGTGTACGCGGCAGACCGCGTCGCAGCATCCGCGTCGCCATGACTACTTCTTCCGCGCCTCGAGGGCCGCGATCACCTGCGGCACCACCGCGAACACGTCGCCGACGATGCCGAAGTCCGCGACGTCGAAGATCGGCGCCTCGGGGTCTTTGTTGATCGCGACGATGTTCTTCGAGGTCTGCATGCCCGCACGGTGCTGGATCGCACCGGATATGCCGAGTGCGACATACAGCTGCGGCGACACCGACACCCCGGTCTGTCCGACCTGGTGCGACTGCGGGATGTACCCCGCATCGACGGCAGCCCTGGAGGCGCCGACGGCCGCGCCGAGGGCATCTGCGAGCTCTTCGACGAGAACGAACTTCTCCTTCGACGCGAGACCACGACCGCCGGAGACGACGCGGGCTGCTCCACGCAGCTCGGGACGGGAGGATGCGACCTCCACCGCCTCGAGCGGACCGGCGGTCGCTGCGACAGCCCCGGACGGCGTGACATCGAGCACCTCGACCGAGTGGGAAGGAACGGCCTCGGCGCGCGCATCCACCGCGCCCTGGCGCACCGTGATCACCGGAATGCCGAAGGTGGGAGCCGAGTCGACGAGGTATGCCCCGCCGTAGACGGAGTGGTGGGCGACGATGCCCTCGTCATCGCGGGAGACACCCACGGCGTCGACGGAGAGCGCACTCTTCGTGCGCACGGCGAAGCGTCCCGCGACGTCGCAGCCGGAGATCGAGTTCGAGATGAGCACGGCGTCGGGGCGCAGCTGTGCGGCCGCGGCCTGCAGCGCATCCACGATCGGCACGGTGAGTGCGGCCGGGTCGCCCTCGGCGGTCAGCACGACGGAGGCTCCCGCCGCAGCGGCCTGATCCACTGCGGCCGGGCTGCCTCCGACGATCAGCGCGACGGGCGAGCCGATCGTCGAGGCCGCCCCGATGAGCGCAGCAGTGCTGGTCGCGACGTAGCCGGACGGGTCGACATCGATGAGGACGAGGATCGGGTTCTCGGAGGAAGTCATCTCACACCAGCCTGTTCTGCACGAGGTAGTCGACGAGCTTGTCGGCCGCGTCGCCCTCATCGGTGATCTTCACGCCGGCAGCCCGCGGGGGCTTCTCCGACACGGTCGTCATGATGGTCCGCGGAGCGGCGGACGGGTCTGCCGAGACGTCGAGGTCGGCGAGCGAGAGCACCTCGAGCGGCTTCTTCTTCGCAGCCATGATGCCCTTGAAGTTGGGGAAGCGTGCGTCGGGGAGCGCCTCGGTGATCGAGATCACGGCCGGAAGCGGCGCCGACACCGGCTGGCTTCCGGCATCCGCACCCCGGATTCCGGAGACGCCGTCGGCGGTGATCTCGACCGACGTGAGCGCCGTCGCCTGAGCGAAGCCGAGGTGCTCGGCGAGCATCGCGGGAAGGACACCACCGGATCCGTCTGTCGACAGGTTGCCGGTGATCACGAGATCGGGGGCGCCACGGCGGATCGCTGCGGCGAGCACCTCTGCGGTGAGACCGAGGTCGGCGCCGGCGAGCTGCTCGTCGGCGATGTGCACGGCCGAGCCCGCACCGATCGCGAGCGCTCTGCGCACGGAAGCCGTCGAGCCTCCGGGCGCCATTGCGACGGCCACCACCTCGGTGCCGTCGTTCTTGTCGGCATAGCTGAGCGCGACCTCGAGAGCCCGCTCCGTGATCTCATCGAGGACGACATCGCCGGCCGCACGGTCGGCGAGCCCCGTCTCGAGATTCAGCTTGCGATCACCATAGGTGTCCGGCACCTCTTTGACCAGGACGAAGATCTTCATCGATTGCTCCTCACGACTGCTGCAATTCTAGACCGCGATACTGAGTTCCAGCTCACTTGCGACTGAGGCCCACCCGTGCCGACTTCGCCTGCGTCGCGCGCCGTCGCCGAGCCGCAGCCTCCCGCCGCTACCGTAGAGACGTGACCCGACCCCGACCGCTGCCCATCGATCCGCTCGCCGAGGCGAAGCGCCAGTGGCTCGCGCACGGATGGACGGATGCCGCGGACGGGATGGCGGTCGTCACCTCGGTCATGCGGGCCCAGCAGCTGCTGCTGGCGCGCGTCGATGCCGCCCTCAAACCGTTCTCGCTCAGCTTCGCCAGGTTCGAGGTGCTGCGCCTGCTGGCCTTCAGCCGTGCGGGCAGCCTCCCGCTGTCGAGCGTGGTCGCCCGCCTGCAGGTGCATCCGACCACGGTCACGAGCACGGCGGAACGACTGGTCCGCGACGGCCTGATCGCGCGTGAGCCGCACCCGCACGACGGGCGCGCAGCTCTCCTCGTCCTCACGGAGTCCGGCCGGGAACTGGTCGAGCGCGCCACCAAGGCCCTCAACGCCGACGTCTTCGCCGAGCCGGGTATGAGCCGTGACGACGCCGCCGAGCTCGTCGCGATCGTGGCCCGGCTTCGCAAGGACGCGGGCGACTTCGCCGATCCGCGCCCGCAGCCCGAAGCCCTCTGACATGGCCCGGTTCGCGCTCGAGACGATCATCGGCGCGATGTTCATGCGCGAATACATGCGCCGGCTGATCGCAGAGCGCAACGCGATTCTCGCCGCCGAGTTCGAGGGTCCCGGGCGTACGCTTTCGGCATGAGCGAACTGCGTCTGCACACCGTCCTCACCGGCCGCGGTCCCGCTGCGGCGATCCTCCTCAGCGATGAGCAGGTCGCATCTCTCGGTGCCGGAAAGGCCTTCCCGGTGGCCGTGACCATCGGTGGACGCACCGCTCGCCTGCGCCTGGCGCGGATGGGCAGCGAGAACATGATCGGCTTCAGCAAGGCCGTGCGCGGCGACCTCGGACTCGAGATCGATCAGGAGATCGACGCCGTGATCCGGGTGGATTCCGCCGAGCGCACGGTCGACGTTCCGGCCGAGCTCGCCGCAGCGCTCGACGCCGACCCCGCGCTGCGCACCGCCTTCGACGCCCTGTCGTACACCGTGCGCAAAGAGCACGCACGGAGCGTGACCGAGGCCAAGCAGGAAGCCACGCGCGAGCGCCGGATCGCCAAGATCGTCGACGCTCTCGGCGGCTGACGGCTCATCGGTTCCGGCACTCATCGCGTCAACTCTGCGGGCGCTCAGCGGTTCTGGAAGTCGGGCGCCCGCTTCTCCCGGAAGGCCGACATGCCCTCCTTCTGATCCGCGGTGTCGAAAAGCGCGGCGAAAGCCTGCTTCTCGTGCGCGAGTCCCTCGGCCAGGGTCGTCTCCATCGCGGCATCCAGCGCGGCCTTCGCGGCGTAGACCGACGGCAGCGACTTCGAGGCGATGCTGTCGGCGAGCTTCGTCGCCTCGGCGAGGAGGTCGGATGCCGGCACGACGCGCGACACGAGGCCGGAGCGCTCCGCCTCCTCCGCGCCCATGAACCGCCCGGAGAGCACCAGCTCGGCCGCCTTGTAGTAGCCGACCGCGCGGATCAGACGCTGCGTGCCGCCCATGCCGGGGATGACGCCGAGGTTGATCTCGGGTTGACCGAACTTGGCGTTGTCGGCGGCCAGGATGATGTCGCACATCATCGCCAGTTCGCATCCGCCGCCCAGGGCGAAGCCTGCGACTGCCGCGATCACGGGGGTCTGCACCGCGGCGAACTCGTGCCAGACGCCGAAGTGGTCGGTCTCGAGCATCTGCGCCGCGGACATGCCCTCCATCTCCTTGATGTCGGCACCGGCGGCGAAGGCCTTCTCAGACCCGGTCACCACGATCGCACCGACGCCCTCATCCGCATCGAAGGCGAGCGCGGCGGCGGTGACCTCTTCCGCAAGCCGGCTGTTCAACGCGTTCAGCGCCTCCGGACGGTTCAGGGTGATCCACCCCACCCGTCCGCGCTGCTCGACCAGGATCGTCTCGTACTCGGTCATGTCGCCCTCTCCGTCGAAGTACCGATCATCACACGCGGTCGTCACGGATGTCGGTGATGATCCCGGAGAAGTCGCGCGTCGCACCGTCGCCGGCGGCGAACGCGGCGTAGAGCTCCTGCGCGAGCCGGCCCATGCGCGCATCCGTCGAGGTCTGCTCGATCGCCTGCAGCGCGAGACCGAGGTCCTTGGCCATCAGGGCCCCGGCGAAACCCGGCTGATAGTCGCGGTTGGCCGGGCTCGTGGGCACCGGACCCGGAACGGGGCAGTTGGTCGTGATCGACCAGCATTGACCGGATGCCTGTGACACCACGTCGAACAGCGCCTGGTGCTCGAGTCCGAGCCGCTCCCCTAGCACGAACGCCTCGGCCACCGCGATCTGCGAGACCGCGAGCACCATGTTGTTGCACACCTTCGCCGCCTGACCGAGGCCGGGACCGCCGCAGTGCACGATGCGCGTGCCCATGACTTCCAGCAACGGAAGCGCCGCAGCGAAGTCGTCGTCCGACCCGCCGACCATGAACGCGAGCGTGCCGTTCTCGGCCCCCACTACGCCGCCCGACACCGGCGCGTCGACGTTGCGGTGCCCGGCGGCGAGCGCGAGCGCGTGCGCGGCCCGAGCTTCGTCGACCGCGATGGTCGACGACTCGATGAAGAGCGTGTCGGGTTTGGCGGCCGCCAGCAGTTCGGTGCGATACGCCTCGATCACGTGCTTCCCCGCGGGGAACATCGTGATGACGACATCCGCTCGAGCCACGGCTTCCGCTCCGCTCGCCGCCACCGGGATGCCGGCCGCCTGGGCCGCCTCGATCGCCGCGGGCACGAGGTCGAAGCCATGCACCTCATGCCCCGCCGCGACGAGGTTCTTCGCCATCGGCAGTCCCATGTGTCCGAGGCCGAGGAACGCGACCACCGCCTTCGCAGACGAGGTGGTCATGATGCGCTCCGCATCTGGTCGCCGCCACTGCGCTGGAGGGACGCCGAGCCCGCTGGTCGCAGCATCTCTCGTCCGACGATCAGTCGCATGATCTCGTTCGTCCCTTCCAGGATCTGGTGCACCCGCAGATCGCGGACGACCTTCTCGATGCCGTAGTCCTGCAGATAGCCGTAGCCGCCGTGCAGCTGCAGCGCCCGGTTCGCGACGTCGAAGCCGGCGTCGGTCGCGAAGCGCTTGGCCATGGCACAGCGCATCGTGGCGTCCGGCGCGTGCTCGTCGACTGCCTGCGCCCCGTCGCGCACCATCAGGCGGGCCGCGTGCAGCTGCGTGCGCATGTCGGCGATCGCGAACAGGATCGACTGCTTCTCGGCGAGAGGTTCGCCGAAGGCGACACGCTCATGCACGTACTGCACCGCGCGGTCGAGGGCCCACTCCGCGCCGCCGAGCGAGCAGGCGGCGATGTTGAGGCGTCCGCCGTTGAGCGCCGACATCGCGATCGCGAAGCCGCGCCCTTCGTCGCCGAGCATCGCGGATGCCGGAACCCGGAGGCCGTCGAAGATCACCTGCCGCGTCGGCTGGGCATGCCACCCCATCTTCTTCTCGAGGGCTCCGAAGCTCAGCCCCTCGGCGTCTCCCGGCACCAGGAAGGCGCTGATCCCGCGGGCACCCGGCTCCCCCGTGCGCGCCATCACGACATAGACGGCGGCCTCGCCCGCGCCGGAGATGAACTGCTTCACCCCGGTGAGCACGTAGTCGTCGCCGTCGCGGACCGCACTGGTCGCGATGTTCGCGGCGTCCGACCCTGCGCCGGGCTCGGTGAGGCAGTAGCCCCCGAACTCCGACATGGCGGTGAGCTTCGGCAGCCATCGTCCGCGCTGGGTGTCGTCGCCGTAGGTGTCGATCATCCAGACGACCATGTTGTGGATGGAGATGTAGGCGGCGACGGCGGGGTCGGCCTTCGCGAGCTCCTCGAAGATCGCCACCGTGTCGATGCGGCTGAGGCCGGTGCCGCCGAACTCCTCGCGAACATAGATGCCGCCGAGGCCGAGCTCACCGCCCCGGTTCAACGATTCCCGCGGGAACAGGTGCTTCTCGTCGCGCTCCGCGGCGAAAGGTGCGAGCTCGCTCTCGGCGAACTCGCGGACGGCATCGAGGATCGCCTCGCGCTCCTCGGCGGTGGTGGTGACGGTGGTCATGGTCATCGTGATTCCTTGTGGGAGTGTGCCGGGACTAATGCATGGTGGGGATGACGAAGCTGGCACCGTCGCGGATGCCGGCCGCGGGCCAGCGACTCGTCACCGTCTTGGTCTTCGTGTAGAAGCGGAAGGCATCGGTGCCGTGCTGGTTGAGGTCGCCGAAGCCGCTGCGCTTCCAGCCGCCGAACGTGTAATACGCGATCGGCACGGGGATCGGCACGTTCACCCCGACCATTCCGACCTCGACGCGGGCCGCGAAGTCGCGGGCGGCGTCGCCGTCACGGGTGAAGATCGCGACACCGTTGCCGTATTCGTGCTCGGAGGCCATGCGCAGCGCCTCCTCGTAGTCGGCGGCGCGGGCGATCACCAGCACCGGGCCGAAGATCTCCTCGCGGTAGATCGCCATGTCGGTGGTGACGTGGTCGAACAGAGTCGGCCCGAGGTAGAAACCCTCTTCGTGTCCTTCGACCGTGAAGCCCCGACCGTCGGCGAGGAGCGTCGCCCCCTCGTCGACACCCTGCTGGATGTAGCCCTCGACCCGCTCGACGGCCGCCCGCGTGACCAGGGGCCCGTAGTCGACGTCGGCCGCGAGAGAGGGGCCGATCCGCAGCTGCGCGACCCGTTCGACGAGCTTGGCCGCGAGCGCGTCAGCCGTCTCCTGCCCCACGGGGACAGCGACCGAGATGGCCATGCAGCGCTCGCCCGCCGAGCCGTAGCCGGAGCCGATCAGCGCGTCGACGGTCTGGTCGAGGTCGGCGTCGGGCATCACGATCATGTGGTTCTTCGCACCGCCGAAGCACTGCGCGCGCTTGCCGTGGGCTGCGGCCGTCGCATAGATGTATTCGGCGATCGGGGTCGAGCCGACGAAGCCGACCGCGCGGATGCGATCGTCGGTGAGCAGCGTGTCGACCGCTTCCTTGTCGCCGTGCACGACGTTGAGGACGCCGGCGGGGAGGCCGGCTTCGAGGAAGAGCTCGGCGATGCGCACCGGCACCGAGGGGTCGCGCTCGCTGGGCTTGAGCACGACCGCATTGCCGGCGGCGAGCGCAGGACCCGCCTTCCACAGCGGGATCATGGCGGGGAAGTTGAACGGGGTGATCGCGGCGACGACCCCGAGCGGCTGCCGCATCGAGTAGACGTCGATCCCGGTTCCGGCACCGGTGGAATACTCACCCTTGAGCAGGTGCGGAGCGCCGGCTGCGAACTCGATGACCTCGAGGCCGCGCTGGATGTCGCCCTTCGCGTCGTCGACCGTCTTGCCGTGCTCGCTCGCGAGCAGCTCGGCCAGCGAGGTCATCTCGCGCTGCACCAGGTCGAGGAAGCGCAGCAGCACGCGAGCGCGTTTCTGCGGGTTGGTCGCGCCCCAGGCGACCTGGGCCTCTTCGGCGTTCGCGATCACGCGGCGCACCTCGTCGGCCGAAGCCAGAGGAACACGCGCCTGCACCGCGCCCGTGCTCGGATCGAACACGTCGGCGAAGCGACCGGAGTCGGGAGTGAGAAGCGATCCGCCCACGAAGTGCGGGATAGTACGAGTCATTGTGTGACATCCCTTCGTGCCGTCGTTGGCACATTGGAGAGTTTACTCGGAGGGCCGGACATTTACTAGGACATCCTTGTATATCGATCCACTCGGCGCCTCGCTCGGATCGAGGTTGTTCGCATCGCGTTCACCGCCCCGTCATCTCGGCCGAGTACAACTGCAAGTGCGCGGACAGAGACTCAGACCGGATCGGGTGTCACGTCTACCGCGCGCACGGTGAGCGCTCTCGCTCCCGTCGCGGCTCCCACGCCGCGAGACCCCCGCCGAATCGGGTCGGCGGGGGTCTCGCGGCGTGGGAGCCGCGACGGGAGCGAGA
>NZ_PCPA01000035.1 GCF_002979515.1 Microbacterium sp. MYb54 | reverse complement strand
ACCCCCACCGGCCCCGTGCCCGAGCACTCCGCCTCGTGGAACCGGCAACGACACTCCCAGATGCCGTCGCACCGCTACCGCGACGCCTACTCCCGAGTGGACATCCCGCTGATCGAGCGGGACTGGCCAACGCGCCGCCTGACTGCAGCACCGCTGTGGGTGCCCGTCGATCTGCGCGACGGCAACCAGGCCCTCGCCGAGCCGATGGACCCGGCACGCAAGCACCGCTTCTTCGATCTGATGGTGGCGATGGGCTACAAGGAGATCGAGGTCGGATACCCCTCGGCGTCGCAGACCGACTACGACTTCGTCCGACTGATCGCCGAGAGCGACATCGCCCCCGAGGATGTGACGATCGTCGTGTTCACACCCGCACGCCGCGAGCTCATCGAACGCACGGTCGCGTCCATCAGCGGCATCACCAATCCGGTCGTGATCCACATGTACACCGCGACCGCACCGACCTGGCGCAGCATGGTGCTCGGACACGAGCCCGAAGACCTGAAGAAGCTCATCCTCGCCGGCGGCCGCGATGTGTGGGAGTTCGCCGGAGACATGCCGAACGTGCGGTTCGAGTTCTCCCCCGAGGTGTTCAACCTGACCGAGCCCGACTACGTGCTCGACATCTGCGATGCGATGACCGAGCTGTGGCAGGCCACCCCCGAGCGTCCGGTGATCCTCAACCTGCCGGCCACAGTCGAAGTCGCCACCCCGAACGTGTACGCAGACCAGATCGAGTACATGCACAAGAACCTCGCCCGTCGCGATGCCGTGATCCTCTCCGTGCACCCGCACAACGACCGCGGCACCGGCATCGCGTGTGCCGAACTCGCGGTGCTGGCAGGGGCCCAGCGGGTCGAAGGCTGCATCTTCGGCAACGGCGAGCGCACCGGAAACGTGGACATCGCGACACTCGCCCTGAACCTGCACGCGCAGGGGGTCGACCCGATGATCGACTTCTCCGACATCGACGAGATCCGCCGCACCGTCGAGTACTGCAACCGGATCGAGGTGCACTCCCGCCACCCCTACGTCGGCGACCTGGTGCACACGGCGTTCAGCGGCACGCACCAGGATGCGATCAAGAAGGGCTTCGCCGAGCATCGTTCACGCGCTTCAGCGGAGGGGCGCGCGGAACGAGAGATCGAGTGGCGGGTCCCCTACCTGCCGATCGACCCCGCCGACATCGGCCGCGACTACGACGCGGTGATCCGGGTGAACTCGCAGTCGGGCAAGGGTGGCATCGCCTACCTGCTGGAGACCGAGTACGGGATCGAGCTGCCCCGGCGCCTGCAGATCGACTTCGCCCGGCACGTGCAACAGCACACCGACACGACGGGCGCCGAGGTCACGGCGGCTGAGCTGTGGGGCGTGTTCGACCGGGCGTATCTGCGCTCTTCCTTCCCCACCGATGTCGGCCTCGTCTCATACGACATTGCCGAGGCGGGCGGGCTCACCACCACCACGATCGCCCTGCGCATCGACGGGCGCGAGCATCCGAGCAGTCACCTCGGTGGTGGTCCGGTCGAGGCCCTGATCGCGGCGCTCGACGCCCACGGCATCCTGATCGATGTCGTCAGCCTGCACCAGACCAGCGTGGGCTCGGGGAACGACAGCGATGCGCTGACTCTCATCGAACACCGCGCAGAAGACGGCACCACCTGGTCGGCCGGCAGGGGGCGGTCGGTCCTCACCGCGAGTCTCTCCGCGGTGATCGCGGCCGCGAACCGGGTCCGGGTGGATGGCGGCGAGAGGGAACTCTGAGTGTCCGTCGGCGACCCGCTATCGCTCCGGGTCGCCGACGTGCCCTGGAGCGGTGAGGGAGAGCACTCGCTCGACGAAGGCCGCGTACTCCTCCATGTAGTGCTGAAGGAACTTCCGTGTGTCCTCGTCTTCGACCGTCCCATCCGGGCCGAACATGTCGGGCCGATACGTCAGGTAGGCCTCGGGGGCGTTGAGCTGCGGCGCGTTGAGGAAGCTCAGCACGCTGCGCATCGATGACTGCATGACAGCGGTGCCGATCGCACCGGTGGACGCACCGATGATGCCTGTGGGCTTTCGCGCGAACGAGTTGTGCCCCCACGGGCGTGAACCCCAGTCGATCGCGTTCTTCAGTGCTCCGGGGATCGAGCGGTTGTACTCGGGCGAGACGATCAGCAGACCCTCTGCGCGCTCCACGGCTCTCTTGAACTCGGTGACGGCGGCGACCGGATCAAGCTCGTCGTCACGGTTGTACAGCGGCAGTTCGCGAATGGGGATCTCGACCATCTCCAGGCTGGGCGGCGCCAGCTTCACGAGTGCGGTCGCGAGGACGCGGTTGATCGAGTCGTGGGCGAGGCTTCCGATGAGGTAGCCGATCCGGTGAGTCATTCGGATTCTCCCTTGTTCGTCGCGTTCAGGATAGCTCTGCGCCCCCGCGACGCAAGCCTGTCCTCGCGCACCGCGCTCAGTGCACGAGCGCCTTGAGGACCACGAACACGATCCCGAACGACGCCGTTCCCAAGGCTCCGAGAACACGCGTGAGAAGGGGGCTGCCACGACGGAGGAAGGCGACGTAGCCGAGGAACGCGAGGATGACGACGCCCGACCAGAGCGCGAGATCGTTCGCGAGTCCGTCGGGGATGACGCGGGTCGTGCCTGCCAGCAGGAACACCGCCGGTACCGTCGCGGAGCTGAGCATGCCGAGGGAGTGCTTCACCGAAGCCGCGAACGCCGCACGCACGCCGACATCCTCGCCCTGCTCTCGTTCGTCACGATCGCTGACCCTCGCCACGGTGCCGGCGTAGACGTGCGCGCCCCAGAACACCAGCACGGTGACGGCGACCGTCACGAGCACCACCAGCGACGTCTCGCCGTGCGCTGAGGACACCGCGACCAGTCCGCTGACGAGAATCGTGCCGTAGACGGCGGCCTCCGTGCCGAACCCTGAACGCAGGGCCTTGTGCACCCGGAGGATCCCGTCGTCCGCAGCCGTTCTCCGCCTGTTCATCTACGCTGCCGCTCCTGATTCGTCGTGCCACCACTACATCGAGATCCCATCATCCCCCGACGCGCAAGGGAACCTTCACGTCGCCGCCGGCCTCTTCGGTGATCCGATCCCCCATCTGCACGAAGGTCGGCGCCGAGATGAAGCCGCCGGCGAACAGAGCCTGACCCTGCACGAAGTCCGCCGACCTGCGGATGGCTTCTTCCGAGGCGAACCCGAAGACGTCGGCGAGCTCGGCGAGATCTCGCGGCGCATTGACCCGCATCAGCGCGAGGTTGTCGCACTGCGAGAGCACGTTGGGGTGGATCTTCGTGGGCCGCTGCGTGGAGAGCAGCAGCCACAGCCCGAACTTTCGTCCCTCGGCGGCGATCTGCACGAGTTGCTCGGTGAGCGCGCGTTCGACGGCCGTCTCCGGATTCGGCGAGCAGAGGTTGTGTGCTTCGTCGATGACGATCAGGACGGGCCGTCGTTCTTCGCGCCGCGCCCAGAGATGCTCGAGCACGGCGAGGGCCGCCACCTTCGGCTCCGCCGGGTGCTCGAACCCGCCGAGGTCGAGAACCGTGGCTCGGGGGCGCTCATCCACGACGTCGACCACCGACACCGCGCCGCGGGACCACACGTTCCATTCCAGGACCTGCAGGTTCTCGATCCGCTTCGCGAGCCTGGCCTTCCCCGGATCCACAGACCCGAGCAGCCCTGGCACCATGCCTCGTGCGTCCAAGGTCTCGGCATTCTGTTCCAGGTGGATCAAGGCGTTGTACTCGTCGGCGTCGGCGATCGGATCCATCTGCAGCACGGCCGCCTTCGACGCCGCGGTGAGGTCGACGAAGCGCGCATGCAGCCGCTCCCCCTCGCCCGCGCCCGAACGGAAGACCCGGATATCGGCTTCGGCCACCCTGGCGGCATCCGCGTCACTCGCCGTGAGCCTCGTCTCCCGCAACCGGGTGAAGTCCCCGTTGGGATCGAGGATGAGCATCGGTAGCTCGGTCTCCAGTAGGAGCTGTTCGAGGACCACGCCGAGCGCATAGGTCTTCCCGCTGCCGCTCTGGCCGACCCAGAACGTGTGCCGGTTGAACCGACGCGCGTCGAGTTCCACGGCGACTTCGGGATCATCGAGGGCTGTGCCGATCGTGAGGTACGTCATCGTTCTGCTGTGCCTTTCGCCTGCGGAGTCATACGACCGGTCGGATCGGATCCTCCGACGGGCTGTGCTCGACATCTTCCTCGAGCTCGTGGATGGATTCCAGTATGAATGGACGTCGGTGTTCTCATAGTCGCCGTTGCGACCGGGCCTGACCCGGAGGTTGCGACCGGGCCTGACCCGGAGATTGCAGATTTTCTGGGCGCGGATTTGCGTCAGCCGGTCGAGGCAAGTCGGTACAGCACTCTCGCGCTGCTACTTTCGGAGCATGCCATCACCCCGTTTCGAACGCTTCGTCCTGGGGGCCGCGCTGGCGCTCGGAGCCGTCGCTCTCGCTGGATGCGCCTCCGGCTCAACCCCCTCCAGCACGATTCCCACCTCCAGCCCGATCCCCAGCTCCAGCCCCAGTTCCTCGGCCTTCGGAGATTTCACTGCCAGTGAGCTGGTCGAGATCTGTGTCGACGCCACGAAGTCGGGCTTCGCCGGCGACGTGCAGTTCGACTCCGCCTCCAGCCGCATCGAACACCGCAACGTCACCCCGGAATGGCTCGTGATCGTCCCCGCGCAGACTTCCGGATTCCAGGGGGAAGCGCAGTGCACGATCGGTGGCTCTCCGACGAGTCCGGACATCGGCCTGTCCTCCGCCTCGATCGAGCGCCTCCCCGAGGACCAGATTCAGAAATTGATCAACGGAGAGAACGAGGGCGGCGACCGCTGATGTGCGGCGCAGAACAGGCGGAGGCGCCACCGAACTCACTGACGCTGCCGACGTTGTCCCGAAGGTCCGCCCTGATCGCGTCCGGCGTGGCCGGTGGTGCCGCGATGTTCGGGGTGAGCGTCTTCTCGCCCGGGGAGAGAGCAGCCGCTGCCGGAACGTACATTCGGCCGTGTGGCTATGCACCGATCTCCGATTCGTGGCAAGGACACCGCAATCGCAACTCCTCGGAACCGGGCACCGATTACTCCGTGCCGAGGGGCATGCCCGTCATGGCCGTGACGAGTGGCCTCATCGTGGACCGCAAGGACACCACATCGACGGCCACCGGCCGCTATCTGGCGCTTCGCGCGGACGATGGCAACTACATCCGCTACCTGCATCTTGATTCCAGCGTGGTCCGCGTCGGCACCCGGGTGGAGCAGGGGACGATCATCGCCTACTCGGGGGCATCCGGCTTCGACAGCGAGACCGGCTACGGAGCGCACGTGCATATGTCGCTCTGGATCGGAGGATCGCCGACCCAGCTCGGATTCAGGAACACCGTCGACTTCGAGAACTACGTCATCGACAACTCACCCGCTCAACCTGCCGCCCCGGAGGATCCCGTGCCCACCCATCAGTCCACAACCTACGCATGGAACACTGTCATTCCCGCGAACTCCTGGATGCCGGTGCGCGTCGGAGCCACGGAGTTCTATCTCGCGGTGCTCGCCGCCGGTCGGCGGGAGACCGGAGATGTCGTCGTCAACCTTCGCGCGTCCGGCGTCGCTTCTGCCCTTCAGCTCCGAGTGGTCGCAGAAGCGCTGAACTCGGCTGGCGCCGTCGCGCAGTCCTTCGTCCAGCCCACCGTCGAGATCCCGAAGACCGTGTCGAGCGATGGAATCACGCACGCTCAGTACGTGATGCCGTACAGCTTGGTCGGCCCCGTCAGGCTTTACGCGCATGTGCGCTCTGTCGGCGGCTCCGCGAGGATCGAAGAAGTCACCGTCAAGAAGAACTACTGGCCGGCGTGACGCCGTTCCGGCGGCGGCCGTCTAACTTTGGCCGGTGAAGGGCGTCAGCCCGTACGGCCCGTACGGCCGGTCGCCGCAGATGGGTCGGGCCTCGGCGCCCACGCTCGGGCATGCCGGGTCTGACCCAAGGCACGACGCATCATAGGAATCTCGCTCACGATGTCCGTCCGCGACCCTCCTGCACGTCGTCGCGACGAACGCCATCGCCCCACAGCCGCACTCTGGGAGCAGGGTTCCGCCGCTGTCTGAATGCGCGGCGAGGCGCAGCGTTGTCCCCGGTGGCGCGCAGCCATGATTTCAAGCATAGAAAAAGCCCCGGAGTTCCGCCGTATTTCTGCGGTTCTCCGGGGCTTTGTGGTCGGGCTGACAGGATTTGAACCTGCGACCCCTTGACCCCCAGTCAAGTGCGCTACCAAGCTGCGCCACAGCCCGTTGGCCTGCACTCTCGCGCAGGCAACTCCCCTATCTTAGCCGCATCCTGGGCCCCTCCGCGAACCGGCCCGTTGCGAGTGTCGGACGGCCGGCGTAGCGTCGCGGCATGGCGATGATCACGACCGAGGTGGCGACCCCCGCCCGTTGGGAAGACGTGCAGCACGCGCTCACGGGTGGTGGAGACGGCGCCAGCTGCCAGTGCATCTGGCCGGTCCTGAGCAACAAGGACTGGAATGCGACGACCACCCCGCAGCGCACCGAGATGCTCCGGGCCGAGATCGACGACGGCCCACCACCGGGAGTCATCGCCTACGTCGACGGCGATGCTGCGGGCTGGATCCGCATCGGCCCACGCACCCGCCAGGCCCGGATCCCCCGCACGCGCATCATCGCAGCGGCGAGCACCGAACCGTTCGACGACGACTCGGTGTGGGCGGTGACGTGCTTCGTCGTCCGCAGAGAGCACCGCGGTTCCGGCCTCAACCTCGAACTGCTCGAGGCAGCCGTGGACTATGCCCGAGAGTCCGGAGCCCGCGTCATCGAGGGATACCCCGTCGACACCCGAGGCGAGAAGCAGCGGACCAACGACCTGTTCCACGGCACTCTCGGCACCTTTCTCGCGGCCGGGTTCACCGAGAAGACCGACCTCAAGCCCGGCCGTGCGCTCGTCGCACTCGAGCTCGCCACGTGATCGCGCGATGCTCATCAGCCGCTAGCGTGATGGCATGAGCGACGAGAGCACGACCATCGACGATCCAGAACTCGGCATGTTCTCCCGAGCCCGCTCCGAGCTCACGGACGGGACGGTGCTGACACACGACTGGTTCGTCGGCACGGTGTCCGTCGACGGCACCGAGCTCGAACTCATGCTGGAGGGGACGACGTCCGACGAGGTCGCCCCGCTCCTCCCCCGGATGCGCGATACGGTCAAGCGGCTCTCCGCGCTGCGACGCATCGCGACCGACGCCGTCGTCACGAACTTCAGCACGGGCGAGCTCCAACCCCACGAACTCGATGATGCGGCATCCGACCTCACGATCGAGGCGATCGAAGCAGCCGCGGACGGCACCGTCATCCTGCACCTGATCGACAGCTGCGGCGAGCACTTCCCGGAGGGATACTGGCCCGCTGTGCACCTGAGCGTCGACGACAGCGTCGCTCAGGTCACCGTCGAATCGTGAGCAGCGGGCGCGCGCTGACCCCGCCGACGGAGCCGTCAGCCCCTCGACCATACGATGGGAAGATGCAGCGTCGCGCGACATCCACCGCTTTCGCGTGGGCGTTCCTCCCCTTCGTCGCGGTGTCGGTCCTCCACGTCGTGTTCTTGGCCGCGGGCCACCCGCTCGCCGGGCCGACGAAGCTCCTGCTGATGCCCATGCTGGCCGTTCCCGTGCTCGTCTCCGCGCGCCGTCTGAGGCCGCGCACGACCCTGTTCCTCCTGGTCGCCGCCCTGGCCTTCTCCTGGCTCGGCGACGGCGCAGGGGCATTCTTCCCCTGGGCGCCCGAGCTGCCTCTGATGCTGCTGTTCTTCGGCATCGCCCACCTGGCATACATCGTGCTGTTCGCTCGGAATCTGGCGATCCGGAGGATGCCGTGGTGGGCTCTTGTCTACGCCGCCTGGTGGATCGCGATGATGATGTTCCTGGGACCACATACCGGCGGCCTGTTGCTCGGGGTCGCCGTCTACGGACTCGTACTGGGGGGAACCGCTGCCTTCTCCGCCCGCTGCCACCCCATCGTCGCGGTAGGCGGCGCCTTCTTCCTGTCCAGCGACACGATCCTCGCGCTCCGCTTGTTCCTCCCTGATTCGCTGCCGTCGTGGAGCAGCCCAGCGGTGATGATCACCTACACGATCGGGCAGGGCCTCATCGTCGCCGGTGCCCTGATCGCGCTTCGGAAGAGGAACACCTGATGGACGCTGCACGCGTTGACAGCTGGCTCTGGGCGATCCGGATCTACAAGACACGCTCGGCCGCCACGACGGCATGCCGCGCGGGGCATGTTCGCGTCAACGGCGACAAGGTCAAGGCCGCGCAGCAGGTGCGAGTGGGCGATGAGGTGCGCATCCGTATCGCCGGCTTCGACCGGATCCTCATCGTCCGCCAGCTCCTTGTCAAGCGCGTAGGGCCGCCGGTCGCCGCGTTGGCATATGAGGACAAGACTCCGGCGCGGGAACCGCAGGCGGCCCTCGGTCTGCGCGATCGCGGCGCAGGTCGCCCCACCAAGCGCGAGCGCCGCGACATCGACAAGCTTCGCGGTCGAGACGACGACCGACCAGACTGATATCTCGGCATCCATCCTTCCAAAACTCCCTTTCTTCGAAGTTTTGTTCTAAACTCGACGGTATGACGAACCCCACCGATCTCGACCTCGGACTCGAGGATCGTCGACGCGTCTTGGACGCGTGGGTCGCCACGAGACGTCGGATCGCCGCGCTCGAAGCGGAGGCTGCCGAGTTGCTGATGGAGCAGATCGCCATCCACGATGCCGATGTCGCAACGAGCCCGTTCCACCGCGAGGCGATCTACCGCTCGATGATCGCCGAGTTCTCCGCTGCCGGGCAGGTCTCGAAAGGCTCGATGGAGTTCGCCTTCGCAGACGCGCGGGCGCTGCACACCCACCTCCCCGGCATCCGCGCCGCGTTCGCGAGCGGTGCGATCGGCGCTGGGCACGTGCGCGAGATCGCCAGGGCGGGGGCACTCGTCGCGGAAGCCGTCCGCAATCAGAAGGCTGACGCCGCCGTGATGGAACTGTTCGAGACGGCGGTGCTCGTCGTCGCAGAACACGACACGGCAGCCCGCACGAGGGCTCATGCCCGTCAGGTCGCCGCCGCCCTCGTCGGCGAGACACTCGTGGACAGGCATCGGCGTGCTGCAGAAGAACGATGTGTGACGGTGAAGTCCCTCGACGACGGGCTGGCTCTGCTCACCGCTGTACTCCCCGAGTGGATCGCGACCGCGATCTCGGACAGGCTGAACCGCATGACCCGCGAGGTCGTGCACGCCCGAGACGCCCGAGAGATCACGCCGATGCCGTGGTGGTTCGAGACCGACGGTGACGACCTCCGCCCGGAGGACTTCTCCCTCGACGACCCGTCGTTCGATCTCTACGACGTCGGGGTGATTCGCGGCACTGACGGCGACACGTTCGCAACCGACCCCACGATCGAGCAGTTCCCGGCCGACACCCGGACGTGGGCGCAGACCGAGGCCGACCTCTTCACCGATCTGCTCTTGACCGCAGATCCGAGCGCTGCGAACGGAGACGGTCTCGACGGCATCCAAGCCCGCGTACAGGTGACGGTCGCCGCGACGACGCTCGCCGACATCGACGACAGCCCGGCCGAACTCGACGGTCACGGCCCGTTGCACCCCGACATCGCTCGCGACCTTGCGGGGCGCAACAGCGGTTGGACACGCCTGTTCCTCGATCCGACCGGCATGGTGGTCGAGACAGACACCTACACGCCGACCGAGGGCATGCGGCGGTTCCTCCGAGCGCGCGACCGGCACTGCCGATTCCCCGGCTGCCGCATGCCCGTGCACCGCAGCGAGATCGACCACAATCACGATCACGCGAAGGGCGGGAGGACCAGACTCGACAACCTCGGCCACTTCTGTCGGAGTCACCACACTCTGAAGCATCCGGACATCCCCGATGCGCATCGGTGGACCGCCCAGCAGGAGAAAGACGGCAGCATCACGTGGCACAGCCCCCTGGGGCGCGACTACGCCGACCCGCCGCCCCGACGCGTGATGTTCGTCTGAGTCACTGCTCCACGGAATGCGAACCGGTCAGTGATCCGTGAGGAGTTCGCGAAGCCATCCCGCTGAACGGACCTGAGCGGCACCGGCGCGCTCCACTCGTTCACGGAGCTCCCGATCGCTCGTCACGGCCACGACCGTCTGCGTCTCGGCGACGCGACGCTCGACCTCGGCGACGATCGCGTCGTCACCTGCGGCCTCGGCGCGGACGACGGCGACGGTGCTCGAGTCGGTGTCGATGCCACGCGCCTGCCCCTCGACCACCATCGACACCTCGGGGAACCACACGTCTCCCGCGAGCTCCAGAGCATCAGCGGGTACACCCAGCTCTTCCAGGCGGGTGCGAAGGCGGGATGCCGCCCCGGCACGATCCTTCCACCACCCGTCCGGCACCGAACCGACCACGTTCGCGGCATCGACGACGATCGCCGGACGCACCTCGAGCAGTGCACGCAGCGCCGGCCACGACGAACCGAATCCCGGATGCAACGGCCGCTCATCGACCTGGTCGACGGGCACCCATTCCAGCGCCACACTCTCCGGGTCGCTGATCACCGGATCGAACGGTACCTGCACATCAGCGACGACGGTCGTGTACGACCAGATGCCCAGATCGAGGACACTCGTGAACCGCGCGCGCACAGCGCCGTCCGGCACACCCGCCTCCTCCTGCGCCTCGCGGATCGCCCCGCCGATCGCACTCTCTCCCTCGTGCAGCGCCCCGCCCGGCAGACCCCAGGTTCCCCCGAAGTGGCTCCACGAGACACGGTGCTGCAGCAGAATTCCTCGCGCGGGGTCGTAGGCGAGAAGACCGGCAGCGCCGAAGCGCCCCCAGTACTTCTCCCCCGACTCTGCGATCACCCAGGCGTCACCCGGGTTCCGCGGCCCCTCAGGGCGACGCGGTTCACCAGCGGCAGGAGGTACGACGGTCACCCCCTCAGCCTTTCACAGCATCGGGGCCGCAGCACCACGGCGCGACACGCGCCGGAACAGATCAGCGCTGACGCTTCTCGCGCACCCGCATGTTGATCACGATCGGCGTGCCGTCGAACGCATAGAGCTCGCGCAGGCGGCGCTGGATGAACCGGCGGTACCCAGGGTCGAGGAACCCGGTCGTGAACAGCACGAACGTCGGCGGGCGTGTCGACGCCTGCGTGCCGAACAGGATGCGCGGCTGCTTTCCACCGCGCAGCGGGTGCGGGTGCTCGGCGACGAGCTCGGCGAGGAACGCGTTGAACTTGCCCGTCGGAATGCGGCGGTCCCAGTTCTCCAGCGCCGTCTCCAGCGCGGGCACGAGCTTGTCGAGGTGCCGGCCGGTCTTCGCGGAGATGTTCACGCGCGGTGCCCAGGCGACGTGCGCCAGGTCCTGCTCGATCTCTCGCTCGAGGTAGCGACGGCGTTCGGCGTTCTCGAGGTCTTCGTCGTTCAGGCGGTCCCACTTGTTGAACGCCAGTACGAGGGCACGTCCCGAATCCAGAACGAGGTCGATGATGCGCACGTCCTGCTCGCTGATCGACTCCGAGACGTCCAGCACGACGACGGCGACTTCGGCCTTCTCGAGCGCGGCCGAGGTGCGGAGCGAGGCGTAGAAGTCCGCACCCTGCGCCATGTGCACACGACGACGGATCCCAGCGGTGTCGACCAGGCGCCACATCTTCCCGCCGAGCTCGACGACCTCATCGACCGGGTCGCGGGTGGTGCCGGCCAGGTCGTTGACGACCACGCGCTCTTCACCGGCAGCCTTGTTCAGCAGCGACGACTTGCCCACGTTCGGGCGGCCGAGGATCGCGACGCGACGCGGCCCACCGATCTCCTGCTTCGCGACGGCCGAGATCTCGGGGAGCTTCTTCAGCACGGCGTCGAGCAGGTCGGCGACACCACGGCCGTGGATGGCCGACACGGGGTGCGGTTCGCCGAGGCCCAGGCTCCACAGAGCCGCGATCTCAGGCTCCTGGCGGGCATCATCGATCTTGTTGGCGACGAGGAACACCGGCTTGCCGCTCTTGCGAAGCAGCTTCACGACGTGCTCGTCGGTCGACGTCGCACCCACCATCGCGTCGACGACGAACAGCACCATGTCAGCGAGGTCGATGGCGATCTCAGCCTGCATCGCCACCGAACGGTCGATGCCGCGGGCGTCGGGCTCCCACCCACCGGTGTCGACGAGCGAGAAGCGGCGGTCCGCCCACTCTGCCTTGTACGTCACGCGGTCGCGGGTCACACCGGGGGTGTCCTCCACGACGGCCTCGCGGCGGCCGAGGATGCGGTTCACGAGCGCGGACTTGCCCACGTTCGGTCGCCCGACGATCGCGACGACCGGAAGCGCCGGGCTGAACAGGATGCCGTCTTCGCCCTGCGTGATACCGGCGAGGAGCGCTGCATCCTCGTCGTCCAGGTCGTAGTCGGCGAGCCCGGCACGCAGGGTCTCAGCCCGCTGCTCGGCGAGATGCTCGTCGATCTGTTCCATCTTCTCGGCGAGCTGGTCGGGGCCGCCTTCGTATTCTTCGTCAGCCACGGTGTGCTCCTCGGTGTTGCTCGATCACCGTGAGTACGGCGTCGATGGTCTGGGGGAAATCGAGTTCCGTCGAATCGACGACCTCGACGCCTTCTGCGGCGTTCAGGAAGTCGACGACGGCACTGTCGGAGGCATCGCGCTTGTGCAACGCCGCGGCGACAGCAACCGCATTCTCGCCGGCGAGTTCGCCGGCACGTCGAGCGGCCCGTACTTCGGGGGCCGCGGTGAGCAGGATCCGCACCGGGGCATCCGGTGCGACCACAGTCGTGATGTCGCGGCCCTCGACCACGACGGCGGGGTACGACGACTCGGAGACGAGCTTACGGAACAGCTCGTTCACCTGCGCACGTACCTCGGGGACTCGCGCGACACCGCTCACGGCTCCGGAAACCCGCGGATCGCGGATCGCCTCGGTGATCTCGGCATCGCCGACGAGCACTGTCCGGTCGTCGGGGTCGAGCCCCAGCTGCACTGGGAAGTCGGATGCTGCGGCTCGAACCGCCTCGGAATCATCGGTGTCGGCACCACGATCGAGCACATGCCACGCGAGTGCGCGGTAGGCGGATCCGGTGTCGAGGTAGCCGAAACCGAGCTTCCGGGCGACGGCCTTCGACACGCTGGATTTGCCGGAGCCGGCCGGTCCGTCGATCGCGATGAACTTCTCGGCGTCGGTCACGTGCGCCTCCGCGGCGGATGAGGTGGAGGTGTCAGTCATTGGTGCTCCCTGCGATGCGCCAGCCGCGCTCCTGCAGACCGGTGATCGCGCCGTGCAGCGCTGCCGGGTCGACGCTGATCTCGGCGAGCCCGAACTGCGCACCTGGCGAGTGCTCGAGGCGGAGGTCTTCGACGTTGACGCCGAGCTCTCCGAGTTCGCCGAACAGGCGCCCGAGCTGACCGGCCGTGTCGTCGACCATGACCACGAGCGTCTCGAAGCGCTGGTTCTGCCCGTGCTTGCCGGGAAGACGCTCGACCCCGTCGTTGCCCTGGCGGATCGTCTCGGCGACGATGCGGCGGGCCCCGGGAGCCCCTGGCTCACGCAGCGCGTCTGAGATCTCACCGAGGTCGGCTGCGAGCGCGTCGAGGATCTCCACGACGGGCGCGGCGTTCGCCCCGAGGATCTGCACCCAGAGTTCAGGCGCGGATGCCGCGATTCGTGTCGTGTCGCGGACTCCTTGGCCGGCGAGGCGGAGCGCACCCTCCTCGGCTTCCGCCAGGCGACCGGCCAACAGGCTCGCCACCACCTGGGGTACGTGCGAGGTGAGCGCGACCGAGCGGTCGTGCTCCTGCGGCGTCATCTCGAGCGGCGTCGCACCCACGTCGAGGGCGAGTGCTTCGACGAGGGCGAGATCGCTGGCCTTGGTGTCCTCGTCGCGGCACACGACCCATGGCCGGCCGATGAAGAGGTCTGCACGAGCCGAGATCGCACCGCCGCGCTCACGGCCGGCGAGCGGGTGGGATCCGATGTAACGGGTCAGGTCGACGCCGCGCTCCTGGAGCGCTCGGAACGGCTCGAGCTTGACACTCGCGACATCGGTGACGACGGCCGCGGGGAATCGTTCGAGTTCGGCCTGGATGACGTCGGCCGTGACATCAGGCGGAACAGCCACCACGATCAACGACGGAGCATCGTCGTCAGTTGCGATCCGGCCTGCGCCGTAATCGACCGCGAGACGCAGCTGAGCGGGCGAGGCATCGGTCAGGACGACATCGATGCCCTTCGCCCTGAGCGCGTGCCCGATGCTCGCGCCGAGCAGACCCGCGCCGACGATGCGCACGGTACCGGAGAGGCGTGGCGCGACGAAGCCCGCTCTCCGCCCCGTGGGCGCACTCGTCGTATCGGTCATTCTCTCTCCTGCTCGCCTGGCGCCTCGGCGACAGCGGAATCCTGGCGCGACAGGGTCAAAAGTGCGCCGAGTTCGATTTTACTCAGTTCCCGGGTCTTCCCCGCCGGGAGGGTTCCCAGGTGGAGCGGGCCGAACTGTCGACGGACCAGTTCGGTGACGGGATGACCGACCGCGGCGAGCATCCGACGCACGATGCGGTTGCGCCCTGAGTGCAGGGTCAGCTCGACCAGGCTCGTGCCGCGAGACGTGTCGAGCAGCCTTGCTTTGTCAGCGACGATCAGGCCGTCTTCCAGCTCGATGCCCTTGGTGAGCTTCGAGATCGTCTGGGGCAGTACGGTCCCCTCGACCTTGGCGATGTACACCTTGGTCACGCCGAACGACGGGTGTGCGAGCACGTGGGCGAGCTCACCGTCGTTGGTCAGGATGAGCAGTCCGCTGGTCTCGGCGTCGAGGCGTCCGACGTTGTAGAGGCGCTCTTCGTAGTCGGCGGTGAAACGACGGAGGTCGGGGCGACCGCTCTCGTCCTTCATGCTGCTGACGACACCGGTGGGCTTGTTCAGCATCACATAGCGCTTCGAGACATCGAGCTGCACGGCGGCGCCGTCGACGTCGACGAGGTCGTTCTCCGGATCGATCCGCCTGCCGAGCTCTGACACCACGATGCCGTTGACGCGGATGCGCCCCTCGGTGATGTACTGCTCCACCACGCGACGTGAAGCCACCCCGGCGGCGGCGAGCACCTTCTGGAGGCGCACGCCCTCGGGAGCTGCCTCGGAATCTGTCGAGGCGTCGAAGCCGGTCATCGGATGGTCCCTTCGTCGAAACCGTCTGCACCGTCATCGAGCAGAGGGGAGATCGGGGGCAGCTCGTCGAGCGAGTTGATGCCCAGGTGTTGCAGAAGCGCGTCAGTCGTGCCGTAGTTGATCGCGCCGGTCTCGGAGTCCGCGAAAAGCTCGGTGATCAGACCGCGGGCGAGGAGGGTTCGGACGACGGAGTCGACGTTCACCGCACGGATCGAGGCGACCTGGCTGCGAGTCACCGGCTGCTTGTAGGCGATGACCGCCAGTGTCTCGAGCGCCGCCTGCGACAGGCGTGCAGGGGCCTGTCCGCCGACGAACGCCGCGACCACCGCATCGAGATCTTCACGGACGTACAGCCGCCACCCGCCGCCGACCTCTCGCAGTTCGAAACCGCGACGCGGCCCCTTTCCACGACCGTCGTAGTCCTCGACCAGAGCCTCGAGGGTCTGACGCACGGCAGGCACAGGCGAATCGACAGCGGCGGCCAGCGCGATGAGGCCGATCGGCTCATCCACGATGAAGAGGATCGCCTCGATCCGCTCAGCGAGCGGGAGCTCCGTCATCGCGTCTGCGGTGGTCTCAGCGTTGGCGGCTCCGTCCGAAGTCGCCTCGTCCAAGTTGGCCTCGTCCATGGCGCTCTCTGTAAGATCATCGGTCATAGTCGGCTCCCAGGGTCGCCAGTGTCTCATCCGACCAGGAGTCGGCTGCCCAGCGGAGCGTGAGCTCGCCGAGCGGTTCCAGTTGTTCGAACGACAGCGCTGCGTGCCGGTACAGCTCCAGCACCGAGATGAATCGGGCGACGACGATGCCAGGCTCGGTCACCCCGGCGACGAGTTCGCGGAAGCTCACCGACTCGGTCCGGCGCAGCAGCGTCACGACGATCGCTGCCTGCTCGCGGATGCTGATCAGCGGCGCGTGCAGGTGGTCGAGCCCGACGTGCGGGATCTCCTTCGGAGCGAACGCCAGCAGCGCGAGTGCCGCGAAGTCGTCGGCGCTCAGCGACCACACGAGCTCCGGCGTCTGACGTCGGTGCTTCTCCTCGAGACGGACGGCGCGCACATGTCGGCGATCTTCGCGCTGCAGGCAGCGGGCGAACCACGTCGACACCTCTTTGAAGGCCCGATACTGCAGCAGCCGGGCGAACAGCAGGTCACGCGCTTCGAGCAGCGCGACGGCCTCGGCATCCACCAGCTCGCCCTGAGGCAGGAGTCCGGCGACCTTCATGTCGAGCAGAGTCGCCGCGACCACCAGGAACTCGGATGCCTGGTCGAGCTCCTCGTCATCGTCGAGTTCACGCAGGTACGCGATGAACTCGTTCGTCACCGCACTCAACGAGACCTCGGTGATGTCCATCTCGTGCTTCGAGATGAGGTTCAGCAGCAGGTCGAACGGGCCGTCGAAGTTCGACAGCGAAACCTGGAAGCCGGCATTGTCCACGGGCGCCGCATCGCCCACGCTCTCCTCGAGCGACGCGTCGACAGGTCCTTCGCTAGGCGACGGCGCCACGGGCGACCAGCTCCCGCGCCAGCCGCAGGTACGCCTGAGCGGCTGCGTGCTCGGGGGCGAACTCGGTGATGGGCACACCCGAGACCGAGGCATCCGGGAACTTCACGGTGCGTCCGATCACAGTTTCCAGCACGTCGTCTCCGAAGGCTTCGACCACGCGTTCGAGGACTTCGCGCGAGTGCAGCGTGCGCGGGTCGTACATCGTCGCCAGCAGGCCGTCCATCGTGATCGAGGGGTTCAAGCGGTCGCGGACCTTGTCGATGGTCTCGATCAGCAGCGCCACGCCACGCAGCGCGAAGAACTCGCACTCGAGCGGGATGATCACGCCGTGAGCCGCAGTCAACGCGTTGACCGTCAGGATGCCGAGCGAAGGCTGGCAGTCGATGAGGATCACGTCGTACTCCCCCGCCACCTGGCGGAGGACTCTGGCGAGGATGGTCTCCCTCGCGACCTCGTTCACGAGGTGAACCTCGGCAGCGGAGAGGTCGATGTTGGCGGGCATGACGTCGAGACCCTCGACCCCGGAAGGGACGATGGCGTCGTGGGCGTCGCGCTTGGTGTCGAGAAGCAGGTCGTAGATCGTCGGCACATCGTGTGTCGGGATCCCGAGACCGGCAGACAGTGCACCCTGCGGATCGAAGTCGACAGCGAGCACCTTGCGACCGTACTCCGCGAGTGCGGCGGCCAGGTTGATCGAGGTCGTCGTCTTGCCGACGCCACCCTTCTGGTTGCACAGCGCGATGATGCGCGCAGGACCGTGGGACTTCAACGGTTCGGGGGTCGGGAACCCGTGATAGGGGCGGCCGGTGGGTCCCATGGGGGTCTCGTCGGCCTTCTGCGCCTTCGCCCTGGACTTCGCCACTTTCTCAGCCACCCGTTCTCCTGCTCCTTCATGCTTGGTCGATTGTACCGGCCGGGCCGTTGCTCAGCCGCCTCGGCACGCGGCAGAGGGTCGCTCCGGGCTCGGAGGCCTCAGCGTGCGCGTGGATGCGAGGTCGCGTAGATGTCGCGAAGCGCATCGACCGAGACGTGCGTGTAGATCTGCGTCGTCGCGACCGAGGAGTGCCCGAGCAGCTCCTGCACCACGCGGACATCCGCGCCGCCCTGCAGGAGGTGCGTGGCGAACGAATGCCGCAGCGTGTGCGGCGAGACCGCGACCGTGATCTGGGCGCGCTCTGCGGCCTCGCGGATGACGAGCCAGGCACTCTGTCGGGAGAGCGGGGCCCCTCGCGCCCCGAGGAACAGCCGAGCCGACGCTCGTCCTTTCGCCGCGAGCCCCGGCCGGACCCGCGTCAGGTAGGCGTCGACGGCAGTTCGCGCGTAGGAGCCGACCGGCACGATGCGCTCCTTCGACCCTTTGCCGCGGAGCCGGAGCACCTCGCCGTGCGCGAGGTCGTCGACGTCGAGGTCGATCGCCTCGGACACGCGGGCGCCGGTGGCGTACAGCAGCTCGAGCAGCGCACGGTCGCGGATGCCGAGCGGTTCTTCCGCAGAGGGGGCGGCGAGCAGGCGCTCGACCTGATCAATGGTCAGAGCTTTCGGGAGACGCTGTGGCGCCTTCGGCGGACGGAGCCTGCCACTCGGGTCATCGGTCTCGATGCCCTCGCGCGCGAGGAACCGATGCCATCCCCGCACGGAGGACTGCAGTCTCGCGAGGCTCGTGGATGCGGGGGGCGGCTCGGCCGATGCTCTCTCCGCGATGAAACGATCGATCACCGCGGGGGTCACTTCGGCGGTGTCGGTGATCCCCTGTGCGACCAGCCAGTCCCGGTATCCCCCGAGATCACGCCGATACGCCGCGATCGTGTGGGCGCTCAGCCCGCGCTCGACCGTGACGTGACGCAGGTAAGCGTCGAGGGCGCGCTCGAGCAGCATCCTCAGCCCCGATCGCGCAGCCTCTGCGACGCCGCCAAGACTCCGATCGCGAGGATGCCATTGCGCATCCGGCCGTCGAGCACCGCGGTGACAACATCTGCCAGCGGTACCCACTCGACGCGGATGTCGGCTTCCTCGTCTTCGCGGTCGTGGGCGGCACTCGCCGTCGCGATCCCGGTGGCGAGGAACACATGGATGATCTCGTCGTTCCCGCCGGGAGTCGTCCACGAGGAGATCAGCGGCTCCCAGTGAGCGGCGACCAGGTCTGCTTCTTCGGCGAGTTCACGACGTGCGGCTTCGAGCGGTTCCTCGCCCTCCACATCGAGCAGGCCGGCGGGCAGCTCCCAGTCACGGTGCCGGATCGGATGCCGGTACTGCTGGATGAGCAGCAGGCGCCCCGCGTCGTCGAGCGCGACGATCGCCACCGCGCCGGTGTGGTCGACGTACTGCCGGACGATCTCGCCGTCGCAGTAGCGCACGCGGTCGGAGCGCACGTCCCAGACGCTGCCCTCGTAGACGAGGTCGCTCTGGAGGACCTCCGGTTCGAAGGGCTCGTCGCGGAGATCTTCCGTCAGATCAGTCATCGGCGCTGACGTCGAACAGCTCACTCGCGCGGTGACGTTCGATCGCGGCGCCGACGAGCCCGCGGAAGAGCGGGTGCGGGGCGGTCGGGCGCGAGCGCAGCTCGGGGTGAGCCTGGGTCGCGATGTAGTACGGGTGCACGTCACGAGGCAGCTCGACGTACTCGACCAGGTCGAGCTCGGGGTTGAGGCCCGAGAAGACGAGTCCGGCGTCCGTGAGGCGGTCACGGTAGGCGTTGTTGACCTCGTAGCGGTGGCGGTGGCGCTCGGCGGCCTCCGGGGCACCGTACAGCTCACGGGCGAGCGATCCCTCAGCGAGGGCAGCCTGGTACAGCCCGAGGCGCATGGTGCCGCCCAGGTCGCCGCCGTCGAGGATATCGACCTGCTCAGCCATCGTCGCGATGACCGGCTCTGGGGTCTCCGGGTCGAACTCGCTGGAGGAGGCACCGACGATGCCAGCCACATCACGTGCGTACTCGATGACCATGCACTGCAGGCCCAGGCACAGTCCGAGCGTCGGGATGCCCTGCTCGCGAGCGAACTTCAGGGCCCCGAGCTTGCCTTCGATGCCGCGGATGCCGAATCCACCGGGCACGCAGATCCCGTCGAGCTCGGCCAGCTGCTCCTGGGCGCCTTCCGGCGTCTCGCAGAGGTCGGAAGGAATCCAGCGGATGTTGACCTTGGTCTCCTGCGCGAAGCCGCCGGCCTTGAGCGCCTCGGTCACCGAGAGGTAGGCGTCGGGCAGGTCGATGTACTTGCCGACGAGACCGATCGTGACTTCGTGCTTCGGGTTGTGGACCGCGTGCAGCACCTTGCTCCAGCGCGTCCAGTCGACGTCGGCCGCGGCCTTCTGGTCGAGACCGAGGCGGCGCACGATGTACGAGTCGAGTCCCTGATCGTTCAGCGTCGAGGGGATGTCGTAGATGCTGGGCAGGTCGACCGTGTTGATGACGCCTTCGACATCGACGTCGCACATCAGGGCGATCTTGTTGCGGTTGCTCACGCTGACCGGACGGTCGCTGCGGAGGACCAGGGCGTCCGGCTGGATACCCACCTGACGGAGCGCCGCGACGGAGTGCTGCGTCGGCTTGGTCTTCTGCTCCCCCGATGCGCCCATGAACGGCACGAGTGAGACGTGTACGAAGAACACGCTGTCGCGCCCGAGCTCGTGACGCAGCTGGCGCGCGGACTCGAGGAACGGCTGCGACTCGATGTCACCGACCGTGCCACCGACCTCGGTGATGATCACATCGGGGCGCGGCTCTTCGGAGGCCTGCAGGCGCATGCGGCGCTTGATCTCGTCGGTGATGTGCGGGATGACCTGCACGGTGTCGCCGAGGTACTCACCGCGGCGCTCGCGCGCGATCACCTGCGAGTAGATCTGGCCCGTGGTGACGTTGGCCGCCTCGGACAGGTTGATGTCGAGGAAGCGCTCGTAGTGGCCGATGTCGAGGTCGGTCTCCGCGCCGTCGTCGGTGACGAAGACCTCGCCGTGCTGGAACGGGTTCATCGTGCCGGGATCGACGTTCAGATACGGGTCGAGCTTCTGCATCACGACGCGCAGACCGCGGGCCGTGAGGAGGTTGCCGAGGCTGGCAGCTGTCAGTCCCTTACCCAAAGACGAAACGACACCACCAGTCACGAAGATGTGCTTGGTCGTGTCGTTCTTGGGTCCCGCAGAAGAAGAGTTCATCACGGGCTTCGATCCTATCAGGCGGTGGGGACGCGGAGGCTGAGAAGTTCACGGGCATGGGTCAGAGCAGCATCCGAATCGGCGAGTCCAGAGAGCAGACGGGCCATCTCGGCTTCACGATCTCCGCCCTCCAGACGCCGCACACTCGAGGCTGTCACCGCGCCATCATTGGCTTTCACGACGGACAGATGATTGTTCGCGAAGGCCGCGACCTGCGCGAGATGCGTGACCGCGATGACCTGCGACTTCTCTGCGAGTCGGGCGAGTCGCCGACCGACTTCGATGGCCGCTGCGCCGCCGATGCCCGCGTCGACCTCGTCGAAGACGAACGTCGGAACAGGGTCTGTCGCGGCGATGACGACCTCGATCGCCAGCATGACCCGAGACAACTCGCCCCCCGAGGCGCCCTTCGAGACCGAGCGCGGCTCGGCTCCAGGATGCGGGGCGAGCAGGATCGCGACATCATCACGGCCATGCGTGCTCTCGGCACCTTCGGAGACCGCGACCTCGAGGCGCGCATCCGGCATCGCGAGCGCGTGCAGTTCTTCGGTCACGGCCTCACCGAGGCGTGCGGCGGCATCTGTGCGCGCTGCGGTCAGCGCGGTCGCATGCGCATCGAGCTCAGCCCGCGCCGCATCTCGCTCCGCGAGCAGTCGCTCGATGCGATCGCCGTCGTCGTCGAGTTCGGCCAGTCTGGCGGATCCTGTCTGCCAGAGGGCCAGAGCCTCGTCGAGAGAACCGTGTGCGCGGATCAGGGTGCCCAGAGCCGCTCGGCGCTCCTCGACCGCGGCGAGCTCGTGGGGACCCGTTTCGTCGAGGTCGGCGAGGTAGGCCGAAAGCAGTCCCGCGGTATCGGCGATCCGGTATCCGATGTCGGCGAGATTCTCGCCGATCTCGGTGAGCTTGGCGTCGGAAGCACGCTCGAGCACACGACGCGCCTCCGCCACGAGTGCCGAGGCGTCGGGCTCTCCCTCCTCGCTGGAGAGCGCACCATGAGCGAGGGATGCCGAGAGCCGCAGCTCTTCGGCGTTCGCGAGACGCTCGGCACGCGCGGTGAGTTCCTGGTCCTCTCCCTGTTCCGGAGCCGTCGCCTCGATCAGTGCAAGAGCCTCCCTGAGTCGGGCCGCCTCTTCGGCGCGACGGTCACGGTTCTCGGTGATCTCTGAGATCTCGGTGGCGAGGGCGCGCCAACGGGCGAACGCTCCGGCATACTTCTCGACGGCGTCCACGATCGGGGTGCCGCCGAAGCGATCGAGTGCATCACGCTGGGCGGCGGCAGAGCGAAGGCGAAGCTGCTCGGACTGGCCGTGCACGACGACGAGTTCTTCCGCGAGAGAGGAGAGCACTCCCGCCGGTGCCGCGCGGCCTCCGACGCTGGCTCGGCTGCGGCCCTCTGCGCTCAGCGTGCGCGAGACGTAGAGCTCCGCGCGGCCTGCGCCGACCGGCTCCAGCTCACCGCCGGCATCCGCGACGATCTCTGCGACGCTCCCGCCTTCGGGGACGACCCACACCCCTGCCACCGAGGCCTGGGCAGCGCCGGCACGGACCGCACCGGAATCGGCACGCTGACCCAGCAGGAGCCCGAGTCCGGTGACGACCATCGTCTTGCCGGCACCCGTCTCGCCGGTGATCGCGGTGAACCCCGGGCCCAGCGGCAGCACGGCGTCGGCGATGACGCCGAGCCCCTGCATCCGCATCTCCTCGATCACGATGGCGCCCCCTGCGCCTGGCCGCGCCAACCTTCGACCGGCAGCTGGAACTTGCGCACGAGTCGGTCGGTGAAGGCGGTGGGGTGCAGGCGGGCGAGGCGCACGGGACGCGAAGACCGCCGGACCACCACGCGGGCGCCCGGAGGCAGGTCGTGCGAGCGACGCCCGTCGCACCACAGGATGCCGGAGCCGTCGGTGCGCTCGAGCATCTCGATCGCCACGGAGGCGTCGGGACTCACCACGAGCGGCTTGGCGAACAGCGCGTGGGCCGACAGCGGCACGACGGCGATCGCCTCGACACTCGGCCAGATGACCGGACCCCCGGCGGAGAAGTTGTACGCGGTCGAGCCGGTGGGAGTGGAGATGACCATGCCGTCACAGCCGAAGCTCGACAGCGGACGCCCGTCGATCTCGAGCACCACCTCGATCATCCGCTCACGGCTGGCCTTCTCGACCGTGGCTTCGTTGAGCGCCCAGGTCTCGTAGACGACGTCTCCTTCGGAATCCTTGACCCGGACGGAGAGTGCCAACCGCTCCTCGACCTCGTAGTCACGGTCGATCACGCGGCGTACCGCTTTGTCCATGTCGTCGCGATCGATCTCGGCGAGGAATCCGACATGGCCCATGTTGATGCCGAGCACAGGAGCACCGCTGTCACGCACGAGTTCTGCGGCACGCAGGATCGTCCCGTCTCCGCCCAACACGATCGCCAGCTCGAGGTCGGCAGGATCGATGGAGACTCCGAGCACGTCGGCATCTGCGAAGAACGGATCGACGGCCACGAGGGCCTCGTGATCGTCGGCGGCGAGAACCGGCCGTGCTCCCGCTTCCCGCAGGGCGTCGATCACCCGACGAGCGGCCTCGACGGTTTCCACACGGCCCGCGTGGGCGACGACCAGGATGCTGCGCTCGTTCATCGTCCTCCTGCCAGTCGGTTGATGCTGTCCAGCCATTCTGTCGGATTACTGCCTCGCCCCGGCGCGAGGTGCACCAGATACTCGGCATTGCCGTGGGTCCCGAGAATCGGGGAGGGAAGGATGCCGAGCATCCCGAGTCCCACATCCCACGCGCTCCACACAGTGCGGGCCACCGCATCGGCGCGCGTGGCCGGGTCGGTGACCAGTCCCCCGCGTACGGCCGTGCGTCCGACCTCGAACTGCGGCTTCACGAGCAGCAGGATGTCGGACTCGGCGGCGCAGACCGCGGCGACGGCCGGCAGCACGAGTTCGAGGGAGATGAACGAGAGGTCGCCGACGACCAGCTCGGGCGCCGCGGCCTCCCCTGTCGCCTCCGTGAGGTTCTCACGGGTCATGTAGCGGACGTTGAATCCTTCGACCGCCACGACTCCGGGATCGGCGGCGATGGATGGGGCCAGCTGTCCGTGTCCGACGTCGACAGCGAGCACCTTTCGTGCGCCGCGCTCCCTGAGCACCTGGGTGAAGCCGCCCGTCGACGCACCCATGTCCAACGCGAGCAGCCCGTCGACCGGGATGCCGAAGCCGTCGAGCCCCGCGATGAGCTTGTGGGCGGCGCGCCCGACGTAGTGGTCGGAACCGGCGATGGTGATCTCCGCCGCATCGTTGACGGCGGTGGACGCCTTCACGACCGGGCGTCCGTCGACGCTCACGAGTCCCTCGGAGATGAGCGTGGCCGCGTGGGTACGAGAACGGGCGAGTCCTCGAGCGGCGAGGGCAGCGTCGAGTCGCGTCATCGGGATCCCGAGGTCTCCCGCTGCTCGAGCTTCGAGCCGCTTTCAAGGCGCCGGGAGAGCTCGTCGTGAAGGGCCGAGTAGGCGTCGGCTCGCGCGGGAAGCGGCTGCCCTTCGATCAGGCGCAGTCGGCTCCACAGGCCGTCAGTCGGCGCGCTCGTCGTCTCTTCGCTCACGGTTCTACTGTACGCGGCCCCTCCGACGCAGGACGGAGCCACGCGAGATGCTCAGGGCCTGTGGAAGGGATCGTCGTAGAGGCGTTCGGGGACCCGCAGCACGAACACCGGAGTTCCAGACGCCCAGATGGCCGCGGCGCCCGCGCGCAGCAGGTCGATCTGCTCGCCGGTCTCCGCCACGATCTCGACATCCGCTCCCGAGACCCGAACGGCGGCGCCGTTGACGTGGAACACGCCGTCCTGTTCCGTGACCTCTGGGTACGGAAGATGCAGTTCGCGCAGGTCGCCGAGAATATACGTGGGACGCGAGCCTTCGGGTGCTGCCAGTACGTGCTTGGGCCGGTCGATGCCCGTGAGGACCAGTACCGACTCGATCCCGACCCGGCTCGCACCCATGATGTCGGTGTCGAGGCGGTCTCCGATGAAGAGCGCCTTCTGAGCACCGAACCGGACGAGCGCCTCTTCGAAGATCGGCGCCTCCGGCTTCCCCGCGACAGTCGCCAGTCGCCCGATGGCAGTGTGCACCGCCGAGACCAGCGTGCCGTTCCCGGGGGCGACACCGCGCTCGCGAGGAATCGTCCAGTCGGTGTTCGTGGCGATCCACGGGATGCCGCCGTCTTCCTCGGGAAGCTTGAGAGCGAAAGCCGCTTCGGCCAGATCCGTCCAGGCCACCTCCGGGGCGAAGCCCTGCACAACCGCACTCGGCGAATCCTCGGCGCTGCGCGTCACCGTGTATCCGGCTTTCTGCACCTCGTCGACGAGCCCGTCGCCGCCGATCACCAGAATGGTCGCCGGCGCCGGCACGATCCGCGCCATCAGACGCATCGCCGCCTGCGGGCTGGTGACGACGTCCGAGGCCTCGACCCTGAGGCCGAGACTGCTCAAGTGCTCCGCGACCGATGCGTCCGTGCGCGCCGCATTGTTGGTGATGTATCCGAGCCGCGCCGACTTCGCCGCCTCATTGAGACTCTCCACCGCGAACGGGAGAGCGCCGGGGCCCGCGTACACCACGCCATCGAGATCAGCGAGGATCGTGTCGACGCCATCGAGAGGCGTACGCGGGGCGCGCTTCCGAGAGAACAGCGCCACTACGCCTCCGGGGTCGTTTCGTCGGTCTCGTCGTCGGTCTCGTCTTCACTCAGGAGCTCGCGCACCTCGTCCTCAACCGTCGGCTCTTCGACGACAACCGGCTCTTCTTCTGAGACAGCATCTTCTTCTGAGACAGCATCTTCGTCTGAAGCCGGCTCTTCCTCCGAAGCATCGTCGGCGTGGGTGTCTTCGGCAGCTTCGGAAGCTTCGGCTCGCGAAACATCTGCGTCGTCCGATTCCGCGTCGTCCGATTCCGCGTGTTCCGATTCCGCGTCGTCAGCGAGCTCGGAGGCCTCCTCATCGAGGAACTCGCCCTCGATCAGGCTGTCTTCGATGAAGATCTCTTCGTCCCCACCCTCATCGATGCCGAGAGCTTCGGCCGCGACCTGGGCACGGTGCGACCAGAACTCTGACTCCTCGGTACGTCCGAGGTCCTCGAGCACAGCTGCGCGCGCGGCGAAAAGAGCAGGGCTCCACTCGAATGCGCGATCAGGGTCGAGCTCTGGGATCTCGAGCTCACCGAGTGCGAGTTCGAGGTCGCCCTGGTCGAGCCGGGCGCCCGACATCGCGATCGCCAACGCGACACGGACCGGAGTCTCGAGCGCAGACCGATCGATGGCACGACCAGTCTCGAGAGCCCGATCGGCGCGACCGATCCCCCGTTCACTGTCGACCATCAGTGCGATCTGGTCGTCCTTGCCCGAGATACGACGGTAGGTACGCAGCTCGCGCAGTGCGAGCGCGAAGTCCTCGGTCGCATAAGCGGTGATGCCCAGGGTCTCGCGAACGATCGCGATGCGTCCTGCACGTCGAGAAGCTGCCAGCGCGTGCTCGTGAGCGAGAGCCGGGTCCTCATCAATGAGCCGTGAAGCCATCGCGAGATGACGGGCGACGTGTTCGGCGTTCTCCTTGCTCAGAGTCTTGAGCTCGTTGCGAGCCGCACCGTTGAGGTCGCGCGCGGTGACCTCATCAGGGATCTGCGGTTCGTCGAAACGCGGACGCTCGTTCGCTGCCTGGGCCGGCCGTTCCCTGCCCGCTCCCCCGCGCTGCGGGTAAGAACGAGCCTGTCCACGGTCGCCACCTTCACGGCGCGGCGCAGCACCGTCGCGGTTGTAGCCGCCACCTTCACGGCGCGGCGCAGCACCGTCGCGGTTATAGCCACCGCCCTCGCGGCGGGGAGCAGAGTCGCGGTTGTACCCACCACCTTCACGGCGCGGGGCAGAGTCACGGTTGTAGCCACCACCTTCGCGGCGGGGAGCAGCACCATCACGGTTGTAGCCACCACCACCTTCACGGCGGGGAGCAGAGTCACGGTTGTACCCACCACCTTCACGGCGGGGAGCAGCACCATCGCGGTTGTAGCCGCCACCTTCGCGGCGGGGAGCCGAATCGCGGTTGTACCCGCCGCCCTCACGGCGCGGGGCAGCACCATCGCGGTTGTACCCGCCACCTTCACGGCGCGGAGCGGCACCATCACGGTTGTACCCGCCGCCCTCGCGTCGGGGAGCCGAATCGCGGTTGTACCCGCCGCCCTCACGGCGCGGGGCAGCACCGTCGCGGTTGTACCCGCCGCCTTCACGGCGCGGGGCAGCACCGTCGCGGTTGTACCCGCCGCCTTCACGGCGCGGAGCGGCACCATCACGGTTGTACCCGCCGCCCTCGCGTCGGGGAGCCGAATCGCGGTTGTACCC
>NZ_PCPA01000034.1 GCF_002979515.1 Microbacterium sp. MYb54 | reverse complement strand
GGCGTCGGCGATGTGGGGGGTGGGGGAGGCGGCGGGAACGCGACGGTCGGCTGCCCCGCGGGGAAGCCACTCTGCGAAGGGGCACCGCTCTGCTGTGCGGGATAGGTCTGTGCGGGATAGGTCTGTGCGGGATAGGTCTGTGCGGGATAGGTCTGTGCGGGATACGGCTGTGCAGGGTACGGCTGCGCGGGATAGGTCTGTCCGACCCCTGGTTGTCCGGCGGGCGCTGGGGTGCCGTACTGCGGGTACGCATTCCCCGGCGCCGCCATGGCGTACTCCGGTACCTGTCGAGGCGGAGGCGCCGAGGTGACGGCGCGTGAAGGATCGACGCGGAACGGATCGTCCTGCTGCTCCTCGGTCCAACCGAGATCACGCCGCTCCACGTAGGCGATGAGCGTCTGGTCCAGGCCTTCGTAGCGCATCCGGCAGTCGAGGTAGACGAGTGCCGAACCGGTGCTCTGCACCACGAGGGTGATGGCCTGGATCACGAGCAGCAGAATCTGCGGTGCGATCAGCGTCAGCATGAACCCGACCACCGCGCTCGGGTCTTCCGCGCCGGTGGGGGCGACGACCGAGCTGAGGAGCGAGCTGAGCAGCACCACGGGGAAGCTCACGACCTGCGATGCGAGGCCCATGATCGCACTGATGAGGAAGGTCACCCCGAAGGCGACCCAGAAGCGGCCGCGGGTGAGCCGCCACGAGCGCACGAACGCGTCACGGAAACGCGCGTGCTCGAGCACCAGGATCGACGGCACCAGCAGCAGCTTCGTCGTCAACCACACCGCCAGGGGAATGCAGGCGAGGACGATGAGGATCACCACGATCACGACCACTCCGACGAGTTCGGCGCTCCCGCCCAGGCCTCCGGCGATGAAGGCGGCGATGATCACAGTCACGATCGTGATGAGGCCGAACATCGCGACGACCGAGAGCGAAGCGAAGCCCGCGAGTCGCCAGAATGCCGGCGCCATCCTGCGCCACAGCATCCGGAGAGTCGCTTTCACGCCGATCGAGGCGTAGCCGATCTCTGCGGCGACGACGCCCTGCATCATCGCCGTGAAGGCGATCGAGGCGAGTCCGACGGCGAGTCCCGCGATCAGATTGATCGCGATCGTCCCGGCGAACACGGCTTCGAAGTCCGGCGAAGAGGGTGAGACGGTCTGCAAGCGGCTGAAGGTCGTGAAGAACACGACACCCATGACGAGCGCGGTGATGAGGACCACGACGAGCTGGATGACCACGGCGAACCCGAAGAGCACCTTCGGGTTGTGGCGGAGAGCGGCGAAGGCCTTCCCGAGCAACATCCCGAAACTCAGCGGGTGAAGAGGAATGATGCCCTTCTTCGGGGCAGGGGTCCACGTCTGGCCGGTCATTGACATTCCCTCTCCGTCGCGCGCTCCCATCGTGTCATATCCCGTGCGTGGCGCGCAGACCTGGGGTCGGCGGGACTCGGTGCCATAAGGTAACTCTTATGACCTCACGTATTCTCGTGGTCGACGACGACACCGCGCTCGCCGAGATGATCGGGATCGTGCTTCGCACCGAAGGCTTCGAGCCGGTTTTCTGCGCAGACGGTGCTCGTGCCGTCGACGAGTGGCGCGCGCAGCGACCCGATCTGGTGCTGCTCGATCTGATGCTCCCCGGCATGGACGGAATCGAGATCTGCACGCGCATCCGCGCCGAATCGGGTGTGCCGATCATCATGCTGACCGCGCGCAGCGACACTGCCGACGTCGTGCGTGGACTCGAGGTGGGCGCGGATGACTACATGGTCAAGCCCTTCAATCCGAAGGAGCTCGTCGCCCGTATCCGTACCCGCCTCCGCCCGACGCCCCAGGCCACGAGCGAGCAGTTGCGGGTCGGTGACCTCACCGTCGACGTCGACGCGCACGAGGTCCGCCGAGGCACGGCACCGATCGCACTCACCCCGCTGGAGTTCCAGCTTCTCGTCGCGCTCGCCTCGAAGCCCCAACAGGTGTTCTCCCGCGAGATGCTCCTCGAGCAGGTGTGGGGCTACCACTACAAGGCCGACACGCGACTGGTGAACGTGCACGTCCAGCGCCTGCGCGCGAAGGTCGAGCTCGACCCGGACAACCCCAAGATCGTGATGACGGTTCGCGGCGTCGGCTACCGCGCCGGGAGCATCGGCTAGGAGCACGATGGCCGCGACGACAGCGACCACGACGACGGTCGCTGTCCTGCGCGACTGGCGAGGTTGGCCGACGATGCTCGGCATCCTCTGGCGGCGTTCGCTGCGCTTCCGCACTCTCTCGATCACCCTGCTCGCGACCTCCTTGGCGATCTTCATCACGTGCGTGACGATGGCGCTCGTGATCCAGAACGACCTCTTCGTCTCGCGCAAAGACGTCGCGCTCGAAGACGCCAGGCGCGCAGTCGACCAGGCGCAGGGGATCCTGGACGTGGCCGAGGTCGGCGACGACCCCGCTGCCCTCACCGAACTGTGGAACGTCATCCAGTCGAACCTCACCCGCACATCGAGCACTGATCAGCTCGCCGGATTCAAGATCGAGAATGCGGAAGGTGTCCGGCTGAACGGCTTCGAGGCCGGGTTGAGTCGGAGCCTGCTGAGTCCGGAGCTCCAGGCGCGCGTCGTCGAGTTCGACGACCGTCAGGCCTGGCAGTCGGTGGCTTTGCCCGTCGCCGACGGAGGAGACGTTCCCGGCATCATCGTCGGGCAGCAGCTCCAGGTGCCGGAGGCTGGGGCGTTCGCGATCTACTTCGCCTACGACCTCGGCGATGCCGATCAGACGCTCGTGTTCGTGCAGCGGACGCTGTGGATAGCCGGGATCGGACTGGTGGCGATCGTCGCCGCGATCTCCTGGATCGTCCTTCGAGCGGTCTCCACCCCGATCGTGCAGGCCGCCGAGACGAGCGCCCGGCTGGCGGCCGGCGACCTGGGCGTGCGCCTCGAGGTGCATGGCGAGGACGAGCTGGCCACCCTCGGACGCTCGTTCAACGCGATGGCCGACAGCATCGAGTCGCAGATCAAGGAGCTCGGCGAGCTCTCGATGGTGCAACAACGCTTCGTGTCGGATGTGTCGCACGAGCTGCGGACCCCGCTGACCACCATCCGCCTCGCCGCCGACATGCTCAATGACCAGCGTGAGGAGTTCGACCCCACCACCGCACGCACGGCCGAGCTGCTGCACGCTCAGGTGCAGCGGTTCGAGACGCTGCTGTCCGACCTGCTCGAGATCAGTCGATACGACGCGGGATCGGTGCAGCTCGAGCTGGAGGCGACGAGCCTCACCCACCTGGCCGAAGACATCATCGAGCAGATGCGACCGCTCGCGGAAGGGCATGGCACCGAACTGAGGCTCGTGGCGCCAGGCGGGTATTCGCCCGTCGACATGGACCCGCGGCGAGTGCGCCGGGTGCTGCGCAACCTGATCGGCAACGCTATCGAGCACGGTGAGGGGCGACCGGTGGTCGTCACGATCGACAGCAACCAGCACGCGGTGGCCGCCGGTGTGCGCGACTTCGGCCTCGGGATGGAGCCGGCCGACGCGGAGCGGGTGTTCGACCGCTTCTGGCGCGCCGATCCGTCACGACAGCGCACGATCGGAGGCACCGGCCTCGGGCTCTCGATCGCTCTGGGCGATGCGACCCTGCACGGCGGCACGCTCGACGTCTGGTCGGAGCTCGGTGTGGGAACGAACTTCGTGCTCACGATTCCCCGGCACGACGGTGTCCTGGAAGGCCCGAGCCCGATCTCGATCGAGCCGCAGGAACCGTTCGCGGAGATCGGCGATGCGACGCAGCCGATCTCGCTGACAGACGCACCCGCCGGCATGTTCGACGAGGAGGACTGGACATGACCCAGCGAAGAGGGAATCGAGGGTTGCGGGGCATCGCACTGGTGCTCGCCGCGTTGCTGCTCCCCGCGTGTGCGGGACTGCCCACGAGCGGTGACGTCGCCGTCGGCCTCAAACTCGGAGAGTCCCCACAAGACGTCGACATCCTCCCGGTCGCGTCCGGTCCGATCACCGGTGCCGGGCCCGAAGAGATCGTCGAGGGCTTCCTCGAGGCGGGCATCACGACGACCGACAACTGGGACACCGCGCGCGACTTCCTCGCACCCTCGCTGCAGCGGAGCTGGACCCCTTCAGCCGGGGTGTCGATCGACTCCGGCACCGACACGAGGACCGTCACCTCCTCGGTGCCCGATGACGAGGTCGAAGGCGCGGACACCGCGGAGGTCCAGGTCACGCTCGACCTGCTCGCGAGCGTCGACGATTCCGGCGGATACTCCGAGGCACTCGGCTCGTCCAACGTGGCCTTCACCCTGCAGCGGATGGAGAACGGCGAATGGCGCATCACGCAGGCGCCGGACGGCGTCGTGATCGACGAGACGCGATTCATCAAAGTCTTCGAGGGGTATCCGCTGCAGTACTTCGACCTCGGCTGGTCGAGGTTGGTGCCTGACATGCGGTGGTTCCCGCGGCGGCAGAGCCCCGCGACGACCGTGACCAGGGCGCTCGTCGGCGGTGCGCCCAGTGAATGGCTGGACCCTGCCGTGCAGAACGCCTTCCCTGCCGATGTGCAGCTGGCGCAGGACGCGGTGCCCATCATCGGCCAGGTCGCGGATGTCGCGCTCACGCGCCCCGCTGCAGGCCTCGACGCGGCCACGCTCGCCCGTATGCGCACCCAGCTCCAGGCGACCCTCCGAGCCGCCGGCGTCGCCATCACACAGGTCCGGTTCACGGTGGACGGGCGCAACCTCGACGCCGGAGTGGCGGATGTCGTCGAACCATCGGCCGCGATCGGCACACTCGTGCTGCAGAATGGGGCGTTCGGGCGGATAGTCGGAGACGAGATCTCGCCCATCGCCGGTATCAGCTCGGAGATCACCGCCATCACGCAGCCCATCGTCTCGATCGATGTCGCAGCCGACGACGCTCGCGCAGCTACCCAGCTCGGCGACGGACACGTCTATCTGATCGGGGAGGGAAGTCTCGACGAGCTCGATGCTCGTCCGGGCCTCGTCAGGCCCTCGCTCGATCCTTACGGCTATACGTGGTCCGTCCCTGCCGGAGCGCCCACAGCGTTGCAGGCGTCGGGAAGCGACGCCGTGGCGCATCAGGTCACGAAGGCCTGGCCGAGCGCATCGGCTATCTCTCATCTGAGAGTCTCGTCGGACGGTGCCAGGGTCGCTGCGGTGGTCACGGTCGGCAAGCAGATGTGGGTCGTCGTGGCGGCCGTGGTCCGTGACTCGGCGGGCATCCCGATCGAACTGGGCGAGGTCAAGCAGCTGACCCAGCTCGCCGAGCCGGCGACCGGGCTGGTGTGGCTCGGTGCTGACCGGCTGGGGGTGCTGGCCGACCCGAACAGCCCGACTCTCCTCACCCAGATGGTGGGAGGGCCGGGATCGGTGGAGGCTGCGCCGGCCAACGCCACCTCGGTCGCGGGAGCGCGCACTGCCACCGGTGTGCGGATTCTCGACGCGAACGGCGAGCTGTTCGCCCACGCGGGGTCGGCCTGGCGAGAGGTCGCCTCAGGAGTCACCGTGCTCGCCACGCGCGCCGGGGAGTGAGTCTTCCTGCACGACGGGTCATCGCCACCCTGTTCCCCAGCGGGGCGGATCCACGGTGCATCCGGCGACGTCGTCGGCGCAGAATCGCTTGATGTCCAGAAGACGTGACCTGCTTCTGATCGGTGCTGAGATCGCCGCACTGCTCCTCTCTGCGACCTGCGCGGGCTGCGATGAACCGGGAACCCTGCTGTGTGCGCCGTGCAGGCAAGCACTGGTCCCGACTCCACAGGACGCTGTAACGCCTCGCGGCCTGGTGGTCAGGGCCGCGCTGCCGTTCGAGGGCGTCGCGTCGCGGTGCATCCGCCGGCTCAAGGGGGAGGGTGAGACTCTGCTGGCCGGACCGCTCGGAACGGCGCTCGCCGCTGTGCTCGCCCCGGAGATCGCCCCCACCACCTGGGTCATCCCGGTACCGACGTCGAGAAGGGCCTTCCGACGTCGGGGGTACCGCGTTCCCGATCTCTTGATCCGTCGCGCGGATGCAGCCCCGCAGAGGGCGCTCTCGCTGGTGACCAGCACTGTCGACCAGCGTGGGCTCGGCGCGCAGGCCCGCGAGCAGAACATGCGCGATGCCATGCGCGCACGCCGCCCGGGGGAGGGCGCCGATGCAGTGATCGTCGACGACGTCGTCACGACCGGAGCGACGATCGACGAGGCGGCTCGAGCTCTCGAAGCGGGCGGCTTCCGTGTCGTGGCGGCCGTCGCGCTCGCCGCCACGCCGCGTCGTGCGGGATTCTGATGAACCTCATCGAGAACGCACCGATGACACAGGGGAATGACCTCGTGACTTCCGCCGACGGGCGGACTACGGTGGGGGGACACAAGGCGACCACGGTCCGCCCTTGGCCGGGAGGACCGGGACAAGGAGGCAGCAATGGAAACAAGCATCGTTGGCGTCGGAGTGGGTATCACTGATCGCTTCCGAACCGTTGTCGAAGAGAAGATCGCCAAGATCCAGATGCTCGCGTCTCGCGCGCAACGGCTGGATGTGAAAGTCACCCATCGCGCGTATCGCAACGGTCACGTTCCCGATGAGACCGTCGAGCTGACCTTGATCGGGAAGGGACCGGTCGTTCGCGCAGAGGCGACGGACGGCGACAAGTTCGTGGCACTCGATCTCGCGGTCGACAAGATGTCCGAGCAGCTGCGTCGAGCGAAGGAGAAGCGAGTCGACGGGCGACAGCACCCGCGTGGCGCTCACTTCGAGAAGGGCAGCGGAGAGCTCGAAGGGATCGACATCCAACCGGCATCGGCGGATGTCCTCCAGGCGGTCGCGACCGGTAGCGTGCCGGTGCAGCCGGCCGAAGACGAGGAGTATTCTCCCGTCGTCATCCGCACGAAGAGCTTCGATGCCGAATGGATGACCGTCGAAGAAGCGGTCGACCGGATGGAGCTGGTCGGACACGACTTCTTCCTCTTCGTCGACGTCCGCACCGATCACCCCAGCGTCGTCTACCGACGCAAGGGTTGGGACTACGGTGTGATCGCGCTGAGCACCCAGGCTCCGCCGTCGGAGGCGCTCGCTTCCTGATTCGAGTCGCAGAACGGCCCGCCCCGATTAGGAGCGGGCCGTTCTGGCGTTCGGGGTGAGGAGGGCGTCAGTCGAAGATGCCGTCGAGGAGGCTGCCGATCACGAGACCGCCCAGGATGCCCGATGCGAGGTCTCCGCCACCGCCTCCGCGTCTTCCACCGCCACCGCCCCAGCCGCCACCGCCACCGCCCCAGTCCTGATCCTGTGGGCGGGAGGAGTCGATGTCGCGCTGTGCGAGCTGCAGGGCCTCGGAAGCAAGGTGGGCGACCCGACGGGCCTGGATGAGCGCAGCCTCGCGCGTGTCTTCTGCGGGGAGGAGGTCGGAGAGATCGACGCGAAGCCGCTCAGCTTCGGCGAGGCGGGTTCGGGCGTCCGCACCGATCCAGCCACGGTGTCCCGAGATGAGGCCGCGGGCCACGCCCAGCTGTCGGTCGGCATCATCGATCGCATGCTGGACCTGAGCGATGCTCGGGAGCGGGTTCTCGGCACGATGACGCGCCTTGGCGATCGCCTCGTCCAATGCCGAATTGGCATCGCGCAGCTGGGAGAGCTCGGCGAAGGGGTCGTTGGGCGTGCCCGACGGTGTCAGCGCGGCGAGAGCGGCTTGGAGCGCCGCGACCGCCTGGGCGACCGCCGGAACCGCGGGGGCGGTACGCGCAGCGATGAGGTCTCCGCGAGAGTCGGCCACGACCTCGGCGAGTGTGGATTCGGCCCGTAGCGCCTCGATCTCGAAGTCTTCGACCGCGTCGAGCAGTGCAGACGCGCGCCGGGTCGCCTCGGTCGCCGTCTCGAGTGCGACGTTCGCCTCTTCGTTCTGCTTGGCTGCGCGGCGACGTTCCGACACATCGGCGCTGTGCGTCGCGAAGCTGATGAGCTGCTCCGCCTCGGCGGCGCTGGCGGTGATCTGGTGCATCGCCGAATCGGCGTAGCGTGCCGAAAGTCGCGCGACGGCCTCGTTGGTCTGAGGGATGCGTGCGCTCAGGGCTGCGGCGTCCGCTCGCACCTGCGCGATGACCTCGGGTGCACGGCGCACCTTGGCCACGGACTCGGCGAGGACCGAAGTCTTCTCGTCGAGGAGATCCTGAGCCCACTCGCACAGCTGCAGGATGCGCGCGTTGCGCGTGCGCAGCTCCTCATCCGTGTCGGGGATCTCGTCATGGTTCAACTGGTGGAGCTGGAACGCCTCACGCAGATGGGTGCGCACCGCAGCGAGCGCCTTGCGCAGGTCGGAGGTGAGCGATTCGCCGAGCTCGGCCTCGGCGAAAGCGAGCTCGTCCGAGGTCGTGCGGATCCGCTCGTCGGTTGCGACCAGGGCCTGCTCAGCGCGCAGAGCCAGATCGGCGTCCTGTGCGGCGAGTTCTTCCTGTTCGCGTTTGCGTCTGCCCCAAAATCCAGCCATGACCCGATCCTAGTTTCCTTCGCGCCTGTGGTGGCTGGGCATCCGCCCGGGGCGAACGGCATTCTCGCCCCGGTCGTGCCGGACGGGGAGGGGTCTGCCGTCGGTCAGGGCGCCACGACGGCTTCCGCGATCTCTCTGCCGACCTTCGACGGGCGTCCGCGCTTGGGACGCTCGGCGGTGAGTTCGAGCGCCATCGCGTGCTGCGGATGCTTGGCGAGGCGCAGTGCGGTGTGGTCGAGCCAGCGGACTTCGGCCTCCGTGGCGAAGATCCTCGAGTCGATCACCAGTGACCAGACCAGCCCCTCTGGGTCTTCCGCGTCGCCTCGTGCCTGTCTCTCCTGCTGCAGTGCTTCCAGCTGTCGGATCGACGCGGTGCGCTGCGCCTGGATCGCGACGTTCGCGTCGACTCCGGGGAGGGTGGCTGCGACCGCGAGCTTTATCGCCAGCTCATCGCGGGTGCCCTGAGCGCGCACGACCGGAGAGGAGAACCAGCTGCCCACCTCGTCGCGCCCGGAGTCGGTGACCTGCCAGTACACGTGCCCGCGTTCATCGGTGTCGCCGCGCACGACCAGGCCGTCGCGTTCGAGTCGTTCGAGCGTGTTGTAGATCTGGCCGACGTTCAGCGGCCAGATCGACCCCGTGCGCCGTTCGAACTCGTGTCGGAGCTGATACCCGTAGCAGGGGCCCTGAGCGAGGATGGCGAGCAGGCTCTGGCGTACTGACATGTTCGTCTCCCGTTGCGGTCGGTTCGAATGCGATACCGAGTATATGGATACCTGGCAACCCGGTGATTCGACGCGCGGGAACGCCATGCAGGCGACGTGCAGGTCACAGCCCGGTAACATGGCGAAGTATGCCTGGCGTCGGGTTCACCGACGGCCGGCGATTTACCCACTGACAGGGAGATGACATCCGTGGCCAATCCTCTTGAGAAGCTGCTGCGTGCTGGCGAGGGGCGGGTCATCCGCCGTCTGAATCAGGTCGTCAAGGCAGTGGGGGCGCTGGAAGAGGACATCTCCAAGCTCACCGACGACGAGCTGCGCAATGAAACCGTCGAGCTGCGCGCACGCTACGAGAAGGGCGAGACGCTCGATCAGCTGATGCCCGAGGCGTTCGCCGCCGTGCGAGAGGCTGCCAAGCGCACGCTCGGCATGCGCGCCTACGACGTGCAGATCATGGGTGGCGCGGCTCTTCATCTCGGCAACATCGCCGAGATGAAGACCGGTGAGGGCAAGACCCTCGTGGCGACGCTGCCCGCGTATCTGAACGCGATCGCCGGCAAGGGCGTGCACGTCATCACGGTCAACGACTTCCTCGCGAGCTATCAGGCAGAGCTGATGGGACGCGTGTTCCGCGCCCTCGGCATGACCACCGGCATCATCGTCTCGGGTCAGACTCCCGCGGTGCGCCGTGAACAGTACGCCGCAGACATCACCTACGGCACGAACAACGAGTTCGGCTTCGACTACCTGCGTGACAACATGGCGTGGCGCAAGGAAGACCTCGTCCAGCGCGAGCACTTCTTCGCGATCGTCGACGAGGTCGACTCGATCCTCATCGACGAGGCGCGTACGCCGCTCATCATCTCTGGCCCGTCCTCTGGCGAGGCCAACCGCTGGTTCGCCGAGTTCGCGAAGATCGCTCGAACTCTCGAGGTCGGCGAGGACTACGAGGTCGACGAGAAGAAGCGCACCGTCGGCGTGCTCGAGCCCGGCATCGAGAAGGTCGAGGACTACCTCGGCATCGACAACCTCTACGAATCCGCGAACACGCCGCTGATCTCGTTCCTCAACAACTCGATCAAGGCGCTCGCGCTGTTCAAGAAGGACACCGACTACGTCGTGATGAACGACGAGGTCATGATCGTCGATGAGCACACCGGTCGCATCCTGGTCGGTCGCCGCTACAACGAGGGCATCCATCAGGCGATCGAGGCCAAGGAGGGCGTGCCGGTCAAGGCCGAGAACCAGACCCTCGCCACCGTGACCCTGCAGAACTACTTCCGCCTCTACGACAAGCTCGCGGGCATGACCGGTACGGCCGAGACCGAGGCCGCGGAGTTCATGTCGACGTACAAGCTCGGCGTCATCCCCATTCCGACGAACCGTCCGATGATCCGCAAGGACCAGTCCGACCTCGTCTACAAGAACGAGACGGCGAAGTTCGGCCAGGTCGTCGAGGACATCGCCGAGCGGCACGCAGCGGGCCAGCCGGTGCTGGTCGGCACGGTGAGTGTCGAGAAGAGCGAGTACCTCTCCCGCCTGCTCGCCAAGAAGGGCGTCAAGCACGAGGTTCTCAACGCGAAGAACCACGCACGTGAGGCCGAGATCGTCGCCCGTGCCGGCCGACTGGGTGCTGTCACCGTCGCCACGAACATGGCCGGACGAGGCACCGACATCATGCTCGGTGGAAACGCCGAGTTCCTCGCCGTCCAGGAGCTCAAGGCCAAGGGCCTCGACCCGGTCGAGACCCCCGAGGAATACGAGATCGCCTGGGACGAGTCGTACGAGGCGATGAAGGGTGTCGTCTCGGAAGAGGCCGAGAAGGTCATCGAGGCCGGTGGTCTCTACGTGCTCGGCACAGAGCGCCACGAGTCGCGACGCATCGACAACCAGCTTCGCGGTCGTTCCGGACGACAGGGCGACCCCGGCGAGAGCCGCTTCTACCTGAGCCTCACCGACGACCTGATGCGCCTGTTCCAGTCGGGTGCCGCCGAGGCGATCCTGTCCCGCACCAACTTCCCTGACGATGTGCCGATCGAGTCGGGGCTCGTCTCCCGTGCGATCCGCAGCGCTCAGTCCCAGGTCGAGTCCCGCAACGCCGAGATGCGCAAGAACGTCCTCAAGTACGACGACGTCCTGAACCGTCAGCGCGAGGCCATCTACGCCGATCGCCGTCAGATCCTGCACGGTGATGACATCGCCGACCGCGTGCAGCACTTCATCGAAGACGCGATCAGCGGCGTGGTCCGCGATCACACCGGTGAGGGCCACAACGAGAGCTGGGACTTCGACGCACTGTGGACCGAGCTCAAGACGCTCTACCCGGTCGGGGTCACGATCGACGAGGTCGTCGCGGAGGCTGCGGACCGCAAGGGCGGCATCGATGCCGACGGGCTCACCCGCGAGCTTCTCTCGGACGCCAAGATCGCGTACGAGACGCGTGAGGAGGCGCTCGGCGAAGCCGCTACCCGCGAACTCGAGCGCCGGGTGGTGCTGCAGGTGCTTGACCGCCGCTGGCGCGACCACCTCTACGAGATGGACTACCTCAAGGACGGCATCGGCCTGCGCGCCATGGCCCAGCGTGACCCGCTCATCGAATACCAGCGCGAGGGCTACGCGATGTTCCAGTCGATGATGGGGCAGATCAAGGAGGAGTCGGTCGGCTACCTCTACAACCTCGAGGTCGAGGTGCGCCGTGCCGGCGACTCGCAGACCGCCGAGGTCGAGGCCAAGGGACTCGCGACCGGTGGCGAAGAGCAGCGCCTCGAGTACTCCGCCGCGAACGACGCCGGCGAGGTCGAGGTCCGCAACGACCGCGGCCAGGTTCAGCAGGCGGCCACCGACCGCGTCCGCCAGGCGGCCGCTCGTGCACAGGCTCCGCAGACCGAGCCCGAGGAGGCGCCCCGTGGCGCTTTCGGGCAGCGGACGGACGCCGAAGCCCCTGCTGCGGGCAACCGCGAGCAGCGTCGGGCCCAGGGCAAGAAGAAGAAGTAGCCTCTGTCGAAAAGGAGGGCCAGTCCACGTGGATTGGCCCTCCTTTCGTCGCTGTAGGCTTGGCCGATGACACCAACGCGCAACTTCGACCAGTCGTCGAAGCTCAAGAACGTCCTGTACGAGATCCGCGGAAACGCCCTCGTCGAGGCGGCGCGGTTGGAAGCGGAGGGCCACAAGATCCTCAAGCTGAACACCGGGAACCCGGCGATCTTCGGCTTCGATGCCCCCCATCAGATCGTGCACGACATGCTCGCCGCGTTGCCGACTGCGCATGGGTACAGCGACAGCAAGGGCATCATCTCGGCCCGGCGCGCTGTCGTGAGCCGATACGAGCAGATCGAGGGTTTCCCCCGGTTCGATCCCGACGACGTCTATCTCGGCAACGGCGTCTCCGAGCTCATCACGATGACGATGCAGGCGTTGCTGGACGAGGGGGATGAGGTGCTCATCCCGGCCCCGGACTATCCGCTGTGGACGGCGATGACCAGCCTCGCCGGTGGCACTCCCGTGCACTATCTGTGCGACGAGGACGATCAGTGGCAGCCCGATCTCGAGGACATCCGCTCGAAGATCACGCCGCGGACCAAGGCTCTCGTCATCATCAACCCGAACAACCCCACCGGAGTGGTCTACTCCCGCCAGATCCTCGAAGGACTGGTGCAGATCGCTCGCGAGAACCAGTTGCTGCTGCTCTCGGACGAGATCTACGACCGCATCCTGTTCGACGGTGCCGTGCACATCCCGACGGCGACGCTCGCCCCCGATCTGCTGTGCCTGACCTTCAATGGACTCTCCAAGACCTATCGGGTGGCGGGATACCGCTCGGGATGGATGGTCATCACCGGGCCGCAGGATCACGCCAAGGGCTTCCTCGAGGGGATTACGCTGCTGGCGTCGACTCGACTCTGCCCGAACGTCCCGGCCCAGTACGCCGTGCAGGCGGCGCTTTCCGGTGTGCAGTCCATCGATGCCCTGATCGCTCCGACCGGGCGTCTGCATGAGCAGCGCGACATCGCCTGGGAAGGACTCGAGTCGATTCCGGGAGTGTCCTGCGTGAAGCCGGAGGGGGCGCTGTACGCCTTTCCGAAGCTCGACCCGAACGTGCATGAGATCAGGGACGACGCCAAGTTGGTCTATGACCTGCTGGTCTCGGAGCACATCCTGCTGGTCCAGGGCACCGGTTTCAACTGGGCGACCCCGGACCACCTCCGACTGGTCACGCTCCCCGAACCCCGAGTACTGAGCGAAGCCGTCGAACGACTGGGGAACTTCCTCTCGAGCTATCGGCAGTAGCGGTCGCCGTCTCGTGCGGTGAAAGTGTGGCGGCCAGCCGTCTCACCGCGGCGACGTAGGGGGAGCGTGGAGCGACGTCGGTCATGGGGCGGGCGTGCAGCAGCGCTGCGTCGGCCGCGCGCTGATCCGATGGCAGGAACACGACTTCGGTGATGCCCGCGAAGCGCTCGAGGGTGCGCCGCACCTGCCCGCGCGCATCGATCCCGAGGGGGCCCGGTCGGACCTGATTGACCACGACGGTGACCGGCGTCGGCGCCGTGAGACGACGCAGCTCCGCGTGGTCGCGAACGAACCTGCTGATGCCCAGAGGATCCGCTGACGCCATCGCGATGATGAGGTCGGCCTCGCTCAGAGACGCGGAGGTCGCAGCGTGGCGTCGGGGTCCCGCCAGATCGTATGTGACCTCGTCGTCGGCGTCGAAGGCGTCTGCCACGTCGACCACCGTGTCCTCGATCCACTCGCGACAGGCACCGAGTGTGGCGCGCAGGCGGGTGGATGACAGCTCGGGCCATCGACTCGGGCGGTTGATGCCGGGCAGCACCTCGATGTCGCCGCCCCCGGTTGCGACCGTCGTCGCGAGTCTGGTCAGCTCGGCCGAGTCGAGGGCGCCGCGCTCAGCGCGACGGCAGGCAGCGGCCACTCCCGGAGCGTCGTCGCTGAGTCCGAGTAGTAGGGCGAGCGAGGGCGCGACCGTGTCGGCGTCGACCAGCGCCGTTCGGCGGCCGGTGCGGCTGAGTTCCACAGCGAGCTGGATCGCCAGGGTCGAGCGGCCCGGGGCACCGTGTGGTCCCCATACCGCGATGACACGATGCGGGCCAACGGGCTGAGGCAGTGCGGCGGTGTCCGTCTCGACTCTCAACGCCGCGGCGACCTCCCACCCCGCAGCCTCCAGGTGGAGGGGCGTGGACAGGCCGAGTCGTCCCAGCAAGCGGCTGTCCGCGCCGCCGAGGGCGAGAATGCGCACTCCGGCACGGTCGCAGGTCGCGATCAACTCGGCGGTCAACACCGCGCGGGTGGCCGGGACGATGATGGCCTCAGTCCCCGGCGGAATCACGACGGCGGGGCTGGGGGCGATGATCGCGACGACCTCGACTCCCTCGAGCTCCAGCTCCGTCGCCAGCTCACCTGCGCGCGGCTGCGGGATCGCGACGATGACGCTCGTCATGACTCTGACCCGACCGGCACCACCGAGAGGGCTGAGCCTCCGGTGATCGCGGCGAGAACGTCAGCCACGTCGGCTCTGTCGATCACGACCTCGAGCTGGGTCCCCGTGTCGGCGAGCACGCCTTCCGGCTTGAGCACTTCGTGCACGATCACATCGGCGACGAGGATGCGCGGGGTGTCGTACGACCGTCCTTCGTCGACGGGAGGCGCCTGCCAGAGTTCGACGACCGTGCCGGCCTGCACGCCATCGGGGATACCGGTGGTGCTCTCGATGACGATGGTGGTGGTGCGGTTGCGGTCCGCATCCGTCAGCGCCGAGGCGGGCACGATTTCACCGCTCTCCAGCGTGCGTGCCGCGACCTTGCCGGGTTGAAGGTCTTCCGGGCCGAGGTAGTCATCCGCCAGCGGGCCCAGGCCCACCTCGACCACCCGGAAGTCGCCGGAGGTCAGCGTTTCGCCTTGCGTGATTGTCCGGTTCGTCTGGAGCACGGGTATCGCATCGTCGGATGCGGAGACGATGAGCCAGACCCCGGTGATCGAGAGCACGACCAGGGCGATACCCACGAGGAAACGGACATCGCCCCAGAACGCGCGTCGAGGAGGAGAGAGGGAAGCCATGGCGATATCGTCACAGAAATGCTTCCGGCGCCCTTCGAGTTATCCACAGGGAGTGATCGAGCCGGATCCGAGGGAACCGCTGGGGGAGAATGGGCACATGTCAACCTCTTCCGTTCGCGCACCGCGTTTCCTCGCGCCTGCGCAGGTGGCAGAACTGTTGAGCATCGGTGTCGACGAGGTGATCGCTCTGGTTCACGAGGGGCGGCTCCGCGGTGCGCAGTTGGGGTCGCCGCCTCGCTGGCGCGTCGAAGAGCCGAGCCTCGACGAGTACTTGGCCGAAGAGTCCGAGAACGCCCGCCGTATGGCGCTGTGGAGACAATCACACACCGCGAGCTTCCCCGAGGTCTGGGGCACGTCTTCGGCTCACGGCGTCTGATCACCGGGGGCTCTCACCGCGACGAGCGATGAGAACGGGATGATGCGGAAACCATGCACCGCCCCGGCGAGGCGTGGTTCTCCCGGGTCGTGCAGGGCGACATCGAGGTGATCGGATGCTGCTCGGTCGATCGTGCCGTGCACATCGTCGCCCAGGTGGGTGCTGATGTGGAGCGGGACACGGCGACGCGCGAGGTCGCGCAGCACGAAGCCGAGCGTCATCCGCTCTCGGAGCGGCAGGTCGGCGGAGATCGGCTCCTCGAGGCTTGCCAGGATCATGCCGTGGTCCGTGGCGATACCCGCGATCGCCGCAAGCGGTAAGAACAGCGCGGAGGGGGCGACACGGCTCTCGCCGGTGCCGCGGGTGGAGACGGCGATCCAGTCGGCCCCGAGCATCTGCAGCACGACGGGAAGTCGTCGGCCGTTGACGAGGTCGATCGTGGCGTCCGCGCCTGCGCCGCACAGCATCCGAAGCCGTGAGCGCAGATCCAGACGTGCGATCCGCAGTCGCTCGGATTCGGCGTCGAGCATGGCCCGCTCGGCCTCCCATTCCGAGGACAGTTGGCCTTCGAGGTCTTCGAACAGACGGTCCCAGTGCATCCGACAGAGCGTAGGCGAGGCTGACCCGCGGCGTACGAGTTATCCACATTCTTCCTCCCTCTCCGCTCCGCGGCCGGGGGCCGGGTGCTGTACTGGCGACTCGCAGACCTGGCCACGACCGAGAGTTCGACATGACGCCGCACGAATACTTCGCCCCCCAGCCGACACCGACCAGCGAACTCCCCGACCCGCTGCCGCTTCTGCGCGGTCTCACGCACGGCGTCCTCGAGGTTCTCGCCGGAGTCAGAGAGGTCGATCAGCTCGCCAGGTGGTTCAGCGAGGACGCGTTTCGGAGCCTGGTGACCAGGGCGAACCTGTCGGCGAGGGCACGCAGCGCACGAGGCGTCGCACCCGCGCGTCCCACCTTCGAGATCCGGGCGCTGAGAGTGACGGAACCCCTCGACGGGGTGATCGAAGCCGTCGTCGTCGTGGCCGGACCCGGTCGCACACGCGCGGTGGCCGTTCGTCTCGACGGGATCGATCGTCGCTGGCGCGCGACGTCCCTGGCGATTCTCTGAGGCATCAGACCGTAGGCTGGTCAGGTGTCAACCCTCAGTGATCTCGCACATGCCCAGGGGCTTCTGACCGACAGCGATGTCGAATGGCTCCACCGCCTCGCCGGTGACGGACAGCTCCTCGCCGACCTCGCGTCAGCCGACATCGTGATCTGGATCCAGACCGACGACGGTTCCTTCATCGCGGTCGCCCACGCGCGACCGAGCGGCGCCGCGACCCTCTTCTATCGCGACATCGTCGGCGAGAGGGTGCGACCGCAGTGGCGTACCCAGGTGCAGGGCGCCTTCGAGTCGGCGGAGATCGTCGATTCATCGTCACCCGACTGGTTCGAGGAGACGCCGACGCGGGTACGTGCGGTCCCGATCGTGAGTGTTCGTCGCGGTGCCGATGCAGGCGCGACCGTGATCGGGGTCGTCACCCGGCACACGAATCTGGGTGAGGTGCGCACCCCGTCACGACAGCAGATCACTTTCGACGAATGCGCGAACGATCTGTTCCGGATGATCGCCGATGGCAGCTTCCCCGATCTGACCGCGCCGACGTCGCCGCGGCGAGGCGCTCCGCGCGCGTCTGACGGGCTCATCCGCATCGATGTCGATGGGATCACCACCTTCGCCAGCCCGAACGCGCTCTCGGCATTCAACCGCATGGGGTTCGATGACGAGCTGGAGGGGGAGTCCCTCGCCGAGGTCACGACCCGACTCGTCCCGCCCTCCCGGCAGGTCGATGAGTCGCTCCCCGTCGTGGTCACGGGACGCGCGCCCTGGCGCACGGACATCGAGGCCAGGGGCGTCACGGTATCGCTGCGTGCGATTCCGCTGAAGGATCACGGGACCCGCATCGGTGCGATCGTGCTGTGCCGCGACGTCTCGGAGCTGCGCCATCAGGAACAGGAGCTCATCACCAAGGACGCGACGATCCGCGAGATCCACCATCGGGTCAAGAACAATCTGCAGACGGTGGCATCGCTCCTGCGGATCCAAGCGCGCCGTACGCACTCGGACGAGGCGCGAGACGCACTCACACAGGCGATGCGCCGGGTGGATGCGATCGCCGTGGTGCATGACACGCTGGCTCAGGGTTTGACGCAGAAGGTCGATTTCGACGAGGTCTTCCACCGCGTGCTCAAACTCGTCGCAGAGGTCGCCTCGGCGCCGAACACGCGCGCGCGGACGCAGTCGACCGGACGATTCGGTGTGCTTCCGAGCGAGTATGCGACTCCGCTCGCGCTCGCGCTCACAGAGGTCGTGACGAACGCCGTCGAGCACGGCCTCGCCGGTCAGGAGGGACTCGTCACGATCGACGCCAAGCGCACGGAGGAGAACCTGCGTGTGACGGTCCGAGACACGGGACTCGGCCTGCCCGAAGGCCGGATCGGACAGGGCCTCGGCACTCAGATCATCCGCACGCTCATCCAGGGCGAACTCGGTGGGACGATCGAGTGGCATGGGAGCGACGGCGAAGGCACCGAGGTGGTCATCGACATTCCGCTGCGCTGGCTGGAGCGGTGAGTCCGGACGCGTCCGAACAGACGGAAGCGGCCTGAGAGTCGATCTCAGGCCGCTTCCGGAAGTTCAAGACGCGCGACGTGCGCGTGCGGCGCGACGCTTCAGAGCGCGACGCTCATCCTCGGACAGGCCGCCCCAGACGCCCGAGTCCTGACTGCTCTCGAGGGCGTACTGCAGGCAGATCTCCGTGACCGTGCAGGTGGCGCAGACAGTCTTCGCCTTCTCGATCTGATCGACAGCCGGGCCGGTGTTCCCCACGGGGAAGAAAAGCTCGGGGTCGACAGTCAGGCAGGCGGCTTTATCGCGCCAGTCCATGGGGGCTCCTCGGTGTGGATTTCAAGAGATGTCGGGATGCGACGTCTCGGATTCGGGTAGCAGTTCGGGTTCCGCTACCCTTTTTAGATGCGGACGGATGTCCGCGAATAGTGATGCGAGTGTGAAAACTCGCCCCACGCCGCTGTGGGAGCACATGACTTTCTCTAGTCTGTTACATGAAAACCATGAAATCAAGGGTTTTCTTCACTGAGCGATCCCATGGAGACACCTTGCGCGCACCTCGACTGGCCCTCGCCGCGGCGGCTGTGCTCGCTCTGGAGGGTGTCGCGCTCCTCGCCTTCGCCGTCATCGAGTTCGCGGGCCTCGGCGCGGGTGACGCCTCGTCGGTCCCGACCGCGCTGGCGCTCATCGTGCTCACGCTGATCGGAGCGGCTGCACTCTTCGCCTTCGCGTTCGGTGTGCGTGCAGGACGCTCATGGGCGCGTTCCGGGGGAGTGGTGTTCCAGGTGCTCGCCGTCGCGCTCGCTCTGGCGTCGCTCACGCTGCAGCCCATCTCGTGGGTGTTCACCCTCGGGGTCGGGCTTCCCGGTCTCGTCGGGTTCGCTCTGCTGGTCTCGAGCGCGCGTCAGGAAGGCGAGCGCCGAGAGGCGGAATGACCTACCGCAGGGAACTGCGGGAGATCAGGCGTCGATTCCGAGCTGCTTGCGCAGCCGCGCCACGTGCCCGGTGGCCTTGACGTTGTACTGAGCGAGGACGATCTTTCCGTCTTCGTCGATGACGAACGTGGAACGGATCACACCCTCGACGAGCTTGCCGTAGTTCATCTTCTCGCCCCAGGCGCCGTAGGCGGAGTGCACCGCGTGATCCGGATCGCTGAGGAGCGGGAAGGTGAGGCCGTCGCGCTCGCGGAACTTCGTCAGGGTCGCGGGCTCGTCGCGGGAGATTCCGATGACCCGGTATCCGGCGCCCTGGAGGGAGGAGATGCTGTCGCGGAAGTCGCAGGCCTCGGTCGTGCAGCCGGGCGTCATCGCCGCCGGGTAGAAGTACAGCACGGTCTTCTGACCACGCAGATCTGACAGTCGGACTGTAGACCCGTCCTGGTCGAGGAGGGAGAAGTCGGGAGCTGCGGTTCCGGATTCGAGGCGCTGAGTCACCTCTCCAGCTTATCGGCCGGGAGCCTGCTCCGCCTTGTCGGAGAACGTCTGCAGCAGCCGCTGCAAGGAGTCGAGCCGGGCACGTCCGGTCTCGCCCAGCTCGCCGCGCTCCGCCGCTTCAATGAGTGCGCAGTCGGGGGCATCGGCCAGGTGGGTGCAGCCGCGAGGGCAGTTCTCGGCGATGAGGGCCAGCTCGGTGAACGCCGCGAGGATGTTCGCCGGATCGACGTGTCCGAGACCGAACGAGCGGACACCCGGGGTATCGATCACCCAGCCGGTGCCGTCGGCGCCCTCGTAGCGCAGAGACACCGTCGATGAGGAGGTGTGGCGTCCTCGCCCCGTGACCTGGTTCACGTGGCCGGTGGCGCGGTCGGCCGTCGGGACGAGCGCGTTGACGAGGGTGGACTTGCCGACACCGGAGTGGCCGACGAAGACGGTGGAGTGGCCGACGAGAGCGTCGCCGATCTCATCGAGCGGCATCTCGTCCTGCGCGCTGGTGAACACGCGGAGGTCGAGGCCGTCGAAGTGGGTGAGGAACTCCGTCGGATCCGCGATGTCGGTCTTGGTCACGACCAGAAGCGGACGGATGCCGGCATCGAGCGCGGCGACGAGGTAACGGTCGACGAGGCGTGCGCGGGGCTCAGGGTCGGCTGCCGCGACGACCACGAGCATCTGGTCGGCGTTGGCGACGATGACCCGCTCCACCTGGTCGGTGTCATCGGCGCTTCGTCGGAGGAGTGACGTGCGATCCACGATGCCGATGATGCGCGCGAGCGTTCCCTCGTCTCCCGAGGTGTCGCCGACCACACGCGCCTGATCGCCCGTCACGATCGGCATACGTCGCAGCTCTCGGGCCCTGGTCGTGGTGATCATCCGCTCTTCGGGGGTGTCCTCGTCGAGCAGGACCGAGTACCGGCCACGGTCGACGCCGAGCACTCTGCCCACCTGGGCGTCGTCGTGCGCGGGGCGACGCTTGGTGCGCGGCCGGTTCGCCTTCGGGTTGGGACGGGTCCGGATGCTGCTCTCGTCGAAGTCCTCGAAGTCGTCTTCGAGGTCATCAGTGTCGTCGAGCCAGCTCACCGTCAGCCTCGCAGCATCCGCTCCCAGAGCGCGGTGAACTCCGGGAGGGTCTTGGCGGTCGTGCCGATGTCGTCGACCTCGACGCCGGGAACACGCAGGCCGATGAGCGCTCCGGTCGTGGCCATCCTGTGGTCGTGATGCGCAGCCCAGCTTCCGCCGTGGAGTGCACGGGGAATGATGCGGAGTCCGTCCGGAAGCTCTTCGGCCTCGCCGCCGAGCTTGCGGATGTTGCCGATCAGCGCGGCGATCCGATCGGTCTCGTGCAGGCGGATGTGTCCGATGCCCCTGATGGTCGTGGGCGATTCCGCGAACGCGGCGAGGCCGACCAGGGTCGGTGTGAGCTCGCTCGCGGACGAGAGATCGAGGTCGAGGCCGCGGATGCTCGACCCCGCGCGCACCGTGAGGATGCCGGCGTGACGGCCCACGTGGGCTCCCGCGGCCTGCAGGATGTCGGGCAGTAGCGCTCCGGGCTGGGTCGAGTGCGCCGGCCAGCCGGTGATCGACACCGATCCGCCGGCGACGAGGGCGGCAGCGAGGAACGGCGCGGCGTTGGAGAGATCGGGTTCGATCGCGATCTCCTTCGCGCGCGGGACTCCGGCCTCGACGAGCCACTCGCCGACGGCGGGGCGCTCGATGCGGATGCCGCGTCGGCTCAGGGCCTCGATGGTCATGTCGATATGCGGAAGGCTCGGCAGGTGCTCGCCCGTGTGGACGAGGTGCAGGCCCACGTCGAACCGCGGAGCGGCGAGCAGGAGGCCGGAGACGAACTGGCTCGACGCCGACGCATCGATCTCGACACGGCCACCACGGATGCGACCGTGGCCGCGGATCGTGAACGGGAGCGACCAGGTGCCTTCGTCGTCGATGTCGACGCCGAGGTCGCGCAGGGCGCTGATGAGCCCGCCCATCGGACGATGCAGGGCCGTCTCATGCGCGGTGAGATGCACATCGTGTTCGGCGAGCCCGGCCAGCGGAGCGATGAAACGCATCACGGTGCCGGCCTGACCGCAGTCGATGGTCGTGCCGCCGCTGAGCTTCGCCGGGGTGACGACGAGGTCGGGGCCGAACTCGTGACCGGCATCCACCTCCTCGATACCGACGCCGAGCGCGCGCAGCGCATCGACCATGCGTGCGGAGTCATCCGAGTGCAGCGGGGCGATCAAGCGGCCCGGCCCATCGGCGATCGCGGCGATCATCAGCTCGCGGTTGGTCAACGATTTGGACCCGGGGATCGTGAGCTCCGCGTGGACGGGCACGTCGGTCGTGGGCGCGGCATAGGCGCCCTGCACACGGGAGGGGGAATACCTGTTGGCGCTCATCGGTTCTCACCTTAGTAAACACAGGGAGCTTCGTCGTGAAAGACAGGCATCCCGACCCGAAGGAGAGAGCATGACGGCGACGTTGGAGCGCGAGGTGATCGACCTCAGCGGCCTAGACTGGCCGGTGATGGATGACACCGTAACCGCAGACACCGTCGGCGACCCTCGGCGCGAGTTCGAGGAGCAGGCGATCCCCTTCATGGATCAGCTCTACGCCGCCGCGATGCGTATGACGCGCAACCCGGCAGACGCCGCCGATCTCGTGCAGGAGACGTTCGTCAAGGCGTACGGCTCCTGGGCGACGTTCTCGCAGGGGACGAACCTCAAGGCGTGGTTGTACCGGATTCTCACGAACACGTACATCAACATCTACCGCAAGCGGCAGCGGGAGCCCTATCAGGGCACGATCGACGAGCTCGAGGACTGGCAGCTGGGAGGGGCGGAGTCCACGACCGCGTCGCACAGCCGCTCGGCAGAGGCCGAGGCCATCGACCGGATGCCGGCGTCCGTCGTCAAGGATGCACTGCAGGCTGTGCCGGAGGACTTCCGGCTCGCGGTGTACCTCGCCGACGTCGAGGGGTTCGCGTACCAGGAGATCGCCGACATCATGAAGACGCCCATCGGCACCGTGATGAGCCGCCTGCATCGTGGCAGGCGCATGCTGCGGGAGCTGTTGGCAGATTACGCCGCTGAGCGGGGCATCGCCGCGGCTGAGACGAGGAGCAAGAAATGAGCGACTGCGGCTGCGACAAAGCCCGTCAGGATCTGGAGGAGTACCTCCGCGACGAGGTGTGCAAGACCGAGCACACCGAGATCCGAGAGCATCTCGAGAACTGCCCCTCGTGCAGGGACGAGGCTCTCGTCGCCACCACCCTCACCGATGTGATCGCCCGTGCGTGCAAGGAGACGGCACCGGAGGAGCTGCGCGACCAGGTGTTCGCACGCCTGCGTGCTGTCCAGGCGACCCAGCACTGACTCTCCGTCGGAGGGCATCGGTAGTGTGGAGCGATGACCTTCATCGATGCGCGCGACGTTCCCGCCGACAACACCTCGACTGAACGACTGGCTGCTGCAGGCCTCGACTATCGCGTCGTCGATCTGAGTGATGATGCGAGCGCTGCTGCGTTCGAGCGGGCCGTCGATCGGGGCTTCCTGGCGACCGAACCCAACGACGAGATGCTCGCGCAGGTGCGCAAGACGTTCGCCGCCAGACGCAACATCGGCGTCTTCGAGCCTGATGCTCCGGCGGCAGCGCTTCCGGTCGCGACGATCGACGGCTGGGTGACTCCGCTCACACTTCCCGGTGGCGCGGAGATCGGGATGTGGGCGATCAGCGTCGTCACGGTCTCGGCGACGCATCGCCGACGCGGCATCGCCAGAGCCCTGCTCGAGGGCGAACTGCGGGCGGCCGCATCGGCTGGAGTGCCCGTCGCGGGTCTCACGGTGTCTGAGGCGACGATCTACGGGCGCTATGGCTTCGGCTCCGCGATCCCGGTCGCGCGGTTCACGGTCGACACCCGGCGTGCGGGCTGGAGCGGACCGACCCCGGCCGGCCGTCTCGAGTACGTCGACCGCGAGACTCTCGCGGCCGACCTCGGGACAGTCCACGAGCGCTCGCGCCGACGCGCTTCCGGACAGATTCCCGGCTGGCAAGGCCGCTGGGAGGGGTATGCGGGCATCGCGCCCACCCCGGATCGGGATCAGGCCCGCGGGGTGCGGTACCTCGACGAAGACGGCGTGCTGCGTGGCGTCATGGCCTACACGGTCGGTGAGGCGGGAGGCACCTTCCGATTCCGGATGGACGTGCGTCTGCTCGCTGCCGAGACCGCCGATGCACGAGCAGCCCTGTGGCGCTTCGCGCTGCAGCACGACCTCGTCGACGAGGTCGTCGCCGACCTCCGCCCAATCGATGACCCGCTGCCGTGGCTGGTGCACGACGCCCGCGGCGTGAAGCAGGAGGTGCACGACCACGGTTGGCTGCGCATCCTCGATCTTCCGACCGCGCTGACGGCACGTCGGTACTCCGCTCCTATCGACACCGTCCTCCGGGTCGAGGACGCCCTGGGCTTCGCGAACGGCGATTGGCGTCTGCGCGTGGACGAGTCCGGGACCGCGACTGTGGAAGAAGCGGCGGAAGGCTCCGCGGTCGACATCACGCTCGACGTCTCGACTCTCTCCGTGCTCTACGCCGGTGGGGTTCGTGCCGCGTCGCTTCACGGTGCCGGTCGCATCGCAGCCGACCCCGAGGCAGTCGAGGCCTTCGACCGCACGCTCGTCGCTTTCCCCGTGCCTTCGCTCGACATCTGGTACTGACGCGGTCCTCCCCGCGACCGCCCGGCGAGCGGGGAGCGCGCCCCTCGAGAATCGGCTTCGCGTGCCTACGTGAGGCCGATTCTCGTGTCTGAAGAAATAAACTAGAAACCTCTTTACTAGAAAGAGCCTTTACTATAATCTCGCCTCAGAGCGGATCCCCGTCCGCCCTGCTCGACTTCCGCAATGAAGCTCTTGAGACGAGGTTCCCATGCACGACAACCGTTGGAGGAAAACCCTTCCTCTCGTCGCCGGTGCCGCAGCACTCGCCCTGGCACTGGCAGGCTGCACACCCGGTGGCAGCTCATCGGACGGCGATCGCCCGCTCCGCATGTGGTCGGGGTCGATGACCCCCATCACGAACAACTTCAACCCCTTCGCCGTCGACACCGCCACTCACATGACGTTCGGGGCGATCTACGAGCCGCTGTTCTTCTTCAATCAGCTCTCGGACGATGCGCCGGTCGGGATGCTCGGCGATTCCTACGAGTTCAACGACGACGGCACCGTCCTCACGATCACCATCAAGCCCGACCTCGAGTGGAGCGACGGCGAGGAGCTCACGGCCGAAGACGTCGCGTTCAGCCTCGGCTACGGCTCGAACCTCGACCCCGACATGGTGTCGGCAGAGGCCACCGACGACACCACCGTCGTCGTCACCTATTCGTCGCCGAAGTTCACGGCGACGTCGCTGATCCTCGGTTCGACCTGGATCATCCCGCAGCACATCTGGTCTGAGATCGACGACTACATGACGGAGACGAACCCGAAGCCGGTCGGCTCGGGACCGTACACGCTCAAGTCGTTCACCGACGCCGCCTACACACTCGAGGCGAACCCGCTCTTCCGCGACGGCGCTCCCGCGATCAAGGAGGTGCAGGACATCGGCATCGACTCGAACCAGTCGTCCGAAGACCTGCTGAAGACCGGCAAGCTCGACTGGGTCGGTCAGTTCATCGCGAACCCGGACGGAGTCACCTCCAACGGACGCATCAGCACGATGAACCAGCAGCAGGACCCCACTGTGATCATGACCTGCTCCGATACCTCGATGGGGTGCGCGGGCGCGCAGACGGACCCTGCCGTCCGTCAGGCGCTGAATGTCGCGATCGACCGCGGCGCCATCAGCAGCAAGGCGTTCGCCGGGCTGTCGGGTGAGGCATCGCCGAGCTTCGCGTTGCTGCCGCGGGATGAGAAGTGGCTGAGCGATCCGTCACTCGCGGTCAGCCCGCAGGAGCCCGACGCCGCGTCAGCGGAAGGGATCCTCGAGGCTGCCGGGTACACGAAGGGCGATGACGGCTTCTACGGCAAGAACGGCACGGCCATCGAGCTGGACCTGTTCTCGCCCGACGGCTGGACCGACTACAACGACGCCGCCAAGCTCATCAGCGCACAGGCAGCGAAGGCCGGCATCCGTGTGAACGCACGGACGGTGTCGGAAGCCGAATACTGGACGCCGATCTCGACCGGTGAGTTCCAGCTCGCGCTCTACGGCATCACGCAGTCGCTGGTCGCGGATCCGTACTCCAACTACGACCAGTACTTCACGACGACGGCGAGTGCGAAGGTCGGCGCGGAGCCGACCAAGGGACAGAACTACTCCCGCTACACGAACCCCGTCGTGGACGAAGCCGTGAAGCAGGCGGGTGCGACCCAGGACGAGGCGATCAAGAAGGCAGCCTATGCCGCGGTGCAGACCGAGATCGCCCGAGACCTGCCGTACATCCCTGTGGTGCTCAACGCGTCGCAGTCCTTCTTCAACACGGCGGACTTCACAGGGTGGCCCACCGAGGACGACCTGTACGCGGCACCGCTGCCGTACCTGTCGACTGCTTCGGCCGTCATCCTGACCCAGCTCCGTCCCGTCAAGAAGTAGGGCCGGCACCCATGGATCGATCCATCGAGAGGAGAGGCTCATGAAGTTCTGGATGCGCCGTGTCGCGTTCTACATCATCACGCTCTGGGCCGCGATCTCCCTCAACTTCCTGCTGCCGCGGTTGCTCCCCGGAGACCCCGCAGCGATCATGCTGGGCAAGCTCCGGCGTGCGAACGGGGGCAGGCCGCTCTCCGAAGAGACGATCAAGGCGATCACCTCGATCCTCGGTGCGGAGAAGGGATCGACACTGTGGGATCAGTACCTCGCCTACTGGGGCCGGCTGCTGCACGGTGATCTCGGGGTCTCGTCGACCCGATACCCGGCCCCGGTGGGCGAGCTCATCGCCGCGGCTCTGCCGTGGACGGCGACACTCGTCGGAGCAGCCACCATCATCTCCTTCATCCTCGGGATCATCGCCGGAGCATGGGTCGGCTGGTTCCGGGGGACATGGGTCGACCAGTTCGTGCCGATCACCACGTTCCTGCAGTCGATCCCGTACTTCTGGCTCGCGCTGGTACTGGTCGCGGTGTTCTCGGTGCAGTTGGGGTTGTTGCCGATCATCGGCGGGTACGACGTCTTCGAGTTCCCGGCGGGGCCGGAATGGACGCCGGCGTTCTTCGCCAGCGCGTTCGTGCATGCTCTGCTGCCCGCGGCGACGATCGTGATCTCATCCGTCGGCGGGTGGCTGCTCGGGATGCGGAACATGATGGTGCAGACCATGGCGGAGGACTACGTGCTCACCGCCGAGGCCAAGGGGCTCCGGCCCTCACGCATCCGCACGGCGTATGCGGCACGCAACGCCTCGATCCCGAGCCTCGCGGGTTTCGGCATCGCACTCGGATTCGTCGTCGCAGGTTCCATCGTCACGGAACAGGTGTTCAGCTACCCCGGTCTCGGCAAGCTGATGATCCAGTCCGTGCAGGGGCTCGACTACGCCCTGATGCAGGGAGTGTTCCTCGTCATCACCCTCACGGTGCTGGCGGCGAACTTCCTCATCGACCTCCTCTATGGCTTCATCGACCCGAGAGTGCGCCGCGATGTCTGACCTGATCGTTTCCCCGTCCGAGTCGACCCACGCCGTCGCCGTCGCGCGGACTGCACGGCTGCGAGGCGGATTCCCACGGGTCTCCGGCAAACTCCTCACGGGAGTGATCATGCTCGGCGCGATCGTGCTCTTCGGGCTGATCGGGCCGCTGCTCCTCGGCGACCCGCGCGATGCGAGCTACGACGCGCTGCTCCCGCCGAGCCTCGAGCACCCGCTCGGCACGACCAAGCTCGGCTTCGACGTACTCGCCCAGGTCGCGACCGGCACTCAGGGTTCGCTCTTCGTCGGCGCGGTCGCGGGTGTGGTCGCGCTGTTCCTGGCCCTGGTGTTCGGTGTTCTCGCCGGATACTTCGGTGGCGCGCTCGATGAGACCCTGATGCTGGCCACGAACATCATGCTCGTGATCCCGGGCCTCCCGCTGGTGATGGTGATCGCCGCGTATGTGCAGCACACCGAGGGCCTCGGTGATCTTGCCCGCAGCTCGCTGCTCGTGGCGCTCGTTCTCGGTATCACCGGGTGGGCGGGGTCTGCGGTGGTGCTTCGCGGCACAGCGCGGTCGCTGCGCACCAGGGACTACGTCGCAGCCTCCGTCGTCGCGGGGGAGCGTCCGCTGCGAGTGATCTTCGTAGAGATCCTCCCGAACCTCGTCCCGCTGCTCGCGGCTCAGCTGATATTCGGAGTGATCTTCGCAGTCCTCGGCGAAGCGGGGCTCTCGTATCTCGGCCTCGGACCCACCGGATCCATCACGCTCGGTACCGTGCTGAACGACGCGCAGACCGGTCAAGCCGTGGGCAGCGGTGCCTGGTGGTGGTTCGTGCCACCCGGTCTGATCATCGCGCTCATCGGGACCGCCCTGTCTCTGATCAACTTCGCGATCGACGAGATCGTGAATCCGAAGCTGCGTCTGGTGCCGGTTGCTGCTCGACGGCAGCGTCTGGCACGCCGAGCGGGTCGCGGCGTCGGGGGAGAGGGAGCAGTCGCATGACCGAGAAGACGGCGGTGTTGACGGCGCGGAATGTGTCGATCGAGTATGAGGTGGATCCGCCGGTGAAGGCCGTGCGGGATGTGTCGTTGACGTTGAACCGCGGCGAGATCCTCGGGCTTGCGGGGGAGTCGGGGTGTGGGAAGACGACTCTGGCGTATGGGATGAATCGGTTGTTGAAGGCGCCGGCGTTGATGACGGGTGGGGAGATCGTGTTTCATGACCGGGATGGTCATGACATCGACATCGTCGGTTTGGATGGGGAGGGTCTCAGGGCGTTCCGGTGGGACAAGATCTCGATGGTGTTCCAGGGTGCGATGAACTCGTTGAATCCGGTGATCTCGGTGAAGGCGCAGATCTTCGACATTTTCGACACGCACCGGCCCGGGATGAGCAAGAAGGCGAAGACGGCGCGGGCGGAGGAGCTGCTCACGTTGGTGGGTGTGGATCCTGCCCGTCTGTCGAGTTTCCCTCATGAGTTGTCGGGTGGGATGCGGCAGCGGATGATGATCGCGATGGCTTTGGCCCTCGACCCGCAGGTGATGATCATGGATGAGCCGACCACGGCGCTGGACGTGGTGGTGCAGCGCGGGATCATCCGGGAGATCATGCGGTTGCGGGAGAAGCTCGGGTTCGCGGTGATCTTCATCACGCATGATCTGCCGATGTTGATCGAGATCAGTGACCGGATCGCGATCATGTTGCAGGGGCAGATCGTGGAGGAGGGGACGGCGGAGGAGATCTACCGGTC
>NZ_PCPA01000033.1 GCF_002979515.1 Microbacterium sp. MYb54 | reverse complement strand
GAAGGAGCCCATCATGGCCGGCCCCCGCCACGACCCCACGCTCTACCGCGATCGCGACACCGTGCCGATCAGGCGCGCGCTCGTCTCGGTGAGCGACAAGACCGATCTTCTCGTTCTCGCAGCGGCGCTCGCCGAGGCCGGCGTCGAGATCGTCTCGACCGGCTCGACGGCGTCGACCATCCGCGAAGCGGGCTTCACCGTCACCGACGTTGCCGCCGTCACCGGCGTGGCCGAGATGCTCGATGGCCGGGTCAAGACGCTGCACCCCAAGATCCACGGTGGTCTGCTCGCCGACCTGCGGCTCGAGGATCACGAGCGTCAGCTCGCCGAGCTCGACATCACGCCGTTCGAGCTCGTCGTGGTGAACCTGTACCCGTTCGTCGAGACCGTCGCCTCCGGTGCGGTCGGCGACGACGTGGTCGAGCAGATCGACATCGGCGGGCCCGCGATGGTGCGCGCCGCTGCCAAGAACCACGCCAACGTCGCGATCGTCGTCTCGCCGCAGTCGTACCCCGGCATCATCTCGGCGATCGCCGAGGGCGGTACCTCGGTCTCGCAGCGTCGGGAGCTCGCCGCCCGCGCCTTCGCCCACACGGCCGCGTACGACACGGCCGTCGCGTCGTGGTTCGCCGAGGGCACGCTGCAGGACGACGGCGACCTCCCCACCCACCTCACGATCCAGGCCGAGCGCCTCGCGACCCTCCGCTACGGGGAGAACTCGCATCAGCGCGGTGCGATCTACACCCGTGCCGGTGGCCACGGCATCGCCCAGGCGACGCAGCTGCAGGGCAAGGAGATGTCGTACAACAACTACGTCGACGCAGATGCCGCATTGCGCGCCGCGTACGACATGGTCAAGCCCGCTGTCGCGATCATCAAGCACGCCAACCCCTGCGGTATCGCCACGACCGCCCCGAACGCCCTCGACCCGATCGCCAGCGCGCACCTCCGCGCCCACGAGTGCGACCCGGTCTCGGCGTACGGCGGGGTGATCGCCGCGAACGGCACCGTGACCCTGAAGATGGCCGAGAACCTCAAGGACATCTTCACCGAGGTCATCGTCGCCCCGGCGTTCGAGCCCGCAGCCCTTGAAGTGTTCAAGGCCAAGAAGAACCTGCGTCTGCTGCAGCTGCCCGTGGACTGGCAGCAGGAGCGCATGGATGTGCGTCTCGTCTCCGGTGGGCTGCTGCTGCAGGACGCCGACCGCTTCCCCGACGACATCGTCTCCGTCGCGAAGAACTGGGAGCTCGTCTCCGGTGAGCGTCCGAGTGACGAGGAGATGGAGAACCTGATCTTCGCGTGGAAGGCCTGTCGCGCGGTCAAGTCGAACGCGATCGTGCTCGCCAAGGACAACGCCACCGTCGGCGTCGGCATGGGCCAGGTCAACCGCGTGGATTCGTGCCGCCTCGCGGTCGAGCGTGCGGGAGACCGCGCGGCCGGGTCGGTCGCATCGTCCGACGCCTTCTTCCCTTTCGCCGATGGTGCACAGGTGCTGATCGACGCCGGCGTCACGGCGATCGTGCAGCCCGGCGGATCCGTCCGCGACGCCGAGGTCATCGATGCCGCCCGCAAGGCCGGCGTGACGATGTTCTTCACAGGGGAGCGTCACTTCTTCCACTGAGCGCTCGCGCTCTGATACCTCGAGACCCACTCTCCACGCCAAGACCCACACGCGCCCGCTGCGGCCGCGATGGGCATCGACGAGGCGGGTGGGTCTCGTCGTCTGCGCCGCCCACAGTCATGTCCGATTTCCGCCAGTCGAGGTCGGTGGTGCGTGGCAGAGTGGAGGCATGAGCTTCCCCGTGACCGACTTCGACGAGCGCTACCGTGCGATCAGCGCGCGCGACACCCGCTTCGACGGGCAGTTCGTCACGGCGGTCAGCTCGACCGGGATCTACTGCCGTCCGAGCTGCCCCGCACGCACGCCCAAGCCGCAGAACGTGACGTTCTATCCCACCAGCGCCGCAGCGCACGAGGCCGGGTATCGGGCGTGCAAGCGCTGCCTTCCCGAGGCCGCTCCCGGGTCGCCTGCGTGGGACATCCGTGGTGATACGGCCGCGCGAGCCATGCGCCTCATCTCCGACGGTGTCGTCGAGCGCGAAGGCGTGCCGGGTCTGGCCGCACACCTCGGCTACTCGAGCAGGCACCTCACGCGCCTGCTGACCAGCGAACTCGGCGCGGGACCCCTCGCGCTGGCCAGGGCGCATCGGGCGCACACGGCGCGGATGCTGCTCGTCGGCACCGACATGCCGATCTCGGATGTCGCCTTCTCGGCCGGGTTCGCCAGCATCCGCCAGTGCAACGACACGATCCGCGAGGTGTTCGGTCTCACGCCGGGGGAGCTCAGGGCGCGTCGTCGACTGCCGGCATCCGCCGTGCCGGGGGCGATCGACCTCGTGCTGCCGTACCGGGGACCACTCGATGCGAGCGGCATCTTCGCCTGGATGGCCGCGCGCGCCGTTCCCGGTATCGAGGAGACCACGGCGACGTCGTTCTCCCGACACCTGCGCATGTCGGGCGGCCCCGCCTGGTTCGAGGTGCGCCAAGACGAGGCGTCGCGCCTTCATCTGCGTGCACGCGTCGCGCGGTTGGGCGATCTGGCACCGCTGGTCTCGACCGTGCGGCGCATCTTCGACCTCGACGCCGACCCCCTCGCGGTCGACGCCGCGCTCTCGGAACACGTCGAACTGGCCTCTCTCGTGGCGCGCACTCCCGGTATCCGGGTTCCCGGGTCCGCCGATCCGCACGAGATGCTCATCAGGGCGATGGTCGGCCAGCAGATCACGGTGGTCGCTGCACGCACGGCACTCACCGCGCTCGCCGAGGCGCTGGGGGAGCGCACCGAGAACGGACTGCTGTTCCCCACGATGTCGGCCATCGCCGAACATGGCGCGGAGGTGTTGCGTGGCCCAGCCGCCCGGATCCGTGCGATCACCGGAGCCGCTGCGGCGCTCTCTGACGGCTCCCTCCGGCTCACGGTCGGAGACGACGGCAGCGAGCAGCGCGCCGCTCTGCTCGCGATGCCGGGGATCGGATCGTGGACGGCCGACTACGTGCGCATGCGCGTGCTCGGCGATCCCGATGTTCTGCTCCCGGGCGATGTCGCGTTGCGTGCCGGTGCCGCGGCTTCGGGCCTTCCCGGCGAAGCACGCCCACTCACCGCCTGGGCGGAGCGCGCCGCACCATGGCGCAGCTACCTCAGCGCACACCTCTGGCGCGCCGCCCCCGTCCGTGCGACCGGATCTCGGCGCGCGGCATCCATCTCCCGCACCACCCTCACCGACGACACCACGACGAAGGAGACCTCATGACCGCCATCATCCAGACCATCGAGACCCCGGACGGCGCTTTCACGATCCTCGCCGACGACCGTCAGCGTGTGCTGTCCTCCGGCTGGACCTCCGACGTCGAGGCGATCCTCGGCCGGCTGTCCGCTGCGCATCGCCCCGAGGAGTTCCGCGAGGGCGAGACCGACGCCGCAGCAGCCGCACTCGCCTACTACGCGGGCGACCTCTCGGCCATCGACGCGGTCGCCGTGAAGCAGTCCGGCACCGCGCTCCAGCTCGCCGGCTGGTCGGCGCTTCGGGCGATCGAGCCGGGCGAGCCGCTGACCTACACGAGCTTCGCGACACAGCTCGACAATCCGCGGGCCGTGCGGGCCGCAGCATCCATCTGCGCGCGCAACGCCCCGGCGCTGTTCGTGCCCTGCCATCGGGTGCTGCGCACTGACGGCACCCTCGGCGGATTCGCCTGGGGGCTCGAGGTCAAGGAGAGCCTTCTCTCTCGCGAGCGCGTCACCGGTTGAGTCGGACGCACCACGGCGCGCCGGCATCATGGTGCCTGTCGACGAAGCATCCGGACCGACGCGGCCATAGGCTCGTCCCGTGACCGCCAACGATGCACTCGACCTCCACCGCCGCGCCGTCGTCGCCGACGCGCACAACGACCTGCTCTGCTCGGTGGCGAGCCGCCCTTCGGACCAGTGGTCGGAGTACTTCCGCGCCCAGTGGCTTCCGCAGCTGCAGCAGGGCGGTGTCGACCTGCAGGTCCTGCCCGTGTTCGTCGATGATGTGTACCGTCCGGAGGGGGCGCTGCGTCGTACTTTCCGCATGATCGAGGCCGCCCACCGTCTGGCCGATGGCAACGCGGACACGGTCGGCCTGTGCCTGGATGGCGACGACGTCGACCGCGTGATCGGCGAAGGGCGCATCGCGCTGGTGCTCGCCCTGGAGGGGATGCCCGGCATCGCCGACGATGTCGAACTGCTCGAGACGGTGCACCGGCTCGGGGTGCGGATCGGGTCGGTCGCCCATTTCGGGCGCAGCGCCTTCGCCGACGGAAGTGGCGAAGACGCCGCGGGCAGCAGGCTGACGCGCACCGGCATCCGGGCTCTCGCCGAGATGGAGCGCATCGGCATGATCTTCGACATCAGCCACCTCGGAGCGGGCGGGGTCGATCACGTGCTCGAACTCGCCACGCGCCCCGTCATGGCCACCCACTCCTCGGCGCGCGCGTTGTTCGACCACCACCGCAACCTCACCGACGCGCAGATCGCCGGAGTCGCGGCGAGCGGGGGCGTCGTGTGCGTCAACTTCTTCGCGCCGTACCTGCACGAGAGCGACTACACGATCGACACCCTGGTCGACCACCTCGAACGGGTGGCGTCGGTCGCCGGCATCGAGCACGTCGGGATGGGGCCGGACTTCGTCCGCGAGGTGCTGGACGACACAACGGCGCCGTGCTGCGTGCAGACCACGATCGAGGGAGTCCCCGCCGACCGGTACCTTCCGGGTCTCGAGGGTCCGGCAGGGCTCCCGCTCGTGGCCGAGGCTCTGCTGCGCCGAGGCTGGTCAGAGGTGGACATCCTCGCCGTCCTGGGTGGCAACCTCCAGCGCTTTCTCCGATCAGAGCTCGTCGTCTCCGCGAAGGGCTGAGAACGTCGCGGCGTCCCGCTACCGGCGAGCGTCTCGAACTGCGCCAGACGAATCGGGAATGTCTCTTGCTTTCAGCTGGTTCACAGCAATAGGCTGGTGGGCTGTCGCGCCAACCGGACGACATCGCCGAGCCCCTGAGGAGGACACCATGACCACGATCGCCACCGCGCGGATCGCAGCTCTCGGCTCGACCCCGGCGCGTCCGCTCTCCTAGAGCCACCCCGCCCCTTCTTCGTCGGATGCCGGACTCTGTGAGTCCGCTCTCGCATCCGTCCCCTTCCGTAACCGCAGTCCATACGAAACTCGTCTGAGAGACATGTCTTCCTCGCCTTCCGCGCAGAATCCCTCGCCTTCGTCCACCCTTTCCACTCCGGCCGCACTGTGGCGCCTGAAGCCCTTCGTGAAGCCCGTCATCTGGCGGCTCGCCGGCGGTGCCGCCAGCGCGCTCGTCGCCGCCATCATCGCCCTGATGATCCCGATCGTCCTCGAGCAGATCATCAGCGGACCCGTCCGCTCCGGTGACTTCAGTGCGATCGTGTGGGGCGCGCTCGCCGTCTTCGCGCTCGGCCTCGGTGAGGCGCTGATGGTCTGGCTGCGACGCCAGTTCGTGCTCAATCCCTCGACAGAGGTCGAGTACAAGATGCGCACCGAGCTGTACTCGCGCCTGCAGACGCTCCCGGTCTCGTTCCACGACCGCTGGGGCTCCGGTCAGCTGCTCAGCCGCATGATGCAGGACATCGGTCTCATCCGCCGCTGGCTCGCCTTCGGCCTCGTGCTGCTCGTCGTCAACATCCTCACGATCGTCATCGGCTCCGTGCTGCTGTTCCGGTGGCACTGGCTGCTCGGTGCGATCTTCCTGGTCACGGCCATCCCGTTGTGGATCCGCGGCTACCTGTTCGAGAAGCGCTACGGCGCGCTCACCCGTCGCAGCCAGGATCAGGCCGGCGACCTCGCGACCAGCGTCGAGGAGAGCGTGCACGGCATCCGCGTGCTGAAGGCGTTCGGTCGCGGCAAGCACGCCCTCAGCCGTTTCAGTCGTCAGGCCGAGACCCTACGTGAGACCGAGATGAGCAAGGCCGGCGCGATCGCGTCGATCTGGTTCTGGCTCGACCTCATGCCGCAGATCGCGTTCGGGCTCAGCCTGATGTCCGGCATCTGGCTGATCTCCGTCGGCCAGATCGACGAGGCGCAGCTGTTCGCGTTCTTCGCGATGGCCGTCGTGCTCCGCTGGCCCATCGAGTCGATCGGCTTCCTCTTCTCGTTCATGCTCGACGCCCGCACGGCGACCGACCGCGTGTTCGACATCTTCTCCGAGACGAACACCATCACCGACCCGGAGAATCCCGTGCACATCGAGCACCCGCGCGGCGAGCTCGCTTTCGAGAACGCCCACTTCCGCTACCAGGACGCCGGTTCCCACGAGCGCGATCTGCTCGACGGCATCGACCTGGTCCTGCGTCCAGGCGAGACCATGGCGCTGGTGGGCCTCACCGGCAGCGGCAAGACGACGCTCACGACCCTGCCCACGCGTCTGTACGACGTGACGGGCGGCAAGGTCACGCTCGACGGGGTCGACGTGCGCGATCTCCCGCTCGCAGGGCTCCGTCAGCACATCGCTATGGCGTTCGAAGACGCGACGCTGTTCTCGGCGACCGTTCGCGAGAACGTGCTGCTGGGCCGCGCCGAACTCGACGTGCACAGCGAAGAGGGCGAGCGCGTCTTGCGCGAGGCTCTCGACGTCGCTCAGGCGTCGTTCGTCGACTCGCTGCCCGACGGTGTGGAGACCGTGATCGGCGAAGAGGGGCTCAGCCTCTCCGGAGGCCAGCGTCAGCGTCTGGCCCTCGCCCGCGCGGTCGCCGCGAAGCCGAAGGTGCTCGTGCTCGACGACCCGCTGTCGGCGCTCGACGTCGACACCGAGGCTCTCGTCGAGGAAGCGCTCCGGCACGTCCTCGCCGACACGACCGCCATGATCGTGGCGCACCGCCCCTCGACCGTCGCGCTCGCCGACCGTGTCGCCTTGCTCGAGGCCGGGCGGGTGACGGCGGTGGGCACCCACTCCGAGCTGCTGAAGACGAGCCGTCACTACCGTCACGTCATCTCCAGCCTGGAGGCCGAGGAAGCCGCCCGTACCGGGGCGATCCCGGTGATCCGCGATCAGCAGGCAGAGATCGACGAAGAGGTCCAAGAGGGCCTCGGGATGCAGGCCGCCGATGAAGACCCGATCACCGAGAAGGAGGTGCAGCGATGAGCTCCGCCATCACCGGAACCCAGAACGAGGACCGTTCCGAGTACACCCGCGAGGAGAGCAAGGAGATCCGTCGTCGGTCCCTCCGACTGCTCGGATCCCTCGTCAGCCCGCTGAAGCCGCAGATCGTGCTGGCCGCTGCCGTGCTGGTCGTCTCGACCGCGCTGCAGGTCGCCGGCCCCATCCTGATCAGCATCGGACTCGACCGCGCGCTGCCCGCAGCAGTGAAGCAGGCCGACTGGATGCCGACGTTCATGATCGGCGGCATCTACCTGCTCGCCGGAGCGCTGGCCGCCGTGCTGATCGCCTGGTACGTGATCATCGCCGCCAAGCTCACCCAGGCGGTGCTGCTCGACCTGCGCAAGCGCATCTTCCTGCACACCCAGCGCCTGAGTCTGGAATTCCACGAGTCGTACACGTCAGGTCGCATCATCTCGCGCCAGACCAGTGACCTCGACTCGATCAAGGAGCTCCTCGACGGCGGTCTGAACGAGCTCGTCTCCGGCGTGCTCTTCGGGCTCTTCACGTTCATCGCGCTGTGCTTCTGGGACTGGCAGTCCGGCCTGATCCTCGCGATCGGCGGCGTGCCGCTGTTCTTCCTGATGCGCTGGTTCTACTCGCGTTCGCAGCTCGTCTACCGCGAGTCGCGCGTCATCAGCGCGAAGGTGATCGTGCAGTTCGTCGAGACCATGACCGGCATCCGCGCCGTGAAGGCGTTCCGCAAGGAGCCGCGCAACGACAAGGCGTTCCAGGAGATCGCGGGCGAGTACCGCGATGTCAACCGTCGCTCGATGCTGCTGTTCGGCACGTTCGAGCCCGGACTCATGGGCGTCGCAGCGCTGGTACTCGGCATCGTCGTCCTCTGGGGCGGCATCCGCGTGTCCGAAGGTGCGCTGACCGTGGGTGTGCTGCTGTCGGCCGTGCTGTACGTCCGCAACTTCTTCGCTCCGATGCAGGAGATCGCGATGTTCCTGAACTCCTACCAGTCGGCGACCGCCGCGCTGGAGAAGGTCTCAGGCGTGCTCGACGAGGTGCCTACGGTTCCGGATCCCGAGAAGCCGATCGATCTGTGGGAGTCCCGCGGCCACATCGGGTTCGACGAGGTGACCTTCGGCTACAACGGCGAGAAGACGATCCTCCCGAACTTCTCGCTCGACATCCCGGCAGGGCAGACGATCGCGTTGGTCGGCACGACCGGTGCGGGCAAGTCCACGCTCGCCAAGCTCATCTCGCGGTTCTACGACCCTTCCGAGGGTCGGGTCACTCTCGACGGCGTCGACCTGCGCTCGCTGCACCCGAAGGATCTCCGCCGCGCGATCGTCATGGTCACGCAGGAGGCATACCTGTTCAGCGGAACCGTGGCCGACAACATCGCCCTCGGCAAGCCGGATGCGACTCTCGATGAGATCAAGGCGGCGGCGCGAGCCGTGGGCGCCGACGGGTTCATCTCGTCGCTTCCGGATGGCTACGGCACCGACGTGAACAAGCGCGGTGGACGGGTCTCTGCCGGCCAGCGCCAGCTCATCTCGTTCGCCAGGGCGTTCCTCGCAGACCCCGCGGTGTTGATCCTCGACGAGGCGACGGCATCGCTGGACATCCCGTCTGAGCGCCTGATCCAGGACGCCCTGCAGACGCTTCTCAAGGACCGCACGGCGATCATCATCGCGCACCGTCTCTCGACGGTCGCGATCGCCGACCGGGTGCTGGTGATGGAGCATGGGCGCATCATCGAGGACGACACTCCGGCCGCACTCATCGGCGGAACCGGCAAGTTCGCACAGCTGCACGCGGCCTGGCAGGAGACACTCGTCTGAGCATTCCCTCGACAGCGGCGGCCACGCCCGCCCTCGCCGGCCCGGCGGGGCGAGCGTGGCCGCCGCTGTCGAGACGGAGTCGTTTCGGTGGGGGAGCGCGTCGCGGTCGGGGCGTGGGTAGCATCGACATATGGACCCGTTGCTGCTCGCTGCCGAGTGGTGGTGGATCGCGCCGACGGCCGTCGCCGCGGGAACGGCAGGTGTGATGGGGATTCGACGTCGCAGCAGCACGGCGAGTGGACGCCGCCTGGCGGTGGATGCCGCGCGGCATGACCTCAGAGAGGCGCAGCTGGTCGCGGCGGAACGGCGCACCGCGTGGAAGATCGCCCGTGCAGACCTCGCTCGCGTCTCCGCGGAGCGTGCGGCTCAACGAGCGACGGCCGAACAGGTCGCCGGGGCGCGGCGGATGCTGCGGGAGCGGGAGCGCGACGCCAAGGCGGCTTCCGCCGACGTGCGCGCACGGCAGGTCAGGCTCAACGCCGCGAGGGCAGCGGTCCCCGCTGCCTCCGAGCCGCGCCCGCTGGAGCGCCTGCACGCCGCTCATGACGCCGTGACGGTGCGGTGGATGAAATACGAGACCGACCCCGCGCTCCAGATCTCCTACCCGGCGATGACCGACGTCAAACGACCTGAGACGGCCGCGTACTTCCGTGCAGCCGGGCATGCGGTGGAGATGCGGCGTGCGGCTGACGGACGCATCACCCCCGCCGAGTTCGCTGCCTACCGTGACGCCGTCTCCGAGCTCGAACGAGCCTTCGAGGCTGCCGAGCATGCGGCGAAGGTGCAGGCGGGAGAAGCGCCGTCGACTGCGGCGTGGCAGGACGCGGCGCAGGACATGCTCAGCCGCTCTGCCGAGGCCATCGATCGCGCGGCCGGCGCTGCTGCCGCGGCGATCTCCTCCTGGACGAGCCGCCGCAAGCCCGACAAGCCGGACGACCGGTCCTGACACTTCGTGTGCCGACCGCGACGGCTTTCGGATGCGGGCTGTGAGAGCGCTCCCCATCGAGCGCTGTGAGGGGCGACGAGGTCTCGATGGGGGAGGGGATTCGAGACCCCGCCGCCCGGTCTAGGTAGTGACCCGGATCTCGGCGATGACCTCGCCGTAGGCTGTCTCGCCCACAGGCGTGAAGCCGACCCGGTGGAAGAAGGTCTCGGGACCGTCGTCGCCTGCTTCGTAGATCACGTCGACGTGGTCCATGCCGCGCTCGCGCGCCTCTTCGACGAGGCGTTCGACCGCGTAACGACCGACGCCGCGACCCTGATCGTCGGCATCGACGTTGATGCGCCACAGCACGGAGCGGAAGTGCTCCTCCGGGGCCTCGGAATCGAAGTTCGCGCTGACGAAGCCGACGACCTCATCGCCGTCGAGGATCACCCGCTGCCAGGATGTCTGCGGGTTGATGACGGTGGCCGCGATCCCGTAGGAGACCGGAGCGAGGTACTGCTCCTGTCCGGGCTTGAGCGACAGGTTGTTCACGGCGACGATCGTCGCAGCGGAGAGTTCGACCATGCGCAGTTCGGACATGGTCCCAGGCTAACCCCTCCCGGCGGACGGGACACGTTTCGAGCGAACATTTCACCCGGGGGGAGTCCACCCCTCGTCCGCGATGCCGCTCGCGCGTGCCCGAAGGCAGCAGGGTCAGAGCCGCTCAGGTATCTTGGTATCGAGACAAATTTCCCCGCGAACGGAGTACCTCCCGGTGACCGACGACGCCATCATCTACACGTACACAGACGAGGCACCGGCGCTCGCCACCGCCTCGTTCCTTCCGATCATCCAGGCATACACCGGCCAGGCCGGCATCGATGTCGAGACGCGTGACATCTCGCTGGCTGGTCGCATCCTCGCGGCCTTCCCGCAGAAGCTCACCCCTGAGCAGCAGGTCAGCGACTCGCTCGCTGAGCTGGGCGGCCTCGCCACGCTCCCCGAGGCGAACATCATCAAGCTGCCGAACATCTCGGCATCCATCCCGCAGCTGAAGGGCGCGATCGCCGAGCTGCAGAAGCAGGGCTTCGACATCCCCGACTTCCCGGACGAGCCGTCCTCCCTCGAGGAGAAAGACGTCCGCGCCCGTTACGACCGCATCAAGGGCTCCGCCGTGAACCCGGTGCTGCGTGAGGGCAACAGTGACCGCCGGGCCCCGCTCGCGGTGAAGAACTACGCCAAGAAGCACCCGCACCGCAACAAGCCGTTCGCCGCGGGATCCAAGACGCGCGTCGCGACCCTCGGCCACGACGACTTCAAGCACAACGAGCGCTCCTGGGTCGCGGCTCACGACGACGTGCTGAGCTTCCGCCACACGGCAGAAGACGGCACCGTGACCGTGCTCAAGGAGGGCCTCAAGGTCCTACCGCGCGAGATCATCGACGCCACGTTCCTCTCCGCCAAGGAGCTCGACGCTTTCCTCGCCGAGACGCTCGAGGCGGCGAAGGCCGACGACGTGCTGTACTCGGTGCACCTCAAGGCGACCATGATGAAGGTCAGCGACCCGATCATCTTCGGTCACGTCGTGAAGGCGTTCTTCGCCGATGTGTTCGCGCAGTACGGCGACAAGCTGGCCGCCGCCGGGCTCAACGCGAACGACGGCCTCGGCTCGATCCTCGCCGGTCTCGCGAACGTCGCGGGCGGCTCCGAGATCGCGGCCGCCTTCGACACGGCCATCGCCGAGGGTCCGCGCCTGTCGTACGTGAACTCCGACAAGGGCACGACGAACCTGCACGTGCCGAGCGATGTGATCGTCGACGCGTCGATGCCCGCGCTCGTGCGCAACGGTGGCAAGCTCTGGGGCAAGGAGGGTGAAGAGGCCGACACGCTCGCCGTCATCCCCGACTCCTCCTACGCGAGCGTCTACCAGGCAGTGATCGACGACGTGATCGCGAACGGCCCGCTCGACCCGGCCACGATCGGCACGGTTCCCAACGTGGGACTCATGGCGCAGGCGGCCGAAGAATACGGCAGCCACGACAAGACCTTCGAGATCGCGGCAGACGGCATCGTCCAGGTGCTCGACAGCGAGGGCACCGTGCTCATCGAGCACACGGTCGGCAAGGGCGACATCTGGCGTGCGACGCAGACCAAGCACATCCCGGTGATGGACTGGGTCAAGCTCGCGGTGACCCGTGCGCGTGCGACCGGCGACCCCGCCGTGTTCTGGCTCGACGCGAACCGCTCGCACGACGCCCAGATCATCGCCAAGGTGCACCAGGGCCTCGCGACGCTCGACATCAAGGGGCTCACGATCACGATCCTCGCCCCCGAGGAGGCCACGCGCTACACGCTCGCGCGCATGCGACACGGCCTCGACACGATCTCGGTCACCGGCAACGTGCTGCGCGACTACCTGACCGACCTGTTCCCGATCCTCGAGGTCGGCACGAGCGCCAAGATGCTCTCGATCGTGCCGCTGCTCGCGGGCGGCGGTCTGTTCGAGACCGGGGCCGGCGGCTCTGCGCCGAAGCACGTGCAGCAGCTCGTCGAGGAGAACTACCTGCGCTGGGACTCGCTGGGCGAGTTCTTCGCGCTGGCCGCCTCGCTCGAGCACTTCGCCGACCGCACGGGCAACGAGAAGGCCCGCGTGCTGGCCGAGACGCTGGATGCCGCGACGGGCACCTTCCTCGAAGAGGACCGTTCGCCGGGCCGTGCGCTGGGCACGATCGACAACCGCGGCAGCCACTTCTACCTGAGCCTCTACTGGGCGCAGGAGCTGGCGAAGCAGACGAAGGACGCCGACCTCGCAGCAGCCTTCGCGCCGATCGCCGAGACGCTCGCGAAGAACGAGGAGACCATCGTCTCCGAGCTCAACGCGGTGCAGGGCAAGCCGGTGGAGATCGGCGGCTACTACCGCCCGGACGACGCCCTCGTCGTCGCCGTCATGCGCCCCTCCGCGACGCTGAACAGCATCGTCGACGCACTGCGCTGAAAAGAGTGAAGGGGGCGGATGCTGCGGCATCCGCCCCCTTCTTCGTACCCGGACCGGGCGGGTGGGAGGAACCATCCGCGCGAGAGGAGCCGGGTCGAGTCGGTTGCTCACGGCACATCGACCGACTTACGTCGGAGAGACTTCTGCTCCCTGCTCCCCGGTGAGGCTTCGCCGGGGGTGCGGGTGTCAGTAGTGGACGGAGACCTCGAGGCCCTTGGGGGACCAGTCGTAGACGTACTTGGCGAGATCGATCGGCAGGTTGACGCAACCGTGGCTCATGCGCTGGCCGAAGTTGTTGTGCCAGTAGGTGCCGTGGAATCCGATGTTCGGAGCGAACCACGTGATCCAGGGCACATCTTTCGTGCAGTACGGCGCATTGGGATAGCAGCCCATGTCCTGGATGCGCGTGTGCGCGAAGACCGTGAAGTTGCCGGTGGGCGTCAGTGTTCCGGGGAGTCCGGTGGACACGGCCCAGGAGTTCACGACCGCGCCGTTCTCGTAGAGGGTGGCGCGCTGCGAGCTCAGGTTGATGTCGATGCGACGGAACAGGCCCACCGTCTCGAACGGGGTCTCGGTGACCGAGAGTGCGAAGGCGCCGTCGCCGGCGGCGAGCTGTTCGGCGAACTTGTCCGCGATCGCCGAAGTGTCTCCGAGCGCCCGGCCGGCAACGCCTTCCTGCTCCGCGCGGAGTACGTTTCCTGCGGAATCGACGATGTTGGTGGCGTTGACCGGTGCGCGGTCGACGAGAGCGGGAAGACCGTCGACCGTGGCCTGGATCGCCTGCGGGTCGGCCTGGATGCTCAGCTGGCCCTTGTCGTCGACGACCGTGAGCCAGGAGGCGGCGACTGCGGCATCGACCGGCACGGTGCGCTCCTCGCCGACGTAGAAGCCGACGGTCGGGAGCATCGTGTTGAGCGAGGTGGCTGTGGCGGTGGCGTCGTCGTCGGAGACGGCGGGAGCGGCCTCGGCCGGATCGCCCGAGAACTCGAGCGTCTTGCTTCCCTCGGCGATGGCCTGGGTGAAGGCTGCGTTGAGGTCGCCGACATCGATCCCGGTTCCGGCCTCGGATGCGGTGATCACGAAGCTCCCGGTGGCGGGGTCGAAGGCGACTCCGGCGTCCACCGGGTCTTCGAAGCTCGCAGGCACCGCGCCGCGCAAGGCAGCGGTCGCCTTTTCGGCGTCGAGCACGATCTCCGCAGGCACGGGGTCACCCATCCACGCACCGAGGTTCCACAGCGGGTGCTCGGCGAAGGCGGTGTCGGCCAGTGCAGTCGCATCGACGCTCGCGCCGAGGTCGGCGCCGGTGAGCACGGTGCCCTCGCCGTCGCCGGTGAGGGTGACCTCGGTCTCGGCGAGGTGCGAGTTGATGGCGTCAGCCGCGGCACCCGGGGTCATCCACCCGACGGGGATCCCGGCGACGGTGGTGCCGGGTGCGATGAGGATCATCGAGGCGGCGCCGGCCCCGAGGGCGACGACGCCCAGGCCCAGGCCGATCCAGAGGCCGAGGCGGCGCTTCTTGGGTGACGGTTCGATGGGAGCCCAGGCCAGTGGCTGGTCGCCGGTGGTGGGCGGCACGGTCTCGCTGGGAGCATCGGTCGATGCGAGTACTGCGGTGGGCGCGGAGTCTTCTCCGTGCGCCTCGTCTGCTGCGCCCGGCGCAGAAATCAGATCGGTCACGAACTTCACCCCCCGGCTCTCAAACGTGTCCTGACGTTCAATGGTACGGGATGGGAGGTAACGGGGAGGCAACGGTCCGTGATATCGTCCCTCCCCGCTCCGTTGTTGTCAGTCGATGATGGCGATGCCGTCGATCTCGACCAGCATCTCCTCACGCGGCAGGCCGGTGAACACGGTGGTGCGCGAGGGCAGGACGCCGTTCGTGGTGTGTGCAGTGACGAAGGCGCCGTAGGCATCGTTCATGATCGGGAAGTCTTCGCGCTTGGTCAGGTAGATGCGCAGCATCACGACGTCGTCGAAGGTCGCGCCGGAGGCCTCGACGATCGCCTTGACGTTCTCGAGCGTGCGCGTCGTCTGCGCGGCGACATCACCGGGGAACAGGTACTCGTTCGTCTGGGGATCGACGGGCCCCTGGCCGGACACCTGCACGAACGGGCCCTTGCGGATTCCCTGGGAGAAGGTGTGGGCGGGGGCGGGAGCGGCGTCGGTGGAAACTCGGATCTTCGCGGTCATGTCGCCAGCCTAGTAGCCTTGTTAGATGCCTCTACAAATTCCGGATCCCGTTCTCGGCGCCTGGACGAAGGGCTTCCCGGCGCACGCTGTCGGTCTCCGTCTCTCGGAGGTCGCCGGTGCCGGTCTGCACCTCTCGGACCTGGTCACTCCGGTGCTGACCGTGCACGAGAGGGCCCTCACGCACAACGAGGAGACCGTCTTCGCGTGGGCGGAGCAGCAGGGGGTCCTGCTCGCGCCTCACGGCAAGACCACCATGGCACCGGCGCTCTGGCAGCGGCTTCTGGATGCGGGCGCCTGGGGCATATCGGTCGCGACGCCGTGGCAGGCCGAGGTCGCCGTCGATGCGGGTGTTCCGACCGTGCTCATCGCGAACTCCGTCACGGATCCCGCGGCAGTGCGTCGACTGGGCGAGCTGCTCGCCGCAGACGAGGGGCTGCGCGTGCTGTGCTGGGCGGACTCGCTCGACGGCGTGGCGATCCTCGCGAAGGGCATGCGCGATGCTGCGCGGCCGCTGGATGTGCTGGTCGAGCTCGGAGGAGCCCACGGTCGCACCGGAGCACGCACCGTCGAGGAAGGGGAGCGCATCGCGCAGGCCATCTCGGATTCCCCCGGCCTGCGTCTCGCGGGCGTCGCCGGATACGAGGGGCCGTTCGGACCTGACCGCAGCGAAACCTCCGTCACCGCCGTAGACGCGTACCTCCGCACGATCATCGAGCTGCACACGCGCCTCGAATACTCCGACGACGTGCGCCCCGTGCTCAGCGCCGGGGGGAGCTCGTTCCCCGACCGGGCAGCGGCGGTGCTCGCACCCGCGGGCGCCGAGGCGGATGTGGTCCTGCGCTCCGGCGCCTTCCAGATCCACGACGACGGCTTCTACTCCCGGATGTCGCCGTTCGGCGCGTTGACCGGGACCGCACCGCTCCGATCGGCGATGCACGCCTGGTCGCGAGTGGTGTCGCAGCCCGAAGAGGGCCTCGCGTTGCTCGATGCCGGTCGTCGGGACGTGCCCTTCGATCTCGATCTGCCGGTTCCGCAGAGCGTTGCGGGCGAGATCACCGCGCTGAACGATCAGCACGCGTTCCTGCGTCTCGCCGATGAGGCTTCGGTCGCGGTCGGCGACGTCGTGCGGCTCGGGCTCTCCCACCCCTGCACGGCCTTCGACAAGTGGCGTGTGGTCGCGGTGATCGATGATCCGGACGCCGCCGACCCCCGGGTGATCGGAGCGGTCGCGACATGCTTCTGAGTGCGGAGAAGGCTGCCGTCGGGCTCGTGCGGGTCTACCGCGGAGCGACAGTCATCGACGGGACCGGATCGTCTCGCTACATAGCCGATGTGGCGGTCGAGGGCGCCAGAGTCGTCGCGATCCTCCGCTCGGGAGTGGCCGCTGACGAGCTGGATCTCCCCGATGGTGCCGTGGAGGTCGACGCGACAGGTCTCATCCTCGCGCCCGGCTTCATCGACATGCACGCGCACAGTGAGCTCGCCGTGCTGAGCGGTGCCGCCCACGAGGCGAAGATCCGGCAGGGCGTCACGACCGAGGTGCTGGGCCAGGACGGCCTCGGCTACGCGCCGCTGGACGATGCCACGGCTGCCGTCATCCCCGCGCAGATCGCCGGTTGGAACGGCATGCCCGCCGACGTGCCATGGCGGACGATGGACGACCTTCTCACGGCGATCGACGCCGCAGCGGTCGCGAACGCCGCCGTTCTCGTCCCGCAGGGGAACCTGCGGATGATGGTCGTCGGCCATGAGAACCGTCCGGCGACGTCTGCCGAGATCTCCGCGATGGCCGACCTGCTGGGCCTCGCCCTGGATGCGGGAGCATTCGGGATGTCGAGCGGCCTCACCTACACGCCGGGGATGTATGCCGACACGGCGGAACTCGAAGCGCTGTGCCGGGTCGTGGCCGAGCGCGGCGGCTACTGGGCGCCGCACACCCGCAGCTACGGCGGGGGAGCGCTCGAGGCCTACCGGGAAGCGCTCGACATCGGGCGACGCACCGGCTGCCCGGTGCACCTCACGCACGCCACCATGAACTTCGCCCCGAACCGTGGCCGTGCCGCCGAGCTCCTGGCGCTGATCGACGCGGCGATCGCCGACGGGGTGGACGTCACGCTCGACACCTATCCGTACCTGCCGGGCGCCACCACGCTCGCCGCACTGCTGCCGAGTCGGCTGGCCGCGACCGGTGACCTGCTGCACGCCCTCGCCGAGCTCGACGCGGGCGGCCGGGAAGCGGTGCGGGTGGAGTTGGAGGAGGTCGGCTGCGACGGCTTCCACGGCGAGAAGGCGGACTGGACGCAGATCCAGATCTCCGGCGCGGCGAACCCCGCCCTCGCGGATCTCGTCGGGCGGACGGTTGCTGAGATCGCCGCCACGACCGGTCGCCGTGCCGTCGATGTGGTGATCGACACGATCATCGCTGATGCCGGTGCCACCGGCATCCTCATGCACATCGGCGATGAGGAGAACGTCCGTGCCATCATGCGCCATCCGCAGCACGCCGGCGGCAGCGACGGGATCCTGATCGGGGCTCGACCGCACCCCCGCGGGCGCGGCACGTTCCCGCGGTACCTCGGGCACTATGTGCGCGAGCTCGGCATCCTCACGTGGGAGGAGGCCGTGCGCCACCTGGCCGGAACGCCTGCCAGGCGTCTGGGGCTCGACCGCGGAGATGCTCCACGCGGCATCATCCGGGAGGGCGCGACCGCGGATCTGGTGCTGTTCGACCCGGAGACCATCGCGGCCGGTGCGACCTTCGACGCCCCTTTCGCCATCCCGCACGGCATCGTCGAGGTGCTGGTCGGCGGCACGCCTGTGGTGTCAGAGGGTGACGTGACCGGGAGCACGCCCGGTCGCGCACTGCGGATGCCGCCCCCGGCCCACCGTTCGACCGTGCCGCTCGTCGCTTCCCGCATCGACTCGATGGTCCCCGGTTTCGCATGGTCCGAGGGGACCCCGATCCTCGCCTCATCCGAGCTCGCCGCCTCAGTCGCCCGGCTGGGTGGAGGCGGTGGCGATGAGGGACTGCGGCCGATCCGTCTGGTGATCGACGAGGCCCTCGGCACGGATGCCGCATCGGCGGGTCGCATCGGCGCAGAGGCCTTCCGGGTGAGGGTGAGCGCCTCCGCCATCGAGGTCAGCGGTGCGAGTCCCGCCGGCGTGTACCGGGGCGCCACGACGCTGCGGCAGCTCCGGGATCCGGATGCCGAGACGGCGTTGATCCCGGCCGGCGTGTGGGAAGGATCGCCTGCGTACAGCTGGCGCGGGACCATGCTCGACGTCGCCAGGCACTTCCGGCCCGTCGATGACGTCCGGCGACTGATCGACCTCCTCGCCGACCACCATCTCAACGTCCTGCACCTGCACCTCACCGACGACCAGGGGTGGCGCTTCGAGGTGCCGGGCTTCCCGCGTCTCACGGAGGTCGGAGCGCGCCGGGAGTCGACCCAGCTCGGACACGGGCCGCTCTCGCGCGTCGAGCCCGGCGTGCACGAGGGCTTCTACACGACCGCGGAGTTGCGCGATCTCGTCGCCTACGCACACGAGCGCTTCGTGACCCTCGTGCCGGAGGTTGAGCTGCCCGGACACATCCAGGCGGGCCTTGCCGCCTACCCCGAACTCGGCAACGTCGACGTCGGGGATGCCGTCACCTCCGCCTGGGAGCGCTTCGGCGTCAATCCGCGCACGCTCGCGCCGACGGACGCATCGCTGGCGTTCGGGCGTGCAGTGATCGACGCCCTGTGTGACGTGTTCGATTCGGAGTGGATCGGGATCGGCGGAGATGAAGTGCCGGTGACCGAATGGGCGCAGAGCGCGGCAGCCTCCGAACGGATGCGTGAGCTCGATCTGGACACTCCGCATGACGTGCAGCCGTGGTTCACGGCTCATTTCGTCGCGCACGTTCGTTCCCGCGGGCGCACGGCGCTCGCGTGGGATGAGGTTCTCGAGGGAGACGTCCCCGAGGGGGTGCGCATTCTTGCGTGGCGCGGCGCTGCGGCGATGCGTGAGGCGCTGCGCCGGGGGATCGAGGTCGTGGCGTGCCCCGACCTGGAGGTGTACCTCGACTACCCGCAGTCGGAGTCTGAGGAGGAGCCGATCAGGGTCGGCCCACCGCTGACGATCGAGCGTGCCTACACGCTGCGCGTCGAGGAGGGCGCGGTCGGCGGCCAGGCGAACGTCTGGAGCGAGCACCTGCCCACCAGGGATCGCGTCGACTTCGCGATGTTCCCGCGTCTGGCGGCGATCGCCGAGCGGTTGTGGGAAGGGGGCGATCCGGCACCGTACGAGGGGTTCGGACGGCGCCTGAGCACGCACCTGCGACGGCTCGCTGCGGCAGGCGTGCGGTATCGTCCCCTGGACGGGCCTGAGCCCGGACAGCGCCGCCCAGGGGTGCCGGGGAAGCCTCTCACGATCGAGGCTCGGGAGAAGATCGTCGCGGGGTTGGTGGAGCGTCTCATCGAACGCTCGAACACGCTCGCCGCCGGCGATCGAAAGTAATGTAACGTTTCGGTAACCCTCGCCGCGCGTCCGCGGGCAGAGGTTGCGCAAATTTTGTTCGTAAGGTCTACTAACAAACATGTCCGTTTCGGATGAACAGCGTTCCGCATCGCCGTCAGAGTACGCCGGTGCGAATGCGCACGCCTTCGGCCCAGGGCGCCACCTGCGCTCGCGATCCAAGGTGCTTCCCGAGCACGCGCGAGGGCACAACCGCGCATTGGTGCTCCAGACGCTGTATCACGCGGGAGCGATGAGCCGCGCTGACCTCTCTCGCGAGACGGGCCTGACCAGGGTCACGATCTCCGACCTGGTCGCCGAGTTCATCGCCGACGGCATCGTCATCGAGATGGGCGTGCGTGAAGCGGTCGGCCCTGGCAAGCCGCCGATCCTCATCGACATCGACCGCTTCGGCCACCAGATCGTCGGCCTCGACCTCTCCGGTCCCAGTGCGTTCACCGGTGCGGTGCTGAGCCTCGACGGCGATGTGCTCGAACGCCGTGAGGTACCGCGTCCGGATTCCCCCGACGGCGAGGCGGCATATGCGGCCCTGCGGGAGCTCGCACAGGCCCTGGTCGCCGCCTCGACCCAGCCGCTGCTCGGTGTGGGCATCGGGGCTCCCGGCGTCGTGCGTCCTGACGGTGTCGTTCTCAGTTCGCCGAACCTCGGCTGGACGAACTTCCCGCTCGAGGCGAAGCTGAGCGTCGACCTCGATCTGCCGGTGCTCGCTCGTAACGACGCCAACGCGGCTGTGCTCGCCGAGTACACCTTCGGCGACGCGAAAGCCGACTTCATGCTGATCAAGATCGGCAGGGGTGTCGGGGCCGGGCTCATCACCGGTAGCCAGCCGCTGCTCGGCAGCCGTTTCGCGGCAGGGGAGATCGGCCACGTCGTGGTCGGGACCGACGGCGGACCGCGCTGCGCCTGTGGCAAAGACGGCTGTCTCGAGGCCTGGCTCAGCGTCAGTCGCCTGCGCGAGGCGCTCGCTGCCGACCCCGATGCCCGCGACGAGATCCTTCGCGACGCCGGCATCCGCATGGCGATCGGCATCGCGCCGATCGTCGCGGCTCTCGACCTCTCGGAGGTCGTGGTCTCAGGGCCCGCCGACCTGCTCGACGGCGTCCTGATCGATGCCGCGATCGAGACACTTCATGCGCGGACCCTCGAGGGCGTCTTCGAAGACGTCGTCGTACGCCTGACGCATCAGGACGACATCGTCCTGCGCGGGGCCGCCGTGATGGTGCTCTCCGGACAGCTGGGAGTGTCGTGATCGTCACCTCCACCATGACCGGCACGGCGGGGAGCGGCATCCGATGACGGGTGCGGGCACTGCCGACCGCCTCGGTCGGCAGATTCGTGTGGGCCTGGACGTCGGCGGCACCAAGATCGACGCGGTGGCCGTGGACCCTTCCGGCGACATCCGCGGGCGCCTCCGCCGACCGACCGGGTGGGGCGACGATGCTGTGGTCGAGAGCATCGTGACCGCAGTGACGGCCCTCGCCGACGAGAGTGGATTCCCGCTCTCCGACGTCGGCTCCGTGGGCATCGGCATCCCCGGACTCGTCGACGCCGAGGCCGGGCGCGTGGATCACGCGGTCAACCTCGGCGTGGAGTCGCTGGACCTCGCAGTCAGAGCGGAGCATGCCCTCGGTGTGCCCTTCCGGGTCGAGAACGATGTGAAGGCGGCCGCCCTCGGCGCGGCCGTGCTGAGCGGAGTCGCCGGGTCGATGGCGTATCTGAACCTCGGCACCGGGGTCGCGGCCGGAATCGTGATCGACGGACGCATCTGGCGCGGTTCTCGGGGAACGGCCGGCGAGGTCGGCCATCTCTCGGTCGACCCGCGCGGACGCCTCTGCGGCTGCGGACAGCACGGATGCGTCGAGACGTTCTGCGGCGGTGGCGCCCTGGCCAAGGCCTGGGGGCGTCCGGGCGCACTGCCGATCAGGGACATCTTCGACGCGGCCGATGCCGGCGATCCGCTGGCTCTCGCGCTCCGCGACGACCTCTACCACGGGGCTGCGGCAGCCGTGCGCGTCCTCGTGCTCTCGGCCGACGTCGAGACCGTCGTCATCGGGGGAGGGCTCACCGCTCTCGGTGCACGGCTCGAGAACGGCATCCGCGCTGCTCTGCACGCCGGCGCGGAGGCGTCACCGTTCATGCGGTCGCTCCGCCTGGATGAGAGAATCGAACTGCTTCCGGCGGGGTCGCCCGCCGCCGCTTTCGGCGCCGCACTGGTCGGCGCATCCATCACCGAGAAGGAGATCGTTCCGCATGGCTGAGGTCGTCATCGTCGAGAATGCCGAGGCCGCCGGCGCTTTGGTCGCCACCGAGATCGTGGAGCTGATCGAGCGTCGTCGTGACGCCGTTCTGGGGCTTGCCACCGGATCGACACCGCTGCCCGTCTATCAGGCTCTGCGCACCCGGCTCGCGGGCCGCGACGTGTCGCAGGTGCGAGGTTTCGCCCTCGACGAGTACGTCGGCATCGACCCGGCGCACCCGGAGAGCTACCGATCGGTCATCACGCGCGAGGTCGTGGAGCCGCTCGGACTCGACCCGCGACGCATCCACGTCCCCAACGGCGCGCAGGCGACGATCCAGCATGCGGGCGACGACTACGAGACGGCCATCGATGCTGCCGGCGGCGTCGACCTGCAGATCCTCGGCATCGGCACCGACGGACACATCGGCTTCAACGAGCCCGGTTCGTCCTTCGCCTCCCGGACGCGTGTGAAGACGCTCACCGAGCAGACCCGCGAGGACAACGCCCGCTTCTTCGACTCGATCGACGACGTGCCCATGCACTGCATCACGCAGGGTCTGGGAACGATCCTGAAGGCGCGTCACCTCGTCCTGCTCGCGTTCGGTGAGGGCAAGGCCGCGGCGGTCGCCGGTGCTGTCGAGGGCCCCCTCACGGCGCTCCTGCCCGGTTCGGCGATCCAGCTGCACCCGCACGCGACGATCGTCGTCGACGAAGCGGCGGCATCGCAGCTCGCGCTCGCGGACTACTACCGCTACACGTTCGCCAACAAGCCCGCTTGGCAGGGCATCTGAGGCAGCTCCGGCGGGCTCAGCCCGCCGACGTGGGCCAGGCGATCGGCAGCAGGTGTTCGACGCTCAGCGGCGCCAGCGGCAGCGTCGTGACATCGGCCGGCGTGATCCAACGCAGCTCTGCGAGCTCTGCCTGAACGGTTACGGCGTCGGGGGCGACAGATGCCGCGAAGGCCTCGGCGACGACACGATGCCCCGGCTCGTTGGCAGCCTCCGACACGAACGTTCCGAGTGGACGGAGGTCGGCTTCCTCGAGCACGACTCCGAGCTCCTCGTCCAGCTCCCGGATGAGCGTCTGCGCGGCGGACTCACCGGGCTCGGGCTTGCCGCCGGGCTGCATGAACCGCGTCGTGCCCTGTTTGCGGACGACAAGAACACGGCCTTCCTCGTCGACGATCACGGCCGCACTCACATGGATGTCAGGCATCTGGACTGAAGACCTTTCCGGGGTTGAGGATGCCGAGGGGATCGAACACTCGGGCGATCTGACGCTGGAGGTGCCACTGGTCCTCGCCCAGTTCATCGGCGAGCCAGCGGCGTTTCAGGACTCCGATACCGTGTTCGCCGGTCAGGGTGCCCCCGAGTCGGATCGCGGCGCGGAAGAGCTCATCGGCGGCCGCCCACACGTGCGCCGGCGTCTCCGAGCCCTCGAAGACGAAGTTCGGGTGCAGGTTGCCGTCACCGGCGTGCGCGACGGTCGGGATCGCGAGGCCGTATTCGCTTTCGATGCGTGCGATCTCGTCGAACATCGCCGGCATGGCACTGCGCGGTACCGAGACGTCTTCGATCAGGGTCGTGCCCAGCGACGCCATCGCGGCGTGCATGGAGCGACGGATCGCGAGGAGGCGCTCGCCCTCCTCGCGATCGTGCGTGACGGTCGTGATGCCGTCGTGGGCGCGCAGGATCGCGGCGATCGTCTCTGCCTCGATCCCGGCAGCCGGACCATCGGTCTGAATCGTCAGCTGGGCGGCACCAGGGGTGGGCGAGGGGAGAGCGAGGAGCGCGTGCACGGCCGCGAGACTCGCCGCATCCATCAGTTCCATGATCGCCGGCTGTACTCCGGCGGCGGTCACCGCGGCGGCTGCCGCGGCAGCGCCTCGTACTCCGGGGAAGGTCGCGGTGATGGTGCACGTCGCACCCGGCACGAGTCTGCGCAGCTTGAGGGTTGCGCCGACCACCACTCCGAGTGTGCCTTCTGAGCCGACGACGAGCGCGGTCAGGTCGAGACCCGTCACGCCCTTGACGCTGCGGTGTCCGAGGTGCAGCAGCCTGCCGTCGGCGAGGACGAGATCGACTCCGAGCACGGCATCGCGCACGACACCGTACTTGGCGCAGAGCAGGCCGCCCGCGCCGGTCGCTATGTTGCCGCCGACCGTCGAGATGTCGCGGCTGGCGGGGTCCGGTGCCCACCACAGGCCGTGCTGGGCGAGTTCGGCGTTGAGGTCGGCGTTCAGGATGCCGGGCTCGACGACAGCGAGCAGATCGTCCTGGCGCACTTCATGGATAGCGGTCATCCGCCGCAGCGACAGCGCGATCTCACCGGTGCCCGCGTTGGCGGCACCGGCGAGGCCGGTGCCGGCACCGCGGACGACGACCGGCGTGCGCGTCGCGGTGGCGATGCGCATGGTCTCCTGCACGTGCTCGATCCGCTCCGCATGCACGACGGCGATCGGCCGACCGGCTGCGGAATGGCCTGAGCGATCGGCCCTGGCCTGCTCGAGCGAAGCCTCGCTGACGTCGACGAGCGCGCCGAGCGACTCCTGGAGGAGCGACAGGACGCTCACAAGGTGCTCACGACGGAAGTCTCACGACAGGGCGCGTCGACCGCTGAGGACTCCGGCGACGACGGCGACGAGGGCGAAGGCGGTGCCGATCAATGCCTGGCCCATCGACCACCAGGCGATCGTGACGCCGACGTAGATCAACAGTTCGACGGCCGCTCGCAGGAACGGGTGCACGCGCAGAACCGGCCGCGGCGAGAGGAACAGTGCCCAGATCAGGATCACGATGACGGGTGCTCCGACGCCGAAGATGATGTTCCACGGCAGTTCCCAGCTGGCGAAACCCCACAGTGCGAGGGAAGCCACCGCGACGACCAGCACGATGGTGCGGACGATGTCGAGGGCGGAGATGACCGGGCGGTCGACGCCGGGAACGGGAGCAGGATCCGAGGACATGGATCCAGTCTATTCGGCGACGGCGGCGTCCTCAGCCGGGGCGACGACCGGCTCGGTGGTGTGTGCGACATCGTCCGTCTGGGCCGTGAGCGGTGCCGGCTCGACGGGAGCGGCCGGCTCTGCCTCGACGGGAGAGGGTGCTGCGGGCACGACTGGCTCCGGTGCGACCTCGGTCGGTGCGACAGGTGCCGGTGCGTTCTCGGTCGGAGTTCCGACCGAGGTGAGCGCCTCGTCGACCGGCGCGGAGCCGTCAGGTGTCTCTTCAGCCGGGGTTTCTTCGGCCGGGACCTCTTCGACCGGGGGCACTTCAGCCGGGACCTCTTCGACCGGGGGCTCTTCGATCGGGAGGTCGATGCCAGGGCGGTTGGGCTGCAGAGCGAGCAAGGACGTGTCGACGAACGGGGCGTCGACCGTTTCCAGGACGTATCGGAAGGTGACCCTCGTCGTCTCCGCGAAGAAGAAGTACTGCAACAGGTCGGGGCGGAGGTCGATCGACCCTGCTCCGGTGTCGTCGAGGACGATGGTGCTGCCGCCGCGGTGGCTGCCGTCGAGAAGCGCCTCGACCGTGGCGCCCGGCATGCCCGTGATCGGCACGAGGTAGTGGATCGCGATACCCTGCGCATCCTCCGTGAAAGTGATCGTCGCCGTCGTCCACGTCGGCGCTTCCGTGGGAACCTCCGGGTCCACGGGGTCCACGGGGTCGACCGGGTCCACGGGATCGACGGGGTCCACGGGATCGACGGGCTTCGCGGGTTCGACCGGGTTCGTGGGCGGCACGACGACAGGTGGTGGCGTGACAGCGGGACCGCTCTGGTCTGCCCCGGGCTGAGAGTTGTGGTCCTCCGCGGGAGGCGCGGGTGTCTCCTCGGGCACGGTGACAGGCGGTTCGATGATGACGGGCTCGTCGAGGCTCAGCGTCTCGTCCGGTCCGACGTCAGCGGAGATCGACGACGGATCCTCATCTCCGGCGTTCGGAAGCGAGGTCGCGGGATCTGCGCCGGCGAGCCCGGGGATGATCGTCGCTGCGGCGACGACGCCGGCGACCACCAGCGCCGCAGAGCCCACTCCGACGAGTGCACCGATTCCGGTGAACACGCCTCCCGAGGCTCCTGCGCCCGCAGAAGAACCAGCGGTGCCACCGGCTGAGCCGCCGGCGCCGGAACCCGATCCGCCGGTACCCGCGGCACCGGAACCCGATCCGGCCGCGCCGGAACCCGAGCCGCCGGAGGTGACGAGGCCGGTCGCTGCGTGCCCCGCGCCTGAGTCACCGGCGAACACCGCGCCGGGGATGGTCGACGACATGCCGGCCAGAGCGACGATCGGCGTTCCCGCGCCCTGCAGCGTGGCGAGGTAGCCGGCCGCGCCGGTGACGCCGAGCACGAGGGGCAGAAGCACGAGGGCGAGGCGCTTGGAGACGTCTTTCGCCTCTGCGGCGACGATCATGCACCGCGCGCATTCGTCGAGGTGCAGCTCGAGTCGCTTGTGGTCACGCGTGCTGAGGTTGCCGCGAGAGTAAGCACCCAGGTGCTCGATCGTCCACTGGCACTCAGAGCCGTCGGCAGCGCTGCGCAGATGAGCCTGGATCCACGCCTCACGGAGGCCTTCGCGGGCGCGGAAGGCCAACTGCGACACCGCGCCGGCCTTCATCCCGAGGAGAGGCCCGACTTCCTGCGGCTTCATCTGCTCGATCTCGGTGTACCAGAGCACCTCCTGCCAGCGGGAGGGAAGGCTGCGGAATGCCTGCGCGGTCAGGCTCCGATCGAGCGCCTCGCTCGCGGCCTGGTCGGTGGTGTCGGGGTCGGCGACCGTGTCGAGCTCATCGATCGCGGTCTCGCGGCGGGCGCGTCCCCAACCTGCCGCCGTGTTGCGGATGCTCGTGAAGAGGTAAGCGCGGAAGGATCCGTTGGGTCCGCCGCCCTTGATGATCGCCTGATAGATGCGTGTGTAGGACTCCTGCACGAGGTCGTCGGGATCGATCGACGAGGTGACCGAACGTGCAACGGACAACCCCGACGGGTAATGCCGTCGCCAGAGTTCACCGAACGCCTCCGTGTCTCCCGAACGGGTGCGGAGGATCAGGTCGGCATCGCCGATCGTTTCGTCGTGAGTCGTGTTCTCTTCGTGCACAATCATCAATCTGTCGCCGGGCGCAGGTGCGCCTCCACAGGGAGAGACGCATGAGAGCGCCTCTCATCACGCGACTTCCTCATTCTCTCGTGAATCTCCCAGGGAAGCCACCCTTTCCCCGGAACTCCGAGCCGATACCCGGGTTCGGTGATCCGTAGCCGCGACGGGGTCGGGTGGGTGATCGGACGATTCAGAAGTTTTTCGAGAAGTTGCGTAATGAATCGGGATGGGCTTCGTCTCATCCCATAGAGACAGCCGTGCGAATTCCACCGGGGGGCGGGATTCGGGCACTGGTGCGGGGGGCATTCGCACTGGACGGGTGGGCCGGGAGCCTCGGGGGAGGAGTCCTCGGCCCACCGTCTCAAGAGGGGGAATGAGGCCGCCGATCTGGGGAACGGCGGCCTCCCACCTCATCACATGAACGACCGGAGAGCGCAGAGCTGCGCGTCGCGCGCTGTGCTGCTCTCTCAGACGAGCAGCCGTGGTCCCGACCACACCCGCGCGACGCGCAGTTCCGCATCCAGCAGTACGGCATCGCCGAGCATGCCGGAGCGCAGGCTTCCGAGAGCGGTATCGCGCCCGACGGCTCGCGCCGGAGTCTCGGTCAGCGCACGGACCGCCTCGGGGAGCGCTACACCTGCCTGCACCGCCCGTTGCAACGCCACGTCCTGCGTGAGCGTCGATCCGGCGATCGATCCGGTGTCATCGGCTCTCGCCACGCCGTTCTCGACCGTGACACTCACGGCTCCGAGATCGTAGTGGCCGTCGGCGCTGCCGGCCGCAGCCATCGCGTCGGTGATCAGAGCCACCCGACCGGGCGCGGAGTCGAACACGAGTTTGATGACGTGCGGGTCGAGGTGCACGTTGTCGGCGATGGCCTCCAGCACGACGCGATGATCGGCCGCAGCTGCCAGCACCGGCCCCGGAGCGCGGTGATGAATGCCCGGCATGGCATTGAACGCGTGCGTGAGGATCGACGCCCCGGCCTCGAACGCGGCGACCGCCATCGCTGCGTCCGCGTCCGTGTGGCCGACGGCCGCGGCGGATCCTGCCGCGACGATCTGTCGAATCGCATCGAGGCCGCCTGGAAGCTCAGGCGCGATCGTGACCTGACGCACCGTGCCGCGACCGGCGTCGAGCAGGCGAGCGACATCGGCCGCGACCGGATGACGCAGCAGCGACGGTTCGTGCGCCCCGTGGTGGCCGGGGTCGAGGAAAGGGCCCTCGAGGTGCGAGCCCAGGATGTCGGCTTCCGTCTCGGTCAGGTCGGCGATGATCGCGACGTCGCGGGCGAGTGACTCCAGCGACGCGGTGACGAGCGAGACGACCGCGCGGGTGGTGCCGTGCGTGCGGTGCAGGTCGCGTCCGGTGCGGATAGCCTCCACTCCGTCGTCGAAAGAGGCTCCTGCGCCGCCATGCCCGTGGATGTCGATGAAACCCGGGGTCAGTAGAGCGCCGGGACCGGCGACAGCCGTCGCATCGACGACGTCATCGGCCGGAGTCCACGACGATCCCGTGCCGCGGGCGGCGACGACGCCATTCTCGATGCGGACCCAGCCGTCGTCGACGGCTTCGCCGCGATCGATGATCCGTGCGGAGTGGATGACCAGCGAACCGGTCGCGGAGGAGTGGGTGCTCAACGTGCGCTCCAGGGGATCTCGTCTGCGGGATGGAAGTCGACCCCCTCAGCCTTCCACAGCGGTGCGAGCGAGCCGACCCGCACGCGGAACGATTCCCAGATGCGCTCCGGAGCCTCCCGCGGCGACCAGGCGACCTCGGCCTGGGCGGCAGCGCGGGGGAAGACCAGCTGCTCGACCTCGCCGAGCGTGCGAGTCGTCTCGGACCACAGCGGGGCCTCGACACCGAGGATCGCGGTGTCCGGCACGTCGAGGACCGCAGTGGGCTCCCACTCATAGGCGGTGCGGACGTCGATGATCGCCGCCCAGGTGAGTCCGAGGGGGAAATCCTCGTCGTACTTCATGTCGAGATAGGTGACGTCCGCTGCCGACATGATGAGTGCGCCGCCGCGCTCGACGAAGTGGACGGCCTCCTCGGCATGCGTGCCCTCCGGCGTGGTCTTGCCCCAGTACTGTCCGACCGTGCCCTCTGCGATGTTCGCGGCGGAACCCATCTCGTGCCAGGCGACCGGGATCTTGCCGGCTTCGACGACGATCGCGGTCGCGCGCTCGGCGAACAGGTCGAAGTCGGCCTGCGGGGTGCCGAGCGACTCGTCGCCGCCGATGTGGATGTACGGTCCTGGCGTCATCTCGGCGAGTTCGCGGACCACGTCGCGCACGAAGTCGTAGGTGCGCTCCTCATGGATGCGGACGCTGGAGTGACCGACGCCCCAGCCGAGGTACGTCTCGCCGGCCACGGGCAGCGGCTGACCGAGGCGGGCGGACTCGGCGATGAGGTTGTCGTTGAGCACCGGTGCCTCGACGAGCTCGGGGTAGGCCACACCGATCGCGTGCGTGTGGCCGGGGAGGTCGATCTCGGGGATGACGATCATGTGGCGCGATGCGGCGTATGCCACGATCTCGCGGTAGTCGTCCTTCGTGTAGAAGCCGCCGGGGTCACCGTTCGCCGATGTTGCGGCCGCCCGCTCGGTCAGCAGCGGCCAGGAGTCGATGTGCACGCGCCATCCCTGATCGTCGCTGAGGTGCAGGTGCAGGTGATTGAACTTGAGTGCGCTCGTGCTGTCGATGAACTTCTTCACATCGTCGACGCCGAAGAAGTGCCGTGCGACGTCGAGCATGACGCCACGTCGCGCAAAGCGCGGGGAGTCGGCGACGTCGGCGCCGAGCAGCGCCCAACCGGAGTCGTCCTGGCGCAGAAGCTGCAGCAGGGTCTGGATGCCGTAGAAGAGTCCTGCCTCGTCGGCGCCGACGACGACAGCTCGATCACCGATCTCGAGCGTGTAGCCCTCGGGTGCGGAGGAGGTCGGGTCCACGAGCAGTTCGATCTCGGCGGGAGCCTCGTCGGCGACGGACAGCCTGATGCCGGTCCTGCGCTCGACCGCCTCGATCAGCTGCGCGGCGGCGGGGGAGGAGCCGAGCACGCGCGTCGTCGCGGTGATCGGCATGCGTCCTTCCCGTGCGGTGGCTGACACGGGCGCAGGTACGAGTGGAAGAGGATGAGGAAGGACCATGAACAAAACCTACCCGTCGTCGCCGTCCAGCGGAATGGGGGAAGTCGAATCGATTCTGCAACGGTCGTCCGCACTCCAGCGTTCACGACGGCTGGCATCCGCTATGCTCGTACCGTCGCGACTGGCGTCTGGGTGGACTACCACCGGGGAGCGACTGACCACGGAATTCGACCGCGCGCCTGGGCCGATAGGAACACCCCTTTCGAATCCGTAGTCAGAGGAGCATGTCATGACCGACCGTTACTTCAACGCCCCGCTTTCCGAGGTCGATCCCGAGATCGCACAGGTCCTGGACCGTGAGCTGAAGCGCCAGCAGACCTTCCTCGAGATGATCGCCTCGGAGAACTTCGTTCCCGTCTCGATCCTGCAGTCGCAGGGGTCGGTGCTCACGAACAAGTACGCCGAGGGCTACCCCGGCCGCCGTTACTACGGCGGCTGCGAAGAGGTCGACGTCGCCGAATCCCTCGCGATCGAGCGGGCGAAGAGCCTGTTCGGCGCCGAGTTCGCGAACGTGCAGCCGCATTCGGGTGCCTCCGCGAACGCCGCCGTGCTGCACGCGATCGCCCGCCCCGGCGACACGCTGCTCGGTCTGTCGCTCGACCAGGGCGGCCACCTCACGCACGGCATGAAGATCAACTTCTCGGGCCGTCTCTACGACATCGTCGCCTACGGCGTGGACCCCGAGACCTCGACCATCGACATGGCAGAGGTTCGCCGCCTCGCGATCGAGCACAAGCCGAAGGTCATCATCGCCGGCTGGTCGGCATACCCGCGCACGATGGACTTCGCGGCGTTCCGCGAGATCGCCGACGAGGTCGGGGCGCTGCTCTGGGTCGACATGGCGCACTTCGCGGGGCTGGTCGCCGCGGGTCTGCACCCGAACCCGGTGCCCCACGCTCACGTCGTCTCCTCGACCGTGCACAAGACGATCGGTGGGCCGCGCTCGGGCTTCATCCTCACCAACGACGCCGAGCTCGCCAAGAAGATCAACACCGCGGTGTTCCCCGGCCAGCAGGGCGGACCGCTCATGCACGTGATCGCCGCGAAGGCGACCGCGTTCAAGCTCGCGGGTACGCCTGAGTTCAAGGAGCGTCAGGAGCGGGTGCTGCGCGGTGCCAAGCTCATCGCGGAGCGCCTCTCCCAGCAGGACGTGAAGGATGCCGGCATCGCAGTGCGCTCCGGTGGAACGGACGTCCACCTCGTCCTGGTCGACCTGCGCGACGCCGAGATCGACGGCAAGCAGTCAGAAGACCTGCTGCACGACATCCACATCACGGTGAACCGCAACGCCGTCCCGAACGACCCGCGCCCGCCGATGGTGACTTCGGGTCTTCGTATCGGCACGCCGGCGCTCGCGACCCGCGGCTTCGGCGACGTCGAGTTCACCGAGGTGGCCGACATCATCGCGCTCGCCCTGCTGCCCGGTGCCGACGTCGAGTCGCTGCGTGCCCGCGTCGACGCGCTGACCGCCGCATTCCCCCTGTACCCCACCCTCCAGCAGTAACCCCCCCCGCCCCGTCCCGCCCCCTCTCGTCTCGCGCGAGTGCACGGGATGCTGCCGAGTGCACGG
>NZ_PCPA01000032.1 GCF_002979515.1 Microbacterium sp. MYb54 | reverse complement strand
GGTGGTCAGAGGACGGCGCGCTCGGCGGGGTGGTGGCAGGCTACGCGATGCGTGTCACCGGGTTCGGGGGCACTGACGGTGGGAGCGGCGAGCTCGGGAACGACCTCGGCGCAGATCTCGGTGGCCTTCCAGCAGCGGGTGCGGAAGCGGCATCCGCTCGGGGGCGACACGGGGCTCGGCACGTCGCCGGTGAGCACGATGCGTTCGCGCGCCCGCTCGGCCCGAGGATCCGGCACCGGGATCGCCGACAGCAGCGCCTGGGTGTACGGATGCAGCGGTCGCTCGTACATCTCGTCGACGGGTCCTTCCTCGACGAGTTTGCCGAGGTACATGACCCCGACGCGGTCGCTGAGGTGCCGCACGACCGAGAGATCGTGCGCGATGAAGAGGTAGGTGAGCCCGAGGTCGCGCTGCAGGTCGTCGAGCAGATTCAACACCCCGGCCTGCACGCTGACGTCGAGCGCACTGACCGGCTCGTCGAGCACGATCACCTCGGGCTCGACGGCGAGGGCCCTGGCGATGCCGAGTCGCTGCCGCTGCCCGCCCGAGAACTCATGCGGGAAGCGGTCGGCGTGCGCGGGGTTGAGCCCGACCTGCGTCAGCAGCTCCTCGACACGGCGGTCGTGGTTTCCGCGGTGCAGGCCGTGGATCACGAGCGGCTCGGTGAGCGTCGCCCGCACCGACTTGCGTGGGTTCAGCGAGGCGTACGGGTCTTGGAACACGAACTGCACCCGCCGACGCAGGGCCCGAAGACGCGTGCCCTCCAGGCCGGTGATGTCATCGTCGCCGAGCAGGATCGTGCCGCCGTCGCTCGACTGCAACCGTGCGACACTGCGCCCGAGCGACGACTTGCCGCATCCGGATTCGCCCACGAGCCCGAACGTCTGCCCGCCCTCGATCGACAGGCTCACGTCCGACACCGCCTGCACCACGTCGCGCGTGCGGCCGAACAGGCCACCACCGACGCGGTACTCCTTGACGAGGTTCTGCACCGTCAGGCCAGTGCTCGTGACGGGACCGCTCACGACGGAACTGCTCATGACACCACCTCCTTCTGCCACTCGTCGACTCGCACGCAGGCGGCCGTGTGCCCCTCGCCGACAGCGACCGGTTCGGGTACGGCCACGTCGCAGCGGCCGACCACCGCGTGCGCGCACCGCGGTGCGAAGCGGCATCCGACGGGCCAGGCCGTCGCCACCGGAGGCTGTCCAGCGATCTGGTACAGCCGTTCATCGCGCGAGGCCCGCCGGTCGATGCGCGGCAGCGATGCCAGCAGCCCCGCGGTGTACGGGTGCGCGGTCTCGTAGAACAGCGGATCGACGTCGGCTGTCTCGACCAGCCCGCCCGCATACATCACGAGCACCCGATCGGCGGTTCCGGCCACGACGCCGAGGTCGTGCGTGATCAGCAGCACGGTCGTTCCGGTGCGCCGCTGCACCTCGCGCAGCACTTCGAGCACCTGCGCCTGCACCGTCACGTCGAGCGCCGTCGTGGGCTCGTCGGCGATCAGCAGGTCGGGCTCGTTGGCGATGCTCATGGCGATCATGACGCGCTGCCGCATGCCGCCGGAGAACTCGTGCGGGTAGCGGTCGACGCGCAGTTCGGGCGAAGGGATACCGACCAGGTCGAGCAGCTCGATCGCCCTCGCGCGACGCTCGGCCGCGGTCGATTCCGGTCTGTGCACCCGCACCGCCTCGACCAGCTGCTCCCCCACGCGCATGACCGGGTTGAGCGCGGTCAGAGCGTCTTGGAACACGATCGCGATGTCCTTGCCGCGGATCTCCCGCAGCTCGTCGTCTGCGAGACCGACCAGCTCCTGGCCGCGGAACCTGATCGATCCGGTCACGACGGCCCTCTTCGGCAGCAGTCCCATGATCGCCATCGCGGTCATCGACTTGCCCGAACCCGATTCGCCCACGATGCCGACGGTCTCGCCCTCGTGCAGCACGAACGAGACACCTTCGACGGCCTTGGCGAGCCCGGCATCGGTCGGGAAGCTGATCGACACGTCCTCGACTTCGAGGAGCACCGCGGCGCTCACAGGTTCTTCCCCTGCGGGTCGAGCGCATCGCGCAGTCCGTCGCCGATGAAGTTGACGCAGAGCACCGTCACGAGGATGAAGAGGCCGGGGAAGTACAGCAGGTACACCTGCGGCGTGCCGACGTAGCCGGCCGCCTGACTGAGCATCGATCCCCAGCTGGTCTGCGGCGGTTGGACCCCGAACCCGAGGAAGCTGAGGGTCGACTCGGCGATGATCGAGGATGCCACGGCGAGACTCATCGCGACGGCGATGACGCCGGCGAGGTTCGGCAGCAGATGCGAGATCACGATGCGGGCGCCCGAGGCTCCGATACCCCTGGCCGCGTCGATGAAGTCCTTCTCGCGCAGAGACAGCACCTGGGCGCGCACGACACGGGCGATGTAGGTCCATCCCAGTGCGGTGAGCGCGAACACGATCGTGGTGGGCGAGGGGCCGAGTCCCTGCAGGATCACCGCGAGCAGCGCGATCGCCGGGACGATGAGGAACAGGTCGGTGATGCGCATGATGAGCTCGCCGATCCATCCGCCCACATACCCGGCGATCGCCCCGAGCGCGGTGCCGACGACCGTGGCGAGCAGCGCGACCGACAGCCCGATCGCGAGCGACACCTGCCCGGCGAACAGGATCTCGCTGAGGTAGTCGCGCCCCAGCTCGTCGGTGCCGAGCCAGTGGTCGGCCGACGGCGGGGTGGGCCCCAGCAGCAGATCCTGCTGCCCCTGCGAATACGGCGCGATCAGCCCGGCGCCGAAGCACGCGATCAGCAGAATGACCAGCACGATCAGGCTCACGACACCGAGCCGGTGCCGGAGGAAGCCCTTCAGCAGCTGGCGGGTGGGAGCCTTCTGCGGATCCTGCTCGGCGAGCAGCTCCTCGCTCCCGGCGATGCCTGCACCGCTCATGACAGCCTCACTCTCGGGTCGAGCACCGCATAGGCGATGTCGGCGATCAGGTTGCACAGGACCACCGCGACGGCGACCACGAGCATCCACGGCAGCAGCACGAACACGTCGCCCGCCACCAGCGACTGCAGGAAGAGTCGCCCCATGCCGGGGATCGCGAAGATCTGCTCGGTCACGACGAGTCCGCCGATCAGGATCGCGGCGTCGAGGGCGACGACCGTGACGAAGGGGGCCATCGAGTTGCGCACCGCGTGCTTCCAGATGACCTGCCGTCGCGGCACGCCCTTCGCCCGCGCGGTGCGCACATAGTCGCTCGACAGCGCGTCGAGCATGGCCGCCCGCCCGAACCGGCTCCACGAGGCGACGAGCGCGATCATCAGCGCGGCCACCGGAAGCACGAGGTGGCGGACGTAGTCGAGCACCCCGGTCTGCCCCGGCGAGTTCAATCCGATGAAGAACAGCGGCGGCTCGCTGAGCCCGAACTGCTCCTTCGGCCACACCGCGAAGGTCTGGATCAGGATCAGCCCGAACCAGAACGCGGGCATCGCGATGCCGATGTACGACGCTCCGGTGAGCAGGTTGTCGCCGAGCGAGTACTGCCGCACGGCGGAGTAGACGCTGATGCCGCCGGCGATCAGCACCGCGACCAGCAGCCCCCAGAACGCGAGCTGCAGGGTGGGCCACAGCGCCTCGCCGATCAGCGGCAGCACAGGGGTGCCGGTGCGGGTGCTCACGCCCCAGTCGCCGGTGACCATCGCGCGCAGCCAGAGGAAGTACTGCTCGGGGATCGAGCGATCCAATCCGAGCCGCTCGACCTCCCGGGCGATGACCGAGGGGTCGTGCGCCTGGCGGAGCTTCGCCAGCGGATCGAACGTCGCCCTGACCGCCCAGAACAGGATGAACGAGGCGACGAGGATCACCGGCACCGAGTACAGCACCCGTCGTGTGATGAAGGTGATCACGTCGTCGCCTCGTTCCTGTCCTGACAGCTGAACCCGAGCGGGCTCAGCCGACCAGGCCCCACTGGGCGAGGTTCCAGAACGGACCCTCGACGGGGTTGATCTGCAGGGGACCGCCGACCTTGTCGCTCCACAGCAGCACGTTCGGCACGGTGTCCAGCGGCAGCGAAGGCACGTTCTCGGCGATCAGCGCATCCGCATCGTGCGACGCCGAGACCCGGGCATCCACGTCGAGCTCGCTGTCGACCTGACCGAGCAGGTCATCGAGGCCGGGGATGTTCGTGCGGTAGAAGTTGATGCCGGAGAAGCCGTTGGCCTCGCTCGGGATGTTGACCGACGAGAACGTCGAGCTGAGCGTGGGGTCCGGGAACGTGTCCACGAGCGCCCAGAGGCCGGCCTGGAAGTCGCCCTCCGGTGCGATCGTGCCGAAGAGGTCAGCCGGGGTCACCTGGTCGATCGTCATCTCGAACCCGGCATCCTTCAGCTGCGACTGCAGCACCTGCACCGTGAGGTCGCGGCGCTTGTTGCCGGCGAGCGTCTTGATCGAGAAGGTGGCCGTCTCGCCATCCTTCGCCCAGACGTCGTCTGCGTCCTTCGCCCAGCCGTCGCCCTCCATCAGCTCGTCGACCTTGTCGAGGTCGAGCGTGTACTCCGAGAAGTCGTCCGCGGCGAACGGCGCGACCATCGGGGTGTTGAAGCTCTGCTGCGCCTTGTCGATGCCGAGGGCCCCGAACAGCCGCTTCACGATGGCGTCGCGGTCGATGGAGTATGCGAGCGCCTGGCGCACCGCGACCGAGTCGAAGGGGGCTGCGGAGTTGTTCAGCCAGATCGCCTCGAGGTTGCCGCTGCGGGCGTCGACCTGCGACTTGATGCCGGGGAGCCCCGCCTCGATCTGGTTGATCGCGTCGAGCTGCGGCGACGGGTAGAGGGCACTGACCTGTCCGCTCTTGAGCGCCTGGAAGGCCGCCGTCGTGTCGGGCAGGAACAGGAAGGTGACCTTGTCGAGGTGCGGCTTCTCGCCCCAGTACTTCTCATTCGGGACCAGCGTGACCGAGGTTCCGCGGGTCCACTTCTCGATCTTCCACGGTCCGCCGCTGAAGTCGTAGCCGTCCGACATCAGCGCGCTGCGGTCCTTGCCGTCGAGCAGGTGCGCCGGCATCAGGCCGTAGACGCTGAACAGCGTGCGCCACCCGGCGTACGCCGAGCTCAGGGTGACAACGACGGTCTTCGGGTCGCTCGCATCGATCGCGGTGATGCGGTCGTAGCCGGTCTTGTCGAAGATGTCGTCGCCGTCGCGGATCTGCAGCGCGGTGTACTCGAAGTCGGCCGAGGTGATGGGCTCGCCGTCTGACCACACCGCGTCGGGGTTGATCGAGTAGGTGATGGTCTGGGTGCCGTCGGCGGCGACCTCGGCGACCGGCTCCTCGGTGACGAGGTCGGAGGGAACGGGCACCCACTCGTCGTCGACCTGGCGCGTCTGGAAGACACCGGGCAGGGTCGGGGTCTGCATGATGTAGCTGCCCCAGATCGAGCCGGCGCAGGTGGCGATCCAGTCGGCGCAGTCGGGCTCCTGTTCGGCACCGATCACGATCTCGCCGCCGTCGACGACGGCGACATCGCTGGGCTCAGGAGTCGAGCTCGACGACGTGCAGGCGGCGAGCGAGCCGACCAGTGCGGTGACGGCGAGAGCTGCGACGAGGACGCGACGGGATGAGGGTACGACGGTGCGAAGGGGTGATTTCGACATGGACGGATCTCCAGTGATCGTGCGACTGAGGGACAGTGCGAACGTGCTGTCGTGCGGGTAGTGGTCTGACTCTAGAACTGACCGGGAGAGATAGCAAGCACTTTAGTCAATGTTCGTGACTAGTGACGAGATCAGTGGCGTCCCAACGCTCGCCGGCCAGCGTCCGGAGCGCCAGTTCGTGCATGCGACGCTGGTCGTGGACGGCCCCGTTCAGACCCGTCGGCTCGTGTCCGCCCTCGAAGATGTCGAGCACGACGTCGCCTCCGTCGGCGCGCAGGCGGTCGACGTAGCCCTGCACGCCGACCACGGGCGTGCGGGTGTCGATCGAGCCCTGGTTGATCCACACGGATGCCGTGACGTCGTCGAGATAGGAGATGGCGGAGAAGCGCTCGACGAGCTCCGGGGGAACCCACGAACTCCATACCGTGCGTACCGCGGGATTCATGGCCTCGATCGTCGCCGACCAGTCCGCGACCGCGACGTGCGCGAGCCCGCCGGCGAACAGCTCGGGGAGCCGCCCGACGCTCAGCAGCGTCATGTGCCCGCCGTACGAGGCTCCGGTGATGAAGGTCGTCGCGGGGTCAGCGAGACCCTGCTCCCTCAGCCAGGCGATCGCTGCCGCGACGTCTTCGATCTCGCGGTCGCCCCCGGCATTCCAGAAGCCCTCACGGAAGGCGCGGCCGAACGTCACGGAACCTCGGTAGTTCAGCGAGGCATATGCGAAGCCGGCATCGAGCCAGGCCTGGGCCGAGGGGTTGTAGTGATCGACGGCCACGAGCATCGGTCCGCCGTGGATCTCGAGCACCGTGCCGAGCGGCTCGCGCCCCGCGGGACGCCCCGACCACAGCTGCACCCTGGTGCCGTCGGCGCTCGTGACGAGGGCCGACGTGAGCGGCTGCCCCGGCGGTACGTCAGCGGGCTCGATCAGCACCGTCTCCGTGCCGTCGGCGTCGACCTCGGTCACCTGCAGGGGAACATCCCAGCTCGACCGCAGGGCGCGGACAGCGCCGTCCGGTGCGTAGTACGACGTCCAGTAGAACGGGTGCAGGTTCGCGATATCCGGCTCCGCGAAGCTCCCGCCATCGAGCACCGCGCGCACCGAACCGTCGGACTCGTCGAGCTCGAGCAGGTGCTGGATGCCGCCGTCGACGTGCAGGGCGAGGATGCGGCCACCTTCGGCATTCCAGTCGAGGGCGATCACCTCTCCGGAGAGGTCGGCCAGATCGAAGTCGCGCCGTTCACCGGTGCGCGGATGCCAGACGGCCGGGCGCGAGAAGCCGCTCCGCTCGGTGTTGAGCAAGAGTCGGTCATCTCCTGCGACCGGCGAGAAGCGCACGGCGCGGACGGGGCCGGCGGGAAGGTCGTCGAGGGTGGCGACGGTGTCACCCGTCATGCCATCCACCACCGTGATCAGGGGGCGACGGATGCCGGGATTGTGGTCGGTCGTGTCTATCGAGACGAGCGAGGCGTCGGCTGCGGGCAGGCCGAACCAGGCCTCCACGGGGTTCGAGTAGATGACCCGCGGCTCACCCCAGGGGGCTGCGGGGATGACCAGCACGTGGAAACCCTCTTCATCGACGACGGTGGCCACGAGGGCAGAGCCGTCGTATGACATCGCGAGGCCCCGCAGCACATACGCCTCGCGTCCTGGCGTGAGCTCGACGCGCTCGGAGCCGTCGACCGAAGTCGCGACGAGGACGCCCACCTCGGAGCCGCCACCGTCGTCGAGGTCGACGACCCAGCGCCCGTCGGTCGTGACTATCGCGCCCGTGCTCACGTCGAACGGCAGCAGCTCAGCGGGAGCATCCGGGGCATGCCAGACGCGTCCGCGAGCACCATCGGGATGGTTCTCGACGACGAGCGCGAGATCGACCGCGCCGGCAGTCGGCCGCACGGTCAGGAGGTACGGAGCCGCGAACCGCTCGTCGAGCGTCTCGGTCGTGGATTCTTCCGGGGTGTGCAGCATCCTTGCTCTCTCCTCGTCATCGCCAATGGCGTTGACTATAACACTGGCTACGAGTGCTTGGACAGTGTTTCGCCCATTGTCGATGAGACTGACTGGCCGCCTGACGACCGTGGGGTACCGTGATGTCTGCGTGACCGATCTCGGTGACGAGAGCGAACGGAGGAACTCGATGGCGACTCGGAAGTCCGCGGAATCGGCGAAGACGCCCACCCGCGCGAAGAGCACCACGACTGCACGTCCCCGGCGAGCGCGCGACTCGCTCAGTCGCGACATCATCGTCGCGGCAGCAGACCGGGTCGTAGAGCGCGACGGCCTCGACCGCCTCACGTTCCAGGCGATCGGCGAAGAGCTCGGTGCGCACCCGACGTCGATCTATCGGCACTTCCGCGACAAGGACGAGCTGCTCCTCGCGCTCATCGACACCCTCCGCGCCCGCTCATACAGCGGTGCCATGGTGCGCACCGACGACTGGCTCGCCGACCTGCGCACGCAGGCGCACCTGATCCACAGCCACTACATGCGCTATCCCGAGTTCGCCCTGCAGATGGCGCTGCGCCGACCCACCGACCTCTCGTCGATGGAGTACTCGATCGGCGCACTGCGCCGCGGCGGCTTCGACCGCGAGCAGGCGACGCTCTATGCGCGGGCGCTCGGCCAGCTGATCCGCTCGGCATCGAGCATCCAGGCAGCCCTCACCGCCCTCCCCGACGACGTGCAGGACGCCGACGAGCTCACCTGGCAGATGGACCTGCGCAAGATCGATGCCGACGAGTTCCCCGAGATCGCCTGGGCCGGGGAGAAGCTCCCCGACGTGCGGGATCCGCGCGCTTGGGAGACCGCACTCGACCTGCTGCTGGAGAGCATCGCCCGCCACGCCCCCGGCGCCTGAGCTCGTGCCCCGGGCCTGAGCCCGCGCCCCGGGCCTGAGCCCGCGCCCCGTCGGGCGGAGAACTCGCCCTCGGGCGGAGGAATCTCGGTCAGGAGTCCGCCCAACAGGGAGAACTCCTCCCGACGAGATCGGTGGCACGCGCCTCAACGCACGCGGGCGGCAGCCAGCTCGTCGAGCATCCCGGTGAGCAGGTCGATCCGCTCGAGCATCGAGTCCACCGACACCCACTCGTGGTCGGCGTGGGCGCCGGCCCCACGGGGTCCGAGTCCGTCGAGCGTGCGAGCACCGACGGCAGCGGTGAAGTTGCCGTCCGAGGCGCCTCCCGCCGAAACGGCTTCGACCTCGGGATGACCGAGCCGTTCCGCGACGAGTCGTGCACAGGCCAGCAGCTCAGCCGAGGCGCTCTCCTCCATCGGCGGACGGTTGATGCCGCCGATGACCTCCACGCTCACGCCCTCGGTGTGCGGATCGAGGCGCTGCATCTCGGCATCCACTCGCTCCAGCTCGCCGAGCGTCCAGGCGCGCACGTCGACGCGCACCTCGGCGTGCTCGGGGATCACGTTCGTCACGGTGCCCGCGCGAGCGACGGTCGGGCTCACGGTGGTGCCGCGCTCATCGTCGGCGAGCTCGGGCAGGGCCAGCACGTGGTGCGCGAGCTCGATGAGGGCGCTGCGACCCTTCCACGGCTCGAGTCCGGCGTGAGCCGCGCGACCGGTGAGCTCGACCCGGTAGATACTGCCGCCGCGGCGGGCGATCTTCAACGCACCGTCGAGGCTCGGCTCCAGCACCAGCACCGCGCCGGCACGCGCGGCCTCCCGCTCGATCAGAGCGCGCGAGGTCAGCGAACCCACCTCTTCGTCGCTCGTCAACAACACCGCCACCTCGCCGGGGTGTGCCACGCGGGCGAGGGCTGCGGCCATGATCACGATGCCCGCCTTCATGTCGAAGACCCCTGGGCCGGTCGCGATGTCACCCTCGACGCGGAACGGCCGATCGACGATGGTGCCCTTCGGGAAGACCGTGTCGAGGTGCCCGAGCAGCAGCACCGAGGGGGCGGCACCTCCCGGCCAGAGCAGGTGATCGACGCCGTCTACGGTCTCGATCGTGCCGGGCTCCCCCACCACGGGGTCGAGCCACGACCGCACCAGCTCCTGGGCGGCGGCGAGCGCTGCGGCATCCCCGGTGGGTGTCTCCTGCGAGACGAGCGCGTCGAGACGCTCGATCGCGTGTGAGCGTGCGGTCATGCGGTCACCTCCATGGTGAGAAAGGCGCGGAGGGCGGCGGCCGTGGCCTGCGGCGCCTCCTCGGCGAGATAGTGGTCGGCGTCGATCGATGCCCCGGTGACCCCGGACGCATACGGCGCCCAGGTCGCGAGCACGTCGAAGTTGCGGCCCACATAGCTGTGTTCGCCCCAGAGTGCGAGCACGGGGATGTCGAGGGTGCGGCCGGCTTCGCGGTCGGTGCGGTCGTGCTCGAGGTCGATCCCCGCGGCGGCGCGGTAGTCGGCGCCCGAGGCGTGCACGGTGTCGACGTCGAAGCAACGGAGGTACTCCTCATACGCATCGGGAAGCGCGTCGCCGTCGTGGCGGCGTCCGGTGAAGCGACTGCGCAGCCAGGTCTCTCGGTCGGCGGAGATCAGCGCCTCCGGCATCCCGTCGCCGCGCGCCAGGAAGAACCAGTGGAAGTACGCCGTCGCCATCTCTCGGTCGACGTTCTCGAACATGTGCAGCGTCGGCACGATGTCGAGCACGGCCAGCGCTGTGACGGCATCCGGATGATCAAGCGCCAGGCGGTGACCGACCCGGCCGCCGCGGTCATGACCGACCACGGCGAAGCTGTCGTGACCGAGCTCGCGCATGAGGACGACCTGGTCATGGGCCATGTCGCGCTTGGCATAGCTCGCATCGCGCGGCTTCGCAGAGTCGCCGTAGCCGCGCAGGTCGGCCGCGACGACGGTGTGCTCGCGAGCCAGGTCTTCGGCGACGTCGTTCCACATCGCCTTGGTCTCCGGATACCCGTGCAGCAGCAGCACGGCCGGCCCGGATCCGCGCATCTCGGCAGCGATCCCGATGCCGTCGCAGTCCACGATCATCGACGTGCGGGGTGTGGTCATCATCGTCCAACTCTCCGGTCTCGGCATCCAAGTCAGTAACGTTGACTATATCAATGACCAGCAATTTCGGAACCCCTGCGATGTTCCCCGCGCTCCGGTCGCAGTTCCCGTCTCCTCCCGCGCTCCGCAGCGACAGAAAGTGCGACCGGAGGATGGGGACCGGGGGCCGCGGGACAGCACAGCGACCGGCACACCGAGAAGGAGTTCGCGCGGGCCCACCGAGAAGTAGGCTGAACGCATCATGCAAGAGTTCTGGCAGTGGGCGGGCAGCTACTGGTGGCTCCTCTTCCCGATCATGGGGATGGCCGGCGGGGCTGCGAAGGCGTGGGAGCAGGGCTCCAAGCGCCGCCACGAGCGACGCCTCGAGACGCTGAAGGTCAAGGCCCAGCTGAAGACCGCCGAGATCGAGGCACGTGCGCTGACCCAGCAGGGCAAGCGCCGCGGGCCGTCGGTCGTCGACACCACGGCATCCGTCGCCCCGAACGATCTGGTCGCACGACTCTTCACCGAGCACGACGAGATCACCGGCCGCTGGCTCGACTACGAACTCGACGTCGCGAAGCTCATCGCCTTCCCCGCCATGAGCGACGGGCGCCAGCCGCTGACCGCCGCCTTCCTGCGCGCGAAGAGGACGGCGGATGCCCTGCGCCCGACCTCCGCCGACGCCAAGGTGTCGGAGCAGCAGGTCACCGAATACCTGCAGGCCGTCGGAGATTACGCGGTCGCGTTCGAGATCGCCGAGAAGGATGCCAGGCGCCTGCGGGATTCGACCTTCACCGAGCCGGAGCGCAAGCGCCTCGATCGTGCACAGCAGCTGCTGAAGGTCGCGGTCGACGAGTCGGCGACACAGGCTGAGCGCAACGTCGCCTACAAGCGCGTGCGCGAAGAGCTCGACGGACTCATCCTGCTCTCCGACGACGCCGTCACCGTGCTCGAGAACAAGGTGGCCAGGGAGATCTCCGCCCCACAAGCGCCCCCGACGCCTGCGGCATCCGTTGGTCAGCCCTCTGCTGCTCCGGCGCCCGCTGCTTCGGGGCCCACCACGCCGGAGGCCGCCGTACCTGAGCCGACCACCCCTGAGCCCGAGCGGATCAGACTCCCCCGCCGCGACGAACAGTCCTGACACGCGAGCACACCCGCGGGTCCCACCCGCGCCCCGCCCACTCGGGCGAACAATGACGGAGGCATGCTTCAGTGATCACTCGGTTCGAAGAACTCGACTGGCAGACCACCCCGATCGGTGACCTCACCCTGCGCAGGCGCACGGAGCCGGCGGTGGGCCAGGAGATCTACGAGGTCAAGCTCGGCGACGAGTACCTCATGTCGAGCCTGTTCACCGTGGCGGAGGAAGAGCTCGCGAATCTGGGCCTGGCCGCGGTCGACGGCGACGACCTCTCGGTTCTTGTTGGCGGACTCGGACTCGGATACACCGCCGTCGCCGCACTGCGCGACCCGCGGGTGAGCTCACTCACGGTGATCGATCGACTCGGCGCGGTGATCGGCTGGCACGAGCGCAAGCTGCTGCCCGTGTCGGCGGAACTCGTCGATGACGCTCGCACGAGTCTGGTCGAAGACGACTTCTTCGCCGTCATGCGGTCAGCGCCCGCAGAGGGACACCGCGGGTACTCGGCCATCCTCCTGGATGTCGACCACTCGCCGCGCCACCAGCTCGACCCGACGCACGCCGACCTGTACGACGCAGCCGGTCTGCGTGCGCTCGACGCTCACCTGACCACCGACGGCGTCTTCGCCCTGTGGTCGGATGACCCGCCCGACCAGGAGTTCATGGTCGAGCTGAACGCCGTGTTCGACGACGCCGTCGCCCATGTCGTCGACTTCGAGAATGCCGTCACAGGTGGGATGTCGTCGAACACCGTGTACGTGGCGCGGAGTCGCGGTGCGAACGCCGGAGAGGACGCATGACCCCCGAGAACGTCACCGGTCCTGTCGCCCATCACGCCGAAGGCCCCGTCTGGTGGCCGGGCTGGGGCGGGCTGCGCTGGGTCGACGGAGGGGCCGGCGACCTGCTCACGCTGCGCGCCGATGGCGTGACCCGTCAGCACATCGACGATGAGTACCTGGCCTTCGCCCGGCCCCGCTCCGGTGGCGGGCTGGTGGCCGTCGGCGCTCGCACCCTGTATCTGGCCGACGATGTCGACGGCGAGGCGCGGGCCGTGGCCTCGCTGGGCACCGATCCGCAGGTGCGCATGAACGACGGATGCTGCGACCCTCGCGGCCGCCTGCTCGCAGGTTCCATGGCCTACGACGCGGCCCCGGATGCCGGAAGCGTGCTGCGCGTCGATGGCGACCTGAGCGTCACGACCGTGCTGCCCCGCGCGACGATCTCGAACGGCATCGGCTTCTCGCCCGACGGCCGCCGCGCCTACTACGTCGACACCGCGTCCCACCGCATCGACGTGTTCGATGTGAGCGAGGGCGAACTTCGCGGACGCCGCGCATTCGTCGTGATCCCCGAGGAGCAGGGTTCGCCGGACGGGCTCACGGTGGCCGCCGACGGCAGCGTCTGGGTGGCGCTGTGGGGTGGCAGCGCAGTGCACGGCTACGACGCATCCGGCACTCTCGTCGCGACGATCGAACTGCCGGTGCCGCAGGTGAGCGCCTGCACGTTCGGTGACGACGACCTCGGCACGCTCTACATCACGACTTCGGCGCAGGGGTTGCCCGCCGACCACGGCACCCAGGCGGGTTCGCTGTTCGCCGTGCGACCGGGAGTGCACGGGATCCCTGTCACGGCCTTCGCCGGCTGAGTATCCGCCCCTGGCCCTAGTCACGCTCGCGGATTCAGGCCGATGTGCGAGAACAGGCCGATCTCAGGCGCGGTCGCCTGAACCGGCAGGATCGCCTGACGTCAGCGCACCCACGAGCCGCGGGAGCCACGACCACCCGACGGCCTCTGCCCGAGGCACGGTGCACTCAGCAAAAGGAACCGTGCCCCGGACACAGGCCGCCGGGTGGGAGTCGGACTCAGCCGAGGTGCACCCGCTCGGTGCGCTGATGCTGGCGTCCGAGGCCGTCGATCTCGATCGTCATCTCGTCGCCGTCCTGCAGATACGGGAAGCGGCCCGACAGCGCGACCCCCTGCGGGGTACCGGTGTTGATCACGTCGCCGGGCTCGAGCACCAGATACTGGCTCAGCTCGTGCACGATCTGCAGCACCGGGAAGATCATGTCGGCCGTGGAGGAGTCCTGCCGCGGTTCGCCGTTCACGAACGACCGCAGTCGCAGCGCCTGCGGGTCGACCTCGTCCGCGGGCACGAGCGCGGGGCCGAGCGGGTTGAACGTCTCGGAGCACTTGCCCTTCGACCATTGTCCGCCCGACACGCCGAGCTGATACGCACGCTCGGAGACGTCGTTCGAGATCGTGTAGCCGGCGATGACTTCGCGCGCAGCTTCCGGCGACGACAGGTAGCGGGCGGTCTTACCGATCACGATCGCCAGCTCGACCTCCCAGTCGACCTTCTCCGCCCCGGGCGGCAGCAGCACGACGTCGTTCGGGCCGACCACGGTGTTGGGGTGCTTGAAGAAGATCACCGGATGCTCGGGCGGCTCGGATCCGGACTCGGCCGCGTGAGCTGCGTAGTTCTGTCCGATGCAGACCACCGCGGTCGGGCGGGCGATCGGGGCGCCGACGCGCAGTCCTTCGACGTCGACGGCGGCGAGTTCGCCGCGGGCCAGAGCATCGCGCACCCGGGCGATGCCGCCTGCGGCGAGGAAGGCGCCGTCGATCTCGGCGGTGAGGGGCGCGAGGTCGTACACGACGCCCTCGTCACGGACGAAGGGGCGCTCGTCGCCGACGGGGCCGAGTCGCAGCAGTTCCATGATGTTCCTTCGGTCAGCGCGCGGCGGCGTAGGTCGGGTTGACGATCGGCACGGGCTCGCCGGCGAGGTACCGGATGATGTTCTCGGCCGCGTGCACGGGGAGATCGGCCAGCGCCTCGGGCGAGTACCAGGCGGCGTGCGGGGTGAGCAGCACCTGTTCGAGATCGCGCAGCGGAGAGTCGACGGCCAGCGGCTCGCCCGCGAACACGTCGAGCGCGGCAGCGCCCAGGTGTCCGGAGCGCAGCGAGGCCGCAAGCGCCTCCTCGTCGATGAGCGGACCACGGCAGGTGTTCACGACGACAGCACCCTGCTTCATCGTCGCGAGAGCGGTGGCATCGATCAGGTGCCGGGTCTCGTCGGTGAGCGGCACGTGCAGGGTCAGGATGTCGGCCTGCGCCACGGCATCCGGAATCTCGACGAGCTCGCACCCGGCCTCGCGCACCGCATCGACGGACGCGTAGGGGTCGGCGACGAGCACGCGGAAACCCAGCGCACGGCAGCCGCGGGCGACCATCGAACCGATGCGCCCGAATCCGAGCACCGAGACGGTCGTGGCCGAGGGCCGCACGGCGAGCGGGCGGGCGTCGACGGCCTTCCAGGTGCCGGCCCGCACCGCGCGGTCGTAGGCGGGGAGCCCGCGGGCCTGGGTCATGATCATCGCGATCGTGTGCGCGGCGACCTCTTCGATGCAGTAGCTCGGGGTGTTCGCGACGGCGATGCCGCGGGCAGTCGCCGCCTCGACATCGACCATGTCGTACCCGATGCCGACGCGGCTGATGATGCGGAGGTTCGGCATCCGGTCCATCACCTCGCCGGTGATCTGCGCCCACTGGACCACCAGACCTTCGGCGTCTGCACCGCGAGCGGCGATGTCATCGATGCTTCCGGATGCGGCGCGCTCGGCACCCAGCCCCGCCTGGCGGAGGGTGTCTTCGATGACGGTTCCTGGCAGGTCGCAGTCGCTGACGAGGATGAACGGGGCAGTCATGGATGCGATGCTATAGCATCTAGCAAGCCAATGCACGGCACTGCTTTTGTTCCATGGTTTGCTATAGCATCGAATTCATGACTGCTCGCCGCGCACTGATCACGGGGGCCAGTTCCGGTATCGGAACCGCCGCCGCCCTCGAACTCGCCCGCGAGGGTGCCGCCCTCTGGATCACGTATGCCGGGCGGGATGCCGAAGCCCTCCGCATCGCCGAGGAATGCCGCGCCGCAGGGTCGCCCGATGTGCACGTCTCGCGCCTCGACCTGCGTGAGCGCGAATCGATCGACGCGCTGGTCGACGAGATCACGGCCACGTGGGGCTCACTGCACGTGCTCGTCAACAACGGCGGCGTCTGCCCGTACACGCCGTACGACGACATCGACTTCGACGAGTGGGACATGGTCCTGGAGACCAACGCGCGCGGCACGTTCTTCCTCACCCGCGGCGCCCTCCCGCTGCTCCGGGCCGCGGACGGCGACCGCTCGGTCATCAACATCGCCTCGATCGCCGGTCAGGTCGGCGCGCTGCAGACCGGCATCCACTACGCCGCCAGCAAGGGAGCGATCCTCGCGATCACGCGCAGCTTCGCCCGGCACCTGGCTGTAGAGGGCATCCGCGTGAACGCCGTCACCCCCGGTCCGGTCGCGAGCGCGATCACCGACCAGCTGCAGGGCGCGGGACGCGAGAAGCTCGAAGCCGGAATCCCGCTCGGCGCATTCGGGCAGCCGGAAGACGTCGCCTGGATCATCGCCTCGCTCGCCTCGGAGCGTGCCCGCTTCATCACCGGCGCCACCTACGACGTCAACGGAGGAGTTCGCATTGACTGACCGCACCGCCCTGGATCGTTCTGCCCTGGATCGTTCTGCCCTCGATACCGTGCAGGCTCAGCTCGACGCGTTCAACGCCCACGACCTCGACGCGTTCGTCGCGACCTACGCCGAAGATGCCGTGATCACCGGGGTCGCTGCCGAGCCCGTGGTCGGTTCGACTGCGATCCGCGCGTTCTACGAGCCACGACTGCAGAACCCCGAGCTCTCGTGCGTGATCGAGACGAGCGTGCCGTTCGGCACCCGATGGGTCGTCGCGCAGGAGCAGGTCATCAACGCGGGTGTCGCCACCGAGACCATCGCGACCTTCGACGTGGTCGACGGACTGATCGCACGGGCGTCGATGCTCAAGGCCTGAGGGCCGGGCGGGGCGCGGTTTCTCGGGAGGAGATCTCCCTGTCGGGAGGAGCCTCCCGGGGAGAAAGTCCTCCCGACGGGGAGTACTCCTCCCCACGAGGTGCGGGTCAGCGACCGCGCACGTCCGCTACCCGGCCACCTCGGCCAGCGCGATCATGTCCATGCCTATGAGCTTGATCTTGTGAGGTTCGACCGCACTCATGTTCGGCACGTCTCGGAACCGCGGTCGTTCGTCTGAGGGGAAGAGACGTCGGAACGGTCCGTTCACCAGCAGCAGGAGCAATTGCGCGTGGTACCAGCAGAGCACCTGGCGGAGCGATGCCCTCTGCGCCCAAGAATGCACGAGGAGCCAGGCGAGGAACGCGAAAGGGAACATCACCCAGAGCGCGCACCCTCGGACGAGGAGGAGCAGCAACAGGCCCAAGCCTTTGAGGGAGCTCCTTCGGTCCTTCCTTGCTGGACGGGGGCGCGCTGGACAGCGATCACACTACCGCCGGCATGGGTGCCGCCGATGCTCGGCCCCTGAGCCTCAGGGGGAGATCTCCCTGTCGGGAGGAGCCTCCCGGGGAGAAAGTCCTCCCGACGGGGAGTACTCCTCCCCACGAGGTGCGGTTCACTCGTGTTCGGGCAGAATGGGCGAAGACCACCCGGGGTCACGGCCGAGCTGCGCCGCCCGCGAGACTGAAGTCGCACCGTAGCGGTCGCGCAGGGTGTCGAGTACCGTGTCGAGGCGCGCTTCGTCGCCCCAGTCGATCGGCAGCTCAGGCTGTACGCGGTCGGCGCGGTCGAGCTGCGACAGCGAGATGCCGATCAGGGTGATGCCGCGGTCGGCGATCTCGGTCTGCGCCGCGGCGAGCAGCGTGCGTGCGAGGGTCAGCAGCACGGCGGTGCGGTCGGTCGGCGCGCGGAGCGAGCGGGAGCGGGTGGCCTTCGAGAAGTCGCCGAAGCGCAGCCGCAGCACGACGGTGCGACAGACGCGGTCGCCATCACGGAGGCGCCGCCCGAGCCGATCGACGATCTGCGTGAGGATGAGATCGAGCTCTTCGGCCGATCGGGGACGGCTGCCGAGGGCACGCTGCGACCCGATCGACCCGCGGCGGCGCGTGGTGTCGACCGGACGCGGATCCCGCAGGCGAGCGAGCGCGTGCACGTGGGCGCCCGTCGCCTTGCCCAGCATCCGCTCGGCGGTGGCGGCCTCCAGCTCAGCGAGCTCTCCGACAGTGCGGATGCCGTAGCGGTGCAGCTTCTCCGCCGTCACCGCGCCCACGCCCCACAGGCGCTCCACCGGAAGAGGGAGCAGGAACTCCTCCTCGCGCTCGGGTTCCACGACCAGCAGGCCATCGGGTTTGCTCACGGCACTGGCGACCTTCGCGAGGAACTTCGTGCGGGCAACGCCGACCGATATCGCGAGTCCTGCCTCCGCACGCACGCGTTCGCGCAGTCGTGCCGCGATCTGCTCAGGGGTCCCGGCGATCCGCCTCAGTCCTCCGACCTCGAGGAACGCCTCGTCGATCGAGAGCCCCTCGACCAGCGGGGTGGTGTCGCGGAAGATCGCGAACACGTCTTTGCTGGCGGCGGAGTACGCCTCCATGCGCGGCGGGACGACGACGGCATCCGGGCAGAGCTCCCGCGCCTGCCGGCCTCCCATTGCGGTGCGCACGCCCCGGGCCTTCGCCTCGTAGCTCGCCGCCAACACGACCCCACCGCCCACGATGACCGGTCGACCACGCAGTTCCGGCGCATCGCGCTGCTCGACCGACGCGTAGAACGCGTCGAGATCGGCGTGCAGCACCGTCGCTTCCCCACGCATCCGCTCTCCCGTCGATACGCGGATCGTCGCACGGACCGGGGACACCAGCAGGGGCGGCAGGGCGGCGACGCGGTGTCCGTGCTCGGGGATATCGTCGGCGCGTGCCGGAACCGGTGATGAAGTGGTGGGCGCGACGGCAGTTCTCCCGCGGTCGCGCGGTTCCGTATGACCGCGGCACCTACCGCGCCGGGTGGGCGGCATATCCGGAACTGATTCGGCAGTACCACCCGGAGCTGAACCACGGCATCGCCCTGTCGCAGATCCCGCTCGCCGCCGACGTGCTCCTCTGCTGGGAATGCGCGGTCGGGCATCGGTTCGCCGCCACCCCGACTGAGCAGCGCGAGCGTCCGGGACAGGTGCGACGTCGCTCCGCATGGTGCCCCGAGTGCTCAGCGCTCGCTCGTCCGCAGCCGGTCGTGCTCGGCGAAGCTCGCGCGCTTCCTCGAAAGCCCCGTCGCCCCGCACCGGCACTCTGCGCGAAGACCCCTGACCTGCCCGCCGGGACCGCGTTCGTGAGCGAGTGCGCACCGCGCCCGGCATCCGCGGCAGAGGGGCGTCTACGCGCGGAGCTCGGGACGGTGATCGAGTTCGACACGGCCATGAACGCGGTGAAGGTCTCGCGCCCGTTCTTCCGCCACACCGAGGTCTGGCCCGACATCGTGTTCGCGGAGCTGCGCGTCGCGCTCGAGTACGACACCGTCGGACGTCACGGCCTGGAGCACGTCGGCAAGCGGCAAGACGGGGATCTGCGCAAAGACCGGGCTCTCCGCGCCGCGGGGTGGGAGGTGATCCGGATCCGCACCGGGAAGCTCGAACCCCTCGGTCCGCACGACCTGGCGCTGTCTTCGGTGGGCGCGAAGAGTGTCGCCCGCATCATCGACGAGCTGCGGGCTATCCGCGGGGCATTGCTCGTGGATGCGTATCTGCGCTGACGCGCACCGCCATGGGCGGAGGACTCTGCGTCGGGAGGAGGACCCTGCGTCGAGGTTCCGCCCGAGACGGGGTTCTCCTCCCGAGCCGAAGCGCACCTCAGCCCCCGAAACGCTCCCGCAGGGCCGGGTCGATGGCGATGTCGCCGAAGGATGCCGTCCACGCCCCGTCGACCGCGATCGACTGCCCCGACAGGTACGGGGTCTCGTCCGAGAGGAGGAACGCCACCAGCGCGGCCACCTCTTCGGCGCGGGCGATACGGCCCATGGGTGGCCCCTCCGCGAGCGCACGCTCCTCGGCGGCGGGGTCGGCCGACGCCGCGATCTGCGCTTCGAGGTGCGGAGTGCGCACCCCTCCCGGCGCGACGGTGTTGGCACGTATGCCGAGACCGCCATACGTCACCGCCACGCTGCGGGTGAGGGCGTCGATGCCGCCCTTGGTGAACTCGTAAGCGGCGTGGTCGGTGAAGCTGGAGCGTCCGTGGATCGAGCCGATGTTGACGATCGCGCCGGCGACACCCTGGTCGACGAACGCCGAGACCGCGGTCGAGCAGCCCCAGATGTAGCCGAAGCCGTTGATGTCGAGGACCTCGCGCACGGTGGCTTCGTCGAGGTCGTGCAGCGGGGTGCGCTTGGTGATGCCGGCGTTGTTCACCCAGCCGGCAAGGGGTGCCCTGTCGCGGGCGGCCGCTGCGGCACGCTCGTGCGCCGCGCGATCGGCGGCGTCTCCGAGCACGACCTCGGCCACGATGCCGTCTTCGACCGTGCCGGATCCCGGCGAACGCTCGAGCCCGACCACGATCCAGCCGTCGACTGTGAGGCGTTCGGCGATCGCGCGGCCGATGCCCTTGCCACTGCCGGTCACGACGACACTGCGGGCGACGACACTGCGAGCAACGGCACTGTGCGGGGATTCTGTCATCTCAGTCCCTCTCGAATCGGAAGACCGTCGGATCGAGCGTGAAGCCGAGGCCCACAGCATCCGTCGGTCGCACCCGGCCTTCGAACGATGGGCCGCCCAAGATGAACGAAGGCGCCGGGTCGTACGGGTTGATGCCGCGGGCGAACGTTTCCACGCCGATGCCCAGGTGCGCGGTGACCTCAGGATAGACGTGCCCGGAGACGGGCACCCCGCGCTCGGCCGCCCACGCGATCATCTCGCGCGCGGGGGTCACCCCTCCGATCGCGACGACGTCGATCCGCAGCGCCTCGACACCGCCCACCTCGACCAGCGCCTTCAGCACGGCAGGGTCGGTGACCTCGTCGCCGACGGCGACCGGGAGCCCCGACTCCCGGCGGATGCGCGCGACACCCTCGGCGTCTTCGGGGAGCAGCGGGTCTTCGAGCCAGGTGAGCCGCGGGTCGCCCCACTGCGCGATCTCGGTCAACGCGGTGTCGGCATCGGGCCAGCCGAAGCCGACGTCGACGACGAGCCCGGTCGCGGCCGGGAGCTCGAGGTTCAGGATCGCGATGAGCTCCCGCATGTATGCCGGATCGGGAGACCGCGAGATCTTCACGTTCGTCCAGCCCCCGGCTTGGGCCAGGACCTCGTCAGCCACCTCGCGCGGAGACCGCTCCGCCGACGGATACGCGGCGACCAGCATCGAGTCGCGCGGGGCATCGCCCGTTCCGAGCATCTTCCATAACGGCACGCCCGCACGCCGCGCAGCGATATCCCACAACGCGATGTCGACCAGACCGATCGCGCGCCGAACCAAGCCCACCCGACCGACGATGGCACTGCCGCGCAGCATCCGCTCCCAGGTCGCTGCGGGGTCGTCGGCATCCGCACTCACCGCGTGCGCCGCGACGAGGCGGTCGACGATCTCGACCATCGGCGCTTCCCGCGAGAGGCAGTAGGCGATGCCGGTCGTGCCGTCGTCGGCGGTCACCTGCACCGCGCTGTACTCGCGACGGGTCACCGTCATCGCGCCCAGCTGCAGCGGCGCTGGGAGCGGCAGCACGGCCGTGGCCGTGTCGATGCGGGTGATCGTCGTCATTCGGGCTTCTTCGCCAGCGGCACGCCGTAGTCGACCATGAAGCCGCCGTCGACGTAGAGCGTCTGACCGTTCATGTAGCCCGACTGGTCGGAGACGAGGAAGCTGACCGCGGCGGCGATCTCACTCGCCTCGGCCAGGCGCTTCGCGGGGATGCGCGACAGGATCGTGTCGAGGCTGAGCGTGCCAGCCTCGACCCCCTGGCGGAAGACACCGGTGTCGACGTAGCCGGGCGCGACCGCGTTCACCCGCACCCCTCGCGATGCCCACTCGGCGCCCGCGGTCGAGGTCAGGCCGATCACCGCAGCCTTGGTCGTGGCGTAGGGCGCGCGACCGGCCGAGCCGCGTGACGAGATGGAGGAGATGTTGACGATGCGCCCCTCACCGCGCTCCAGCATCCGCTTGCCCGCAGCCTGCAGCGCCGAGAAGACACCGTGCAGGTTGACGTCGACCACGGCCGACCATTCGTCCCAGCTGAGGTCTTCGATACCGCGGTGGCGCTGGATGCCGGCGTTGTTGACGAGCACCTCGATCGGTCCGAGCTCAGCCTCGATCTCGCCGAACACCCGGTCGACGCCCGCGTGGTCGGTCACGTCGAGCTCGCGCCACAGGATGCCGGCGGGGTTGTCCTGCGCGGTGAGCCCTGGCACCCGATCGGCGGCGACCACGAGGTGTCCGTCCGCGGCGAGGCGCTGTCCGATCTCCCAGCCGATGCCGGCGGATCCTCCGGTGACGATGGCGATGGGGCCGACGGGGGTGGGGGCGGTCATTGCTCTCCTCAGGGTCGAGATTTGCTATAGCAAGTGTAGTGGGAGGTGCGGTCAGCGCTCCAGCAGCGCAGCGATGACCCCGACGACATGCTCCTCGAGCAGTTCGAGCGCGCCGGGCGCCAACGGCGTCTGCCACGCCTGGTACGCACCCCGGTCATACGCATCGCGGGTCGGCAGGTACACGAAGCCCGGACCGTTCGTGAGGTTCATCACCACGATCGGCAACTCAGGGAACCGCGCCCGCAGCGTCGTCTGCAACCGCGAATACGCCTCACCCGGGTGCCCGACGATCACGGCATCGCCCAGACGCCAGGCCCAGACCGGATGCTGCACGGTCGGACCGTCGATGTATCCGTCGCGCAGGTTGCGGGCGCGGCCGAGCCGTTCCTCGCGCGAGCGCGGGTCGATGTCCTTCCACTCCTCGGCGAGGTCGTCGAGCGTCGGCAGGTCACGCAGCGGCAGTTCGACGCTCGACACCGAACCGGCCGCTCCCCCTCCACCGGCACCTGCCCGCCCGGTCCAGACCGCGAGCGGGGCACCGGATTCCACGACGCCGTCGAGCGTCAGTTCCTCCCCCGGCGCGGGCAGCGCGTCGAGGGCAGCGAGCACGGCGTGACCGAGCGACCGTCCATGCCGGTCGGCCACCCCGACATCGCCGGTGTACTGCTCGCGCGGAGCCAGCTCGCCCGATGCTCCCTGCACGAACAGGCACGGTGCCCCCGTGGCGGTCTCGACGATCTCGCGCATCGCGCCGACGTAGTCGGGCGACACCTCTCGGCTCTGCCAGGCGAGCGTCGTCGGGTGGCACGCGTAGTTGACGAGAGTGCCGCGCACGGTGCCGTCGACACTGAGGCGCCCGATCGTCACCGTGTCGTCGGCCGTCCCCGCGGGGTTGTACCCCACCAGCGCGCGGCCATCGACGTCGAGTTCGCGGTCGGCGGCCAGGGTGCAGCGCCCGGTGGTCCACTCGATGAGTCCGGGGACCGCGCCCTCGAGAGCCTCGCGCCCGGCCGCGACACCTGCGTCGGCGAGCGCCTCGAGGTAGCCGGGGATCAGCTCGCCGCCCGGCAGGTGCGCGTCGGCTGCGCAGAGCACCGCACCCGCGTGCGTGTGCGAGAGCGAGAGCATCAGCTGGTCGGGTTCGAGCCCGAGACCGTCGAGGATCGCCCCACGCACGCCCTGCTCATCAGCGACGCGACGCCACCACGTGCCGTCCACCGCGAGCAGCACGCGTGGGCGCTCGTCGTCGGCGATCACGGCCAGCGCGGTCAGCTCGAACGGACGATGCGCGCCCTCCGAGCGTTCCCAGTCGGCCGGGCCCCAGTTCTTGGCGCGGATGCCGACGGGCGGGGTGATGTCGCGGCGAGCGACGCCGATGCGCGCCCGTGTGCGAGGGACGCGGATGCGGTCACCGAACATGATCGACGACACTCGATTCCCACTGACCACATCGACTCCTCGACATCCGGAAGATTTGCTATAGCAAGCGTAGTCCGGTGGCCGCCGCCACGCGAGCGAAGTACCCCGATAGGGTCGAACGTACTGCTCCCCGGACGATCGTCCACCCAACGGGTGCGATGTCGAATCCTGGGCACCTGGACCGCCGCACCGGGCGTGCTCCTCTCGACCTGGAAGGCCAAGACCCATGGCACACGTCAATCTCGGCAAGCTCAACCCGGCCACGTACCAGAGCCTCTCCGCGCTCGATGAGAAGGCGCACACCGAGGCTGCCGCCGCCGGGTTGGACCCACTCCTCATCGAACTCGTCAAGATCAGGGCATCGCAGCTCAACGGGTGCGCGTTCTGCCTGCGCATGCATTCGCGCGACGCGATCGCCCATGGCGAGTCCGCCGACCGACTCGCACTCGTCGCCGCCTGGTGGGAGTCGCAGTACTTCAGCGAGAAGGAGAAGGCCGCGCTCGTCCTCGCCGAACGGCTCACGAACATCTCGCACGATGCCACCGACGCGCATCGCACGGTGGATGTCGACGCCGTCCTCACCGCGTCCGAGATCTCTGCGATCTCCTGGCTGGTCATCGTGATCAACGCCTGGAACCGTGTGGCGATCTCGAGCCACTACGCGGTCGCTCCCTGAGGTCACGCTCTCCTCGTACACCCGGGCCGCACGCGGGCTCTCACCGCACCGTGGTCTACACGTCGACCTTCAGCACGTCGGCGATCAGCACTCGCGCACCCGCCTCGGGAAGAGTCGCCCCCACCCCGCGCTCGACGCAGTCGCTGTAGAGCAGCGTCGAAGGCTCGGGGAATCCCCCGGCCAACTGCAACCGCCCTCCGACGAACTGGGTGCCGGTGACGCGTGCATGATTGACGCCCGTGCCGATGTCGAGGTGTGCCGCGCCCTTCTCCATCGTGGAGGTCAGGCCGCTCAGACGCCAGGTGATGACCCCGGCACCGGCGGCCCTGGACACCATGGCACCCTCGTCGCGCTCGGTGCTGAGCTCCACCCCCTCGATCGAGACGACCTGGTCGCGCACGGCGGTTGCGGTGAGCAGAACATCACGCACGGTGCCGCCCCGGAGGGTGACCCTCGACGCCCCGAGCTCGGCGGGAGCACCGGCGGCCGGGCCGCTCAGGCGGCAGTCGACGAACTCGACGGCGCCCGCGCCGCGAGCCTTCATCCCGTCGATTCCCGTGATCGTGCAGCGCACGAAGCTGACGGGGACCGTGACTGGGGTCTGGATGAGCACCTGATCCTTGGGGAGCGCGAAGGTGCAGTCCTCGATCGTCGTCGGCCGCGACGATCGAGCCGACCGCTGCCCGATGGCCAGCAGCCCGGCGGTGCACCCGCGCAGCTGGGCCCCGTCGGCGTTGATCGTCATGGTCGCCTGCGGGTCGAAGGTCGATCTCCCGATCACCCGGACATTCTCGAGTGTCAGGTCGCTGATCTTCGTGCCGGCGACGAACCAGGAGCAGACGTGGTCGCGCACCGTGATGCGCTTGGCCGAGGTGCCCCATTGCGCACCCGAGTTGGCGATGTCCATCAGCCCCGAGCAGCCGATGAAGGTGAGGTCGTGCTCGTACTGGCCGTGCGTGGTGAAGGGGTTCCCGCCCTGATCGTCGCCGTCGCCGTGGCAGTTCTCGACGATGCAGTACGCACTGGCGGTCAGGTCGTTGAGGTGCCGTGCGTTCGATGACGTGCAGTCGCTCACCCGCCCGTAGAGGCAGTAGATCTGCTGCGTGAGATAGCCCGCGCCGCCGTAGAACACCGTGGGAGGGTTCTCGACCGAGCAGCGTTCGGTCGAGAAGTGGGTGTTCCACCGCCGCATCACGACCGGCCACCAGGTGCGGCTGGCGTGAACGTCGGCGACATCACAGTGGATGGCGTACTCGAACGCGATCGGGTGCGATCCGGTGAGCTCGCGCGAGTCGGGGAAGGAGCCGTCGGTGGGCCCGTCGAAGGGACCTGCCCCGAGGAACCGCATGTTCGAGATGCGCACTCCCGCGACGGGATCCATCTGACGCCAGGTGAGCTTTCGCCCCTTCTCCAGCGGCCAGCCGTTGAGATAGTCGACCCGGATGTGCTGACCGTCGATCTGCTGCGTCACCTGGACGAATCGTTGGATCTCTCGTTCATCCGCCCCACCTCCGGGGACCGGATCGCACTGCACCGCCCACCACGAGTCGACAGGGAACTTCGACGCATCGGGCACAGCGACCGCATCCGTCAGTTCCGGCCAGGCTTGCGTCAACGCGTGCTCGACGACGACGTCACGCGACACCCCGGTGAAGAACATCACCGCACCGAACGGATTGTCGTGGGTGTTCGCCTCGATGCCCTCTGTCGTGATGACATGACCGCCGAAGTCGATCTCGAGGTGGGAGCGGCTGAAGCGATGCCGCCGCTGGAACAGCAGATCCGTGCTCGCCTCGATCCGCCTGATGCGGAGATCGTTCACCATCGCGGCGAGCGCATCATCGGCCGCGACCTCGGGGCCCGTGATGCCGAAAGCCCGGAAGTCGACGGTGCCGTCGTGCTGCAGCAGCCACCTGGTGCGGTTCTTTCCGCCGATCACCGTGCCGCCGTTGGCCTCGACATCCGCCTCACCGACCCCTACATACACGAGCAGCCCGGCGTCGCCAGGGGTGCGGTAGCCGGCGACGATCGCGATCTCGCCTTCACGCGCCCGAAGCCGAGACAGGTCCGCGACGGACTCGGCTCTGGTGATGTCCTTCGCACCCGTCGCGGCGGGAGCCGCCTGTGCGGGCGCTCCAACGGCGAGGGAGCCGGCAGCACCGAGCGCGACAGCGCCGAGCCCGGTCATGAGCGCGCGTCGACTCGTCGAATGCACACGCGCATCCGCATCGCGGCGGGACATCACCGCACCTCGGACTTCGTGTCCACCTTCACGAGCACCTCGGCCGGCACCGTGAAGTCGGCCCGCCGGCTCAGCACGAACGCGATGGTCGCGCCGAGCAGCGTGAGGGCGGCGATGAGCAACAGCCCCCAGATCGCCGATCCGGTGGTCTCGCTGATCCAGCCGATCGCGTACGGGCCGGCGAATCCGGCGAGGTTGCCCACCGAGTTGATGAAGGCGAGCCCGGCCGCCGCCGCGGTACCCGTGAGCACCATGGGCGGCAGACTCCAGAACAGCGGCGTGGTCGAGAACAGCGCCGACATACCGACGCACAGTGCGACGAGCGCGAGAATCGGCGTGCCCTGCGCGGCGACCGCCGCGATGAGCGAGAGCGCGGTGATGCTGAGCGTGATGCCGATCTGCAGCGGGATGTTGCCCTGTTTCCTCGCAGCGCGCTCCCACGGAAGCATGACGAGCGCGGCGCACAGGTTCGGCAGCGCGACGAGCCATCCGGTCGTCGAGTTGGAGAAGTCGCCCATGCTCTTCACGATCGTCGGCAGCCACATCCCCAGACCGTAGGCTCCGAACACGACTCCGAAGAACAGCACGATCAGGGTCCACAGACGGCCGTTGCTGAACACCTCGCGCAGGCGCAGACGTCCGTGCTTCTGCTCGGTCGCCGCGGTCTCGGCGGCGAGGGTGTCGTTGATCCACCGCTGCTCGGTCGAGTCCAGCCAGCGAGCATCCTGCGGACGATCGGGCAGCCAGAAGAAGACGACGAAGGCGAGGAGTACCGCAGGGATGCCCTGCAGCAGGAAGACGAGCTGCCACCCGTCGAGGCCCCACATGCCGTGCAGCTCGAGCATCCAGCCCGACAGCGGCGCGGCGACCGCGTTCGCGATCGGGTTCGACAGTACGAACACCGCGAGCACCTGGGTGCGGTACTGCCGCGGGAACCAGAGCGTGAGATAGAGGAGCACGCCCGGAAAGAACCCGGCCTCCGCGATGCCGAGGACGAACCGGGCGATCGCGAACTGGGTCCCGTCCTGCACGAAGGCCGTCAACGACGCGACGATGCCCCAGGAGATCATGATGCGCGCGATCCACTTGCGGGCGCCGAACTTCTCCAGCAACAGGTTGCTAGGAACCTCGAACAGCAGATACCCGATGAAGAAGATGCCGGCCGCGAACCCGAAGACGGCCTCGGTGATCTGCAGGGCCGCCGTCATCTCGAGCTTGGCGAAGCCGGCATTGTTGCGATCCATGTACGCGACGAGGTACAGCAATCCGAGGAACGGACCGAGGCGCCAGATCGCCTTCTTCATGGCGGAGGCTCCGACCTCCTCCGGCGTTCGCGTATCGGGGGCGATTCCGTTCCCGGACATGACAACTCCTTCGTCATCGTTGAATGGCTTGCTATAGCATCTAGCAAATCTCTCACCGTGTCCACCCTTCCGGAAAATGCCATAGCATCGAGCGAACGAATGCGCGCCCGCTCGACGAGACGGCACCGCGGATCGAGAAGGGCCCCGAATGCGCAGCGTGTCAGACCAGAACATCGCCGAACAGGTCGCAGACGAGCTGCGCTCGGCCATCCACTCCGGGGAGCTCGCCCCCGGCGAACGCCTCGTCGAGCGCAAACTCGCCGACCGGCTCGGCGTCAGCCACATCCCGGTGCGTGAGGCACTCACGCGCCTCGCCGAGGAGCGCCTCATCACGCGCGAACCCCGCCGCGGCGCCAGGGTCGCACAGCTGAGCGCACAAGACCTCGAAGAGATCTCGAGTCTGCGGATCGTGCTCGAGCAGTTCATGGCGATCCGCGTGCAGGAGCGGTGGGATGAGGAGTCCGCCGCCCGGCTCGGCGCGATCATCCAGGCGATGTCGGATGCCGCGCCCGGTGACATCGACGAGGTGCTGCGCCAAGACCGGCTCTTCCACGAGACACTCGCCGACCTCGCCGAGCACCGCTTCCTCGACGAGGTGAGCGGGCAGCTGCGCGGTCGCATCACCGGCTTCCTGCACGCTGCCAACGCGGCACTCGACCCTGCAGAGCAGGAGGAACACGTGCGCAGCCATCAGCAGATCGTCGACGCCATCGCGAGCGGAGACCCCGACCGGGCGCAGGCGGTGATCGCCGAGCACGTGACCAGGGCGGTCAAGCGCATCACGCCGACGGCCGACTGAGCACGCCATGACCGCGCAGACGATCATCATCACCGGAGCATCGGACGGGATCGGAGCGGCGGCCGCGCGCCAGCTCGCTTCTTCGCCGCATCGCCTCATCCTGATCGGCCGGTCCGTCGAGAAGACCCACGCCGTCGCCGACGAGACCGGAGCGGAATGGTTCACGGCCGACTTCGCCCGCCTCGACGACGTGCGGGAGCTGGCCGGGAAGATCACGGATGCGGTCGGCGACGACGGCATCCACGTTCTGGCGAACAACGCCGGCGGGATCTTCGGAGATCGGACCCCGACGGTCGACGGGTTCGAGAAGACGATGCAGGTCAACCACCTGGCACCGTTCCTCCTCACGAACCTGCTGCTGCCACAGCTGTTGCAGGCCGAAGGCACGGTCATCAACACCTCGAGCATCGCCCACCGCCTGTTCGGCCACCTCGACGTCGACGACCTCGACAACTCCCGCCGCTTCAGTCCGAACAAGGCCTACGGCGACGCGAAGCTCGCGAACGTGCTGTTCGCGAAGAGCCTGCACACGAAGTTCCACGCCCAGGGGTTGAGCGCTGTCGCCTTCCACCCCGGCACGGTGCGGACGAACTTCGCGGCGGAGTCGTCGAGCATCATGCGACTGCTCTATCGCACGCCGCTCAAGCACGTCATGCTCATCGGCCCGGACAAGGGCGGAGCCACCCTGCGCTGGTTCATCGAGGGCACCCCCGACGAGACCTGGTTCTCCGGGGGCTACTACGACGAGCGCCAGCTCACCACGAAGGTCAACCCGCAGGTGAACGACGCCGATCTCGCCGAGTCACTGTGGCAGCGCAGCATCGAGCTCGTCGGACTGCCTTCGCACTGAGCGCTGTCCCCGCGATGAGGAGTTTCCTGAGGGTCGGGCCCGCTCTCTTCGAACCGACATATACTTGCCGCGGAAAGTAACCAGGTTTTCCGACGACCCACCGACGGCAGGAGCCACCTCATGACCGAAACGATGCGCGCGATCGTCCTCGACGAGCCGGGACCAGCGGAGTCGCTCACGATCAGGGAACTCCCGATCCCCACCCCGCGCGACGGGTGGGTGCTGATCCAGGTCAAGGCATTCGGCCTGAACCGCTCAGAGCTCCACACCCGACTCGGGTTGGCCTCCGGCGTCACCTTCCCCCGCGTGCTCGGCATCGAGGCGACTGGTGTGGTCGTCGAAGCCCCCGGCGGAGAGTTCACCCCCGGACAGCAGGTCGTGGCGATGATGGGCGACATGGGTCGCACCTACGACGGCGGGTACGCCGAGTACACCTGCGTTCCCGCAACCCAGGTCATCGCGTTCGAGAGCGACCTGGACTGGAGCATCCTCGGCGCCGTCCCCGAGATGCTGCAGACCTCGCACGGATCCCTCACCGTGGGGCTCGACGCCCAGCCCGGCCAGTCGATCCTGATCCGCGGCGGCACCTCCTCCATCGGCATGGCGACCGCGGTGCTCGCGAAGCAGCGCGGGATGACCGTGTTCTCCACCACACGCAACCCGAACAAGGCAGACGCCCTCACCTCAATCGGCGTCGACCACGTGCTCATCGACGACGGCGACGTGCAGGCGCAGGTCAGGGCGATCCTCCCCGACGGTGTCGACACGGCCCTCGAGCTGGTCGGAACGCCGACCCTGCCCGACACGCTCCGCTCGACCCGCGTGCACGGCGTCGTCTGCTTCACCGGGATGCTGTCGAACGAGTGGACCGTGAAGGACTTCTACCCGATCGAGTACATCCCCCGCGGCGTGCGCCTCAGCGCGTACGGCGGAGGTGCGGCCGACCTGCCGCCGACCGTGCTCCAGGGCTTCCTCGATGCGGTCGCGGCAGGCGACGCCACCGTGCCGATCGACCGGGTCTACGCGTTCGACAAGATCGCCGAGGCCCACACCGCGATGGAGCAGGGCACCGCCGCGGGCAAACTCGTCGTCGTGACCGGCCTCTGACCCACCCCCGTCGCACCTGAGCCTCGCCGCAGCCGCGGGCCCCGGCCGGCCTCAGGCCCCGAGTGCACGGGTCCTCGCCGAGTGCACGGCTTCCTCACGTCGAGAAGCCGTGCACTCGGCAGCATCCGGTGCACTCGCGCCCGGAAGCGCGCCCGACCAGGAAGCGCGCCGCAGTCCGCCGCAGTCCGCCGCAGTGCGCCCCGCCCGCCGCAGGCCCCGAGTGCACGGGTTCTCGCCGAGTGCACGGCTTCCTCACGTCGAGAAGCCGTGCACTCGGCAGCATCCCGTGCACTCGCGCCCGAAAGCGCACTCGCGCCCGGAAAACGCGCGCGCGGAAGCGCCGGGGTCAGACCGCGAGGTTCGCGGTGTCCACGACGCGAGGAGCCTCGGCAGGGAAAGCCGTGCGAGTCACACCCGACTCGACGTTGCCGGTGTGCAGCAGGGTGGACGACGTGCCGAACGCGGCATCCGCCAGCTCCAGCGCCCCGCCCTCGAAGCGGTTGCCGATCGCGCGGTAGTGGGTCGCGCCCTTCGTGACCGAGACGTGCGTGGCCGCCCCCTCCGCGCGGAAGGTGCTGTCGGACAGCGTCAGGTGCAGCTCGCCGTCGCCGGTCCGCGAGACACCGGTTCCGCCCTTGATCGCGACATCCGATCCCGCGATCTCCACCGCCTGCCGCTCTCCCCGTGCCGCCGCGATGCGCGCGTTGCGGAGCGTCGACCCCTCGAACCGCAGTCGCTCCGATGACGACACGATGGGCGCCGCGTCGTCTGCGGCCGTGAGGGTCGAACCGCGGAACGTGACCGCTCCCGCCCCCGCGATCTTCATGCCGCCGACCCGATCGAGCACGGTGTCGACGAACGTGACGGGGGTCTTCACCGTGGCGTTGGTGAGCTCGCCGGGAGCGACGAACGTGAAGTGCGAGTCGGCGATCACGGTCGGCCGCGCCGAGTTGTCGGAGGCCTGGGTGATCACGAGGGTGTCGGATGCCGTGCACCCGCGCAGCTGCGCGCCGTCGGCGTTGATCCACAGCATCCCCGACCCCGCGAGCGAGGGCTTGCCGATCACCTGCACGTCTTCGAGGGTGAGGTCTGTGATGCGCACGCGGGCGACGAACCACGAGCACACGTGCTTGCGCACCGTGATGCGCTTGGCTGCAGAACCCCAGGCCGCACCGGAGTTCGCGAAGGTCATGAGCCCCGAGTTGCCGGTGTAGGTGAGGTCGTGCTCGTACTGCCCGTGCGTGACGAACGGACCCTGGTCGTCGCCGTCGCCGTGGCAGTTCTCGACCAGGCAGTAGGCGCTCGCGGTGAAGTCGTTCAGGTGCCGGGCGTTCGCGGTGTGGCAGTTGGCGACGTATCCGTAGAGGCAGTAGATCTGCTGCGTCAGGTAGCCGGCACCACCCCAGGTGACCGAGGTCGGGTTCTTCAGCGTGCAGCTCACAGTTGAGTAGTAGGTGTTCCACCGGCGCTGGATGAGCGGCCAGAACGTGCCGGTGCCGTCGATGTGGTCGACGTCGCAGCGCACCGCGTACTCGAAGGCCAGCGGGTGCGACCCGGTGTACTCGTCGGTGCCGGTGCCGAGGAACTTCAGGTTCGACACCGTCACGTCCTGCACCGGAACGACCCGGCGCCACGTCATCGTGCGGTCTTTGCCCAGCGGCCAGCCGTTCTTGTAGTTGATGCGGATGTGCGTGCCGTCGACGATCTGCGTGACCTGCACCATCCGCTGCAGCTCGCGCTCCCAGCGACCTGACAGCGCGTTCACCTCCGCCGCGTACCAGTCGCCGACCGCGAAGAACGAGGAGTCTGCCACCGGGAAGACATCCCCCAGATCGGGCACGACCTCTCCGAGCTTCGCCTCGTGCACGGAGTCGGTCACCTCGCCGCGGAAGAACATGACTGCCGCGAACGGGTCGTCCTTGCCGGCGTTCTCGATGCCCGCGGTCGTCATCAGGTGCCCGCCGAAGTCGAACGCGATGCCCGACCGGGAGAACTTGTGGCGACGCACGAAGTTGAGGGGGCTGTGCCCCTCGATGCGGTGGATGCTCGCATCGTTCACCATGGCGTCGAGTGCATCGTCGGCGTTGACGCTCGCATCCATGATCCCGAACATCCGGAAGTCCACGACCCCGTCATGCACGAGCAGCCAGGCCCCGCCCTTGGGGGCTGTGAGCACCGTGCCGCCGTTCGCCGCGGGAGCATCCTTCTTCACGAAGCGGTACAGCCCCGCACCGCCGTCGCCTGCCGTCGCGTAGCCGGTCGTGCGCGCGAGGTCGCCGTCCTTGCCCTTGCGCGATACGAGCGCGGTCGCCGTGCCTGCGTTCGCCACCGACGACGATCCCGAATTGCCCTGCGTCGCGCTGGGACCGGCTGCTTGCGCGGGGGTTTGCGCACTGACGGCCACCACACCGCCGATCGCCGCCGCACCGAATCCGGCGAGCAGCATGCGCCTGCTGCGCAGAGCAGCGGTCTCGTTCCTCTCCTGCGGGTTGATCTCCTGCGGGGCCTTGCTCATCTTCTGGGTCATGCTCATCCTCCTTGCGGCGTCATCGCCGCGGTCAGGCGTCCGGTCATTCGGCCGGGCCGCATCATCCGATCGATCCCCAGTCCCCAGTGCTGTCTCCGAGCGGGTGCTCAGAAGTAGTCGCCCGCCGTGAAGTGGCGGATGCCGTGCAGTCGCGCCTCGCGCCGCAGCGGACGGATCATCCCAGTGCGGTCGTCCTGCCGCACGGCCTCGGGCGCGAACCGGCGCAACGCCAGCTCTTCTTCCGGCAGAGCGGGGACGGCGAGATCGCACGACGTCACCCCGGCGGATGCCCAGTCCGCGGCGATCGCGGAGAGCAGGTCGTCGCGCACCCCGTCTGCGTCTCCCTCGATGCCGGGGAGCACGGCGCTTTCCAGCAGCATGCCGACGTCGCCTCGGCGCTCGGCGACCGCGTAGCCGAGCGCCGTCGAGCCCTCGGTCCGGCGATAGAGGGTCGCGCCCCTCATGCGCACCTCGGCCATCGCGGTGTCACGATCGCCACGCACCGGCGCCAGCACGACTCGACCTGCGCGCGAACGCTCGTAGACCTCGCGCAACGGACGGAAGCTGCCGAGACCGACCGTCTCGCGCACGACCTGATCCGTTGTCCCCGCCGGCACGGGAGGATGCCAGGGCCCGGTCAGAGTCCGCGCCATCGAGAAGGTCTCGAAGCCACTCGAGCGATACACCTCAGGGGTGCCCGTGAACAGCAGCGCCCAGTCCGCCTCGCGCGCCGACTGCAATGTCGCAGCCACGAGCCGACGGGCGAGCCCGTGCCCCCTGGCGCGCTCGGCGACCGCGACGCTGCCGATCGCATGAACCTCGGCGACGCCATCGGACTCACGCAGCCGCTTGGGGAGGCCGTAGATCGAACCGCACAGGCCGTCTTCGTCTTCGGCCACGAGCGTGTGCACGAGCCGTTCGGGGTCGATGAGCCACTGGTCGGGCGCGAGTGGAGGGGTGAACACCGTCGCCCACAGCGCCGTGATCTCAGCCTGATCCTCGGCGCGTGCCTGACGGATCATCGCGTCGCTCATGCCTCGCCCCGCGCGATCTCGGCGGCACGAATCGTATTCGTCACGACGGTCTGCGCCTCGTGCCAGGGAGCCACGGTCGCCCCGTGCGGCGCCGCATCGAGCAGGGCACGGATCAGGCCGCGGAAGCCCAACGCCGCGTTCGCGTCATCGCCATCCGCATCGAGTGCGACCGAGTGGATGCCGGTGGCCGTCACCACGTCCACGACGTACGCATCAGCGCCCGGCACACCGGTGACCAGCACCTGCACCGGAACCTCGCGCTCCGCACCGGGAACCCTCAACAGGCCCTCGATGCCGGCGGCATCCTCCGAAGCCGTGGCAGATCCGTCGCGCGTTCGCGTCCAGCCCGACCCCGAGACGAGCACAGCCCCCGGCAGCAGCACGTCGAGCATCTCCCACGCGTGCACCCCGACCGTCACGGCGGTGCCTCCGCCGAGCTGCGGATCGTCCTGCCACGCGCGATCCGGTACCTGGAATGCCGCGTTGTCGTGCTGCGCGTGCACGCGGAGCGCGAGGACATCGTCGACCGTGATCTCCCGGACAAGAGCCTTGAGCGCCGGGGCGAAGCGGAGGACGGAACTCGTGCCGACGGGGACGGAGGATGCCGCGAGCGCGCGGTCGACCTCGGCGAGCTGGGCGGCCGTCGCCGCGATGACCTTGTTCACGAAGACCGGAGCCTGCCCGCCGCCGAGCGTACGGAGGAGGGGACCGACCTCGTGCGGACGAGGCGTCGCGATGACGAGGTCGGGTCGGAGCGCCCCAAGCCCGCCCACGGAGGCCACCGCCGCCCCGCCGAACCGCG
>NZ_PCPA01000031.1 GCF_002979515.1 Microbacterium sp. MYb54 | reverse complement strand
AGCGGCGGACGCGGGCGCGGGTCTTCGCGACGCTCGCGAGGGTGGCGCGTACGGGGGTGCCGAGGTACAGGCCGAGCGAGGCGCCGGATGCCAGGCCGATGCCGATGACCGCGGCGTCGATGAGTGATCCGCCGGCGAGCAGCATGCCGGTGGAGGTGCCGGCGGCGTGGACCATCTCGAGCAGGCCCTGGAACACGGCGACGCCGGGAACCAGGGGCACGATGGCCGCGGTCGTCACGGCGACCGACGGCACATGCAGGTTGCGCGCGATCAGCATGCCGAGGAAGCTCGCGAGCAGCGCGCCGATCGCGCTCGCCGCCGCGGGGTGCAGGTTCAGGGCGATCGACGTCGAGTAGCCCGCGAGCGTGACGGCGCTGAGCAGGGCGCTGACCAGGATGATCCGGATGCCGGCGCCGTTGAACACGGCCACGGCGACAGCGATGATGATCGCCCCGGCGAACTGGTTGACGAGTGGTCCGAACGGCGCGGGATCGTCGGGGAGGTCCATCGTGAACCCCAGGACGCCGCCGAGTTCCAGCCCGACGAGGATGCCGATCACGACGCCGAGGGTCTGCATGGTGAGATCGAGGATGCGGCCGCCGGCCGTGAGGGCGAAGCCGTCGATCGCATCCTGCGCCGCACCGACCACGGTGAGGCCTGCGAGCATCAGCACGATGCCCGAGGCGACGATGATCGACGGGCGGATGCCGACGAACGGCTCGATCCCCGCGGTGCCGAGCGCGGAGACCACCACGGCAACGACCGTGGTCACGAATCCTCCGGCGATCTGACTGAAGAACAGCGGAACGCGAAGGCGGGCGAGACCGGCCTGGGTCAGAGCGGCGCACAGGGCCGCGACGAAAGTGAGACCGACGATGATCGGTGAGGCGCCGAGCATGATGCTGACACCGACCGCGAGCAGTGCGCGCGCGACGACGACGACCGGCTGCTGATAACGGAACGGCACGCGCCGGATCGCACGGAAGGTCGAGCGCGCGGATTCGAGGTCGAGACCGTCGTCGATGTCGGCGACCAGAGCCTGCACCCGCTGCAGCTTCGCGTGATCGGGGGCCGCGACCCGCACGACGCGGACCAGCGTCTCCGGCCATACCTCGCCGCTCAGGTGGAACGACACCGTGATCGAGTTGTACGTGACGTCGACCTGCACGTCTTTCATGCCGTACGCACCGCACACGCGGGTGATGGCGAGCGTGACCTCGTGCGCAGAGGCTCCGACGGCGAACATCGACTCCCCGATGCGCGTCGCGAGGTCGAGCACCCGCGGCACCGTTCGCTCGTCGATGACGGGCATGGCCTCGGTGTGCGCCACGGCCGAGGGATCGGTGTGCAGCAGGCGGCGCACCGACGAGAGCGGCGGCCGACGGGATCTCGCGGACATGTGATCCATTCTCCCGTCCGCGCCGACGATCCGTCGAGCTGAGGCGAGAGGGCGCGTCGGGGCGAGAACCGTCGCCGCAGTCTCAGTCCTCCGCGAAGATCTCGGGGTGCGCGTCGATGAGCTCCGCCTGCTCCCTCCAGGAGAGACCCGCGATGCTCAACACCACGCGCACGACCGTCGAGTCGGCGTCGGTCGTGGTGAGTCGCAGCTCGCGCAACGTGGCTCGGGCAGTCTCCTCGATGAGGAACGCGAGCAGCTCGGCCGGCATGTCTGCGCGAAACGCCCCCGAGTCGACTCCGGCCTTGGTCAGGTCGCGGATGCGTCGACGCAGCGGTGCGAGGGCGAGCACGGTGTCGGCCAGATGCGCATCGTCGAGAGCGATGTTGGCCGTGGCGCGCACCGCGGAGGCCTCCCGCCACAGACGCGTCGCCATCCGCGCCAGGGTCACTCGGGGATCGGACTCGTCGGTCGTCTCGGCGATCGCGTTGAAGCGCTGAGCGCCGACCGCGATGACTTCGCGCAGCAGACTGTCCCGGTCGGCGAAGTGGCCGTAGACGGCCCGACGGGTGAGGCCGGCGGCCTGCGCGATCACATCCAGCGACGCCGTGGGGTTGGTGGCGAGCATCGACTGCGCCGCGCGCAGCAGAGCCTCGCGATTGGCCAGGGCATCGCGTCGACGTCGCGGGTTCGGCGTGGTCACATCGGGTCCTTTCGCGCAGACGCAGGAGTCACGACATCAGTTTGGTCGATGCGAGCGCCTCGACCAGCTTTCGGTTGTAGGTCATCAACGGGCGTCGCAGCACGAGACCGAGGAGCAGCGCGGGAACGATGAACAGCGCGAGCGCGCCCAGAGCCCACCAGAAGTCGGCCTGGTAGACGCCGGCGATCGCCGACCTCACCATGTTCACCGCATAGGTCGCGGGAAGGAAGGGGCTGATGCTCTGGAACCAGTCGGGAAGCAGTTGCAGCGGGTACGCGCCGCCCGAGCCCGAGATCTGGATCACGAGGAGCAGCACCGAGAGCGCCTTGCCCGCGTTGCCGAATGCGACCACCGCGGTGTAGACGATGAGCGTGAAGACGGTCGAGATCGCCCACCCGGCCAGGATCAGCAGGAGCGGATGCGCGGGTTGGACCTGCACGAAGAGGATCAGCCCGAGCGTCAGCAGGGTGCTCTGCGCAAGACCGACCAGGCCGAAGATGCCGTACCGGCCGAGGTACTTCTGCGTGGGGGTGAGCTCGGGGCGGTCGGGGAGCGTCTGGGCGTTCACGTCGACGCGGATCGTCACGGTCATCAGCAGCGCGCCCACCCACAGGGCCAGGATCATGTACAGCGGAGCCATGGCCGCACCGAACCCTGCCACGGGGAAGACGGCGGTGCGGTCGAGGCGAACGGGCTCGGCGAGCGAGGTGGCGAGCGCGCCGGGATCGGCGCCGATCAGCTCGCTGAGATCACCGGTGTCGGCGGCCTTCCCGATCGACTGCTGGGCGGTGTCGAATCGGTCGGCCATCGCGTTCAGCGACGCCGACAGCTGCGTCGTGGCCTCCTGCGCCCGCGACAGCGTCGACAGCACGGAATCGGATGCGCCGGACAGACCCGAGGTGATGCCGGACAGGTCGGAGCGGATCGCCGACACATCGGAGCCGATCTGCGTGAGCGTCGACGAGAGGGAGTTCAGCTGTGTTTTCAGTCCGTTGTCGTACGTGCTCCGCGCATCGGCGATCGCCTTCTTGGCTTCGGCGATCGCGGCCGTGATCTCCTGGTGAGAGCTCTGCGCCGAATCGTTGCCGGCCGTGATCTCGGTCGCCGCCTTCTGGAGCCGCTCCTGCAGGGCCTGCTGCCGTGCGATCGCCTCGTCGAGTCGGCTGATCACGGCGGCGAAGTCGGGCTGCGCGGATTCCGGAAGGCTCGGTCCGACCTCGGTCACCAGTGTGTTCTTGACCGCGGCGTACTGATCGATCTGCTGCTGCACGCGCTCCGCGAGTGTGGTGATCGCCTGCGCCTGGCTGCCGCTGAGCGAACCCGCCCCGGCATACAGCTCATCGATGCGCTGCCCGACGGCGTCGTAGCTGCTCGAGGTCGCCTGCAGCGCATCCGCCAGCGACTGCGCCGCCGTCTGCAGGGTCGACTTCAGCGTGCCGGCCGCGTCCACCCCGCTGCCGAGCGCCCCCGAAGTATCCTCGAACGCATCACCGGCCTCGCCGACCAGGGCCGAGGCGCTGTCGAGCAGCGGCCGGCTCGACTCGAGCAGAGCCGTGAACGTGTCGGCCGTGTGCGCACCGGAGCGCAACTGATCGCCCACGCTTCCGAGCCGCGCCTCGACGCGGGTGAGCGCCGCCTGGGTGTCTTCGTCGGTGAGGTAGTCCGACATCGATGAGATGAGGCCGAGAGCGACGTCGCCGAGCGTCTGGGTGAACGTGTCGCTGATCGCGGCCGAGACCCCTTCCGCACCCTGCCCGGTGATCTTCGGGGCCAGAGCGTTCTTCTTCTCGTTCGTGTAGAGCGCGATGTGCGTGCGGTCGCCGCCGTCGGCGTAGAACGTCAGCATGTCGGCGCTGAACGTCTCCGGCAGGACGATCGCGGCGTAGTACTCGCCAGACTTCGTCCCATCGATCGCGTCGTGCTCATCGGTGATGACCCAGTCGAGCTGGTCGTTCCCGCGGAGCTGGGAGAGAACCTGCTCGCCGACGTTCACGCGGATCGGGACGAGGTCGCTCTCGTACCCGGCATCGGTGCTCGCGACGGCGATCTTCAGGTCTTTCGTGTTCGCGAACGGATCCCAGCTGGCGATGACGTTGAACCAGGTGAACAGCGACGGGATGACGACGAGACCGAAGAGCACGATGCACGCCATCACGTTCTGGGTCGCGTGACGCACGTCGCGGAGCGTCAGGTGCAGGATGTCCTTCACGCGCGATCCTCCCCTTCTGCTCGTTCTTGTTCCGTTCGTTCGTCCACGTCCGTCCACTCGTCGTCCGTCTGCTCCTCGTCGTCAGGGGCGTCCGCCGCCGCGGTGGTCTCAGGCTGCACGGGCTCGGCATCCGGTTCGACACTGGGGGCCGGCTGCGGCTCGGAAGCGAACCACTCGGTGAGCAGGGCGTCGGCCTCGACGCCGGCGGCCGGTTCGTCATGCTCGGCCGATTCGTCCCGCTCGGCCGGCGCATCCGTCGCCCCCGCCTCGATCGAGGCGATCGGGGCGGAGGGGGTCGTGCCGAGCGGGTCGTCCGTCGTGGTGGGGAGGACCGCTGCATGGCCGGCGGGCCCAGCGAGGGCGAGCCGACGCAGCTCGGCGTCGTCGAGAGCGGCTACCTCCTCGCCGTTCTCGAAGCTGTGCTTGACGTACTCGATGGCCACGAGGAATCCGATGACGAGCAGGATCCAGACAGTCCACAGCCCGAGCAGCAGTGCCTTCGAGCTGGGAAGCGCCCACGTGATCACGCCGAGCACGACGAGCCCTGCGACACCCGTGAGCACTGTCGCCTTCAGTAGGGCCGGGTAGCGGTGGGTGAACCGCTCGGCGCGTCGATCGAGGTCTTCGCGGTACTCGCTGCGGTTCGAGAGCGCCCGGATCACGTCGGTGAGCCGGTATCCGTTGCCCACGACCTGCACCTTCTCGCCGATCAGCAGGTCGGTCGAGAGCACCTGCCGGTTGAAGAGCTGGGTGAAGTTCGCGAGACGGCGGCGCAGCACGAGTCCGATGAGGAACGCGAGAGCGACGAACACGGCGAGAGCGCCCAGGAAGCGCCAGTAGTGGCCACCGTAGAAGCCCCCGATCGTCTCGCGCATCGCGTCGATGCCGTAGGAGAACGGCAGGAGCGGATAGATCGCACGGAAGAATCCGGGCATCAGCTCGATCGGGTACAGGCCGGACGCGCCGGGGATCTGCATGATCACGAGCAGGATGCACAGACCGCGGCCGACGTGCCCGAACGCCACGCAGAGGGCGTAGATGATGCTCACGTATGCGAGGGCGATGAGCACCCCGGTGCCGACGAAGGCGGCGGCGCTGACGGTCTGCACGCCGATGATGAGGTTTCCGATGCACACGATCAGTGCCTGGCCGACGGCGAGGGTCGCGAAGAGGAAGAAGCGGCCGAAGTAGGCCTCGCGCACGGTGACGCCTTCAACGCCTTCGGTGTCGACCTCGACGCGGAAGATCACCATGAGTCCGAACGCGCCGATCCACAGCGAGAGGTTCGTGAAGAGCGCGGCCATCGCCGACCCGTAGGTGTCGACCGGGAACACCAGGTGCTCGTCGACCTCGACGGGGGAGGAGATGAACTGGGCGATCTGCTCCGGCTCCAGGTCGGTCAGGGTGCCCAGCAGTCCCCACTCGGATGCGGCATTGAGCGCGACGACGTCGGTGCGCGATGTCTGCAGACCCTGTTCGATGCCGGCGAGGTCGTTGTCGAAGCTCGCCAATGCCGACGAAGTGGCCACGAGCTGCGAGTCCAACCCGCCGAGCAACTGGTCGGCCTGCGCGAGCACGCCCTTCTGCGCATCCAGTGCCGCCGAGAACGAACCGACGCTCGCCGACAGCTGCGACATGGCGCTGTTCAGCGAGGGGACGGTGCGGGTCAGGATGTCGCGCATGGCCGATGAGGCATCCCTGGTGTCCTGCATCGCCTGATCGACCGCGTCGGCCGTCGCCTGCACGGAACGCACGGTGTCGGAGGCACCGGCCTTGAGGCCCTTCAGATCCGCGAGCAGCTGCTGGTCGGTGGTGTTGCGCTGCTGCAGCGAGGAGATGACCTCGGTCAGGCGCTGCTTCGTGTCGTCGCTGAGGTCGGTGTTGTCGAGGAGGGTCTGCAGCCGGGCGACCGCCGCCTCGTTCGCCTTCAGCACGTTCGAGACGTCGTCGATCCCGGCGTCGATGCGCACGCCCGCCTGTTCGAGGCTCTGGGTGAGACGGGTGATCGAGACGTTCGCCTTCGAGGAGGCGTCGGCGAGCAGCGTCGTGCCCTGGAGGAACGCAGTGGTGGCGCTGTCGGTGAACGCGATCACCTCCTTCTGCGTCTCGGCGATGATCGACTGGGTCTGAGCGAGCGACTTCTGCACGTCGCCGAGCGTCTCGTCGACCTCGCCCAGCGTGTTCCGTGCAGAGGAGAGCGTGCCGCGGGAGGAGGCGAGCCCGTCCTGCGTCTCAGCGAGGTTCTCACGCGCCGACGAGAGGGTCTGCGCTGCCTGGTCGAACGCGTTGAGGGTGTTGTCCCTGGCGTTCAGCAGTCGCAGCTCGGTCGAGTCGCCGACGTCTTTGAGGGCGTTCGTCGCTGCGAGGGCCACCTGCTCCTTGAAGGCGCTCGTGACCTGCTTGTCGAGCTCGGACGCGCCGACGTCGGTGATCTTCGGCGCGATCGCTCCGGCCTTCTCGTTGACGTAGTACTGCAGCGCCGGCTGGGTGAAGTCGCCGCTCGTGATGCTGAGCAGATCTTCGCTGAATTGCGCGGGGATGACGATGGCGGCGTAGACGTCACCCTTCTTGACTGCCTCCTGAGCCTCGTCCTCGCCCATGAAGGTCCAGCCGAGCTGGTCGTCGTCCTCCAGCTGCGCGGTCACCTGCTCGCCGATGTCGATGTGACCGGTGAGGTCGGAGGTGGCGCCTTCGTCGAGATCGACCACCGCCACACGGATGTTCGCGGTGTTGGCGTAGGGGTCCCAGAACGCGTTGACGTTGAACCATGCGTAGAGGGCCGGGGTGATGAGCACCCCGATGATGATGATCCAGGCTTTGGGTACACGGGAGAGTCTCTTGACGTCGCGCTTGTAGACCCGCCAGCTCTGTTTCACAGGACGAGTTTACACAGTACGTGCACATCAACGTGCAAGTTAGCTGAGTGGAGGCGGACGAATGCGTCAGCTCAGGGTCGTGACGGTCATCTCGTTCGTGGCGGTGTCGCACATGGTGAGCTGCCACGCGGGCGAGCCGTCTTTCATGACCCGTGCCATCTCGACGATCAGCGGGCTCGGGTACGTCTCGCCCGAGAGCTGGGCGACGCTGTAAGCACTGCTGCCGTTCATCTGCTGCTCCGCCTCGGTGAGCTCGGTCTCACCCGTAGCGATGACCTCCAGCGTGCGGACGTCGACCAGCGACTCCTTGCCGAAGCTCGGATCGTCGACCCGTTCGCCGAACATGTCGAGGCGGGTGTCGGCGCTGCGCAACCGCCACGCGAAGTCGGAGTCGACCCACTCGAGGCGAAGGCCCACGATGGTGCCGCCGATCGCCTCGGACTCCCCTGGCAGGGATTCGAGGAAGTCGGAGGGCCACGACACCTCCGACGGCAGACAGGTGCCCGGAAAGCCGTCGCCGACAGCCGTGGGCGGGCTCGGGATCGTCGCGGAGCACCCGGCGCAGGCCAGGATCCCGGCGAGGATGAGCGCACTCGTGCGGAGTCTCGGGGTGCTGGGCATCGGTGCCTCCAGGTCGTGTTCGGCCTCGTGTTCGGCCGCGTCGTCAACGGCTTCTGGGATCCTAGCCCGGGGCGGTCGACGGTTTCCGGACGGCTGGGGTCAGCGCAGCCGCGTCACCCGCTCCTCGAAGTCGATGTGGTGGCCCTGCTTCGTGCACTCCCCGGTAGCTGACCACACACCGGTCTCAGACCGATCTCACCCGCTGGTCGATCAGCCCGCGCAGCTCGTCGGCGGTGACATCGGCGCCGAACGCGGGGTTCCCGGGCTGGAGCACGGCGCCGTTCGCCAGGGTGTCGAGGACGACGGAATCGAAGCCGAGCCTGTCGATCACCGCAGCGACCGTGGTGAGATCGTCGGGGTCGTCTCCCGCGATGGCGATGGCCTTCCGTCCCGGCGCTCCCGTCGGCCGGGCCTCGTCTTCGAGGTCGTGATAACCCATGTGGTTCAGGGCCTTCACGATGCGCGACCCGGGCAGGAAGTCCTGCACCAGCTCGCTGGTGGAGGTGCGTGGATCGCCCAGATCGTCGCGGATCCCGTCGGTCTCCCACCAGTAGTTCATGGCGTCGAGCACCAGGGTTCCGCGCAGCTGCTCGACCGGGAGCGTCTGGTACTTGCCCAGTGGAAGGGCGAGGATGACGGCGTCCGCCTCGGCCGCTGCATCTTCGGCCGTCACCGCGGTGGCCCCCGGCGCGAAGACGTCGATCGTGAGCGCAATCCGCTCCGGTGCGCCCGAACCGGCGATGAGCACCCGGTACCCCGCGGCGAGGGCGAGGCGGGCGATGGTGGTGCCGACCTTGCCCGCGCCGAGGATGCCGACGGTCTCGATGGTCTCGATGGTGTCGCTCATGACGCTCTCCTTCAGGCGTGGACGGCCTTGCCGTCCTTCGTGATGCGGGCGACACCGGGGTCGGCGAATGCGCCCTCTCCCGGATCCTCGGCGAGCAATTCGCGCACGCGCGGGGCGACCTTCTCTCCGAAGAGGCGGATGCTGCGCGCGCGCGCGTCTTTCGGCAGGTGCATGATGTCGTACTTCAGGTCGAACCGGGACAGGTGATTGCTCCGGACGGCGGCCGCGAGCTTGTGCGCGACGGTCTCGGGCGATCCGACGTAGAGCGCCCCGGTGTCGACCTCTTCTTCGTACCGCTCGAGCGTCGGTGCGTAGAAGCCGCGCTCCTTGCTCATCTGGGTCACGACCGGCTCCCAGTGCTTCCAGTGCACGTTCTTCGCCTCGTCGTCGGTGTCGGCGATCAGGCCGAGCGAGTGCTGTCCGATCGGGAGCTCGGGGCGCCCGAACTGCTCCAGGGCGCGCAGATACAGGCGGGCGTGGCCAGCGAAGCGCTCGGGGCGTCCGCCGATGATCGCCATCATGAGGGGCAGTCCGTGCTCGGCGGCGCGGATGACCGAGTCGGGGCTGCCGCCGATGCCGATCCATGCCGGGATGCCGCCCTCCGGCATGCGCGGCTGCAGTCGCACGTTCTCCAGCGGACTGCGGTAGGTGCCGCTCCAGGTGACGCGGTCTTCGCGCATCAGGCGCAGGAAAAGGTCGAGCTTCTCCTCGAAGATCTGCTCGTACTCGGCGATGTCGTAGCCGAAGAGCGGGAACGACTCGATGGCCGATGCTCGTCCGAGGATGAGCTGGGCGCGTCCGGCGGAGAGCCCGTCGACGGTCGCGAACTCCTGGTACAGCCGCACCGGGTCCTGCGTCGACAGCACGGTGACCGACGAACCCAGGCCGATCGTCGAGGTGGCCTGCGCCGCGGCCGCCAGCACCACGGGGGTCGCGGAGTCCATGTGCCCCTCGCGGTAGTGCTCGCCGATGCTGAACACGTCGAGGCCGACCGATTCGGCCAGCTGCGCCTCTTCCACGAGCAGGCGCAGCGTCTCGGCGTCCGACATGATCCGACCGCCATCGGTCGCCACTTCGCCGAAGGAGTTCAGTCCGAACTCGAGTTCCGTCATCTCCATCACGTTCCTTCTCGACGCCCCCGGTCCATCCGGATTGACGTATCAACAGCTTGTAACCGTATGATTGACATATCAATTCCCGGGAGGTGTCATGACCGAAGAACGACGTCGTCGCACGCCGACACCCGACCAGCTGCGCATCTGGCGGGACTTCATCGAGACCGGCGAACAGCTGCGCGCGCGTCTGGCCACGCAGCTGCAGAACGACTCATCGCTGTCTTCCGGCGACTACCAGGTGCTTCTCGCGTTGAGCGAGGCCGACGGGCACAGCGCGCGCTCCTCCGAGCTGGCGGCCCTCATCGACTGGGAGCGCAGCCGCCTGTCGCATCACCTCGGGCGGATGGAGAAGCGCGGTCTCGTGAGGCGCGTCCCGTGCGCCGACGGCGCGCACGGCGTCGACGTACTCCTCACCGATGAGGGAGCAGAGGCGTTCCGGGCGGCGAACGTCCCGCACCTCCGCGCCATCCGCGAGCTGTTCGTCGACGCGCTCTCACCCGAACAGCTCGTCGCGGTCGACGATGTCACCACCGCGCTGCGCCGGCACCTCAGACCAGGCTCCGACGACGCTTCCGAAGAACCTGCATCGGAACAGAGATGATCAGCCGTCGCTCTCCAGGGCGAACGTGTTGCCATCGGGGTCTGCAAACCACGCGATCCGACCTCCGCCGGCTCTCGCCGTGATGCCCCGCGCGTCGTGGATCAGTCCGTCGTAGCGCAGGAAATCGACGCCGTTCGCCGTGAGCTCGTCGACGACCTGATCCAGGTCATCGACGTACCAGGTGGCAACGGTGGCCTGCGAGGTGCCTGCGGTCGTCGACTGGTAGACGTGCAATGCCTCGTCGCCGCCTGATCGATAGACGCGACTGCCGCCCGCGATCCGCGCGCTCGGACCCGACCGCACCACGGGAAGCCGGAGCGTGCCCTCATAGAACGTCTCGGCGCGGTCGATGTCGGACACCGCGACGGAAGCGCGCAACGGGAAGTCGCTCAGGGGCATGGGAGCCACGGTACTCTCGGGGCGATCCGCGATGTCAGCGGCTTCGGATCAGAGGGGGGCGTGCCCGGCGGCGATCTGACGGCCGATCTCCGCGGACAGGATCACGCCGGGGTGGGCGATCGCCAGGTGAAGGCCGGGCATCGCCGACACCGGGCCCACGAGAGGCTGTCCGTTCGCCGGAATCGGGCGGTCGGCGATGACGGCATGGCCGAGGCGGACGTCGTCGGCGTCGACGAAGGAGCTGCGGATCGCGGCGAGCGTGGCGACGGCGAGTTCGCTCGGGTCGCCGGAGAAGCCCACGGGAACGTCTTCGGCGGCGAGGAGTGTTGCGTCGTCCAGCTGGCGGACTTCGAGCTCAGGGGTGGAGAGGATGCCGCGCACGAGCGGGCGGGGCGTGGAGAAGCGCAGCAGGCAGCACGGAGACCCCACGATGTCGATGTCGACGCCGACCGACGCGGCCAGCCCGGCGGACGCGGTGCCGGCCGCGAGGACGACGCTCTTCGCCTCGATCACACCACGGTCGGTCGCAACCCCTCGAACGCGGCCGTCATCGTGAAGCAGCCGTAGGACGGTCGTGCCGGTCCGCACCTCCGCACCGTGCGCCTGTGCGCTCTGCAGCAGGGCACGCGTGAAGGCGACGGGGTCGACCCCCACATCGTCCGGGGCGTAGGCAACCACGTCGGGAACCTCGCGCAGGCTCGGCTCCCGATTCAGCGCCTCATGTGCCGTGATCAGCTCCATCCGGTGCCCGGCGGCCTGGTGGTCGGAGACGAAGGCGCGAGTCCGCTCATCGGACTCCTCCCACGTGACCGCCCCGAACCGACGAAGCCCGATGGGCGCGGTGATCTCGGCGAGGACCCGATCGAACTCCGACCGCGCACGCTCGCGGAGCGAACCCGCGTACGCGTCGGCGGGGCTCTTGGCGATGCCGACCCAGGCGAACGACGCAGCTGTCACTCCGGCACCCGGAGTTCCGCTGTCGAGCACGACCACGTCGTGTCCGGCGCGAGCCAGATGGTGAGCGATCGAGGCGCCGATCACACCGGCGCCGATCACGATGATGGGGGCGTTCGCAGGTGCGGGGGTGTCAGACATCGCCTCCAGCTTAGGGAGCGACCGGACGCTCGTCGGTGCTCAGCACCGCCATGAGGATGGAGTCGAACCACTCGCCGTCCCAGAACAGGGTCTCCCGCTGACGCCCTTCGTATCGGAACCCGGCCTTCTCGTAGGAGCGCTGGGCGCGGGGGTTGAAGGAGTACACGTCGAGCTCGACCCGGTGCAGTCCGATGCGGTCGAACGCGTGGTCCAGGACGGCGCGGGTGGCCTCGGTGCCGAAGCCGCGACCGAGGTGGCCGGGATTGAGCGCGATGCGGAAGTTCATCGACGCGTCGTCGTCGTTCAGCTCGTTGAGCACGATCTCACCGACGTACCCCTCGGTCTCGAGATCGATGATCGCCCAGTCCGCACGATCGTCCCTGGCCGCGAGGGATTCCAGGTGCCGCACGACCGCCTCGCGGGTGAAGGTCTGACGTGTGCCGGTGAGTCGCAGCGTCTCCTCGTCGAACAAGCCTTCCCACACGCCGTCGAGATGCGCGATGCCCAGGGGCTCGAGCCGAAGACGCGGGGTCGACAGTGTGGTGACGGACGTGAGCGTGGAGGCGTCCACCGCCGGCGGGATCATGCTCAGGCGCCCTCGAAGACCGGGCTGAGGAAGCGGCGCTCGTAGCGGCGGATGCACTGCGTCCGGCGGGCGAAGTCGAATGCCTCGATGCACTCAGGGTCGGTCTTCGAGGCGGTGCGGTACACCTCGTACTCCGCCAGGGAGGGGAACGTGAACAAGGCAAAGGCCTCGTCGCTGTCACCTTCGCTCGGCAGGAAGTAGCCGTGGTGGGTGCCGCCGTGCTTCGCCACGAGTCGGATCCAGGTGCGGCCGTATTCGGTGAAATCGTCGAGCTTGTCGGGGTCGATCTCGTAGCGCAGGTGAACGGTGATCATGCGGATGATCTTCCCAGATCAGACCGTCCGTCGCGGAATACGGACACTACGCTGAGTCGCGTGACGAACTCGCGCGACATGGTCCACATCCCCGGCGGCACGTTCCTGATGGGCTCGGACGACTTCTATCCGGATGAGCGGCCGGCCCACCAGCGTGAGGTCGCGTCGTTCCACATCGACCGCTACCAGGTGACGAACGAGCAGTACGCCGAGTTCGTCGACGCGACCGGGTACGTGACGGTCGCCGAGCGCCAGCTCGATCCCGCCGCTTTCCCCGGTGCCGATCCCGCCGACCTCGTGCCGGGAGCGATGGTCTTCACCCCGACCTCCGGGCCGACGAACCTGGGCGACTGGCGCAACTGGTGGCGCTGGCAGCCGGGTGCGTTCTGGCGCCGACCGTTCGGACCCGAGTCGTCGATCGACGACCGGCTGCAGCATCCGGTCGTGCACATCGCGTTCGAAGACGCGGTGGCCTACGCCGACTGGGTGGGGATGCGGTTGCCCACCGAAGCCGAGCACGAGTACGCGGCCCGCGGGGGAGTGGATGGTGCCCCGTTCGCCTGGGGGGATGAGGCATACCCGGACGGCGTCGCGCAGGCAAACTCGTGGTTGGGACGCTTCCCCTACGACAACCAGGGCGTGGGCGGCACGGCTCCGGTCGGCTCGTACCCTCCGAACGGCTACGGCCTCTACGACATGATCGCGAACGTCTGGGAGTGGACGACCGACTTCTACACCCCGCGGCACATCCGCCTCTCCGACACTCCCGTCGACGCCGGCAAGCGCACGAACCTGCTCGCCGCCGCCAGCGCCCAGGAGGGCTTCCCCGACATCCCGCGCCGCGTGCTCAAGGGCGGGTCGCACCTGTGCTCACCCGACTACTGCCTGCGCTTCCGTCCGGCCGCGCGCTCGCCGCAGGCCGAGGACACCGGAATGTCGCACATCGGGTTCCGCCTCACCCGCTCCGAGTGAGGCCCCCCTGGGCTTCTCCCGAGGAGACTGCTTGGCTACGACCGAGGGCGATCGCCCCGTCTCACCGGTTGAAGCAAAGGAGTCACGCATGGCTGAGAAGCCCAACATCCTCATCATCTGGGGCGATGACATCGGCATCAGCAACCTGAGCACCTACTCCGACGGTCTCATGGGCTATCGGACGCCGAACATCGATCGGATCGCCGACGAGGGCGTGAAGTTCACCGACTACTACGGCGAGCAGAGCTGCACCGCCGGTCGCGCGGCCTTCATCACCGGACAGAACCCGTACCGCACCGGACTCACCAAGGTGGGGATGCCCGGGGCGAAACTGGGCCTGCAGCCCGAAGACCCCACGATCGCCGATGCGCTCAAGCACCACGGCTACGCCACCGGGCAGTTCGGCAAGAACCACCTCGGTGACCGAGACGAGCACCTGCCGACCGCGCACGGGTTCGACGAGTTCTTCGGAAACCTCTACCACCTCAATGCCGAGGAGGAGCCGGAGCATCCCGACTATCCCACCGATGAGGAGTTCCCCGGTTTCAGCGAGAAGTTCCGTCCGCGCGGCGTGCTCCACACCTGGGCGAACGCCGACGGAACTCAGCGCATCGAGGACACCGGACCGCTGACGAAGAAGAGGATGGAGACGGTCGACGAGGAGTTCCGCGACGCCGCGTCCGACTTCATCCGCAAACAGGCCGACGACGACACCCCGTTCTTCGTCTGGTTCAACTCGACGCACATGCACTTCCGCACCCACACCAAGGAAGAGAGCAAGGGGCGCGCCGGCCGCTGGCAGTCGGAGTACCACGACACGATGCTCGACCACGACGACGTCGTGGGAAGCCTGCTCGATCTGCTCGACGAGCTGGGACTCGCCGAGAACACGATCGTCATGTATTCCACCGACAACGGCCCGCACATGAACAGCTGGCCGGATGCCGGCATGACGCCGTTCCGCAACGAGAAGAACTCCAACTGGGAGGGTGCGTACCGCGTGCCGGCGATGGTCCGCTGGCCAGGTCACATTCCCGCGGGGACCACGCTCAACGGCATCGTCAGTCACAACGACTGGTTCGTGACGCTGCTGGCCGCCGCCGGTGACGGCGACATCGCCGAGCGTCTGAAGACGGGGACCGAACTGCACGGGACCGAGTTCAAGGTGCACCTCGACGGCAACAACCAACTCGACTACATCACCGGGGCCGTCGAAGAGAGCGCACGTCGGCACTTCTTCTACGTCTCGGATGACGGCGACCTCACCGGGCTCCGCTTCGACAACTGGAAGCTCGTGTTCCTCGAGCAGCGCGCCGTGGGCACGCTGCTCGTCTGGCAGGAGCCCTACATCGAGTTGCGTTTCCCGAAGCTGTTCAACCTCCGCACCGATCCCTATGAGCGGGCGGACATCACGTCGAACACGTACTGGGATTGGGTCATCGACCGCATCTTCCTGTTCGTGCCGGCGCAGGCGTACGTCGCCCGCATGCTGCAGAGCCTCGTGGAGTTCCCCGCGCGGCAGGAGTCGGCGTCGTTCACGATCAACCAGGTGATGGCGAAGCTGGATTCGACTACCGGCAGCTCCTGATCCGCCGCTGTCCTGAGCCCGACCACCGAGCCCGTCGCCGTCTGCGGTGACGGGCTCGATGCGGTCCGACGAGTGGGATACTCGTGATCCGGCGTGAGCCCGCCAAGGGGACGGGCTGAGGCTGTACGCAGACCATGGGAGGGGATGCAAAAGCATGGATCACGCGCGTGCGGGACGGGGGATATCAGCCGTGCTCGCGGCCTGCGTGCTTCTGCTCGCGCTGGCCGGCTGTGCGTCGGGTGATCCGGTGCAGGGTTCGTTCGAGCGCGAGTTCGGCGACGATCCTGCGGTCGTCCGGCTGGATCTGTCCACCGCGGACAACATGCCGTTCACCGGCGGAGTCGGGGGTACGGTCACTGTTCGCGATGAGCTCGACGAGGAACAGCTGCGTGGGCTCGTGGGCCGGATCGTGTCTTTTCGTGGAGACACGGCGGGAGACGAGGACGAGTCGCGTGTGAGGATCGACGTCGTGGCGAGCGACTGGACGTTCCCGGTCCTCGCGACCCGGGAGTCCAGCGCTGCCGTGCTTGATGCCGTCTTCGAGCTTCGCGCGGATCCACGGGTGCGCTCCGGGACATTCATCTCGACCGACTACCAAAACGACCTCGACCACGTGACCCTCATCGCGGCTTCCACGTCGGAGATCGCTGGTCTGATCCTCGACGCACCGGCCATCGCCGCGGCGGGGGGTAAGACGCCGTCGATCACCGTGCGGTCCCCCGAAGATGGGGGCAGCGCCGTCGAGGTGTCAGGACGGCTGGGGGCATGGGCCTCGGACGCCGTTCGCGCGTACGAGACTCTGCGGGCACAGGTCCCCGTCACAGCGTTCCGGGCAGAGGAGGCAGCTGTGAGCGTCACCCTCGCCGATGAGGGAGACGTCGACGCAGCGCGAACGATCGTCGCGGAGATTCTCGATCCGACGTCGACAACCGTGTTCTATCAGAGCAACCTGGTCACGCTGTCGCCAGGGGCGAACGGGAACGAGGCTCGGGGGATTTTGGACGAGCTGGACGAGCGCGCCCGCGCGAGCGTCGCGTCGGTGTGGACGGACGACCGCTCCCTCACTCTCACCGCCACATCGGTGGGAGCCGTCGAGCACTTGGCGGGTGCTGTCTCGCGCAGCCCCGGCGCTGCCGAGGTTCCGGTCAGGATCGCGGTTGGACGGGGTGACGACACCGTGTTCCGACTGGCGTCCTCCGGAGGCGACCTGCGGGGTGATACGGAGACCGCGATGAGACTCATGCGCACGGACGGCGTCGCGGCCGTACGCGTGAACCCCGGCACGGTCCTCGAGGTGGATTTCGATTCCGCTCCCTCTGAGCGCGTTCTCGTGGGCACGGCCGCACCTCTCAAGGCGCTGTCCGAGTTCGATGAGCGGCTCTGCATCACCTGGCCCGCTGGCTCCCTCTGTACGCGGACGGCTCAGGTTATCGACGCGAGCGATCTCGGCGAGATGCCGGGCGGGCGCGCGTTCGCTGATGCGTGGAACGCCGCTCCCTGAGTGAGGTGGCTCCCGCACCGAGCGTCGGAGATACGAGTTCGTCACAGAGGCTGAAGTGAGCAGTCACCGGATGCCGGTAGCCGTTCGCGTGGCCGTCAGCATCCTGAGTGTGATCACCGTGCTGTGCGCGTTCGTCTTCGCACCGTCGTCGCGATGGTCCCGGCCAGTCCTCAGTCCATCCCCAGGTGCTGCTTGACCTTCTCCTCGGGCGAGACTTCAGCGGCGTCGGAGGTGAAGTCGATGTCGACGCTCCTGATCCGGCCGGTGAACGGGTAGCCGCGCTTGTCGCGGTAGGAGTCGACGACCGGGGATCCGGTGTTGATGCCGACGCTCATGCTCTCGACGCCGAAGCGCGCACGGACCTGCTGCGGGATCTCCAGGTGCCCCACCTTCGCGCCGTCGATGATGAGGTCGAGTTCGGCAGGGCCCCCTGGCACCGGGTGGAGTGAGCGGAACTCGAAGCCGAGGGTGGTCTCGCCCGTCGGCACGTCGATGTCGGACTCGACCTCGTACCGTTCGAGGTTGAAGAAGTTGTAGTGGTAGACGAGCTTGCCGTCCCGGACGAACAGTGCCCATCCCGCGGGGTCGCCGCCGACGTGGAAGAGCACGCCTTCCGCGCCGCCTTCGGGGATGACGACCGGGACCGTGAGGGTGTGGTCGACGTTGTTGGTCTTCGGTCCACTGCCCTCTGGGAGGCGCACCAGCCCCGGGGGGAAGCTGACGTGGGTGCGGCCGAAGAAGTAGCTGGGCCGCAGGCGCACGTCCAGGCGCTCGGCGAAGCGATCATCCAGCGGTAGGACGTTGTGCTTGGCCGCCTCGACGGTGAACAAGGTCTGCAGTTCGGCCAACTTGTCCGGGTGCGCGTTCGCGAGGTCGTGCGCTTGGGAGAAGTCGTCTGCGATGTTGTAGAGCTCCCAGGTGTCGTCTTCCCAGGGGAAGGAGCCGGCCCCGATCCAGGGGAGTCGGCCGTGACGACACGAGGCCATCCACCCGTTGTGGTAAATGCCGCGGTTTCCGTACATCTCGAAGTACTGGGTCGTGTGCTTCGACTGCTCAGGGTTCGAGGTGAACGTGTACGCGAACGATGTGCCATCCATCGGCGTCTGCGGAACACCGCCGAGCATGGCGGGCTCGCTGATTCCCACCACCTCGAGGATGGTGGGTGCGACGTCGATCACGTGCGAGAACTGGAAGCGCCGCTCGCCGGCGCCGTGGAGCCGAGCGGGCCAGTGCACCGCCATCCCGTTGCGGGTGCCGCCGAAGTGCGAGGCGATCTGCTTCGTCCACTGGAAGGGGGTGTCGCCGGCGTGCGCCCAGCCCACCGCCATGTGCGGCGAGGACCCGGGGAGGCCCCACTCGTCGATGTGCGGCAACAGATCCTCGATCTTCTCCTGGTACCCGTTCAGGGTGTGGATCTCATTGAACGTGCCGATCAGCGTGCCTTCAGCCGACGTCCCGTTGTCTCCCATGATGTAGAGGAAGAGGGTGTTGTCGAGCTCGCCCATCGCGTCGAGCTCATCGACGAGCCGACCGATCTGATGATCCGTTGCGGCGAGGTAGTCGGCGTAGTTCTCGAACTGGCGGGCGAAGAGCCGCTTCTCATCCTCGGTGTGCTCATCCCAGCCGGGGATCTCCGCATGACGTTCCGTCAGATCCGTGCCCTCGGGGATGACGCCCATCTCGAGCTGGCGCTCGTACACCTTGCGGCGGTATTCGTCCCATCCGAAGTCGAACTTCCCCTCGTGCCGTCCACGCCAGTCGAGAGGCGGGTGGTGCGGGGCGTGGGTGGCGCCGGGCGCGAAGTAGGCGAGCACCGGGCGTTCGGGAGCGATGGACTTCTGAGTCCGGATCCAGTGGATGCAGTCGTCGGCGAGGTCCTCGGTGAGGTGGTACCCCTCCTCGGGCGTCCGCGGGGGTTCGACAGGCGTGGTGTTGCGGGTGAGCTGGGGGTAGAACTGGTCCGTCTCCCCCGCGATGAATCCGTAGAAGTAGTCGAATCCCATGCTCGTAGGCCAGTTGTCGAATGGCCCCGCGGGGCTCGTCATGTTGTCGGGGACGTTGTGGTTCTTCCCCCACCACCCGGTCGCGTACCCGTTCTGGGACAGGATCTCGGCGATCGTTCCGCAGCTCTTCGGGATGATCCCTGTGTATCCGGGGAAGCCCGTGGCCTGTTCGCCGATCACGCCGCTCGCGGCCGTGTGGTGGTCGCGACCGGTCAACAGCGCGGCACGGGTAGGGGCGCACAGCGCCGTGGTGTGGAACTGGCAGTAGCGAAGCCCGTCGTCGGCGAGTCGGTCGAAGGTCGGCGTCTCGATGAGACCGCCGAAGGTGCTCGCCAATCCGTATCCGACATCGTCCATGAGCACGATCACCACATTCGGCGCCGAAGCCGGCGCACCCTGCGGCGGTGGGAAGTCCGCTGTGGAGTCTTGTGCGTAGGTCTCGATCTCGACGTTCGGGAACCGGTACTCCGGTCGCGGGTACGAGTCGCGATCGACCTTGACTTCGAAGTCGGGGGTTTCAGCGGACATCGAGACGCTCCCATCGATCGGGCCGCGACAGTCACGGCCAGGTACGGCGAGCCTAGAAGTGAACGTCAGGTCGCCCGGTGCCCTCCTCGCCCATGGCGGGTGAGAGTCGGGTCGGCAGCGGAGGGCTCAGCCGCGGGGAGGGCCGGACGATCGGCGGACGATGAGTTCGTGGGCCGTGGTGATGGTCCTCGCCTCGTCGCTCGCGGGGCGGAGGATGAGGGAGACGGCGTGCTGGCCCATCTCGAACATCGGGATCCGCGCGGTGGTGAGCGCCGGGGCGACATCCGCGGCGACGGCGATGTCATCGAAACCCACGACGGACATCTCGTCGGGCACGCTGATCCCGTGCTGCCGCAGCTCGCTGAGGATGCCGATCGCCATCGCGTCGTTGAGGCCGACGATGGCGGTGACATCGCGGTCGAGGAGCTCGCGCGCGCCCTCGATGCCGCCTTCGCGGGTGAACTCCCGCGACACGACCGTCAGTTCCACGTCGGTGTCGTTCGTGCCCTCGCGGAGGCCCGCGATGCGGTCGGCGACCGTGTTGAGATCGAGTGGACCGGCGACGACCCCGATTCGGCGGTGTCCGAGCTCTGCGAGGTGTCGTCCGACGGAGACGCCCGCACGGTGGTTGTCGGGCAGCACGGCATCGACCGGCAGGTGGTGTCGGCCGATGACCGCGGCGCGGCCTCCGGCCAGGGTGAAGTTGAGGAGCGCCTCGGTCATGCCCTGCTCGCGACCCGGATCGGCGTACCCCGAACCGGCGATGATGATCGACCCCACGCGTTGACGCAGCAGCGACTTCACCTGCGCGAGCTCGCTGTCGGGGGTGCGGTCGGCCTGAGCGATCTGCACCGACCGGTTCTCGAGCGCTGCGCTGCGGATCACACCGCTCGCGATGTCGGAGAAGTAGGGGTCGCCGATCTCGTGCACCACGAGGCCGATCGTCGGCACGAGCCCGCCGGCGAGTCCTCGCGCGTGCATGTTGGGTTCGTATCCGAGCTGCGTCGCGATCCCGCGGACGTGCGCGGCCACTTCCGGCGAGATGCCGGAGCCGCCGGTCATCGCCCGAGACGCACTCGCGAGGGAGACCCCTGCAGCTTCGGCCACATCGATGAGTCGTGGCGCACCTTCACGCTTCACGAAACCTCCCCCATGGAGCAAGATCAACGCTGATTGCGCTGTAGGTTGCTCTTCGTTCTTCGGTCCCACTATAGTGGCGGAAGCGCTTACGAAAGCGCTTTCGCTACGATGACGTAGGAGACTCGGATGACTGCACCCAGATACGGTCGACGGATCGCTGCAGCGATCGGAACGCTGTCGATCGCCGCGCTCACGGTTTCGGCCTGTTCGGCCACCGGCGACCAGGCCGAGGGAGGTGGCTCCGACGATCCGATCGTCATCGGCATCTCGCTGCCGCTCACGGGCGACTTCTCCGAACCGGGCAAGGGAGTCGAGCGAGGCTACGAGGCGTGGCGCGACATCGTCAACGAGAACGGCGGATTGCTGGGCCGACAGGTCGAGCTGAAGATCCTCGACGACCAGTCAAACGCCGACCGGGTCGTCTCCGACTACGAGTCGCTGATCGCGCAGGACGGTGTCGACCTCGTGTTCGGTCCGTTCTCCACCCGCCTCGTCGTCCCCTCCGCCCGCGTCGCGCAGGAGTACGGCATGCTGTTCGTCGAGCCGGCGGGCGCCGCGGAAGAGGTCTTCGAACAGGGCTTCGACAACCTCTTCTACGCCGCACCCGCGATCGCGAACGACCACTACAACAACCTCGCGGACTACCTGCTCGCGCTGCCGGAGGGCGAGCGCCCCGAGACGGCCGCGGTCGCCTCGATGGACGACCCGTTCGCGCAGGGCACGGCCTACGGTCTCAGGGACAAGCTGGAGGACGCCGGCGTCGAGATCCTCGTGAACGAGGTCTACCCGCCGAACACCACCGACTTCTCCACGATCGCGGCCAAGATCGCGCAGTCGAACGCCGACATCGTGATCGGCGGCACGCAGTATCAGGATGCCGTCAACCTGATCATCGCCCTCCAGCAGCTCAACTATCAGCCGGAGCTCGCGGCCTTCTCCACCGCTCCGACCAACCCCGAGTTCGCCGCAGCCATCGGCGGTGCGACCGAGGGCATCCTCGCCCCGACCGGATACTCGCCGAAGTCGCAGTTCCCCAGCAACGTCGAGTTCGTCGAGAAGTACACCGAGATGCACGGCAACCCGCCGTCGGAAGATGAGGCCAACGCCTACACGACCGGTCAGGTCGTCGCGGCGGCCGTCGAGGCCGTGGGCTGCGCCGAGCAGGGTGAATGCCAGCAGGAGCTCATCGACTGGCTGCGCGACAACGAGGTCGAGACCGTCGTCGGACCCCTCAGCTGGGACGAGACCGGCAAGCCCGCGGGCGCCCACCTCATCCAGCAGTGGATCGACGGCGAGATCCTGATCGTCCTCCCCGAGGACGTCAAGGAAGCCGACTTCCTCTTCCCGAAGCCGACGTGGTGATCTGCACGTGAGCGGAGCACTGCTGCTGCAAAGCCTGATCCTCGGCATCCTGCTGGGAGGGCTCTACGCCCTCCTGGCGGCCGGGCTCACGCTGTACTTCGGAATCATGCGCGTCGTCATGATCGCGCACTCGGCCTTCCTCATCCTCGCCGCCTACCTCGCGTGGTGGTTCAACCGGGAGACGGGCATCGATCCGCTCGTCTCGCTCATCGTCACGGTGCCACTGTTCTTCCTGACCGGCGTCGTGATGCAGCGGCTGCTCGTCTCCAGGCTCAAGCCACTGACGCTGACCATGATGTCGGTGCTGCTCACGTTTGCGGTGGCATTGATCATCGAGGGGGCGCTCGGGTTCTTCTTCACCGGGACCCAGCGACGCATCCCGCTGCCGTACGCCAGCGCCAGTCTCGACTTCTTCGGCGCGCAGGTGCCGGTGGTCAAGCTCATCGCGTTCGGTCTCGCGGCCGTGGCCCTCGCGCTCCTGTTCGTACTGCTCAAGTACACGAAGTTCGGTCAGGCGCTGCGGGCGACGATCCAGCATCCCGAAGCCGCGCGGCTCGTCGGCATCAACACCGACCGTGTCGCCGGCTACGGGTTCGGGCTCGGACTCGCGACGGCCGCGATCGGCGGCACGGCGCTCTCGCTCGACGCCACCATCTATCCCTCCCTGCACTGGCACTGGATCGGACCGCTCATGGCGATCATCGTCGTCGGCGGCCTCGGCAGCATCCCCGGTGCCGCCATCGCGGCTCTCATCCTGGGCGTCGCGCAGAGCCTGCTCCAGCTTCCGCTGGGGCCGACCTGGGCGCAGACGGTCTTCTACGTCGCCCTCTTCGCCACGCTCATGTTCCGTCCGCAAGGTTTCTTCGGAGGTCGTCTTGCCCAGCGTTTCTAGCAGAGAGCCGATCGCCACCGAGACGGTCGTGATCGCTCCATCCGCCCCCGTGCGGCGCAAAACTTCGAGGTGGGTGGGCATCGTCCTCCTGATCGTCGGCGCAGCGCTCGTCCTCTCCTTCCCGACCATCGCCCCGAACCCGTACATCCTCTCGGCGGGCGTCGTGATCCTCAACTACGCCGTGCTGTCGACGGGGTGGAACTTCATGGGCGGCTTCACGGGATACATCTCCCTCGGGCATGCCGCGTACTTCGGGCTCGGCGCCTACGGCACGGGTCTGCTGATCAAGTTCCTCGACCTTCCCGGGTTCCTGGCCTGGATCCTCGCAGCCGTGCTCGTCGCGATCATCGCGATCCCGATCGGCATCGCCGCCCTCCGCGTGCGCGGCGCCTCGTTCGTGATCGTGTCCATCGCGTTCGTCCTGATCATGCTGCTGGTGTTCCAGAGCTGGCGCGACGTGACCGGCGGATCCGAGGGCCTGAACGTCCCGCGCCCGTTCGACGTGCTGCGGCCCGAGCACCACCGCATCTTCTACTACCTGTTCGCCGGCCTCCTGGCCGTAGCTCTCGTGGTGTGGTGGATCATCGACCGGTCCAAGTTCGGCACGGCGCTCAAGTCGATCCGCGAAGACGAGGACAAAGCGCAGGCACTCGGAGTGCCGACCACACGGTACAAGCTGATCGCCTACGTGCTGTCCGCGCTGTTCGTCTCGCTCGGCGGCGGACTCTACGCCCTCTGGTTCGGCGACCTGGATCCGATCTTCCAGTTCTCGATCCTGATCGGTTCGTACATGGTGCTCATGGCGCTGCTCGGAGGGGTGCGGAACCTCTTCGGACCGTTGCTCGGAGCCGTCGTCGTCGGCGTCGCGCTGGAGTACTTCAAGCTCGAGTTCGGCGACACGCAGTTCCACCTCATTGCGACCGGCATCCTGCTCGGCATCGTCGTGCTCTTCATGCCCGACGGCATCATCCCGGCGGTGAAGGGCCTCTTCACCCGGTCATCGAACGCGGCCTCGATCCGCGAGGTGACCGCGGGGGAGCTGCTCGAACAGAACAAGACGCGAACAGCGGATGCCTCGTCGAAGGAGACGTCGTCATGAACGCCCCCACCGCACAGTCCACGACCACGCTCGAAAGCCTGAGCACCGTCTCGATGACGAAGTCGTTCGGCGGCGTCACGGCGGTCGACGGCGCCACGGTCACGTTCCAGGAGGGCAAGGTCAACGGTCTGATCGGGCCGAACGGCTCGGGCAAGACCACCTTCTTCAACTGCGTGACCGGCATGATCAAGCCGGACTCGGGAGAGGTGCGCTACCGGGGGCAGGCGATCACCCGCAAGTCGCCCGACCGCATCGCCCGCGCCGGCATCGGCCGCAGCTTCCAGCTGTGCCGGGTGTTCCCGCGCATGACGGTGATGGAGAACCTGCTCGTGGCGGTGCGCAGCCCGAGCATCTGGCATCAGCTCCGCTCGGCAGCAGACCCCGACGAGCTGGAACGGGCGCGGGGCTGGCTGCGGCGCGTCGGCATCGACCACCTCGAGCACGCCGAGGCGCGCAACCTCAGCTACGGGCAGCAGAAGCTGCTGGAGCTGGCTGGCGTGCTCATGGGCGAGCCCGACACGATCATGCTCGACGAACCGGCGGGAGGCGTGAACCCCGCTCTCATCGGACGCATCGCCACCCTGGTACGCGAGCTCAACGAAGAGGGCAAGACGTTCATCATCGTCGAGCACAACATGGAGATGGTCATGAGCCTGTGCGATCACGTGGTGGTGTTCGACCGTGGGCGTCAGATCGCCGAGGGCACGCCTGCGATCATCCAGCAAGACCCCCGAGTCCTGGAGGCCTACCTTGGAGTCTGAAGCGAAGAACCTGCTCGAGCTGCGCGACATCGAGGCCGGCTACGGCCGTGCGGCGCTCGTGCTCCGCGGTCTCACGGTCGAGGTGCCGCCCGGATCGGTGGTCTGCCTCGTCGGGCCCAACGGCGCCGGCAAGTCGACCGTGCTCAAGGTCGCCAGCGGCATGCTCAAGCCGCGCTCCGGCAGCATCCGCGTCGACGGCCGCGACATCACCGGCGAAGGACCGCAGTCGATGCTGCGCCACGGGCTCGCGCACGTGCTGCAGGGTCACAGCGTCTTTCGCGAGATGACGGTCGGCGAGAACGTGATGCTCGGCGCCTTCACCCTCAAGGACCAGAAGGTCATCCAGGAGCGCGTCGATTTCGTGCAGAACCTCTTCCCGATCGTGGGGGAGCGGTGGAAGCAGCTCGCGGGTCTGCTCTCGGGCGGTCAGCAGAAGCAGGTCGAGTTCGCGCGGTCGCTCATGGTCAGCCCCAAGGTGGTGCTGCTCGACGAGCCGTCGATGGGCCTCGACCCCAAGACGACCGAGAAGGTCTTCGAGCAGATCGTGCGGATGCGCGACGCCGGAACCGCCGTGCTGCTCGTGGAGCAGAATGCGCGGCGGGCCCTCGAGACCGCGGACATCGGGTGCGTCCTCGACCTCGGCCGGGTTCACATCTCTGGCCCCGCGTCCGAGCTGCTCGCGGATCCGACCCTCGCTGCGCTGTATCTCGGCGGCAAGCCCTCGGTGACCGACGCGGGGTGAACCTCCGGCGGGAGGAGGCGACGACGGCCTCCTCCCGCCTTTCTCGTCCATTCGACGAAAGCGCTTGCGAAAGCGTTTGCGTCCTGAGCCGCAGTTTCCGTCCCACGCCTTCTCCGCTGCAGTGCCGCCCCGGAGAAGGGGCACGACCATCGGCACGACACCACACGACGACGACGTTGAGAGGTTTCTGATGCACGAACGAACCATGCGCCCCGCGAGCTCGAGCACTCGATCGGCCGCACCGCCTCCTCGATCCTTCGGCGTCCGACGAACGGGTGCGCTGGTCGCGGCGGTCGCCGTCGTCGGAGCCCTGCTGACCGCGAGTCCCGCGGCTGCGGCGGAACCCTTCACCGAGCTGATCGACTTCGAGGGATACGAGCGCGTCGCCCTGAACGGTCAGGACGGATGGGCGGCGTCGGGGGCGCCTCGCGTGATCGCCGACCCGTTGAACGGCAACAATCAGGTCGTCGAATCCGTCGGGGGAGGGCAGCAGTCGTACCGTGCCATCCCCGCCATCGCAGAGGGAGACACCGGCACGCTGTTCTTCCGCTTCCTGCGCACCGGCAGCGTCGACACCTCGTTCGGACTCACGGATGTGGATGCACCGAACGACTACGTGAACAGTCGCGCCTACGTGAACAACCAGAACGACGACGTGCTGCGTGTCCGTGACGGCGGGGCCTTCAAGCCTGCCGGCGTGTGGTCGAAGGATGCCTGGCAGTGCGTGTGGATCGTCGCCGACAACGCGGCCGACAAGGTCACCGTGTACAGCCAGGGCGGCGCGTACGAGGAGCAGACCCGCCTCCCGGAGGGGACCGAGCAGCAGTTCGGCTTCCGTCAGGCCGTGAACGGCGCGCTCGACCGCTTCTTCTGGAAGAACGGTGCCACGAGCACAGGACGCCTGCTGCTCGACGACGTGGCCGTCGACAACACGGGGGAGAACCTGGCTATCGCGACAGGCAACCCGGGCGACTGCGCACCGGGTGGCACGGCGAACGAGCCGCTGCTCAACCCGCTGCCCGATCCCGCTCTCGCCGACCTCGGGATCGAGGTGACCGAGCTCGCGCAGCTGCCGAAGTCGCAGACGACCCCGGCGACGCAGGATCCGCGTCTCGTTCGGCACAACCGCATCACGCACCTCGACGAGGTGCCCGACGACTCCGGCCGGCTGATGGTGCCCGACAACAACGACATCCTCTATCTGGTCGACAAGGAATCGGGCGAGTACGTCCCGTACCTCAACGTCCGGAACGAGTTCATCGACAACTTCCACAACAGCGCAGGGCTCGGCACGGGTCTCGGTTCCGCCGAGTTCCACCCCGACTTCGCCGAGAACGGGCTGTTCTACACCGTGCACACCGAGGGCGGCACGGCGCTGACGGAAGACACCCCGGACTTCCCCGCGTTCGGCACCACCGCGTTCCACAGCGTGATCACCGAGTGGAAGGCCGATGACCCGTCGGCTGCGACCTTCGCCGGTACGCACCGCGAGGTCATGCGCATCCCGTTCGCCGGACGCGTGCACACCGTGCAGCAGATCGCGTTCAACCCGACGGTGTCGGCCGGGGACGCCGATTACGGCAACCTTTACGTGCTCGTCGGCGACGGCGGGAACGGCGTCGGCAACGGCAACCCGCAGGACCTGGCGACTCCGCAGGGCAAGATCCTGCGAGTGAACCCCACCGGCGATGACAGTGAGAACGGCGCCTACGGCGTTCCGGACGACAACCCCTTCGTCGACGAGGCGGATGCGCTGCCCGAGATCTACGCCGTCGGCATGCGCGACCCGCACCGGATCAGCTGGGACACCGAGGGCGACCACACCATGTACCTCGCCCACATCGGCGAATGGCAGGTCGAGTCGGTCTACGCCGTCGAGCCGGGAGACAACTTCGGCTGGTCGGTGCGCGAGGGCTCGTTCCTGGCCGAGAACCGACAGATCTTCCCGCTGCCGGAAGACGATGCCGAGAACGGCTTCACGTATCCGGTGGCCGCCTACGACCACAACCGCGATCCCGGGCAGACCGGAGACGCCGGCGTGGCCGTGAACGGCGGGTTCGTCTATCGCGGCGAGATTCCCGAGCTCCAGGGGCGCTACCTCTTCACGGATCTGGTGCGCGGCTGGGTGCTGTCCACCGACTCCGCGGAGATGGTGCGCAACGACGGTGACATCGCCGACCTCGCCACGATCGAGGAGCTGCGGGTCTTCGCCGACGGCGTGGAGACCACGTTCCAGGAGTTGGTCGGCGACAAGCGCGTCGACCTGCGGTTCGGCTCCGACGCCGACGGTGAGCTGTACCTCGTGTCGAAGGCGAACGGCAAGATCTGGAAGGTGACGGGCGCGCGCTCGGTCGATGAGCCGACCAACCCGTTCGTTCTCCCTGCGCTCGCACCGAACCTCGTCACGCACCACGACTTCGACCACCCGGATGCGGCGAAGCCGACGATCGAGCTCGATCAGGGTCGCTCCGGCACCCCCATCTCGCTGATCAACGGCGGGGTCGAGATGCGGGTCGCCGATCGCGCCTACCCGGGTGCGGGCGAGGCCCTCCAGACGCAGCAGATGAGTCCGCGGACCGCATCGAACGACGATTGGAAGGCCGGTGTCTACGATGCGGACGGCGTCGAGTCGCTCGACAGGTTCGCCGGCACCGACAAGGCCTCCGTCATGGGCTGGTTCAAGCCGACCGGCGATCACCCGGCCCTGAACTCCGGCACCGCGAAACCTGATGACGTGTACAACGCCATCGGTCTCGCAGGGGTGCTCACCGGCACCTCCGACGGGCACGCGGTGCGAGCGCTGCTCGAGGTCATCACCGTCGACGGCGAGCTCAAGCTCGTGGCTCTCGGGCGCCGCGTCGACGGTGCCGGCTCCTGGACGTTCGCGGCTGACCTGCCCTGGAACGAGATCCTCAAGAAGGGGCAGTGGGTGCATCTCGCGGCGACCTTCGACTTCGCCGCCGGCGAGATGAAGCTGTTCATGAACGGCGAGGAACTCGCGGGGAAGTACACCGCAGCGAACCCGTGGGGAGACGGATCGACCTCCGACACCGCACCGGCCGGCATCAAGATCGGCGGCAGCTTCCCGCAGAACACCAAGGAGGCCAATCCGTTCAACGGGCGGATGGACGACATCATTCTGCTCGACACGGTGCCGACAGCCGAACAGGTCGCCGCGCAGTACGCGCTCTACGCCGTGCCGCCCGTCGAACCGCCGGTGCCGCCCGCGTGCACGCCGGACGGCGAGACCCTCACCGACGTGATGGCGGAGGACGACTGGGCGCCGCGGACACCCGCCAAGTGGGACTTCCCCGGTGACGAGGTCGTGCTCACCGAGGCGGGGACGAACCCGAACGACGGGATCCGCCGTCCGTTCGAGTACGCCGTGCTCACCGAGGGCGAAGAGCTCGGCTCGTTCGACCTCACCGGCCAGGTGCGACTCGATGAGAAGGCATCGGTCAACAACCGCGACGTCATCATCGTCTTCGGGTGGAAGTCGGACACGGAGTACTACTACGCGCACCTCTCGCAGGACAACTCGATCTACCCGCACAACGGCATCTTCAAGGTGAACAAGGCCGACCGCGAGCGGATCGACGACCAGTGGGACGGTGCGGTCGGGGCGCCGCCCGCGGTCACGGACGAGGAGTGGCATGACGTGCGCGTGCTGCGCTGCGCCGACACGGGAGACATCGCCGTGTACGTCGACGGGCTCGACACCCCGCTGATGACCGCGAACGACAAGACCTTCCCCGAGGGGCGGGTGGGCTTCTGGTCCTTCGACAACTTCGGACGCCTCCGCGACCTCTCGGTCACGGCCGCTGCCGAGGACACCACCGCACCAGTCGCGACGGTCAAGAGCGGGGCCGACTTCACCGTCGGACGCGATGGCATCTACAGCAAGGTTTCGTTCAAGCTGCAAGATGCCGGGAAGATCGATCGGCTGACGCTCAACGGCGTCGAGAAGGACCTGACGGACGATGTCTGGTCTGACCTGAACGCGGTGGTGCCGGGTGCGTTCGGGGCGGTGGAAGGGGCCAACACCCTGGTCGTGTACGACCTGGCCGGCAATGCCACCACCGTTCGATTCACGCTCGACGTCACCGCTCCCGCGGTCACGGTCAAGGAGGGCGGACAGTTCACCGTCCGGGCCGACGGCGCCTACAGCCTGGTCTCGTACAAGCTCAACGATGCGGGCAAGGTGGATCGACTGACCCTCAACGGAGCGGGGAAGGATCTGACGGACAACGTCTGGTCGGACCTCAACTTCGTGAAGCCGGGAGCGTTCGGCGCCGTCGCCGGCGCGAACTCCCTGGTCGTGTACGACGTGGCGGGCAATGCCACGACCGTCCCGTTCACACTCACGGGCGCGACCGGATAGTCCGCACTCGCGGGCGTGGGGCCGACGCTCCACGCCCGCGAGTCACGCGGTGCTACCCGGAGTACGGGCGCACGCAGGTGTCCTGCGCCGCGCTCTGCCCGTCGATGCTCTCCGGCAGGCTCTCGGGCTCCGTCGTCGTCGGCTCTTCGGGATCGGCCGACGGCGGGGCGGACGGCTCGGACAACTCGCTCCCACGGCCCGTGTGGTCGGCGCTGATGTTCACCGTCTCGCCCGACTTCACCCGCTCCAGCAGCGCGACGGCGGCCTGCTCGTCGGGGACGACACGGTCGCCGGCGGGAAGGTGCGGGTACGACACGAACGCGATGTTCTCCAGCGGCAGCTCGCTGAAGACCTTCGCCATGGATGCGAGTGTTCCGAGGTCTGCGAGCGGCGTGGACAGCGTCATGTTCCGCGTCGCGGCATCGGCGATCCCGAACAGCTTCACCGGATCGGTCAGGGTCGACTGGTCGCGCAGCGTTCGCAGGAGAGATGAGAGGAACACCTGCTGGGTCGAGATGCGGGCGAGATCGCTCCCGTCACCGATGCCGTAGCGGGAGCGCAGGAGCGCCAGAGCCTGTTCGCCGCTGAGGTCGTAGGTGCCCGCTTCGGGGATCTCCAGCCCGGAGTGCCGATCGTGGATGGGGCCGGCGAAGCAGATGGGCACGCCCCCGACCGCGTTGGAGGCGTCGATGACTCCGGTGAAGCTGATCTCCGCTGCGTAGGCGAGGTCGATTCCGGTGAGCGCAGTGACCGTCGACGCGACGCACCCCAGCCCTCCGCGAGCGAGCGATTCGTTGAACTGCACCCGGTGACCGGCGTCCCAGGTCTTCCCGGTGCCGGGGTCGGTGCACGAGGGCATGTTGACGAGCAGGTCGCGGGGAAAGGAGATCACAGTGGCCGCGTCGTGCGACTCGTTCACGTGCAGCAGCAGGGTGACGTCGTTCCGGCTGCCTTCGACGTCACCGCCCTCGCCGTACTGGGCGCCCTGCCCTGCGCGACCGTCTGATCCGACGAGCAGCACGTCGAATTCGCCGTCGAAGTCTGCGACGGAGGGAGGCTCGTCGGTGTGTGCGGGGTGCAGCTCGACCGTGGTGACGTTCTGCGAGAGTCGGATCGCCGCGACGGCGACCGTCCCTCCACCGATCACGAGGATGGCGACCGCGGTCAGGGTGAGGAAGCGCCGCAGCCGTCGTCGGCGCAGCCTGCTCGGGGCAGCGGGCGGGGGAAGACTCATGGGAAGACCTCTCGACGTCGGCGAGCAGCCAGTGTCGACGACGAATGTCACACGAGTGTCACAGCAGAGGGAGGGTCACGCGGAACGTCGCACCGGGGGAGCAGGCGAGCAGCGCGAGCTCCCCGCTGAGGAGTCGCGCGTTGTCGCGGGCGATCGCGAGTCCGAGCCCGGTGCCGGCCCCGTCGGAGCGCGAACGGTCGGTGGTCACGAAGCGGTCGAACACCCGCTCGACGTCGGTCTCGGCGATGCCGGGGCCGTGGTCGCCGACATCGATGTACAGCACATCGCCGTCTTCATGCACGCGGACGGTGACGGGCGGTCGGCCGTGCCGCGAGGCGTTCGTGAGCAGGTTCGCCATCACGGTGTACAGCCGCGCGGCGTCGGTGTGGATCCGAAGATCGGGGGCGACCGAGGTCTCGAAGACATCGACCCCTGTCGCGTCGACCACGTCGATGAGCAGGTCGTGGAGCACGACTGTCGTCGGGTGTACTCGCGCGACTCCGGCATCCAGGCGGGAGAGTTCGAGGAGGTGCTCGGTCAGGGCGTGCAGCCGACGGGTTCCGGTACGCACGACCGCAGCGGCGACAGCCCGTTCCTCTGCGGTCGCCTGCTCGTCTTCGTCGAGGAGCTCGTCGACCACCATCATCGAGGTGAGCGGGGTGCGCAGCTCGTGGGCGACGTCGCTGACGAGCTGCCGGGACTCCGCCTCACGGCGCTGCAGCTGCCCGATGGTGTCGCCCAGCCGCTCGGAGGAGAGGCGAAGGGCGTCGGCCACGCGGTCGACGTCATCGAACGACGGTTTCCATTCCGGCGGACCGTCGCCGGACCCGACCGCGCGCGCCGTGTCGACCAGGCGGCGCAGCGGACGCGTCAACGCGCCACCGAGCAGGCGCTCGAGCAGGATGACGAGGACCACGACCCCGCCGCTGAGGAGCACTCCGGACACGATGAGCTCTCGCACCTGCTCCTGCTGCGGCTGCATCGAGTAGGCGGTGACCACGGCGAGCCGGGCGCTCGGGTCCTGGGGGAGATCGTCCCGCACGACCGAGACGAAGAACACCTCTCGGCCGTCGAGCGTGGTCATCAGCGAGGTCAGTTCGCCGGAGCGGCTGCTGTCGTCGATGCGCAGTGCGTCGGGCACCTGATCCGGCCGGAGCTCACCGGCGCTCCGGCCGCTGTCGAGGTCGATGATGACCGTCTCTCCGGGGAGGATCTCGGCGTAGTACTTCCATGTGTCCTCGGGCGACGCGGTGGAGATGGAGGTGAACAGGGCGTCGGCCGTCGTCGCGAACTCGTCGAGGAGCCCCTGCTGTCTGGACTCGTAGACGATCTTGCCGGCCGTGAACACGACGACACCGGTGACGAGGACCGATACCGCGATCGTGCTGCCGACGAGAGCGAGGGCGATGGCTGAGCGGAGGGTCAGGCGGCGGCGCGCGGTCATCGCAGCCGGTATCCGATCCCGCGGACGGTCTCCAGCTGTGGCGACGAGACGTTCGCTGCGGTCAGCTTCGCGCGCAGTCGCTGGATGGCGGTGTCGACCACCCGCGGGGTGTCGGGCCGGGACTGCGCCCAGACCGCATCGATCAGACGCGAACGACTCAGGGTGTGCCCGTCGCTGAGGGCGAGCTCGTACAGCAGGCGGAATTCGGTGGCGCTCAGCGGAAGGGCCTCGCCGTCCGCCAGCGCCTCTGCGGAATCCTCGTGCAGTGCGAGCGATCCGACCCGGAGTGGCTCCTCGGTGAGGCGGGAGCTGCGCCGCAGGACGGTCCGCAGGCGCGCTTCGAGCACTGCCACGCTCACCGGCTTCGCGATGTAGTCGTCGGCTCCGGCGTCGAGGCCGATGACGACATCCGCATCCTCATCGCGCGCGGTGAGCATGACGGTCGGGAAGCCCCATCGGGTGCGGATCTCGCGGCACAGCGAGAACCCGTCGCCGTCGGGGAGCATGACGTCGATGATCGCGACATCCGGACTGATCCGTTCGGCGAGCAGGCGGGCAGTGGCGACGTCCGCTGCGGTGTCGACGGTGTGGCCGCGGCGCCGCAGGGCGGTCGTGAAACCGAGGCGGATCTCCGCATCGTCATCCACGAGCATGACCTTCATCAGGCGCCCACCTCCCCGGCCATCGCGCGCTTGCGATGTTAGACGCCTTCGCCCGTGCAAGTGCTCCATGCGGCGACGGGCATGGGTCGCAGGAAGGCGTCAGGTCGAGCCGCTACCCTCATGCCATGCGCCGAATCGTGGTCCTTCCTCTCGTCCTCGCTGCAGGGCTCGCCGCCGGGGTCCTCTCCGGCTGCTCGCAGGTCACGCAGATGGCCGGTGACGCAGTGGGGATCGACGTCCAGGCGACCTGCACCACGATCGACGACGCCTACGGGCAGTACCAGTCACTGCTCGACCAGGGCGAGGTCTCGGCGGAGCAGGCCGACGCGGCGCGCGACGAACTCGTCGCCTCACTCGAAGGTCTCGCGGCCAACGTCGACGGACAGCTGGGCGACCTCATCCGCTCCGGCGCCACCCAGATCGGGGGCATGACCGACCTGCAGGCTCCGGAAACGGTGGAGGCCATCGAGCAGCTCAAGGACTCGGCCTCGGCGTTCTGCGGCTGACCGTCCGGCCTGTGAGACGATGCCGGAGATGAGCACTGCGGCTGATGAAGAGCTTCGCGCCCTCCGGGCCCGCGCCTATGGTCCGACGGCGGACATCGAGAACGATCCCGCCGCGCTCCGCCGCCTCCAGCAGCTGGAGGCGATGAGACAGCCGAAGGCCGCTGTCGACGATGCCGTCGTGCCTGCTCCGGAAGCAGAGACCGTTCGGTACATGGCGCCGATTCGACCGGCTGAACCCGTTCGGGGAGAGGCAGGGGCGGGGCGACGCGCCCAGGATTCGGTGGAGGATGCGCTGGACGTTTTCGCCGGCGCCCCCGCCGAACCGTCGGAGCCGGTCTCGGCACGCGAGAGATCAGCCGAGCGGCTGTCAGCGTGGTTCTCGGCACGGACGTCCAGGATCGTCTGGCTGGCCGCGATCGTGGCGGCGGCCGCGTTGTCGGCGGCCGCCGTGTCGGCCGCCGTCACCTTCGCCTTGGTGAAGATCTCTCCCGTCTCCTCCACTTCCGCCGTCGCTCCGCAGATCGCCACGCTGGAGGCGACATCCACGCTGGAGATTCCGTCCGGGTGGATGGGGGCGGGTCCGAGTTCCGCGGTGTTCGACTTCTACGGGTTGGCTCTCATCGAGAGCACCGGCGGGTACTTCAACGGCTCGGTCGGAGCCGACTGCCTCACCGTCGCCCGTACAGATCAGATTCCTGAGAAGGACGAGTTCGACTCCTCCGAGGGATGGAGCTACGACGGACCCACGTACTCCGGGTGCGCCGTCGGTACGTTCCCCGCGACCGTGGAAGTGCCGTTCGACAGCAATATCCCCAAGGAACTGAGCGAACGCTTCCCCTCGGGGACGGCGCTGCAGTTCGTGTACGACGGCGAGCGCGTCGGGGTCTTCCTCGACAGCGAGTAGGCGAGGGGTTACGCGACGACGGGGTCGCGGTCGAGGGGCTCACTGGCGGTCGAGGCCGCGCGTTGCCGCTCGGCGTACTGCGTGCCCCACCGCGTCAGCTCGATGAGCAACGGGGTGGCGCTGGTGCCGAGTTCGCTGAGGCGGTACTCGACCTTCGGCGGCACCTGCCGGTAGACGGTACGGGTGATGAGGCCGTCTTCTTCCAGCTCGCGCAGCTGGCGGGTGAGCACGCGGGCGGTCGGGTTCTCGAGCAGACGGCCGAGCTCGCCGAAGCGCAGCACCTCGTGCTCGCCGAGAAGCGTGAGGATGCTCGGTTTCCAGGCGCCGCCGAGAACCGCGATCGACACCTCGGCGTCGCACGACTCGGACCAGTCGCGAACGATCCGCTCGGTCTTCTCCCTCATCACACGCTCCTCGTGTCGTCCGCCTTGGTATCCAAACTGTCAGTACGTGACAGAAATGACCGTACTTGCACCTTCTGTCTGTACTTTACAGACTGAGCTTGTGACTTCAACCCCCACCATCGCCGCCTCGCGCTCGACCCTCCGCCTCTGGTTCGCGATGGTCCCCCTGCTCCTCGGAATCCTCATCGGCGCGCTCGCCATCAGCAGCGTCTCCACGGCGCTTCCGGCCATCCGCGGCGAGCTCGCGCTCAGTGACACCGAGGGTCTCTGGCTCGCCGACGTGTATGCGCTCTCGCTCGCCGCGACCCTCATCCTCGCGGCGAGGATCGGTGATGCCTTCGGGCGGAAGAAGATCGTGCTGATCGGTCTCGCCGGATTCGCGGTGCTCAACGCCGTCGGCGGATTCGCGCAGAGCGGGATGCTGCTCATCGTGATCCGGGCGCTGCTGGGTGTGGCCGAGGCGTTCGTCGTCGCCGGGGTCGTGGCAACGATCGGCGCGAAGTATCACGCCAGGGAGCGGGTGCTCGCCTACGGACTGTGGACGGCGACGTTCGGGGTGGGCAGTGCGCTCGGCCCGGTGCTGGGCGGACTTCTGGCGGAGGGACCGGGATGGCGCTGGCTGCTGCTGGGGAGCGTGCCGCTGGCGGTGCTCGCCGGTGTGCTGGCCCTCTGGCTGGTGCCCGACTCCCGCAGCTCCCGGACGCCGTCGTGGGACCTTCCGAGCATCGTCACGTCGATCGTCGCCCTCGGCGCCCTGGCCTTCGCGCTGCACGAGGCGCTCGCCGCGCCGGTGCCCGCGGGAATCGCCGCCGTGGTCGCGGTCGGCAGCCTCGTGTACTTCATCCTGCGCCAGCGCCGGCTGTCCGAGCCGCTCATCGACATGCGTCTGTTCGGGATCCCGGGATTCAGTCCTGCCATCACCCGCATCCTCGTCGCGAGCGGTGTGTCCTCGGCATCCGTCCTCCTCGTGAGCCTGCATCTGCAGGACACCAGGGGATGGAGCGCCGCGGAGGCCGGTCTCGCGATCCTCCCGCAGGCGGCCGCCATCGCGATCGGCGGAGTGGTCGCCCCGATCGCGCTCCGCTGGGTGCGGGCCGAAGCGCTCACCGTCGGGGCGCTGCTGCTGCAGGCTGCCGGCATGGCGTGGCTGTTCACCGACCCCGAGGTCGTCGCCGTGCCGCTGGTGCTGGTCGGGCTCGGGTTCGGCATCGGAGCCACGCTCGCGGCCACCGCGCTGTTCGATGCCACCACCGAAGACGATGCGGGCCAGGTCGGTGCGATCCAGGAGGTCGGCTTCGCGCTCGGCGGTGGCCTCGGCATCGCGGTTCTCGGAACGATTGCCGCGGTGGTCGCCGGCGGGTTCACCACGGCGGCGCTGGTCGCCGCGATAGTGGTGGTCGTCGCCGCCGTGGTGCCGCTCATACGTCGCAGGAGCCTCGCGCGATAGGGGTGGTCCTGCGCGTCCCGGCGGTCTACTCTCGGCAGGAACCGGCGGAGGCCGGGTTCGGTTCGCCGTGAGGGGGCTCCATGAACCGCAGGTCGGGCGCACGCCGTCACAGCACGCTGCTTCTGATGCTCGCCGCCACCGTCTCTCTCGGGTTCGGCGCAGCGGCCTCGGTGCCGGCTGCGGCAGCGACGGGCCTGCCGCTGACAGGCGCGGCGGCGACGAGCGTGACAGGCCCCACCCTCGCCCTGCTCCCTCCGGACGACCTCTCGACGGGTGATCCCGAGCCACCGGACGGAGCACCGGTTCCCGACGGACTCGACGAGCCTGCTCCCGTCCCTGACGAGTCCGTGGTCGAGTTCCCTCCGCCTCCCGCTCCCGGACTGATCCCGAACGCCAACACCGTGCGCATGGCCTGGGTCGGCACTCCCGATCAACGGCCGGATGCCACCGCGCTGCTCACACTGCAGGCCGCCATCACGGCGGCACCCGCGGGCGCCACCGTCTCTTTCGACCCGAGCGACTACGCCTTCACGGGTGCGCTCACCGTCTCCCGGACGGTGACCCTCGACACCAGCGCGGCGTCTGTCCTCTACACCCGATTCACCGTGAGCGGCGGGGGGCTGCAGCTGGCCGATGACGTCACGGTGGGCATTGCCTCGACGGGGGCGACCATCTCGGTGACCGGAGCCGGCGTCGCGCTCACCGACGTGACCGTGCGCAACCCGAATGCGGTGGCCAGACCGACCGGCATCCAACTGGCTGCAGGGCTGACGGGGGTCGTCATCAGCGGCTTCACCATGGACGGCGGCGGTGTCGTCTCCTCCTACGGCATCAACCTCACCACGGGGTCGGCGACCATCACCGGAGCCGACATCAGCGCCGTCGCGACAGGGGTGGCGGTGACCGCCGCATCGCAGGCCGGGGGGATCGTCGTCACCGGCGGCAGCATCTCCGCGGCGGTCTCGGGGCTGTCTCTCGGGACGGCGACGGGTGCGCAGATCACCGGCGTCAGTGTGACGGGGACCGAGGGCACCGGCACCGGCATCGATCTCGCCAATTCGAGCGCAGCCACGGTCGCCTCCGTCACGGTCGACGGATTCGCACGGGGGATCGGCACCGGCACGACCAATGGCTCGGCCGGCGCATCGGTCATCGACGCGACCATCACGGGCGCCGCGCGCGAGGGCATCGCCCTGGGGGCAACGACGGGCGCCAGTATCGTGCGCGCCGACATCACCGGGACCGGGGCTAACCAGTCCACGGGCATCCTGACTCTGCGATCGACCGGGGTGCGGATCGAGACGCCGACGATCACGGGCATGATGTACGGCGTGACCACGCACCTGGACAACACGGGCGCGGGTCCCGCGATCATCGCGCCGCGGATCACCGCTTTCGGTGGCATCACCCTCGGGTCCACCCAGGGCGCCACGATCTCCGACCCCGTGCTCGACGCGGGCACCTGGGGCGACGCCGGCACCGGGATAAACCTCGTCAACGCCGGGCGTGTGACCGTGACCGGCGTGACCGCGACGGGGTTCCTGTATGCGATCGGGTCGCAGTCGTCGTTCACCCCCGAGTCCGATCGCAGGGACATCGTGATCTCCGGGGTCACAGCCGTCGGTGCTCCCGACGCCTCCAGCGGCATCTACCTGCTCGGAGCGTTCAACGCCTCGATCTCCGACGTCGACGCGGAGTTGACGGGCGCTGCTCTCGTCATCCATCAGTCCGTCGGCGTACGCGCCCAGGACATCGTGGTGCACGGACGCACCGGGCTCACACCCGTCACCGGGGCGGCGATCCTCCGCGCCTACGGCTCACAGGATGTGCACGTCGACCGCTCCTCGATCGACGCGGGCTCGTACGGGTTCTTCTACTCCGCGACGGCGGGCGCGAGTGTGACGAACGCGACCGTCGGCGGGGTCGTGGAGCGGGCGCTCTACGGTCGCAGCGTCTCCGACCTCGACGTCGGCTCGTCCTCGTTCACCGGTAACGCCGCCGTCGGTGTCTTCGTCGTCACGACGCCCGAGAACGGCATCAGCCATGACCTCGTCATCCACGACAACGTCATGGCGGGGAACGGGGCGGGGATCGATGTCCTGCAGGGGACCACGGCCACCCAGGTGCTGCGGAACACCGTGACAGGGCAGTCGAACGTCGTCACGGCAGGAGGCGCCCACGACCTGCTCGTGGCGGAGAACATCATCGACCAACCGGCCGGCAGCGTGGCGGTGCGGATCGCTCCGCTCTGGGAAGACGGCGAGACCTCGGGCTCGTACTCCTCGTCGGACGTGCGCGTGCAACGCAACATCTTCACCGGCACGGGCACCTCGATCGCCGTCGGCACCGAAGACCCGGCATCTCCGGAGGCCGAGCGGCGGACGCTTCGAGATCCGGTCCTCGTCACGGGCAACACGTTCGACCCGGCCTCGGTTGCGGTGCGCACCTACGCCAACGCCGTCGTCGGCGACGACTCCGCCGCGCGTCTCGTGCGCTCTCTGCCCGATGGCGGACCGGTCGCGGTCGATGCGCGCGACTACGACGACCCCAACGACTGGGGGTCGGCGTGCCGGGCCACCGGCTACCTCGACGGTGTGCTGTTCCACGACGGCGGGGGCGCGGAGGTCCGCGAGCTGACGGAGGCCCCGGTCCTCTACCCGATGAACTGCATCGATCTTTCGCTGCAGGAAGCGCTCGACGTCGACGACGGTCGGGTTCTCGCGGTCGGTGACCTCGTCACCTGGACGCTCACGCCGCGCAACGACGGTCCGCGCGCGGCGCCGGCCGGCTGGACCGTCACGCAGCTTCTTCCCGACGGTCTCGAGCTCGTGTCGATGTCCGGTGACGGCTACACCGTGAACGGACGGACCGCCACGGCGGACGCCGACCTCGCCGCGGGTGCCGAGGGATCGATCCTCACCGTCGTCGCCCGGATCGTCTCGGTGCCGGGCGGCAGCAGCACGATGCGCAACGTCGCCTATGTCGCACCCGCGGCGACCACGGATCTCGACGGCGACGGATTCGATGACGTCGTGTTCGAGCGGTTGAGCCCGCTGGTCATCCCGACGATCGACACCGATACCGTCGCCTCGGCCACCGACAACGACGCACAGGGTGTCTGGGCCGTGGCGACGGTATCGGTGTCGATCGTCGGGATGACCAGCGGGCTCAACCGCTCG
>NZ_PCPA01000030.1 GCF_002979515.1 Microbacterium sp. MYb54 | reverse complement strand
CGACCCCCACGAACCCGACTCCCACGAAACCCACTTCCACGAACCCGACCCCCACCGCCTCGGAGGCATCATGACCACCTACACCCTGCCGACGACGGCATCCCGCCCGACGACCGCCCCGAAGACGGCATACATCATCACGTCCGGCGACCTGCGCGAGTCGGCGAACGTCGCAGGCTGGCCGACGCAGGTCGAGCTGGAGCACGGCGTCACGGGAGTGCTGAACGCACTCGGGTGGGAGGTCATCCGTCCGTTCGGTGTCGACCCCGAGACCGGGCACGGCTTCATCTCCAGTCAGCGCATGGGTCTCGAGGTGTTCAAGAGCATCCCCGTCGATGCGCCGCTGGTCGTCGCGATCGCCAACTGGCAGTACTCCCACCACGTGCTCGCCGGCCTCCGTTCGCACGAGGGGCCGATCCTCACCGTCGCGAACTTCGCGGGGGACTGGCCCGGGCTCGTCGGGCTCCTCGGCCTGAACGCGGGGCTGACCAAGATGGACAAGCCCTACGCCACCACCTGGTCGGTCGACTTCACCGACGAGTGGTTCACCGACGGCATCAAGGAGTGGACCGAGACCGGCGCCATCACCCACGACGCCTCGCACGTGCGGGCGCTGCCCGAGCTGCCGGACAGTCCCGAGAAGCAGCTGGGTGAGGCCCTCGCCGCAGAACTGCTCGCCGAGAAGGCCATCATCGGCGTCTTCGACGAGGGCTGCATGGGCATGTACAACGCGATCTTCGACGACGAGCTGCTCAACCAGACCGGCATCTACAAGGAGCGCCTGTCGCAGTCGGCCCTGTATGCCGAGATGCTCGAAGTCACCGATGGCGAAGCGGATGCCGCCTACGACTGGCTGATCGACGCGGGCATGACCTTCCGGTACGGCGAGGATGCCGTCACCGAGCTCACGCGCGAGCAGGTGCAGTGGCAGTTGAAGATGTACATCGCCGCTCTCCGCATCGCCGACGACTTCGGGCTCGACGCCGTGGGAATCCAGTACCAGCAGGGGCTGAAGGACCTGGTGCCGGCATCCGACCTGGCCGAGGGGATCCTGAACTCCACCGAGCGCCCGCCGGTCACCTCGCGCGACGGCTCTCGCGTCCTGCACGAGGGTCGGGCCTTCCCGCACTTCAACGAGGCGGATGAGGGCGTCGCCGTCGACGCGCTCGTGACCGATCGGGTGTGGCGTGCGATGGGCCTCGTGCCCGACAACACCCTGCACGACGTGCGCTGGGGGCAAGACTTCGACGGAGAGTTCGTCTGGGTCTATGAGATCTCGGGCTCCGTGCCGGCCTCGCATCTGGGCGGGTGGGAGCACGCCGAGGGATGGCGGCAGGGCCACGTGTTCTTCCCCGCGGGCGGCGCGACGATCAACGGCGTCTCGAAGCCCGGCGAGATCGTGCTCTCGCGCGTCTTCATCGCAGAGGGCATCCTGCAGGCCGACATCTTCCGTGCCTCGGTCGTCGAGCTGCCGACGGAGGAGACCCAGCGCCGCAAGGACGCCACCAACCCGGAGTGGCCGATCGCCCACGTGGTGCTGCACGGAGTCTCGCGCGATCAGTTCATGGCCCGCCACAAAGCCAACCATGCACAGCTGGTCTACGCCCCGGATGCCGAGACGGCCGACAAGGCCCTGATTGCGAAGGCTGCGATGTTCGCCGGAATGGGCATCAAGGTCAACCTGGTGGGAGATGTGACGGTCTGATCGGCCCGTGAGAGCTACTGCGACCGCCAGAAGCGCACGGCGAGGTTCGTCAGCTCTTTGTCGAGGTCGTCGACTTTGGACTCGATGCGCCCCAGTCGTGCGTCCACGCCATCGATGCGCGCCGAGAGGGTGCCGTCGATGCGACCTATCTCGGCGCGGATGATGCGGCTCAGTTGCGTCGTCATGAGCGTCATGCCGCCGAGCATCACTGCGGCGAACACGCCGATCAGCGTCCATACCTGTGGGTCGGTCAATCGCATGCCTCCAGTGTGAGTCCGGGCGTCCAACTTGTCACGGTATTCCGGTGGCCCTGAGCCAGCAGCCCAGTAGTTGTGGGTAGGGCGCTATCCGAGGCCTCGGTGCAGGAGGAGAATCACCTGCTTCATCGACTTCTTCACCTCCGTCCACTTAAGCGATATAGTCAGCCGCAGGTCGCATCGAAGCGGCCTGATCTCGATATCGATGATGAAGGAGACGATCAGCCATGACTCAGTCGCACATCAGGATTCACCGGTTCCGAAAGGGTCTCGCGGCACTCGCGGGCTTGGCGGTCGCAGTGGTCGGTGCCGCCGCGGCCTCGCCTGCCGTCGCCGAGAGTTCGGCAGTCGACCCGCAGGTGGTGGCATACGTCGAGGTCAACTCGAACGATTTAGCCAATGTCGCCGACTACACCCTGGCTGATTCGGGGAAACCGGCCGTCGACATGGCGATCATCTTCGCCGCCAACATCAACTACGACGGCGAGAAGGCCTATCTGCACTTCAACGACCGCGTCACCGCGACGCTCGACGACGCAGAGAACCAGATCCGCCCCGTGCAGGAACGCGGCACCAAGGTGCTTCTCTCGGTGCTCGGCAACCACCAGGGGGCGGGGTTCGCGAACTTCTCCTCGTACGAAGACGCCGATGCGTTCGCCGCGCAGCTCGCCGACGCGGTGACGACCTACGGGCTCGACGGCATCGACTTCGATGACGAGTACGTGCAGTACGGCGCCAACGGCACTCCGCAGCCCAATGCGGAGTCATTCGGGTGGTTGGCCATGGCGCTCCGCGACCGCCTCGGGCCCGACAAGATCATCAGCCTGTACGCGATCGGCGAGACGTACACCGTGACCGACTTCAGCCAGTTCGACGTCGCCGGGGTGATCGATTACGCCTGGAACCCGTACTACCCGACGTACAACGCGCCGACGATTCCGGGCTTCGGCGACAAGAGCCGACTCGGAGCAGCGGCGGTCGACCTCGCGAACGTGAGCGCGTCGACGGCGACGGACTTCGCCCAGCGCACAGTGGCTGACGGCTACGGCGTGTACGTGGCGTACAACCTCACCGGCACGGATCAGTCGCAGCTCCTCTCCGGAATCACTCAGGAGCTCAAGGGGGAGGCGACGGAGTACAAGGCAGCACCGTGACCTGGCGAAAACCCTGATCAGTCCTGTGGGTTGATCAGTCCAGGTCGAACACTTCGACCTGACGGATCGTGACCTCGGCCTCCGCGCGCACGCGGATCGCCGAGGTCACGATCCGCGTGGTCAGGGTGAACGGCGTCGTGCGGTCGGGAAGCAGCTCTTCCTGATGCGTCGTCGTCACGGGAGTCCAGCTCGCGTCCGCTCCCAGCACCTCCCAGCGCAGGGCTGTCGAGAGCGACGAACCCGTCGTGGTCACGCTGAGATCACTGATGCCGCGAGCTTCGGGGAACCGCCACCCGACCCATTCCCCCTGGTGCAGGATGGTGCCGGCATGCCCCGCCGGCGCTCCGTCGTCGAAAACCCGGTCGGGGTGGGCGACCGCAGCGGAGAAGATGGGGTCACCCCCGGTCGAGGTCAGGTCTGCGCGCCAGGGCTCGGTCGCACCGCGCGCTGAGGGGTCGGGGGCCTCGCTCGTGAGGGGCGCACCCGTCTCGAGCGAGGAAGCCGGATCGACACCGAACACCAGATCGAGCACGGCGTCGCCGACCAGCGCATCGATCGGCAGGTCAGCCGAGGGCAGAAGCGCCCCGTCGATTCGTGCCTCTTGCAGCACATGAGCCGATGGCCCTGTTCGCCGGGATCGGATGCGCAGCGTCGAGCCGTCGCCGCGATCCACGCGGATGTCGTCGAAGAGCGGCGAACCGATCCGCAGTCGACCCGAGGCGAGCTCCAGCGGGTACAGTCCGAGCGCGGCCCACAGCCACCACGCGCTCATCTCGCCGTTGTCCTCGTCGCCGGGGAATCCCTGGCCGATGTGGGCTCCGGCGAACAGCCGCCCGGCGAGGTCGTGCACGATCCCCGCCGACTGCCACGGGCGATCGCTGAACGCGTACATGAAGGGGATGTGGTGCGCGGGCTGGTTCGAGATCGCGCACATCCCGGAACGGAGCGCCCTCGCCTCGCGCTGTTCATGGATGACGGTGCCGTACGCGCCGCCGAACCGCTCGTCGGCGGTCTCCGGCTCCGCGAACAGGGCGTCGAGGTGTCGTCCGAGACCGACGGGGCCCCCGAAGAGGTCGGCGAGCCCCGTACCGTCGTGCACCGCGCCGACCGACATGCCCCAGGCGTTCGTCTCGACGTTGTCTCCGCCCCACGACCGCGGATCGAATCCGGTTGCGAAGGTGCCGAGATCGTCCCGGCCCCGGAAGAACCCCGTGTCGTCGTCGAACAGCGTGCGATACGACCGTGCTCGATTCGCGAAGTACCTGGCGAAGGATCGATAGCGTGCGGGATCGGATTCGGCTGCGGGCGTCGATGCGGATTCGGCCGCGAGCTGCGCGGCGAAGCGACCGAGTGCGGCATCGCTCACCGCGTTCTCGATGCTCCAGCTCATGCCCTCCGGCACGTCTGAGGAGATGTACCCGGTGAATCGGCCCCTCACGATGCCCTTGCGGCCGCGGCGCGCATCGGGCCCTGGCTCGCAGGCGTTCCGCCATCCGCTCTCGAACGCGGTGACGTGGTCGAATCCCACGCCCCAACGCGCAGCATCGGCGAAGATCTGGTCGCTCGAGGTGCCGACCATGCTGTCGACGTACCCCGGGGCGCTCCACCTCGCCATCCAGCCCCCGCGGCGATACTGCTCGAGCTGCCCGTCGAGGAGCCGCCCGGCGAGGGCGGGGTCGAGCAGCGCGAGTGCCGGCCACTCGGTGCGATACGTGTCCCAGTAGCCGTTGTTCACGACGAGCTCGCCATCGGCAGCTGGTGTGTCCTCACCGGGGGGACGTCGCGCGGCGAACACGTCGGCGAATCGCCAGAGGGGCGCCGCTGCCGTCCCGACGTTCTCGGCGGCGCTGTTGGGGTAGAGGTGCATGCGGTGCAGAGCGGCCGCGATCCGGGATCGATGCTCCTCATCGGCGAGTGCACGATAGGGGATCTCCGCCGCGGGCAGGGCGGGGACCGACACCCGTCCCAGCAGCCGATTCCAGGATGCGGCGGCGTCGTCGCGCAGCTCCTCGTAGGCGATCGACGGGGGTGCCTCGGTCTCCAGGGCGTGCCGTGCCTGCTCCACCGACAGGAAGGAGATGCCGATCCGCACCTCGAGCGATCCCCATCCGGCGACGTAGCCCGCGACCTCGCTGCGTCCGTCGTCATCGAGCGGGCCGTGCTCGGGAGCCCGCCCGGCTCCCTGCGCGTCGTCCCCGGCAGGCTGGATGGCGCCCGCGAAGAAGCAGCGAGGAGCGTTGCCCCAATCCTCGGGGCCCTCCGGGATCCATCCCTCGAAGCCTCCGGCCTCGGTCCAGACGAGACTCCCCTCGTCGGTGAGCTGGTCGATGACGAAGCCGACCGAAGCGTCGGGATCCGCGCTGCGGACGCGGAACGCGGCACCGTGCGCAGTCGCCGTCATCTCGACCTGCAGGCCGTCGCCGAGCTCGGCTGCATACTCGTGCGGACGCGCCTGTTCGGAGCCGGGAGTGATCCAGCGCCGGCGACCTGCGCGCCGCGAAGTGGGTGTGCCCAGGAACGGCATCAGCTGCAGCACCGAGCGATCGCCGATCCAGGGGCTGGGCTGGTGGGAGAACTGGAGGGCTTCGAGTCGTCGCCCCTGCGGATCGTCGTGCACGAAGGGGCGGTAGGGCCAGCGCGAGTCTTCTGCATCGGTCGCGGGTGTCACGAACGTGAATCCGTGCGGCACGGCGACGGCCGGGATGGTGTTGCCGCGAGAGAACCGTGGACCTGAGTGCGAGCCGCGGCGGGTGTCGACACGTTCGACGGGCGGGAGGTCGGGGGCGGGGGGCCGCTCCTCGACCACGAGCTGCACGAACCCGGTGCACCGCGGAGGAAGGTCCGCAGCGGTGGAGAGCGATGCGGTTCCGAGGAGCGATGCGGTGCCGAGCACGATCTCGACCGTGCCGCTGCGGTGCGCGAAGGGCGCGAGCGAGACGGTGTCGGCGTTCCACTGCTCGGGCATGCTCCAGCGGGCGTCGAACTGCGCCTGCGCCGTGACCGGGAAGTCGTAGCGGTCGCGCACGGCCGACGTCTCGCTCAGCCGCGTGCCGTCCGCGAAGCGCACATCGACCGTCACCGCGAGGGCGGCATGCGGTGCCAGGGTCGCGGCCGGTCCGTCGGCATAGAACGCCCAGTGCAGCACGGTGTCAGGGGAGATCTCGAGGTCGGCGAGCCCCGGCATGTCGATCCGCTGCTCGCCGGCGGAGGGGTCGAACGCGAAGGCGTGCACCGCGCCGGGCAGCACGCCCGCTCGGGAACGGGACGACGGAGGATCGGCCGGCCCGTCCGCCGGCGTGAGATGTACGGCGCTCACCCCTTGATCGCGCCCTCCTGCACGCCCTTGAAGAAGAACCGCTGCGTGAAGGAGAACATGATGACGATCGGCACGAGGGCGATCATGGTGCCCGCCGCGATCAGGCGCGGGTCGACGGAGAAGCTGCTGTTGAGGTAGGCCATTCCCACCGTGAGCGTGTACTTCGACGGGTCGGACAACACGATGAGCGGCCACAGGTAGTCGTCCCAGGCGCCGATGAACGCGAAGATCGCGACCACCGAGACCATGCCGCGGATGTTCGGCCAGACGATGTGGCGGATGCGCTGCCAGGTCGTCGCACCGTCGACGGTCGCGGCATCCAGCACGTCCTTCGGGATCATGCGGCACGCGGTGGCGATCAGCAGCACGTTCATCGCACTGATCGCGCCCGGGAGGAAGACGCCCCAGAGAGTGTCGGCCAGCCCCAGAGCGCGGATCGTGAGGAAGTTGCTCGTCACCGTGACCTCTCCGGGGAAGAGCAGCGTCGAGAGGAGGATCGCCATCACGATCCACTTGCCGCGGAACCTCATGCAGCCCAGTGCGTAGCCGGCGAAGGTCGCCAGCACGACGTTGCTGATGACCGTGCCGACGGACACGAGCAACGAGTGCCAGGCGTAGAGGTACACCGGCACCACGTCGGCGACCCTGCTGTAGTTCTGCAGCGTCGGCTCCCGCGGGATGAGCTCGGGCGGGAAGGAGTAGATGTTCTCCTGGGCTCCCTTGAAGGACGTCGACAGCTGCCAGATGAACGGGCCGATGACGATGACGAGGACGAAGAGGAGGAGGGCGTATCGACCGATCAGCCCGCCCAGGGTCGGCTTGCTGAAATCACCGGAACCGCGGTGGCGGAAGATGCGTTCGCGCGCCGGGCGCGCGGGAGCAGCATCGGCGGCACGACCTTCGTCCTCGGTGCGGGGTGGCGTGAGAACGCTCATGCGGTGACCTTCGCCTTCTTCTCGCGATTCATGACGGCGATCGCGACGAGCGGGATGAGGGTGAGCAGGAACAGCGCCACGCTGATGGCGGACGCGTATCCGATGTTCCCGTTGAGGCCGGAGCCCACCTGGCGGATCAGCATCACGAGCGACATGTCGTATCCGCCCGGTCCGCCCGTGCTCTTGGAGAGCACGTCGAGCTCGGCGAACACCCTCATGGCGGACACGGCTATGAGCACCGAGATGAGGAGCATCGCGCCGCGCACCGAGGGGATCGTCACGGAGAGGAAGCGGCGGAAGGAGCCGGCGCCGTCGAGCATCGCGGCCTCGTGCAGCTCCTTGCCGACGTTCCCGAGCGCCGCGAGATACACGACCATGTAGTAGCCGAGCCCCTTCCAGACCGTGAGCAGGATGGCACAGCCGAGCAGCAGCCAGCGGTCGACGAGGAACGCCATCGGCTTGTCGATCAGCCCGAGGAACTCGAGCGTCTGATTGATGATGCCTCGGCTGTCGAAGAGCCACGTCCAGATGAGCGCGACAACGACCACCGAGGCGATCACGGGGAAGTAGAACGTGGTGCGGAAGAACGAGATGCCCGGCAGCTTCTTCTGCACGAGCAGTGCCAGCAGCAGCGGGAGGATCGTGAGCAACGGCACGCACACGACCACGTAGATGAGGCAGGTCGTCAGGGCGTTCCAGAACATCTCGTCGCCGAACATGCGCTCGTAGTTCGCTCCACCCACGAACTCGGGCGTCCGCAGCGGCTTGGCGTCGGTGAAGCTGAGGAAGACCGTGTTCAGGAACGGCCAGAGCGCGAACACCAGCACCCAGGCGACGGCGGGCCCGAGGAGCAGCCAGGGGGTGAACCACCTGTGGGATCTCATCGTCTTCCGGCCGGCCCGGATGCCGGTGTTCGCGCGCATGGCTTACTTGTCCACGCGGTTGGCGTTGGCGTACTCGACGATCTTGTCGAGCTGGGCCTTCGAATCCGCTTCACCGTTGACCGCGAGAGCGATCTGCTGGGTCATGTATGTGGCCATGTCGGAGGTCCACTGGAAGGGCAGCGCCTTGGCGTCCTTCATCGCGCCGAAGACCGTGTCGATCGCGGAGAGCTGCTTCTGGTCGGTGACCGTGGAGGCGATGCTGTCGACGACCTCGTCGCCGCCGTCGATCGTGCCGGGCGCGGTGCCGACGGCGAGGGACGAGAAGGCCACCTGGTTCTCCTGGTTCGTCGCGAACTCCGCGAACGCCAGCGCGGCCTCCTTGTTGTCGGAGTCGGCCGAGACGTTGAGTCCCTGCACGTAGAGAGGCGCGATACCGAGCCGTGACGTCGCGACCGTGTTCTCCAGGAGTGCGGGTGCATCCTTCTGCAGGTCGGTCGTGAAGCCGGTGCCGCCGGTCGTGAAGGCGACCTTCTCCTGGATGTACGCTTCCGCGTTTCCGCCGTAGTCGCCGGTCAGGGCCTCGGCGGGCATCGCACCCGCCGCGTACGCGTCGGCGTACTTGTCGATGATCGCGGCGGCTTCGTCGGTGTTGAAGTCGAATTCGCCCTTGTCGTTGATGACCTCCATGCCGGCGGCCGTGAACGTGTCGAGGGCCGGGATCGAGGAGAGGAGCTGCACCTTGCCGCCGGACTCCGTGGCCACGTCCTCGGCGAGGGTGAGCAGCTCGTCGACCGTGGTCGGGAGGTTCGCCTCGGTGACGCCGAAGGGGGCGAGCTGGGCGAGGTTCCACCACGATGCGTCGCTGGAGAGGTACCACGGCAGGCCGTAGGTGCCCTCCAGGCCCGGGTACTCGCTGTAGGCGTCCCAAGCGCCGGTGTTGTAGGCGGACTTCAAGTCGGGGTCGGCCGTGTCCAGGTCGACCAGCTTGCCTGCGGCGACCAGCGGGTAGGCGATGTCGGGCGGCAGGTTCAGCACGTCCGGGAGGGTGTCGGCGTTCGCCTGGCTCAGGATCTTCTCCTGGTAGCCGTCTCCGGGCTGGTCGAGCCACTCGACCTTGACGTCGGGGTGCTCCTTCTCGAACGCGTCGATGAGGTCTTCGAAGTAGGGGGTGAACTTCTCGTTCTTGAGCGACCACGTCTGGAACTGGATCGTGCCGCTGAGTTCGCCCGACGTGTCGATGGGGCCGGAAGCGCCGGAGGATCCCCCGCCTCCCGTGCAACTCGTCAGCGCCAGAACGCCGATGCTGAATGCTGCCAGAGCGACAATGCGTGTGGGAACTTTCATCGTGCTTCTTCCTCGAGGCGGGCGAATCCGCGTGATGTCCGGATCAGAGGACTACAACGCTTTAGCAGATGAAACCATTCGATTCCGTCGCTGTCAAGACGCCCGGCCGCTGGCATACTGCCTTGGTGCACGCGGGAGTGCGTCGTCTGTTGCTCAAGCGTTATAGTGGTCCAGATCCGCCCTCGCCGGAGGGCACGTCCGAAAGGTCTGACACATGACGCAGCGCGGCGCCCTCGATGCTCCTCTGAGGTTCGGGGCGAACTACACGCCGTCGAAGAACTGGATGCACTCCTGGCTCGACTTCACCCCCGACGACGTGCGCCGCGACTTCGCGGCTCTCGCGGAACTCGGCCTCGACCACGTCAGAGTGTTCCCGTTGTGGACCGTGCTGCAGCCGAACCGCACGCTCATCCGTGAGAAGGCGATCGAAGACGTCCGCGCCGTCGTCGACATCGCCGGCGAGTTCGGGATGGACGCCAGCATCGACGTGGTCCAGGGGCATCTGTCGAGCTTCGACTTCGTTCCCTCGTGGCTCTACACCTGGCACGACAAGAACATGTTCACCGACCCGCGGGCGCTCGAGGGTCAGGTCGCACTCGTCGACCGGCTCGGGCGGGCTCTGGGCGAGGCGCCGAACTTCCTCGGCCTCACGCTCGGCAACGAGACGAACCAGTTCTCCGCGCACACGCACCCCTCGCCGTGGCCGGTCACCCAGGACGAGGCCGGCGGCTGGATCTCGGCCCTGCTGGCGGCGGCGGAGGCAGCGGCCCCCGGGGTCCCGCACGTCCACAGCGAGTACGACGCGGTCTGGTACATGGACGGCCACGGCTTCACGCCGGCCCACGCGTCGCGACTCGGCGCCATGACCACGATCCACTCCTGGATCTTCAACGGCACCGCCCAGCGCTACGGCGGCCGCTCCGTCGCCTCCGATCGTCACGCCGAGTACCTGATCGAACTCTCCCGCGCCTTCGCGACCGACCCCGACCGCGTGGTGTGGCTGCAGGAGGTCGGCGCCCCGTCGAACTGCCTGACCGACGACGAGATGCCGGGCTTCCTCGAGGCGACCGTGCGCTCGGCCGTGCGCACCGAGAACCTCTGGGGCATCACCTGGTGGTGCTCGCACGATGTGAGCCGCGACCTCGGTGATTTCCCCGAACTGGAGTACACCCTCGGGTTGATCGGTCAGGACGGCGCGGCCAAGCCCATCGGTCGGCGTCTGGCCGAGCTCATCCCCGAACTGCGACAGCGCACCGCGCCTCCGGCGAGGGACACGGCGATCGTGGTGGATGTCGACGAGCGCGAGGTGCCGGTGAGCCGGGCCGCGCTGAGCCCGGGCGGTGCGGTGTTCCAGGCCTGGGTCGACGCCTGCGCCGCAGGCCTCGATCCCACCCTCGTCACGTCGCGCGACGCGCTCGACCCGGTCGCGCTCGACGCGCGTGGCATCCGTCGTCTCATCCGTCCTGACGTGTCGGCCGATGTCGTCGACCGCTACGGCTCGGTCAACACCGTCGTCCAGGGCTGACAGCCGGCTGCTCGACCGCCATGGCCCACGCGCAGCCGGGGTGGGCGAGAACCGATCAGACCGTGCGCGCGGGCGGCGCGGTGCTCTCGCGAGCGGTGAGCACGGGGGTCGGACCCTCGACGCTCGGCAGGTTCGCTCCCGCCTCGATCTGCTGCAGGAGGAGAGTGGCGGCCCGCTCGCCGAGCTCGAAGGTGTCGCGCGTCATCGCCGTGATCGACGGGTTGATGAGACCTGCGATGACCGAGTCGTCGAACGAGGCGAGCGAGACATCGCGAGGAACGGCGCGGCCCATCTCCTGGGCGACGCGGAGACCCGCGACCGCCATCACATCGTTGTCGTAGACGATCGCCGTCGGATGTTGCCTGCCCGACAGCAGCGCCCGGGTGACGGCGGAGGCGCGCGCCGGCGAGAAGTCGGTCGTGATGACCTCGCCCTCGAGCCCGTCGGCGGTCATCCGCTCGAGCACCTCGGCGCGCAGCCGCGTGTGCTCGAGCTCGGCGGGGCCGGCGACATAGGCGATGCGGGCGTGGCCGAGGGCCGTGAGGTAGGAGAACAGGGTGTCGGCGACCGTGTCGTCGCCGATCCAGACGCTGGGCACTGAGCCTTCCGGGGACGGCTCGGAGCCGATCATGACGGCCCGCGCGTCGAGAGCTTCGATGCGCCCGACGCGGGGGTCGTCGTCGCGGGGGTCGATGAAGATGAAGCCGTCGACCTGGTTGGAGGAGCGCCATTGCCGGTGCACCTCCATCTCTTCTGCGATGTCGGCGACCAGACGCAGCTGCAGGCTCACCTTGCTCTCCGACAGGCGGGATTCGATCCCGGCGATGAGGTCGGTGAAGAAGGCCTCGGAGCCGAGGGATCGGGCGGGCCGGGCGAGTGCGAACCCGACCGTGTTGGCGCGCGCTCCCACCAGCGCACGCGCTGCCGAGCTCGGCTGCCAGCCGTTCTCGTCGACGATCGCGAGGATGCGCTGTCTCGTCTCGTCGCTCACGCCGGGGCGGCCGTTCAACGCGAAGGAGACGGCGCCGGGGGAGACCCCCGCCATGCGTGCGATATCGGCGATCGTGACACGTTTCGCCGGGCTCATAGTCACTCACCCTACTTGATCGGTTTAGCCTCGGGAAAAGATGTGCAGGCGTGCTCTAGACTCTTCCACTAGATCGCTTTAGTACAACAGATAGCATCGGTCGCAGCGCACCACCTGCAGACCCTGAACCAGCACTCACTGTCTGAACCAGCACTCACTGTCGAGCCGGAGACCCACCCATGCATGACGACACGTCGCTCACCGAGGTGGGCACTCGCCTGCACCCGGTCAGCGGCGAGGAGATCGCGCGATGGTTGGCGATCCCGCAGCCGACGACCCTCGCGCTCGGGGTCGGCGTCTGGCGCCCGTCATCTGTGCAGGTCATCGCCGAGGAGCCCGAATACGCGCGCGAGGCGGAACGGCTGTCGGGTGAGCTCGCAGCCCTCGGCATCCCGAGCGGCGGGGCCGCAGTCGTTCGGCTGCGGCGCGGCGACAGCGACGGCGACAGGGACCGTGACGACGACAGGGAGTCGTTCGAGATCGAGGTCGACACCGACATCGATGTGCGGGCGCGCAGTGCCGCCGGAGCGTTCCGGGCGACGCGACAGCTGCTGCACAACCTGCGCGCGCAGGGCGGTGTGCCGAGGGGTCGGGTGTCATCGGCTCCCACGGTGGCGGAACGGGGCTTCCACCTCGACGCCGCCCGCCGCTACTTTCCCGCCTCGTGGATCATCGACCTGCTGCACGCGCTCGCCGACGTCGGGATCACGACGTTCCAATGGCACGTCTCCGACGACGAGGGGTTCCGGATCGGGTCGACGGCTTTCCCCGAGATCGTCTCCTCCGAGCACGTCACCCGCGCGGAGGCGGTGGCCGTGGCGGATGCAGCCGCCGATCTGCACATCGACCTCGTGCCCTCGCTCGACATGCCGGGGCACCTCCGCCACGCGCTCTCCGCGCACCCGGCGTATCGGCTGCCGGCAGAGGGTGGACCATCCACCGACCACGCGCTCGACATCACCAGTGCCGAGGCCTGCGAGTTCGCGCTGGCGCTGATCGACGACGTCGCGGCTGTGTTCCCGCGCAGCACGAACTGGCACCTCGGCGGAGACGAGTTCGTCGACTTCGCCCGCATCGACGAGTACCCCGCGCTTGCAGAGGTGGCACGAGAGCGGTACGGGCCGTCCGGCACGGGCTTCGACCTGCTGACGGGTTTCGTGAACGAGGTCGCCGCGCACCTCCGCGCGAAGGGGCTCGCGCCCCGGGTCTGGAACGACGGGATGCTCCGCAGCGAAGCGGTCGTCCTCGATCAGGACATCGTGCTCACGTGGTGGACGAACTGGCATGCGCAGATGCAGCCGCTCGCTGCTGCCATCGAAGCGGGGAATCCGCTCGTCAACTTCCACGATGCGCTGTTCTACTACGTTCTCGGCGAGAAGGCGGGCTACGTGTATCCGACGAGTGAGCGCATCTGGGAGGCCGACTGGCATCCCGGGCTGTTCCCGTCGCTTCCGGGCGGGGTGCGGCAGGAAATCGTGCCGCCCTATCCGGTGCGGCTCCTCGGAGCGTCGTTCTCGGTCTGGTCCGACGATGCCGCAGCGCAGACACCGGTCGAGGTCGCAGACGGCATTCGTCGACCGCTTCGCGCCATGGCCGAGCGTGCCTGGAACGGAGGGAGTTCGCTCTCGCACGACGACTTCTGCGCGATCGACGCGGCGATCGGTGTTGCGACCGCCGCGTCTCGACCGGCCGGGTAGCGTCGAGCCCGTCGCTGCCGAGCCATCATCATCACGACCGCCACCACCAGCACCGCCATCATCATCACGACCGCCACCACCCACCTTCGAGCCCGGAGACCCACCAATGCATGACGACACCTCGCTCACCGTCGGCCGCGTCAAGCGCGTGCTCGAGGAGCGCATCCGCCCGGCGATCCACTCGGCCTCCGTGCCGCTGGACGTCGAGATCCACGAGCTGCCCGGCGAGCCGATCGCTCCTGCGGAAGGGCTCGCCCTCGACTACGAACCCGGGACCGTCGGCGCCCCCTGGGGTCCGGCGTGGGGCACCACCTGGTTCAAGCTCACCGGACGCGTGCCGGCAGAGTGGGCGGGGCGCCGGGTCGAGGCCCTCATCGACCTCGGCTTCGACGTGAACATGACGGGCTTCCAGTGCGAGGCCCTGGCCTATCGCAAGGGTGGTGCGCAGGCCGACCCGATCCCGGTGAAGAGCATCAACCCGCGCAACCAGTGGGTGCCCATCACCGAAACCGCCGCGGGTGACGAACCCGTCGAGCTGTACCTCGAGGCGGCGTCCAACCCGGTGCTGCTCGACTACCACCCCTTCCTGCCGACGCAGGAGGGCGACATCCTCACCTCCTCGAAGGAGCGCCTCTACCGTGCGCGCCGGATGGACCTGGCCGTGTTCGAGCAGGAGGTCTTCGACCTGTCCCTCGACCTCGAGGTGCTGTTCGAGCTGCAGGCCGAGCTGCCGGCGACGTCGCCGCGCCGCATGCGCATCCTGCAGGCGATGGACGACGCCCTCGACGTGCTCGATCTGCAGCACATCGTGGCGACGGCTCCCGACGCCCGTACTCGCCTCGCAGACGTGCTGGCCGCTCCCGCCGAGGCCAGCGCGCACCGCATCTCGGCCGTCGGCCACGCGCACATCGACTCGGCGTGGCTGTGGCCCGTGCGCGAGACGATCCGCAAGGTCGCGCGCACCACCTCGTCGATGACGACGCTCATCGACGAGCAGCCCGAGTTCCAGTACGGCATGTCCAGCGCGCAGCAGTACGCCTGGATCAAGGAGCACCGCCCCGAGGTGTGGGAGCGGGTCAAGGCCGCGGTCGCCGCCGGGCGCTTCCTGCCGCTGGGTGGCATGTGGGTCGAGTCCGACACCGTGATGCCGACGGGAGAGTCGCTCGTGCGGCAGTTCTCGCACGGGCAGCGGTTCTTCGAGCGCGAGTTCGGCATCCGCTCGAAGGGCGTGTGGCTGCCGGACAGCTTCGGGTACTCGCCGGCCCTGCCGCAGCTGATGCGCCGCGCCGGGTTCGAGTGGTTCTTCACGCAGAAGATCTCCTGGAACCAGCAGAACGTCTTCCCGCACCACTCCTTCCTCTGGGAGGGCATCGACGGCTCGCAGGTGTTCACGCACTTCCCGTCGATGGACACCTACAACTCGCAGCTGAGCGGCATGGAGGTCGCGAAGGCCTCTCGCCAGTTCAAGGAGAACCGGCTCAGCTCGCGGTCGATCGCTCCGGTCGGCTGGGGCGACGGCGGTGGCGGCACGACCCGTGAGATGACGGGCAAGGCCGAGCGCCTGCGTGACCTCGAGGGCAGCGCGCAGGTCGTGTGGGAGCATCCCGACGTCTTCTTCGACGCCGCCAAGGCCGAGCTGCCGCACCCGGCGGTCTGGGTCGGCGAGCTGTACCTCGAGCTGCACCGCGGAACGCTCACCAGCCAGCACGCCACCAAGGCGCTGCACCGCTGGGCCGAGCACGCACTGATCGAGGCCGAGCTGTGGGCCGCCACCGATGCCGTGCGCACCGGTGCCGCGTACCCGCAGGCCGAGTTCGACAGGCTCTGGCAGGCCGTGCTGCTGCACGAGTTCCACGACATCCTGCCGGGCACCTCGATCGCCTGGGTGCACCGCGAGGCTGTCTCCTTGCTGACCGATGTGCTGTCGGACGCGGAGGACATCTCGGTGGCCGCCCGTCGCTCGCTGGCCGGAGAAGGCGACCGCGAGCTGCGGTTCGAGCCGACCTCGGTCGGTCGCGTCGGGAAGGGCGGTCGTGCCCTCGGAGCGGCGTTCGTCCCCGAGTCCACCGCCGCTGCGGTCTCGCTCACGGAGGAGGCCGGCGGCTGGCGCCTGGAGAACGAGCTCGTCTCGGTGCTGGTCTCCGCCGAGGGCCTGATCGTCTCGGCCGTCGACAAGGCCACCGGGCGCGAGGCTGTGGCTGCGGGCAAGGCCGCGAACCTGTTCCAGCTGCACCAGGACTTCCCGAACATGTGGGATGCGTGGGACATCGATCGGTACTACCGCAACAGCGTCGAGGACCTCACCGCGGTCTCATCCATCGAGGCGTCCCTGGTCGGCGGTGTCGCGAAGATCGCGGTCGTGCGTCCGTTCTCGGAGTCGACCATCTCGCAGACGATCGTCCTCGCACCGGATTCCCGGACCGTGCTGCTGCGCAACGAGGTCGACTGGCACGAGACCGAGAAGCTGCTCAAGCTCGCCTTCCCGCTCGACATCCAGGCCGCGCACACCGACGCCGAGACGCAGTTCGGCTACCAGTCGCGGGTGACGCACACGAACACCAGCTGGGAGGCGGCGAAGTTCGAGACCTCGATGCACCGCTTCGTGCTGGTGCGCGAGCAGGACTTCGGCGTCGCTCTCGTGAACGACTCGATCTACGGTTACGACACGTCGCGCGAGGTGTCGGACGACGCGGTCGCGACTACCGTGCGGCTCTCGCTGCTGCGGGCGCCGCGGTTCCCCGACCCGGACACCGATCACGGCCACCACGAGATCGAGGTCGGCTTCGTGATCGGCGCGGACGCCGCGATCGCCACGGCCGAGGGCATCCGGATCAACACGCTTCCGACCGTCGTGCACGGTGGGCGCGAGGTCGAACCGCTGGTGTCGGTGCAGGGCGAGGGCATCGTGGTGTCGGCGGTCAAGCTCGCCGACGACGGCTCCGGCGACGTGATCGTGCGCGTGTACGAGGCGCTCGGGCGACGTGCGGTCGGTGAGCTGTCGGTCGGCTTCGAGCACCGCGAGGTGCGCGAGGTGAGTCTGATCGAAGACGACATCGACGAGGCGCGGACCGGCGGTGTGCTTGAGCTGCGGCCGTTCGAGGTGCGCACGCTCCGCATCGTGCGCTGAGTCGGGCTGCTTCTTCGCCCTCGCGTGCCTGGCGGTGCGCGGGGGCGAAGCTCTTCTCAGAGCGACGCGCGGAACAGCTCGTAATCGGCCAGTGACACCGCGGCATAGGCGCGCGCCCATTCGAGCAGCGCCGGTCCGAGCACACGTCCGCTGCCGATGTAGCCCGCGACCTCGGTGGCCGTCAGCGACTGGCTGTGGGCGCGGGCGATGGTCGCGGCGCACGCCTGGCCATAGGTGATGAACGGCCCGTCTTCGAGGTCCTCGACGTCGATGCTGCCCTTCATGTCGTGGAACTGCCGCACGTAGAAGTCGGCGTTCGCGTTGCGCATATGTCCGAGGAACGGGTCGGAGAGCGCCTGCAGGATGCGCTGCATCGCGACGACGCGAGCCCCCTCGCCCGACGAGCCGATGGCCTCCTGCAGCGCGGGCGGCTGGACGATGCGCCCGTACTCGACGAGGACGCTCTGCGACGCCTGCTTCGGCTGCATCAGGACCGTGCTGCCCTCGCCGTCCTGGAAGAGCACCAGGTAGCAGCGCGTGCCGACGCTGCCGACGCCGACCACGCGGCGCGCGACGTCGCTCACGGTGAAGTGGTCGAACAGCAGGGCGACGTCGGGGCTCGTGGTGCGGCGATACTGCGTCAGCAGATCCTGCACGAAATCGAGAAGGGCGGGGCCGACCGGCGTGGTGGTCGGCTCGTCGTGCAGGAAACGGCGCCGGCCGTCGGCATCCTCCACAGTGAGTCGACGCACCGCGCGTTCGCCCGTCCGTCGCTCTGCCTGCTTCACCGCGCCGCGGATCGCCTTCTGCGACGCCTTGTCGAGCATGGACCGCGCTGATGCGACGTCGAAGTGCGTGAAGTAGCGGGCGGTGGGGCTCGACTCCGTGGCGCGGGCGATACCTCGGGCGTATCCGGCGACGGCGGCCAGGACCGCAGCATCGATGACCTCGTCGGAGCGGCCGCTCGCCTGGCCACCGACGACGATGCTCGCCACGAGCCGCTTCAGATCCCACTCCCACGGCGCCCAGGCGGCCTCGTCGAAGTCGTTGAGGTCGAACATCAGTCGTCGTTCGGCCGAGGCGTAGAACCCGAAGTTCGACACGTGGGCGTCGCCGCAGGAGGCGACGAAGATGCCACTGTGCGGAGCATCGGCGAGGTCGGCGGCCATCAGCGCCGCTGTTCCTCGGTAGAACGCGAAGGGGCTCGTCGACATGCGCTCAGCCCGAAGCGGAAGCAGCTCGGGGATGCGGGAGCTGTTCTGCGTGGCGAGGATGCCGAGGGGGTCGCGCTCGCCGCTCGCGAGGTCGGCGAGGGCGCGTCGAGGTGCGTGCTTGCGGGCCTCCTCGCCGCGGTCGAGGAGTTCGCGATGTGACGGCGGGCGCGTCCAAGCGGGCAGCATCTGGCCATTGTGGCAGGACGACAGCGGGTGGACGATGGCGGGATGGTGAGCATCGATGACGTGCGTGTGATCGCCCTCGCCTTCCCCGGCGCGGTGGAGGCGGTCAGCGGCCACACCGGGGCGGCGGCCTGGCGGCTGAAGAGCGGTCAGTTCGCGTGGCTCCGGGGCCCGAGCGCGACGGACCTGCGCCAGCTCGCCGAGCTCGGACGGGCGTGGCCGGATGGTGCCGTGCTCGCGGTGCGCGTCGCCGACCTCGGCGAGAAGGAGGCGCTGCTGGCGGCCGAGCCCGAGGCGCTGTTCACGATCCCGCACTTCGACGGTTACCCGGGGTTGCTGGTGCGTCTGGATGTCGTCGATCGCGAGCGACTCGTCGAGATCATCACGGATGCCTGGCTGGTGCGGGCGCCTGCCAGGGTGGCGAAGCAGTGGCTGGGGGAGCGCGGGCTGGAGTGAGATGCACTACAACAGGAACATGACCTCAGACGTGACAGGCATCGGCGGCCTCTTCTTCCGCAGCAGAGATCCGGAGGCGAGGGCCACCTGGTACCAGGAGCATCTGGGGATCAGCGCCGGCCACACCGGTATCTGGCAGCAGGACGCGGGGATGACCGTCTTCGCCCCGTTCCCTGTCGACAGCGACTACTTCGCCGCCGACCAGCAGTTCATGCTCAATCTGCGCGTGACCGACATCGAGCAACTCGCCGCGCGGCTGGAATCCGAGGGCATCCCGGTGGAGCGCCGCGACGAGTGGAACACCGACGAATACGGAACGTTCGCCCGTATCCACGACCCGGAAGGACTCGCGATCGAGCTGTGGCAGCCGCCGGCAGACCCCGCGGGACCAGTAGCGTCCTGACCCGGTAGCGGGAGAGGGCGATCAGGCCGGATCGAGCCGCAGCACGTCGGGGGCTTCCCCGCCGGTGAGGTCGTCGGCGATGCGGAGACTGCGTGCCAGGTCGTCGAGAGCGCCGACCAGCGTGCCGAACCGCTCCTTGTCGCTGCACACGGCGGTCAGGGTCACCAGATGCGTGCCGGTGTCCCAGGTGTACGTCGCGAACGGCGGCGACGCCGGAGACGGCGGCATCGGCACCAGCAGCTTCTCGCCCACGCCGAGGCGGGTGGGGAATGACTCGGTGTCGTCGTAGTCCATCGGCATCGAGGCCCGCGCGATGCGCACGTCCGGTGTCAAGACCTGCGCGGTCGCCATCGCCACGACCAAATCCGGCTCGGCCTTCCAGGTCCACACCAGCACGCGACCGTCCGCCCGTTTCATCAGCATCGGCGCCGCCTGGCTCATCGCCCACGCGCCGAACTTCGACCCCGGCCGCTCTGTCGCGCCCACCGCTGCGTTCACCTGGCCCAGCAGCATCCGGATGGCCACCTTGCGATGCCGGCGGCCCTTCCACCCGAGCGAGTCCGTCACGGGAATCCACAGCTGGGGATCGGCGTCGGCAGTCAGTCGCATGGCTCCACGGTAACGGCTGCGCCTGAGCGATGCCCGGTACGCCTCGGCCGTGTGATCAGGGCCCTCCGGTAGAGTGGCCAGCGCCCGACCAGGGCTCTCCTTGGCCGCCACATCGTAAGGCAGCATGTCTGTGACCTCCTCCGACGATCCGATCGATCCGTCGAGCGGCCCCGCCGCCGAATCCGCCCCTCGCCCGTTGAAGATCGTGATCGGCTGCGACACGTTCGCCCCCGACATCAACGGCGCCGCCCGTTTCGCCGAGCGCCTCGCCGCAGGCCTCGTGCAGCGCGGGCACGAGGTGCACGTCGTCGCACCCAACCAGGCCTACCGTCGCGCTCAGCCGCACACCGAGGTCATCGAGGGCGAGCCGATGACGCTGCACCGCCTGCCGTCGGTGCGTTGGCCCCCGCATGACTGGCTGCGATTCATCTGGCCGTGGCGTTCGAAGCCCTATGCCCGCAAGGTCATCGACCAGGTGCAGCCGGATGTCGTGCACATCCAGTCCCACATCCTGATCGGCCGCGGGCTGGCGCGGATCGCCCACGAACGCGGCATCCCGGTCATCGCGACCAATCACGTCATGGCCGAGAACATCCTCGACCACACCACCATGCCGAAGTTCATCGACGATCTCATCCTGAAGTTCGCGTGGGCCGATGCCAAGAAGACTTTCGACCTGACGCGCGCGATCACCACGCCGACCCGTCGGGCGGCCGACTTCCTCGAGAAGACCGTCGAGGTGAAGGGGGTCATCCCCGTCAGCTGCGGCATCGATCGCACGCAGTACGCCCCCGTGATCGCCCCGCGCGAGAAGAATCGCATCATCTTCGTCGGCCGACTCACCGCCGAGAAGCAGGTCGAGGTCATCCTCAAGGCGATGACGAAGCTCGATCCTGCGCTGGAGACCACGTTCGACATCGTCGGCGGTGGCGACCAGCGCAAGCAGCTCGAGAACCTCACGGTGCAGCTCGGGCTCGCCGATCGGGTCACATTCCACGGTCGCACGAGCGACGAGGAGCTGCGCGCCCTGCTGTCGCGCGCGAGCCTGTTCGTGATCGCCTCGATCGCAGAGCTGCAGTCCATCGCGACCATGGAGGCGATGGCCTCGGCCCTGCCGATCGTCGCCGCTGATGCCGTCGCCCTCCCGCACCTCGTGCACGACGGTGAGAACGGCTACCTGTTCGAGCCGGGCAACGTCGACGAGCTCGCTGCGCGCCTGACCGATGTGCTCACCGCGGAACCTGCGGAGTACGAGCGGATGCAGCAGGCCTCGCTCGACGGTGTCGCGATCCACGACATCAACCGCACCCTCGACACCTTCGAGGCGCTGTACCGCGACGAGCAGCTGCCCGAGTAGCGAGCAGCCGGACATGCACATCGTCTTCTTCGGCGATCAGCACCTCGACTCCCTCGGGGGAGCGCAGGTGTCGATGCGGCTCCAGCGGGAGTTCCTCGAACGCGCAGGGCACACGGTGACGGTCGTCGCCCCGAAGATGCACGGGTCGCGCGACTCGTCCGGCATTCACGGTGGGGCGTACATCGACCTTCCATCGATGCCGATCACCGTCGACCGCGAGTACTCGATGAGCTGGCCCGGCCGCGCGAGTGACCGCTTCCTCGACAAGGCCATGACCCGTCGCCCGCCCGCCGACCTGGTTCATGTGCAGGCCGACTTCTGGGGTGCCTTCATCGGGCACCGCTACGCCGAGCGCCACGGCATCCCGGTCGTGCACACGATGCACAACCGCGTCGACGTCGGAATCGCCGCCGTGACACCACTGCATCGGCCAGTGCTCGCGGCGCTGAACACCTGGCGGGGCATCGCGATGCGCGGTGTAGCCACGAGCGGCGGTGAAGACACGAGTGGTGCGGGCCCGGTGCGGGGCAGCGACGGTTGGGCATTCCTACGTGGCCTCGCCGCCGGAGCATCTGCCGTCACGGCTCCCTCGACCCATTTCGCCCGGCGCCTCGAGCAGCACGAGGTGTTCGCACACGTCGACGTCATCTGGAACGGGATCGACGACGACCTGCGAGAGCAGACACTCGCAGCGCGGCCGATGCAGCGCGAGCCCGGGCGCCCGCGCTTCGTCTGGCTCGGGCGGATGAGTCCCGAGAAGCGGCTGCTGCCCTTCCTCGAGGCGTTCATCGCTTCGGGGGTCGACGCCGAGTTGGAGATCATCGGCGGTGGCGCACAGCGTTCGGCCGCCGAGAAGATCGTCCGCGGGCATGACGGTGTGCGTTTCGCCGGGCGCCTGACCTACCCGCAGACACTGGCCCGGATCGCCGCGGCCGATGCGCTCGTGCAGACGTCGATCGGGTTCGAGACGCAGGGGATGACTCCGTTCGAGGCGGCCACCCTCGGGACGCCGTCTGTGATCTGCGACCCCGACATCGCGACAGAGCTCGGTGGGGGACTCTGGGCCGTACCGGAGGCGGATTCTCCGGAGGCCGGTGCTGTGGCATCCGGCCGTGAGCTCGAAGCGCGACGCACCGCCGCGCTTGCCGAGACGCTGCGGCAGGCCGCATCCGACATCGCAGGAGGCACGGCCCCGACCCCGCTTCCGGAGGTCGCCGAGGCGTTCCGGCAATCGTCGCGCACGGCGGCGATGGTCGAGGTCTACGAGCGGGTGTTGGCCGAACGCTGACGCTCTCGTCTTCAGAGGTGCTGGTTCTTCAGAGGTATTGGTTCTTCAGAGGTACTGGTACAGGCCGATCGTGAGGGCGGTGGACACGAGTCCGATGATGCCGGTTCCGGCGACTCCGATGGCGATTCCGGTGAGCAGCCGCGAGGCCGAACGGCGCACCGCGATCAGCGCCAGCACCATCGCCACGACGTAGGTGAAGAAGCTGAGGATGCCGATCCCGTTGTCGACGGCGAGCATGAAATTGAACCCTCCATCGCCGCCGTACACGAACGGCCGAGCGACGGAGCTGAGCAGGTTGACCGCGAGAGTGGCCGCCGCGATCACGAACGCCGCGACCCCGAGCGGATTGCCGGTGCGGGTCGGATCCTGCGGTGCGGGCTGGTACTGCTGGGTGGCCGAGTACTGCGGTGCGGGCTGGTGCTGCGGTGCGGGCTGGTACTGCGGGGTGGCAGGGTGCTGCGGTGCGGCAAGATACTGCGGGGTGGCAGGGTATTGAGGGGCGGCCGGGTACTGCGGGACTGCGGGCAGATGCACCGCGGGGGGAGCGGGCGGCGATGCAGGGGGCTGCTGCGCGGATGGCGGGTGGGGAGGCTGCTGAGGCTCGCTCATGACGACGAGCGTAGCCCCGGCCGCTGTGTCGCGGGGATCAGTGGTAGATGTGCCCGGACTCGGCCTGCCGGCCGATGTCGCGACCGGCGACGCGGTTCCAGTCGGTCGGGGTGCGGCGGTAGCCGTCGCGGCGCAGTTCGATGACGGTGGCGACCATCGCCCACGCGGCCAGGAGGGTGAGTGCGATGAGGAGTATCATGGCAGAAACGCTACGTTCGATGTCGAACCGCCACGAGTGGCAGAATAGACTATGAACGTATGAAAACTGCCAATCGGGAGCGTGTATGAAGACGGTCGCCTGTGTCATCCAGGACGGGTTCGCACCCTTCGAGTTCGGCGTCGCCTGCGAGGCCTTCGGTCTCGACCGGTCGGACGACGGTGTGCCGAACTTCGACTTCCGCATCGTGGCACCCCGTGCGGGGGTCGTGATGTCGAAGATGGGCTTCTCCGTCAACGTCGAGAACGACCTGGCCTTCGCGTATGAAGCCGACCTGGTGGTGTTCTGCCCCCTTCCTCGAGAGAGCTGGGGCGACATCGATCCGCTCCTGCTCGACCTCGCACGGCAAGCGGTCGCCCGCAACGCCTGGGTCATGAGCGTCTGCAGCGGATCGTTCATCCTTGCCGCCGCAGGCGTCCTCGACGGCCGTCGAGCGACCACGCATTGGATGTACTCGCACGTCATGGCCTCGATGTACCCGCAGATCGACATCGACCCCGACGTGCTGTTCGTGCAGGACGGCAAGATCATCACGAGCGCGGGCACGGCCGCCGGGATCGACGCGTGCCTGCACCTGCTCCGGCAGGAGGTCGGCGCCGAGCTCACCAACCGCATCGCCCGCCGGATGGTCGTTCCTCCGCAGCGCGACGGTGGCCAGGCGCAGTTCATCGACCGCCCGATCCCCGTGGTGCCCACCGACTCGCTCGCCGCGGTCGCCGACTGGGCGGTCGAGCATCTGCGCGACGATCTCGGTGTCGATCAGCTCGCAGCCAGGGCGCTGATGTCGCCGCGCACCTTCGCCCGCCGCTTCAAGGCCGAATACGGCGCGACGCCTGCATCCTGGCTCGCGCGTCAGCGCATCATCCACGCGCAGCGCATGCTCGAGCGCACTGACCTGCCGCTCGAGCACATCGCCGATGAGTGCGGTTTCGGTTCGGCGGCCGTGCTCCGGCAGAACTTCGCCAGAGTGCTCGGCATCACGCCGACGGCCTACCGCGCGCGGTTCTCCTGCGCGGAGGAGTCGGCGGTGCCGGCGGCCTGAGCGGGTCGACCCCGACTGCTCGGTCCAGCGGGCCGGGGCGGGCAGCGCGACATCGCGCACATCGATACCTTCAGCAGTCACCGAGGCGATGCAGTAGAGCAGCGACTGCGTGGGGTAGCCGTGGGTGCGGTTGTCGCGGATGATGGCCCGGTCATCCTCCGGCGGGAGCTCTGCCGACGACGCGAGCAGCGCGGTCCACTCGGTCGTCCAGTCCGCGCTGTCCGCTGTCGGGCCCAGGGCGCGGAACTCCGGCAGCCACGCCATGATCCGCGGTGTCGTCTCGTCGTCGAGGTCGTCGTGGGCGATCATGTGCGTGCCGGGGACGATGGGTGTCTCGCGCAGTTCGGCGCCGTCCCAGGACAGTACCCGCGCACCATCGGGGCCGACCTCGAGCAGATTGAACCCGTGCATCGGCAGTGGGGCCACGGGTGAGCGACCCTGGACCGACTCGAGTGCGAGGGAGCCGCGGGAGACGGCGTGCGCATCCGGGAGGTCGGCCACGTCGGCGCGGTTCAGCAGCACGGCGAGCCGACGTTCGGCGGGGTTCGCGGCGAGCCAGGCGCCGCCGGCACGGCGATCGCGGATCCCGACCACGCCGGGGTGATCCTCCGGCCACCAGGGGCCGAGGGAGTCCCAGGCCCGCAAGGGATCCTCATCTCGGACCGCCAGAAGTCGTGCGGAACCGGCATTCTCGACATCGATCACGACCGTGCACACGGTGCCAAGTCTAGATCGCAGACTGCGCGCCGGCCCATGCCGCGGAGCAGTGGGGCAGAATCGAGACGTGAACATCGTCGTCGGAGTCACAGGCGGCATCGCCGCGTACAAAACGGTGCACCTCGTGCGCCTGCTCACGAAGGGCGGGCACGATGTGACCGTGGTGCCCACCGAAGACGCGTTGCGCTTCGTCGGGCTGCCGACCTGGGAGGCGATCAGCCGGCACCCGGTCACCACGAGCGTGCACGACGACGTGGCGAAGGTGCGCCACGTCGCCCTCGGCCAGGCCGCGGAGCTCGTGATCGTGGCGCCGGCGACGGCCAACTCGATCGCGAAGATCACCGCTGGCCTCGCCGACGACCTGCTGGGTACGACTCTGCTCGCCACCGAGGCCCCGGTGCTGATCGCGCCGGCGATGCACGCGGAGATGTGGCGGAACAAGGCGACGCAGGCGAACATCGCGACGCTGCGGGAGCGCGGCGTGCACCTCGTGGGTCCTGCCGATGGCGAACTCGCCGGTGGCGACAGCGGACCGGGGCGGATGTCGGAGCCCGAGGAGATCTTCGCCGCGGCTCAAGCGCTGCTGTCTCCCGGCGACCTGGCCGGTGTGCGCATCGTGGTCTCGGCCGGCGGTACGCGCGAGCCGATCGATCCGGTGCGGTTCCTCGGCAACCGGTCCAGTGGCAGGCAGGGGACGGCGCTCGCCGCTGAGGCCGCCGCGCGCGGTGCGGAGGTGACCCTGGTGTCGGCGAACATCTCGGCCGACGTGCTCGCCGAGGTGCGGCATCCATCGATCCGCGTCGTGCGCGTGGGCGCTGCTGCCGAGCTCGCGGAGGCGATGAAGCGGGAGGCGACCGATGCCGATGTGGTCGTGATGGCGGCGGCGGTCGCTGACTACCGACCTGCGGTGGTGTCGGAGCGCAAGCTCACCAAGGAGGGCGGTGGAGTGCCGGCCATCGAGCTGGTCGAGAACGAGGACATCGTCGCCGCTCTGGCTTCGTCGCGGAAGCCGGGGCAACTCGTGATCGCCTTCGCCGCGGAGACCCCGGAAGACGAGGCCGAACTGCTCGCCCGCGCTCGCCGCAAGCAGCAGCGCAAGGGTGTCGACCTGTTGATCGTGAATGAGGTCGGCTGGGAGCGCGGATTCGAGAGCGCCGAGAACGCCGTGCACATCCTGGGGCCGAAGGGTGAGGAGGCCGGTGCGGCATCCGGCTCCAAGCGCGCTGTCGCGGCCGCGATCTGGGATGCCATCGTGCGCGAGCGCTGATCGCGCGGACTGGAGGATAAGGCGGTCGAGTGCTAAACTTGAGTCAATACCACTCAACTTTGATCCCGCCTCCTGAACAGGCAGCGGGAGACGACCAGAAGGAGCATCTCCAAGGAGGAGCGCATGACCAACCCGCAGACCGGTTCCCAGAATCAAGACCAGCAGTCCGCCCTCGAGCAGTTCGGCATCAACCTCACCGACCGTGCACGCCAGGGCAAGCTCGACCCCGTGATCGGACGCGACAGCGAGATCCGACGCGTCAGCCAGGTGCTCACCCGTCGCACGAAGAACAACCCCGTGCTGATCGGTGAGCCCGGTGTCGGCAAGACCGCGGTCGTCGAAGGCCTCGCCCAGCGCATCGTCGCCGGGGACGTTGCGGAATCCCTCAAGGGCAAGGAGCTGGTCACGCTCGACATCTCCGCCCTCGTGGCCGGCGCCATGTACCGCGGGCAGTTCGAAGAGCGGCTGAAGCAGGTGCTCAAGGAGATCACCGAGTCCGACGGGCAGGTCATCACCTTCATCGACGAGCTGCATGTGCTGATGGGCGCGGGTGGCGGCGAAGGTTCGGTCGCGGCCTCCAACATGCTCAAGCCCATGCTGGCCCGCGGCGAACTGCGGCTGATCGGTGCGACCACCCTCAACGAGTACCGCGAGTTCATCGAGAAGGATGCTGCTCTCGAGCGCCGCTTCCAGCAGGTCTACGTCGGCGAGCCCACGGTCGAGGACACGATCGCGATCCTCCGCGGACTCAAGGGGCGCTACGAGGCCCACCACGGTGTCACGATCTCGGACAGCGCCCTCGTCGCAGCTGCCGCGCTGTCGGATCGGTATCTGCCTTCGCGGCAGCTGCCGGACAAGGCCATCGACCTGGTCGACGAGTCGATGTCCCGGCTCAAGATGGAGATCGATTCCTCGCCGGTGGAGATCGACCAGCTCAAGCGCCAGGTCGACCGGATGAAGCTCGAAGAGCTCGCGCTCAAGCGCGAGAAGGATGCTGCGTCGAAGGAGCGCCTCGGCGCACTGCGTGAGCAGCTCGTCGGCATGGAGCGCCAGCTCGCCGAGCTCGAGGCCCGCTGGGCGCGTGAGCGCCAGGGGCTGAACCGGGTCGGCGACCTGAAGAAGCAGCTCGACGACGCCATCACTCAGCGAGACCTCGCCATGCGCAACGCCGACTACACGAAGGCCTCGAAGCTGGAGTACGAGACCATCAAGCGCCTGGAGCGCGACATCGCCGAGGCTGAGGAGGCCGAGGCTGCGACGCGCGACGAACCCCGCATGGTCAACGAGCAGGTCACCGACGAAGACATCGCCGCCGTGATCGCCGCGTGGACCGGCATCCCCGTCGGGCGGCTGCTGCAGGGCGAGAGCGAGAAGCTCCTGCACCTGGAGAACGAGCTCGGCAAGCGCCTGATCGGACAGAAGGATGCCGTGAAGGCCGTGTCGGATGCCGTCCGACGCTCGCGGGCCGGCATCAGCGACCCCGGTCGTCCGACCGGTTCGTTCCTGTTCCTCGGGCCGACCGGTGTCGGCAAGACCGAGCTCGCCAAGGCGCTCGCGGAGTTCCTGTTCGACGATGAGCACGCCATGGTGCGCATCGACATGTCGGAGTACGGCGAGAAGCACTCGGTGTCCCGACTCGTCGGGGCCCCTCCCGGGTACGTCGGCTACGAGCAGGGCGGTCAGCTGACCGAGGCCGTGCGACGCCGCCCGTACAGTGTCATCCTGCTCGACGAGGTCGAGAAGGCGCACCCCGAGGTGTTCGACGTGCTGCTGCAGGTGCTCGACGACGGTCGTCTGACCGACGGACAGGGGCGCACGGTCGACTTCACGAACGTGATCCTCATCCTCACGTCGAACCTGGGCTCGCCGATCCTCATCGACCCGCTGCTCGCACCCGATGAGAAGCGCGACCAGGTCATGGCTCTCGTGCGCCAGGCGTTCCGCCCGGAGTTCCTGAACCGACTCGATGACATCGTGATGTTCTCGGCCCTGAGCGAAGACGACCTCGCGCAGATCGTCGAGCTCTCGATCGACCAGCTTCACAAGCGTCTGAAGGATCGCCGGCTCACGCTCGCGGTCACCCCCGACGCCCGGTCGTGGCTGGCCGAACGTGGGTACGACCCGATGTTCGGTGCGCGTCCGCTCCGCCGCCTCATCCAGAGCGAGGTGCAGAACAAGCTGGCCACCGCGCTGCTCTCGGGTGGCGTGCACGACGGGGACTCCGTCCGCGTCGACATGGCCGCCGACGGCACGGGCCTCGTCCTCACCTCGGCGACGCCGGAACCCGAGGTCGACGATGACGACGTGATCGAAGCCGAGCTTCTCGACTGAGTTCGCTCGACGGCTGAGTTTGTTCGATAGCTGAGTTGAGTCGAACAGCGAAGAGGGACCCGCGGATGATCTGCGGGTCCCTCTGTCGTCTCGTCTCGTCTCGTCGTCTCGACTCGGGGCTTCCTGTCGTCGCGCTTCGGGCTTCCGCTCTTCAGCGGTGCAGGTGAGAAGCTGCGGCGAGTGCCTTCCCGGTGAGTGATCGCTCGTCGTGCACGATCTCCGCCGGCGTGCCGGTGAAGATGAGGCGGCCTCCCTCCGACCCGGCACCGGGGCCGATGTCGACGATGTGATCGGCGCGGGCGACCACCCGCAGGTTGTGCTCGACGACGACCAGGGTCGCGCCCTCGTCGAGCAGATCGTCGAAGAGACGGTTGATGGTGTCGACATCGTCGGGGTGCAGGCCTGAGGTCGGCTCGTCGAGGACGATGAGGTCCGCCCGGTCGCGCTGCGGGTCGCTGAGGTGTCGGGCCAGGAGCAGCCGCTGCTTCTCGCCGCCGGAGAGGGTGTCGAGCGAGCGCCCGACCGGGATGTAGCTCAAGCCGGTGCGCTGCACCCAATCGAGGGCCGCGACCACGTCGGCATGTGTGGAGAAGAGCGCGCTGACCTCGGCGGGAGTGGAGGCCAGCACATCGGCGATCGATGCGCCGTCGACCTGCACCCCGAGCGCGGTCGGGTTGAAGCGCAGTCCGCCACAGGCATCGCACGGGAGGGAGACGTCGTCGAGGAACGCGAGCTCGGTCGTGATGTGGCCCCGTCCGCGGCAGGTGGGGCAGGCCCCCCGGGAGTTGAAGCTGAACCACGATGCGTCGAGGCCCGATGCTGCGGCGAACACCTCGCGCACGGTATCGGCGATGCGCAGGATGCTCAGCGTCGTCGACCGGGCTCCGCCCCGCAACGGATCCTGCCCGACGACGGTGAACTCCGGGTGCTGGCGCGGCAGCTCAGCGGTCGCGAAGGAGCTCTTGCCCGAACCGGCGACCCCCGTGACGGCGGTGAGCACACCGAACGGGATGTCGACGTCGAACCCGCAGAGGTTGTGCGATCGCGCATCCTTCACCGTGACGCTCCCGCGTGCTTGACGTGTCGACCTGGCGAGCCGCAGCGGCGCGGCGAGCAGTCGTCCGGTGAGGGTGTCGCTGCCGCGCAGTGCTGCAGGCGCTCCTTCGAACTGCACGATCCCGCCGGCGGAACCCGCCCCGGGCCCGAGGTCGACGACGTGGTCTGCGACGGCGATCACCTGCGGGTGGTGCTCGACGACGAGGATCGTGTTGCCCGCGTCGCGCAGGCGCTGCAGCAGGGCCACGGGCCGCTGGATGTCGGCAGGGTGCAATCCGGTGCTGGGTTCGTCGAACACATAGGTGACGTCGGTGAGGGCGCTCCCGAGGTGGCGCACGATCTTGACGCGCTGGGCCTCGCCGCCGGACAGACTGGCCGACTCGCGGTCGAGCGTGAGATAGCCGAGGCCGACCGAGAGCAGAGCATCGAGCACGTGGCGGATGCCCCCGACCGCCGGCGCCACTCGAGGGTCGTCGAACTCGTCGAGCAGCGCGTGCAGCTCGGCCACCGGCATGTGCATCCAGTCCACGATCGAGTGTCCGTCGATGAGGCTCGCCCGTGCGGCCTCGTTCACCCGCGCGCCGTGGCAGTCCGGGCACGTGTGGTGGGTCACGAGCCGATCGAGCTCTTCGCGCACCGAGGCCGACATCTTCACCGGGCGCTGCTTGAGGAAGACGTCGCGCATCCGCGTGATCACCCCGTCGAACCGGGCGCTCTGCGGAAACCGCGGATCGGGGTCGTCGAGCTTGAGTTTGTCGGCGTAGAGGAACTGGTCCATCTCCTCGGCCGTGTATTCCTTGAGGGGCTTCTCGCGGTCGAACAGCCCGCAGTACGCGAAGCGCTTCCACCGGTACACGCCCGGACGGAACAGGCTGAACCGCACCGGCCCCTCGTCGATGTTCTTCTCGGGATCGATCAGCGCGTCGATGTCGATGTCGTACACCGTGCCGAGCCCCTCGCAGGTCGGGCACATGCCGGATGGATCGTTGAACGAGTAGGCGGGGGAGTAACCGGCCGAGGGTTCGCCGACGCGCGAGAACACGAGGCGCACGAGGGAGGCCAGGTCGGTCGCGGTCGCCACGGTCGAGCGCGCGTTGCCCGTGAACCGGCGCTGGTCGATGAGCACCGTGAAGGTCAGGCCGTCCATCGCCTGCACGTCGGGCGCCGGCATCTGCGGCAGTCGCGCGCGGATGAAGGTCGAGTAGGAGTCGTTGACGAGCCGCTGTGCCTCGGCGGCGATCGTGTCGAGCACGAGGGAGGATTTGCCGGAGCCGGAGACGCCGGTGAAGACGGTCAGCAGCTTCTTGGGAACGTCGACGGAGACGTCGCGGAGGTTGTTCGTCCGCGCACCCGTGATGCGGAGAAGGTCCATCCGCACACGCTAACGGGGCCCCCGGACAATCCGGAGGCCCCGTTCGGAGAGAGCGTGGGTCAGGCGCTGAGGATGACCGTCTCGGTGATCGGACGACGCACGCGCGGGGCGACCTCGCGCTCCTGCAGCACCTCGGGCAGGGCCTCGATGTCGCCGAACTCGCCGACGGCGAAGACCGTGAAGGGCACGAAGCGCGGCTCGAGGTCGGCGAACTCGCGGACCACTTCGGGGTCGAAGCCGCTCATCTGGTGCACGAGCAGGCCGTCGTGGTGGGCCTGGACGGAGAAGTGCGCGACGGCCTGACCGAGGTCGTAGAGCGCGTGCGTGATCGGGGTGCCCGAGGCGTCGGTGGTCTCGGCGACCGCGACGACGAGTACGGCGGCATTGCCGGCCCACGCCTGGTTGAAGCCCATCAGCGCGTCGACGACCTGCGCGTGCAGCGCGGTGCCGCGACGAGCGACGATGAAGCGCCAGGGCTGCGAGTTGCTGGCGGAGGGGCTCCACCGCGCGGCCTCGAGGGCGGTGGCGAGCTTGGCCTCGTCGATCGAGTTCTGCGCGTCGAAGGCGCGGGGGCTCCAGCGGCCGGCGAGGACGTCGAGGACGGGGTGCTCGGTCGGTGCGGTGCGGTCGATCACGGGAGTGCTCACAGAAGTGCCTTTCGGAAGGAGTGGATCGGACTCCTTCGTCCGGGTACACGGGAACAAACAGATGCATGTGCATGCATATTCCCGGATGGCCGGATGTCTCGCCAGCGAGCGGATTCCGATCGCCCCCACGAACAGCGTCACGCCGATGCCGAGGATGATCGCGAGCACCCCGGCCGACGGCGTGTGCGCGACGTCGAGCCAGACGATGGCGTAGGTCGCGACCGCCGCGACCGGGAATGTGAAGGACCAGAATCCCAGGGTGAAGGGGAGGCGGCGGTAACGGGGGAGGGCGGCGAGCTGCGCGATGACGAGGATCGCCGCGACGCCAGCGAAGGCGAACGATGACGGCGAGGCGACCTGATCGGTCAGGGCGAAAAGTGCGAGGCCTCCGACCGCAGGCGGGGCCATGAGCACGGCGAGGGTCGGGACGAGCGCGTCCGGCAGTGGTGGGCGGCTGACCATGCGCACGATCAGCAGGGTGGTCATGATCACCCAGAACAAGCATCCGACGCCGAAGGCCGCCCAGCCGAGCCCGTGCAGGCCGAGCGCGTCAGCGGTACTCGCGGTGATGAATCCGCCGGCGACCGTCGGCAGGGTGTAGCCGCCGTGGAGGGCGCCGAGCTCGATCCGCCCGGTCATCCAGGTGCTCACGAGCCAGCCGGAGTACCCGGCCGTGACGATCATCGACGCGATCGCGATGGTCGCCCCGACGGCGGGGAGCCAGGATGCGGCATCGGCGCCGATGAGCATCCCGACCAGTGGCACGATGACGGCGAGCGGCCCTTGGGCGGGATCGCGCAGCTGACCCCGCAGCGGCTTCCCGCTCCGGTGTCCTCTGACCGCGTGAGCGGCGAGCAGCCAGACCGTCGCCACGGCCGAGAGGGCCCAGAAGATCTGGGCGAGCTGGGGCGGGATGGCGGCGACGGCGGTCACCGCAGACCAGGTCGAGGCGACTCCGGTGATGCCCAGAGCGATCGCGAAGGTGTTCAGGGGGACCCGGTCGATGCTGCCGGGGCGGTTCTGCATGGCATCGCTCCTCGTGGTAACACTTCACATGTTACGGCAGGGGAGTGCGGCCGGGCTCAGACCGGGAGGTTGTGCGATGCGGCGTCGGCGAGTGCGCTGCGCACCGCGCGGATCGACGGGGCGTCGGCCGACACCCGCCGTGCGGAGGAGAAGATCTCGCGCCGCGGCTCATGGGGGAGCGGCGCCAGATCGACGGTCGGGGTGTCGCCCGCCCACACGAGCTCCGGCAGCAGCCCGACGGCGAGCCCGGCGTGGATCAGTCGCACGTGGGCGGTGAGGTCGGCGATCTCGAAGCGCACGTCGGGTTCGAACCCTGCGGTGCGGCAGAGCTGCTCGGCCCAGGCGCGAGACGCGGTGCCGGCGGGTTCGAGCACCCAGGGCTCCTCGCGGGTCGACCACAGCTCCGCGAGGGCATCCGCGTGCCTGGCGGCTCCGGGGCGTCGGGCGAGGGCGATCGCGTCGTGTGCGAGCACCACCCGGTCGAGGTCGGCGTGGATCGGGCGCGTGCGGCCGGGGTACTGCTCGGCGAGGATCAGGTCGAAGTCGCGGCTGGACACCCCGACCAGTCCGGTCTCCGGGTCGCACTCGGTGACCTCGACCCGCAGGGCGGGATGCCGGTCTTTGAGGGCTTCGAGCCCGCGGGGGAGGAGCGAGTGCGCCGTCGACTGGAACACCGCGATGCGCACCGTTCCCGTCACCTCGGTGAGCGATTCGGCGACCGCGACCTCGGCGTGCTCGAGCTGATCGAGGATGCCGATGGCCTCGGCGACGAGCACGTTTCCCTGCGGTGTGAACTGCACCCCGCGCCCCACGCGACGCAGCAGCGGCACGCCCACGTCGCGCTCCAGAGCGCTCAGCTGCTGTGACACGGAGGCCTTGCTGTAGGACAGGGCATCGGCCACGGCCGACAGCGTTCCACGGCGCGAGAGCTCCACGAGCATCCGCAGTCGGTTCACGTCCAGCACGGCGGCATCCTTCGTTCAGCTTGAGTGAACAGAATCCACGCAAATCGGTTGATAGACGGAGCCTACCGAGCGGCAGGACAATGAACCAGCCCGCACACGAAACCCCGGTGTGCGCTCTCTTGGAAGGTCCCACCGATGCCTGTCGCCGCCGACACCACCACCCCCCGCACCGAAGACGTCGCCGCCCTGGTGCAGCGCTGGCTCGTCGAGAGCGAGACGCACCCCGTCGAGCCTGCCGCCCAGCGCCTGTCCGAGGTGCTCAAGGACCCGAACGGACTCGCGTTCACGGTCGGCTTCGTCGACGGCGTGATGCGTCCGGAAGACCTGCGCGTCGCCGGCCGCAAGCTCGCCGAGCTGAGCGACATCACCCCGGCGCTGCTGCCCGGCTACCTGCGCGCCGCGATCAAGACGGGCGGCTTCTGGGCGCCGAAGCTCCCCGGTGTCGTCGTGCCGATCTCGCGCCGCGTGCTGCGCGCGATGGTCGGACACCTCGTGCTGGACGCCACGCCCTCCAAGCTCGGCCCCGCGATCGCGAAGCTGCGCAAGAGTGGCAACCGCCTGAACCTCAACCTTCTCGGCGAGGCCGTGCTCGGCGAGCGCGAGGCCGGGCACCGCCTGCAGGGCACCCGAGACTTCCTCGCCCGCGACGACGTCGACTACGTGTCGATCAAGGTCTCCAGCGTCGTGAGCCAGCTGTCGATGTGGTCGTTCGATGAGGCCGTGGCCGATGTCGTCGAGAAGCTCACCCCGCTGTACGAGCTCGCTGCCAAGGCGGAGGCCAAGGGCAAGGCCAAGTTCATCAACCTCGACATGGAGGAGTACCGCGATCTCGACCTGACGATCGCGGCGTTCACGAGCATCCTCGACCAGCCGGGGCTGGAGAACCTCGAAGCCGGCATCGTGCTGCAGGCCTACCTGCCCGATGCTCTCGGCGCCATGCAGCATCTGCAGGAGTGGGCCACCGCCCGCCGCGCCAAGGGCGGAGCGCCGATCAAGGTGCGCGTCGTCAAGGGCGCGAACCTGGCGATGGAAGAGGTCGACGCCGCGATCCACGGCTGGCCGCTCGCCACCTACGGCACCAAGCAGGACTCCGACACCAACTACAAGCGGGTGCTCGACTGGGCGATGACGCCGGAGCGACTGGATGCCGTGCGCATCGGCGTCGCGGGCCACAACCTGTTCGACATCGCCTACACCTGGTTGCTCGCCGAGGCGCGCGGGGTGGCCGACCCCACGGGTGCAGACCCCCTCGTCGAGTACGAGATGCTGCTGGGCATGGCGACCGGCCAGGCCGAGGCCGTCCGCAAGGACGTCGGCCGTCTGCTGCTCTACACCCCGGTCGTGAACCCGGCCGAGTTCGACGTGGCGATCGCGTACCTCGTGCGCCGCCTCGAAGAGAACGCCAGCCCGGAGAACTTCATGTCGGCGGTGTTCGAGCTCGCCTCGAACCCGACGCTCCTCACCCGGGAGCGCGAGCGGTTCGAGCGCTCGCTGGCCGCGCTCGCGACCGATGAGCCGCAGTACGTCCCGGCGGCCCACCGCGTGCAGGACCGTACCGCTGCAGTGCCGGCCGGCACGACGACCGGTTTCGAGAACCAGGCCGACACCGATCCGGCCATCGCCGCGAACCGCGCGTGGGGTCGCGAGATCCTCGGCCGCTCGGTGGGATCGACGCTGGGCCTGGACAGCATCGCGCTGGCCAAGGTCGAGACGGATGCCGAGCTCGACGGCATCTTCACCGCAGCGACCGCCGCGGCCGAGAAATGGGCGGCGCTGCCGGCCGCCGACCGCGCCGCCGTGCTGCACCGTGCCGGAGACGAGCTCGCCGCACGCCGCGGTCAGCTCATCGAGATCATGGCTCACGAGGCGGGCAAGACCATCGCCGAGGCCGACCCCGAGATCAGCGAGGCCATCGACTTCGCGCACTACTACGCCGAGCGCGCGAAAGACCTCGAGACCGTCTCGGGTGCCGAGTTCGTGCCTTCGAAGGTCACCGTGGTCACGCCGCCGTGGAACTTCCCGGTCGCCATCCCCGCCGGCGGTGTGCTCGCGGGTCTGGCGTCGGGCTCCGCCGTGATCATCAAGCCGGCCAAGCTCACGCAGCGCTGCGGCGCCGTGATGGTCGAGGCGCTGTGGGCCGCCGGTGTGCCGCGCGACCTGCTCGCGCTCGTCGACCTGGCGTCGCGCGACCTCGGCACGCGTCTGGTCGCCGGTCCCGCGGTGGACCGCGTGATCCTCACTGGTGCGTACGAGACAGCGCAGCTGTTCCGCTCGTTCCGCTCCGACCTGCCGCTGCTCGCCGAGACCAGCGGCAAGAACGCGATCATCGTGACCCCCTCCGCCGACCTCGATCTCGCCGCCGCCGATGTGGCCCGCAGCGCGTTCGGGCACGCGGGGCAGAAGTGCTCCGCGGCGTCGCTCGCGATCCTCGTCGGGTCGGTCGCCGACTCGAAGCGGTTCGAGCGTCAGCTGGTGGATGCCGTGACCTCGATGCGTGTCGGTCTGCCCGACGACCCGGCCACCCAGATGGGTCCGATCATCGAGCCCGCGAACGGCAAGCTGCTCACCGCGCTCACGAAGCTGGAGAAGGGCGAGCGCTGGCTGGTGAAGCCGCGCAAGCTCGACGACGATGGCAAGCAGTGGACGCCGGGCGTGAAGACCGGTGTGCGCGAGGGCTCGTACTTCCACCTGACCGAGTTCTTCGGCCCGGTGCTCGGCATCATGCACGCCAAGGACCTCGATGAGGCCCTGCGCCTGCAGAACGCGGTCGACTACGGCCTCACCGCCGGCATCCACTCGCTCGACTCCGACGAGGTCGCCACCTGGCTCGACCGCGTCGAGGCCGGCAACCTGTACGTGAACCGCGGCATCACGGGCGCGATCGTGCAGCGTCAGCCGTTCGGCGGCTGGAAGCGCTCGGCTGTCGGTGCGGGCGCGAAGGCCGGCGGACCGAACTACCTCTTCGGTCTCGGGGAGTGGACGCCGTCGGAGCTTCCGGCGGCCGCGCCAGGAGCTGCCGTCGTTCCCGTCGTCGATGCGCTGCTGGCTGCTGCCGGGCATGAGATCGACGCGGTCGAGGCCGAATGGCTGCACCGCGCAGCGGCATCCGACGAGCGCGCCTGGGTCGACGAGTTCGGCGCGGTGAGCGACAAGTCCGGACTCGGGGTCGAGCGCAACCTCTTCCGCTACCGCCCGGTCGCGGTCGACGTGCGCATCGCAGACGAAGCCCCGCTGGTGGACGGCATCCGCGTGCTCGCCGCCGCCCTGCGCAGCGGCAGCCCGTTCACGGTGTCGGCTCCGGCCCTGCCCTCGCGCGTCGAGAAGGCGCTGCGGGCGCACGGCGTGACGGTGAAGCACGAGTCGGACGCCGCGTGGACCAAGCGCTACGCCAAGGCCGCGAACTCCTGGCACCGCGTGCGTCTCGTCGGCGGCGACGCCGCGGCTCTGCACGAGGCGCTCGACGGAAGCCCCGATGTCGCGGTCTGGTCGCACGCCGTGACCGGTGCCGGCCGGGTCGAGATGCTGCCGTTCCTGCACGAGCAGGCCGTGTCGATCACGAACCACCGCTTCGGCAACCCGACCACCCTCGCCGACGGCGTGATCTGACCCGAGGTTCTCCACCGAGACGGTTCGCTGACAAGAGAGAAGCCCCCTGCCCCGCGCGATGCGGAGCAGGGGGCTTTCTCGGTGCGCGGTGTCAGCCGCGCAGTGCCTCGGAGAGCTTGACCCGCGAGCCCATGCGCAGCAGCGAGTTCTCGTAGATCTTCGCGCCGATGACGATCGCCGCCACACAGCTCAGGAGCAGGATCACGAGGCTGAGCAGCGGCTCCCACCACTGCGCCTCGCCGACGAACAGGCGCATCGGCATGCCGACCGGAGCCGAGAACGGCACGTACGACATGATCGTCAGCACCAGCGGGTTGTCGTTGAAGACGATGACCAGGATGTACGGGGCCATGATCAGCATCGTGATCGGGGTGGTCGTCGAACCGATGTCCTCCTGACGCGACACCATCGACGCCGCGGCCGCGAACATCGCCGCCAGCAGGATGAACCCGAACAGGAAGAACACCGCGAACCAGATGATCGGTGCCCCGAGCGTCGTGAGCACCTCGCGTTGACCCGTGACGATCAGCCCGATCGTGGCCACCGCAGCCAGGGCGAGGATCTGCCCCATCGCCAGCACCGTGTTGCCGATCACCTTGCCGGCGAGCAGTGTGCGCGCCGGGATCGCCGACAGCAGCACCTCGACCACACGGGTCTGCTTCTCCTCCACGACGCTCTGCGCGATCGTGCCGCCGAACGTCGCCGCGGCCATCATGAAGACCAGCCCGAACGCGATCGCGATGAAGTACCGCAGCGCCGGGTTCGTGGTCACCGGTTCCAGGATGACAACTTCGGGCGACACCGAGAGCGCAGCGGTGAGCGAGCTCGGAGCATCCTGCAGCGCGATGATCGTGTAGCCCGACGGCCCGTCGCCCTCCAGTACCGCGGCGTCGACCTTGTCGTCGCGCACGAGCTTCTCGGCGGCGGCCCGGTCGGCCACCTCGGTGACCTCGACGCCGGGGATGGCCGAGACGGCGGCAGCGGTCTGCGCGGTCGCGGCGACCGGCATCGCGTCGGTGTTCTTGCTCGCGAAGCCACCGAAGATGATGCCGGCGAGGGCGAGGACCAGCAGGATGCCGGTGGAGATCAGGAAGGCCTTGCTGCGCAGCTTCGAGCCGATCTCGCGCTCGGCGACGAGCCAGATGCCGTTCGAGCTGCGAACGGGGGCGGGAGTGCTCACTGGATGACCTCCTTGAAGATCTGGGCGAGGGACGGATGCTTGGGGGCGAAGCTGGCGACATCGCCGCGCTGCACGGCCGACTGCAGCACACGCTGCGCGGTCTCGGGGCCGTCCGCATCGAACAGGGCGTAGCCGCCCTCGAAGTCGACGACCGTCACCCCGGGTTCGGTGCGCAGCCACCCGGCGTCTCCGGCCGAGACGAGCTCGTAGCGGTCGCGGGCGTGCTCGGCACGCAGCTTCTCCCGCGAGCCCGAGGCGCGGATCGTGCCGCCGGCGAGGATGACGAGGTCGTCGCACAGGCGCTCGACCACATCGAGCTGGTGGGACGAGAACAGGATGGATGCGCCCTTGGCGGCGCTGGACTGCAGAACGCCGGCGACCACGTCGACCGCGAGCGGGTCGAGGCCGGAGAACGGCTCGTCGAGGATGAGCACCTCGGGGTCGTGCACGAGCGAGGCGGCGATCTGCGCGCGCTGCTGGTTGCCGAGCGAGAGCGACTCGATCGTGTCGTTCAGCCGTTCGCCGAGACCGAGCTCGGTGAGCAGGGAGGTCGCGCGCTCCGTGGCCTCCGGCTTGCCGAAGCCGTGCAGGCGGGCGAGGTAGACGATCTGCTCGAGCACCTTCATCTTCGGGTAGAGGCCGCGCTCCTCGGGCATGTAGCCGAAGCGGCGGCGGTCCTCGGCGGTCAGCGGAGCACCATCGAGGTTCACCTGGCCGCCGTCCGAGGACAGCAGTCCGAGGACGATGCGCATCGTGGTGGTCTTGCCGGCGCCGTTGCCGCCGACGAAGCCCGTGAGCCGCCCTGGGGCGACCGTGAAGGACACATCGTCGAGCACGCGCCGAGAGCCGTAGCTCTTGGTGATGCCGGAGAGTTCGAGCATTCCTGTGGTCATGCCCCTCACGTTACGGAGCGCCGGTACGCCAGGACATCCCCCGCACGGCGGACTCCCCGGGATCCACCCCGCGGCTGAC
>NZ_PCPA01000003.1 GCF_002979515.1 Microbacterium sp. MYb54 | reverse complement strand
GACCGGTAGATCTCCTCCGCCGTCCCCTCCTCCACGATCTGCCCCTGCAACATGATCGCGATCCGGTCACTGATCTCAATCAACATCGGCAGATCATGCGTGATGAAAATCACCGCGAACCCCAACTTCTCCCGCAACCGCATGATCTCCCGAATGATCCCGCGCTGCACCACCACATCCAACGCCGTGGTCGGCTCATCCATGATCATCACCTGCGGGTCGAGGGCGAGGGCCATCGCGATCATCATCCGCTGCCGCATACCCCCCGACAACTCGTGCGGGAAACTCGTCAGCCGGGCAGGATCCACACCCACCAACGTGAGCAGCTCCTCCGCCCGCGCCGTCTTCGCCTTCTTGCTCATCCCTGGCCGGTGCGTGTCGAAAATGTCGAAGATCTGCGCCTTGACGGAGATCACCGGATTCAACGAGTTCATCGCCCCCTGGAACACCATCGAGATCTTGTCCCACCGGAACGCCCTGAGACCCTCCCCGTCCAGGCCGACGATGTCGATGTCATGACCATCCCGGTCATGGAACACGATCTCCCCACCCGTCATCAACGCCGGAGCCTTCAACAACCGATTCATCCCATACGCCAGAGTCGTCTTCCCACACCCCGACTCCCCCGCAAGCCCGAGGATCTCGCCGCGGTTCAACGTCAACGACACATCCCGCACCGCCCTCACCGGCGGATCCACCTCATACTCGATCGACACATTCCGCGCCGTCAACACCGGCTCGCTCATGCGGTGACTCCCTTGGTCTTGGCAGCCTTGCGCACACGGCGCGCGGCTTCGGGCGCATTGCGCAGCTTCGGGTTGATGACTTCGTCGATCGCGAAGTTGATGAGCGACAGACCTGCGCCGAGGAGCGCGATCATGAGCCCCGGCGGGACGAACCACCACCAGGCTCCGCGGCCGAGGGCCTGCCCCGACTGCGCGTCGTTGAGGATCGAGCCCCAGGTGATCGACGAGTTGGGTCCGAGGCCGAGGTAGGAGAGCCCTGCCTCGCCGAGGATCGCGAAGATGATCGCGAAGAGGAACTGCGCCGCGAGCAGCGGCAGCAGGTTCGGCATGATCTCGACGAGGATCACCCGGAACGACCGCTCCCCCGCGACCTTCGAGGCGTACACGTAGTCACGGGTGCGGAGCGACCGCGTCTGGAGCCGGAGAACGTAGGCCGCCCCGGCCCAGGAGGTGATGCCGAGCACGAAGGCGACGAGCTGCCAGCTGCGCTGCGGCACGAACGAGGCGATCACCATGACGAGCGGCAGACCCGGGATCACGATCATCACGTTGGTGAGAAGCGCGAGGCCGTCTTCACGCCACCCACCCAGGTAGCCGGCGAGCACGCCGAACAGGAGCGAGAGGACGATGGCGATGCTGCCGGCCGTGACGCCGATGAGCAGCGAGCCCTGCGCCCCGATCGCGAGCTGGGCGAACATGTCGTTGCCGAGCTTGGTGGTCCCGAGCCAGTGCTCCGCCGACGGCGGCTGGAGCGCGGGGTTCGCCGTGCTGCGCGGATCCTGCGAGAAGATCGGCGCGATGATCGCGAACAGCACGATCGCCACCACAATGCACACACCGATGATGAACTTCGGCGAGGTGCTGGGCAGGATGCGACGGCGCTTGCGTCCCTGTTGCGTGGCCAGCGAGATCGTGCTGGCCGGCGCGGTGACGGGCGGCTCTTGAGTCAGGAGCGGGTTCTTCGTGTCAGACATTCTGGCGAGCCCTCGGGTCGATGAAGCCATAGACGAGGTCCATGATGAAGTTGGCGGCGAGCACCGTGAGCGTGATGACGAGGAACAGCCCCTGCATCAGCGCGTAGTCGTTGTTGGTCACGGCCTGGAACATCAGCTTGCCGATGCCCGGGTAGGTGAACACCTGCTCCATCACGATGGAGCCGGCGACCACGAACCCGAGGGTGATCGAGAAGCCGGCGATCGAGGGGATCGCGGCGTTGCGGGCCGCGTACGTGGTGAGCACCCGCCGCGGACGCAGACCCTTCGCCTCGGCGGTGAGCACGTAGTCCTCGGCCAGCGTCGACACCATCATGTTGCGCATGCCGAACATCCAGCCCCCGACCGAGCTGATCACGATCGTGACGGCCGGGAGGATCGCATGGGCGACGGCATCGCTGAAGAACGCCCAGGTCGGCTCGGGACCGTCGGGGAAGTCGAAGACGTCGTAGCCGCCGAAGATCGGGAACCAGCCGAGCCCGACCGCGAACACGGCGACGAGGATCAGGGCCATCCAGAAGTACGGGATCGACTGCAGCACTGTTGTGGCAGGGATCAGGTGGTCGACCCAGGTCCCGCGTTTCCACCCGGCCCAGGCGCCGAGCACGACGCCGAGGACGAAGGAGATGACGGTCGCGGTCCCGACGAGGATGAGGGTCCACGGCAAGGCTCCCGCGATGAGTTCCGTCACCGGGGTGGGGAACTTCGTGACCGAGACCCCCAGATCGCCTTGGAACATGCGGCCCCAGTAGGAGAGGTACTGCTCCCAGAGGGAGGAGTCGTCGCCGCCGAGCAGGAGCTTGATGTTGCGGATGGCGGTCTCGGAGACCTCGCCGCCGGCCCGCTGCATCTTGGCGATCATGATGTCGGCCGGGTTCCCCGGCATGAGCCGGGGAAGAAGGAAGTTGATGGAGATCGCGGCCCAGAGCGTGAACGCGTAGAACCCGATTCTTCGTGCATAGAACTTCATGTCACTGTTTTCCTGACTTCCTTCTTCCCCGACTCCTTTACTACTTGACCGGCTGCAGCTGCGTCAGGACGTAGCCTGCCGCGATCGCACCCCAGGACGGCGGGAAGGCGTAGAGGTCCTCCTCGGTCGGCCAGCCCGTGTAGTCCTTCGTGTTGTAGAAGGTCTGGGTCGCGTTGATGACGAGCGGGATGTAGGGCAGGTCACGGACGATCTCGGTCTGGATCGTGCCGTACAGCTCCTTCTTCGTGGCCTCGTCGTTCGTGCTGATCGCGGCCTGGATCGCTGTGTCCACGACCGGGTTGCTGTATCGGCTGAAGTTCCAGCGGCCGGCCGGAACCTCGGTGCCGACGGGGCTCGTCGACTCGACGGCGGTGCCGCCGAACCAGTCACGGTAGATCTGGAACGGGTCGGCGACAGACGTGCCGATCACACCACCCATGATCAGCTGGAACTCGCCGCCCTGACGTGCGTCGGAGAACTCCTGCCACTGCACGGTCGAGGCCGTGATCTTGATTCCGGCTGCCTCGGCCTGCTCGGCGATCAGCTTCGCGGCGTCGTTGTAGTCGGTCCAGCCGTCGACCGAGGTCAGCGTGAGCTCGAGCGGAACGCCGCCCTTCTCGTAGATGCCGCTGGAGCCCTTGGTGTAGCCGGCCGCCTCGAGGATCGATCCGGCCTCGGCGACGTTGGCCTCCTGCGGGCTGACCTCGTTGGCGGGGTCGGCGACCCACTTCTCGTCACGCGGCAGCAGCGCGAACGTGGGCGAGATGTCGCCGGTGAGCCCGACGAACGCCTTGTCCTTGATGGTGGCGCGATCGATCGCGACGTTGAGCGCCTGGCGCACGGCCACGTCGGTCTGCGGACCGGTGCAGCCGAGGTCGGCGTTCGAGCAGGTGTAGAGCACCGTCGGGTCCTGCGGCGTGTTGATCCAGTCGATCTTGCCGTTGGAGGTGACGTCATCCGGGTTCGGGATGAACATGCCGGTCCAGTCGAGCTTGCCCGCGGCGAGCAGGTCCTGCGCGGTCTGGTTGTTGTCGACGGCGATGTACTGGACCTTCTTGACACCGAGCTTGTCGGCGTCGCGGAAGTTCTTGTTCGCGACGAGGGTGTAGGACTCGCTCGTGGTCTTGTCGACGACGTAGGCGCCGGATCCGACCGGGTCTTCATTCGTGAAGTTCGCGAAGTCGGTGACGTCCGCCCAGACGTGCTCCGGAAGGATGTAGGTCGAGCCGAGACGCTGGAACTCGGTCGTGTACTGGGCGGTCGTGTAGGTCAGCACGACGGTGGTGTCGTCCGTGGCCTCGGCGGAGACCAGACCGTTGCCCTCGGGGTTATTGGCTTCGTAGTTGAAGGAGAAAGCGACGTCCTTCGCGGTGAGCGGCTTGCCGTCGCTCCACTTGAGGTCGGGCTTGATGGTGATCGTGATCGCCGTGCCGTCCTCGTTGTACTCGAACGAGTCGCCGATCAGGCCGACCGGCTCGGAGTCCGCCGTCTTGTTGTAGAAGAACAGCGGCTCGTAGATCGGTCCGAGCGCGCCGTGGAGCACGGTCGGTGCGAACGGGTTGTAGTTCGCGGTGATCGGGGTCTGGCTGCCTGCCCAGACACGCAGAGCCCGGTCGCCATCGGCGTTGCCGCTGTCGCTACCGCCACCACAGGCCGTGAGGCCCAGGGCGAGGACGGATGCTCCGGCAATCGCGGTGAGCGCAATCTTGCGCCTTCCGTTACGGATCATTTCTCTTGTTTCCTCTCGGTGCTGCACTGCAGGAGGGATCGCTCCGGATGGAGCAGAACCCCGGAGGTGGGGTTCTTGGGCCCGGGGAGGCAGCCGGTCGGCCACTCCCGAAGGGGTTTGTTAGGACAGTAACCTAACAAACCCTGCGGCAGCGAACAAGCCTCCCCGCGCTCCCGAGATAACGTTTCGGCCTCGACCGGGATTGACGTCATCTGCACCCACTAAGAGTCCGAATGACACTAAGATCGATCTCGGAGGTTAAGGTACTAATGACTCAAAGCACGGACATCCGGGTCGCCGTCTCGACGGTCATCCTGACGTTGCGACGCACCGAGGGCGGGCGCGCCGTGCTCGCGCTGCCGCTCGTGCTGCGCACGCGAGAGCCCTTCGCCGAACAGTGGGCGCTCCCCGGCGGATGGCTCACGGCCACCGAATCTCCCGTCGACGCCTCAGCGCGCACTCTGGCCGAGACCACCGGCCTCGCGCCCAGCTACCTCGAGCAGCTGTACGCCTTCGGAGCCGTCGACCGCTCCCCCACTCGCGTCGTGTCGGTCGTGTACTGGGCGTTGCTGCGACAGGACGACGTGACAGCACAGATCGCCGCCCACCGTGCATCCGGCCACGCCCCGGAGAACGTGCAATGGTTCGACGTCGATCAGCTCCCCCAGTTGGCCTTCGATCACGCCAAGATCATCGAGTACGCGCTGTGGCGGCTGCGCAACAAGGTCGGCTACAGCCGCGTCGCCCAGGGCTTCCTCCCCGAGGAGTTCACTCTCGCCGAGCTGCGCGAGGCCTATGAGGCGATCCTCGGCCGGAACCTCGATCCCGCCAACTTCCGTCGTCAGGTCGAGGCCGCGGGCAATCTGCTCGCCACCGATCGATTCCGCACCGGAAGTCACCGTCCTGCACGTCTGTACCGCGACAACACCGATGTCGAGCTGGCCGATCGCGGCCCGCTCGGTCCCGAAGAAACGAGCACCCGATGAGCATCACCTTCGTACCCGCTCCCGCAGTCCCGCCCGTGGACGCCTCGGTCGATCATGCGATCCAGGCGATCGTCAGCGGCACCTCGACCGATGCCACCTGCGCCACGGACCTCGCCGCGGGGCCATGGGACTTCGACGCACGACCGGGGTACGGTCCCGGCTCATCGATGGGCGACGTCATCCCGACGGGCGCCCCGCGGCAGGGCGAGCTTCCGGTCGAGTACCGGGAGGCCGCGGAAGAAGACCTCGACGAGCGCATCCGCGCGGCGAAGGCGACCCTCGGCGATCGGGTCGTGATCCTCGGCCACTTCTACCAGCGCGAAGAGGTCGTGCAGCACGCGGACTACGTGGGCGACTCCTTCCAGCTCGCGACAGCAGCCAAGGGGCGCGCAGATGCCGAAGCGATCGTGTTCTGCGGTGTGCACTTCATGGCCGAGACCGCCGACCTGCTCTCCAAGCCCGACCAGGCGGTGATCCTGCCCAACCTCGCTGCCGGATGCTCGATGGCGGACATGGCGGACATCGACCAGGTCGAGGAATGCTGGGAGCAGCTCGAAGACGTGCTCGGCGACCTCGACACCGCCGACGCTGATGGCCGCGTGCCCGTGATCCCGGTGACCTACATGAACTCCTCGGCCGCGATCAAGGGCTTCGTCGGACGACACGGCGGGATCGTGTGCACCTCTTCCAACGCCCAGACGGTGCTGGAGTGGGCCTTCGAACGCGGCCAGCGGGTGCTCTTCTTCCCCGACCAGCACCTCGGCCGCAACACCGCGAAGGCGATGGGTGTGCCACTGGAACAGATGCCGATGTGGAACCCGCGGCGAGCGCTCGGGGGATCCTCCGCAGCCGATCTGGTCGATTCCCGCGTGATCCTCTGGCACGGCTTCTGCTCGGTGCACCGGCGGTTCACGGTCGGACAGATCGAGCAGGCTCGCGCCGAGCACCCCGGAGTTCGCGTGATCGTGCACCCCGAATGCCCGATGGAGGTCGTCGACGCCGCAGACGAGGCGGGCTCGACCGAGTACATCCGACGTGCGATCGACTCGGCCACCGAGCCGGCCACCTTCGCGATCGGCACCGAGATCAACCTCGTCCGCCGGCTGGCGGCCCAGTATCCGCAGCACGAGATCTTCTGCCTCGACCCGGTCGTCTGCCCGTGTTCGACGATGTACCGCATCCATCCCGGCTACCTGGCCTGGGTGCTGGAAGAGCTCGTCGCCGGCCGCACTCCGAACCGGATCACGGTCTCCGCCGACGTCGCCGACCCCGCGCGCGTGGCATTGGAGCGGATGCTCGCAGCGAAGCCTCCGGTGGTCGCAGGCATGCGATGAACGTCGTCGTCATCGGATCGGGCATCGCCGGGATCACGGCAGCGCTCCATGCGCACGAGGCCGGTCACACGGTGACGATCGTCACCAAGGGCGCCATGGGCGACGGATGCACCAGGCTCGCGCAGGGCGGCGTCGCCGGGATCTACGGGCCGGACGACTCAGCGGCGCAGCATGCGGCCGACACAGTGGATGCCGGCGCTGGACTGTCGGACCCGGATGCCGTGCAGGTGCTCGTGGCGGACGGCGCCGCACGGATCGCCGAGCTGATCGCACGCGGCGTCGCCTTCGATCGGATGCCGGACGGTTCACTGCAACTCGGACGTGAGGCGGCGCACCGGCACGCGCGCATCGTGCACGCGGGAGGCGACGCGACGGGGGCCGCGATCTCCGCGGCACTCGTCGCGGCGGTCCGGCGCACGGCGATCACCGTCGTCGAGTACGCCTTCCTGACAGACCTCATCGTGATCGACCACGCGGTGCGCGGCATCCGCACCCTGAGCGATGGCGCGATCGCGGAGATCTCGGCCGATGCCGTCGTCCTCGCCAGCGGTGGTGCCGGGCATCTCTACGCGCACACGACCAACCCGGTCGGGACCACGGGCGACGGCATCGCTGCAGCGCTTCGGGCGGGCGCAGCAGTCGCCGACCTGGAGTTCGTGCAGTTCCACCCGACGATCCTGGCGTCAGGCCCGGCGTTCCTCATCTCCGAGGCCGTGCGCGGCGAAGGGGCGACGCTGCTCGACGACGACAACCGCCGCTTCGTGTTCGACACCCACCCCGAGGGCGAACTCGCGCCGCGTGATGTGGTGTCACGAGCGATCGCTCGGCGCGCCGCCGCGCAGGGTTCCCCCGTGCGACTGGATGCCACCATGCTCGGCGCCGAGACTCTCGCACGACGCTTCCCGACCATCGACCGAGTGACGCGGGAACGAGGTTTCGACTGGTCGCGCGAACCGATTCCCGTCACACCGGCTGCGCACTACCTGATGGGCGGTGTCGTCACCGATCTCGACGGCCGGACGACGCTTCCCGGACTCTTCGCTGTCGGCGAGGTCGCTCGCACGGGCGTTCACGGAGCCAACCGGCTCGCATCCAACTCGTTGCTCGAAGGCGCGGTGTTCGGGGCTCGCGCCGCTGCCGCGCTGACCACAGAGCGCTCCGTCCCGCCGCACTCGCTCGACGACCGGACCCGCTCGACTTCGCCCCTCCCTCCGATCTCCGTACGAGGAACGCAGCGGCGAGAAGCCCTTGGCGCCTTCTCCCGCGCCGACCTGCAACAGCTCATGTGGGATGAAGTCGGACTGCTGCGCACCGACGACGGGCTCGCGCATGCGCTCGACACCGTACGTGCGTGGGCTGCGTCGACCCCCGATCCATCGACCGTCGCCGCGCATGAGGACGCGAACCTGCTGCTCCTCGCCGAAGCGACGGCCGCGGCGGCGCTGACCCGCACCGAGTCGATCGGCGCCCACCATCGCATCGACGCCCGCCCGCCAGGCGACACCCCGACGCCGCAGTCCCGTCCATCGATCCTGGAGACCGTCTGATGCTCACGAAAGCCACCCTCACCCGCGTCGTCGGCGCCGCTCTCGAAGAGGATGCTCCCTGGGGCGACCTCACCAGCACGACACTGCTGCCCGCGGACTCCACCGCCACCGCCGATCTCGTCGCACGCGAGCCTGGGGTCTTCAGCGGTGGAGAGGTCTTCACCGCGGCCTTCCTGCTCACCGACCCGGCCCTCGCGGTCGACCTCCATGTCGGCGACGGCGATGACTTCGCGGCGGGCGACGTCCTCGCCTCCGTCTCGGGCTCGGCGCGCAGCATCCTCACCGCCGAGCGCGTGGCGCTGAACTTCACCCAGCGGATGAGCGGCATCGCGACTCTCACCACCGCCTACGTGACCGCGATCGACGGCACGGATGCGCGTATCGCCGACACCCGCAAGACGACCCCGGGTCTGCGCGCCTTCGAACGGCACGCGGTGGCATCGGGCGGCGGCCGCAACCACCGCTACTCACTGTCGGATGCCGTGATGGCCAAGGACAACCACCTCGCCGTGCTCATGCGTTCGGGGCTCGACCTCGCGACGGCGCTGCGCGAAGCTCTGTCGCAGCTGCCGCACACGACGCACGTCGTCGTCGAGGTCGACCGTCTCGACCAGATCCCGGCGGTCCTCGACGGAGGCGCCCACACCGTGCTGCTCGACAACTTCTCCCTCGACGATCTTCGTGAGGGAGTACGGCTGATCGACGGCCGGGCGACGGTCGAGGCATCGGGAGGAGTGAGTCTCGACACCGTCGGCGACATCGCCCGCACCGGCGTCGATGTGATCTCGGTCGGCGCGCTGACCCACTCGGCGCGCGCACTCGACCTGGGCCTGGATCTGCGGATCGACTGAGCACATGCTCTACCTCGACATGCTCTATCTCGACAATGCCGCGACATCCCCGGTGCGACCGGAGGTGCTGGAAGCGATGCGTCCATATCTCACCGGAGTCTTCGGCAACCCGTCCAGCCATCACACGGCGGGCGAAGCCGCGGCGGGCGCTCTCGACGACGCCCGTGCGCGGGTCGCCCGCGTGCTGGGGATGCGAACGGGTGATGTCGTGTTCACCGCAGGGGGCACCGAAGCGAACAACCTCGCGGTGAAGGGCATCGTGCTCGCGGCCTTGGAGGCGGGGCGACGGCATCTGGTGATCTCGCCGATCGAGCATGAGTCGATCCTCGAATCGGCCGACTATCTGAGACGCTTCCATGCGGTCGAGGTCACGTTCCTGCCGGTCGACTCCGGTGGCCGGATCGCAGCGGAGTCCGTCGCCGAGTCGATCATGCACGACACCGCCCTGGTCTCGATCGGCCACGCGAACAACGAGATCGGCACGGTCCAGGACGTGGCGGCGCTGGCAGCGGTCACACGAGCCGCCCGCGTGCCGCTGCACCTGGATGCGGTGCAGTCTGCCGGGTGGCTTCCCCTGAGCGGGCTCGGAGCCGATGCCGTGTCGATCGCCGGACACAAGCTCGGCGCACCGAAGGGCATCGGCGCCCTGGCCGTGCGCGGACGCGTGCCCGTGGAGCCGCTGCTGCACGGTGGCGGTCAGGAACGCGGACGACGCTCCGGCACCGAGAACGTGGCGGGGGCCGTCGGGCTCGCGACTGCCCTGGAGCTCGCAGAACATGAACGGGAAGCCGTGAGCGCTCGCGTCGGATCCGCCACGGCGCGGTTCATCTCCCTGGTGCTCGCCGGCGTCCCCGAGGCCGCGCTCACCGGCGACCCCGTGCAGCGCCTTCCCGGGACCGCGAGTTTCACGTTCGCCGGCACCAGCGGAGAGTCCGTGCTCCTCGAGCTGGAGCGCCGCGGGGTCATCTCGTCGAGCGGCTCGGCGTGCGCTGCGGGCAGCGACGAGCCCTCGCACGTCCTCCTCGCCTGCGGCGTGCCCGCTGAGGTGGCGCAGACCTCCGTCCGATTCACCTTCGGACGCGAGACGCTGCCCGAAGATGCTCCGGAGCGGCTGGCAGCACTCGTCGCGGAATCCGTGCGCGCGGCCCGGGGATGATGCACGGCCATAGACTCGGCTGGTGACCGCCTCCGCCCCGATCGTGACGCTGATCGTTCCAGGGCGTGACATCGCCGCCTTCGCTCCGGCAGCACTCGAATCCCTCCGCGCGCAGACCGAGTCGCGGTGGCATGCGATCCTCATCGACGACGGCTCGACAGATGAGACGGGAGCGATCTTCGACGCGGCCGCAGTCGTCGACAGCAGGTTCACGACGATCCACCATGCGGCATCCCGCGGCCTCGGCGCCGCTCGAAACATCGGGCTCGAGCGTGTCGACACCGGGTATCTCGGGTTCCTCGACGCCGACGACGAGTTGGCTCCGGATGCCCTGGCCCGGATGACGGGGACTCTCGAGGAGACCGGGAGCGACTTCGTCGCCGGCGCCTACGTGCGCTCGCGTGCGCAGGGCGTGGGATACGTCGCCGGCCGCGTGCAGCCCTGGGTGGCGGCGGCGACGGCCCCGGAGAGGCTCGGTACCACTCTCGCCGCCCACCCGCAGGCGGTGTCGAACATCGTCGCGTGGTCGAAGGTGAGCCGCACCGCGTTCTGGCACGACCTCCGCTTCCCCGAGGGCGTCGCGTACGAGGATCAGGTGGTCGCACAGCTCATGTACACCAGAGCACGCACCTTCGATGTGATCCCCGACGTCGTGGTGCAGTGGCGCCTCCGGGCCGACGGCACCTCGATCACGCAGGGCAAGGCTCAGCTGCCGGTGCTGCGCGACTATCTGACGGCTCTTCGTGGGGGCATCCGGGTGCTGCACGAAGCCGGGGCGCGCGCGTCGGTCACCGCCCGGATCGAACTGATCCTCGCGATGGACGTCGCGCCGCTTCTCGAGATCGCGAACAGCCACCCCGACCCGGCCTACGCGGCCGAGGTCGACACTTTCATCGCCGAGCTGCGGGCACTCCCCGAGTTCGCGGATGCCGTGCCCGACCCCGCCATCGCCGCCGCGCTCGCGTGGTGACGCTGCTCCCCTGATCGACGGACCCCGGTGACCCCATGAGCGACTACATCGCCTCCCTCTTCTCCCTCGAAGGCCGCACCGCGGTCGTGACCGGCGGCAGTTCCGGCATCGGCCGTGGCATCGCCACCGCACTCGCTCGCGCCGGAGCAGCGACAGTCGTCGTCGCCCGCGGCGAGGACCGCATCCGGGAGACCGTCGACGAGCTGCGCGGGCACGGTTGTCGTGTCGCCGGGGTCGTCGGAGACCTCAGCACGCGGGACGGAATCCACGCCGTCGCCGATGCAGCCGTCGAGCCCTTCGGCGAACCGGACATCCTGGTGAACTCCGCAGGGATCAACATCCGCCCGCCGTTCGCGGAGATCACCGAATCCGACTGGGATGCGACCATGACGGTCAACGCCCTCGCACCGTTCCTGCTCGGCCAACGGTATGCGCAGGGCATGGCTGCACGCGGGTACGGCCGGCTCATCCACATCAGCTCCCAGCAGGCCCACCGCGCGTTCGTCGGCAGTGGCGTCTACGGTGCGTCGAAAGGCGCGGTCGAATCGTTGATGCGCTCAGAGGCCGAAGCCTGGGGTGGCACCGGAGTGACGAGCAACACGTTGGTTCCCGGGTTCGTGCTCACCCCGCTGAACGCCCGCCTGCAGCAGGATCCGGTGAAGATCGCGGAGCTCGCCGCTCGCACGATGATCGGCCGCAACGGCTTGCCGAGCGACTTCGCCGGCGCCGCCGTCTTCCTCGCAGGCGCGGGCTCAGGCTACGTCACCGGTCACTCACTGTTCGTCGACGGCGGGCTGTCGGTGCACTGAGCCAGACACCTGCACACGGCAGGGCCCAGGGCTCAGGCTCAGGGCTCAGGCGGATAGACCCGCTCGTCGGGGCGGGGCTCGGCGAGCAGGGGCACTGCCGCGGTTATCGCGGCTACCGCGTCGGCACCGGCGGAGTCGACGGGCGCCCGATCGGCACGGCGATCTGCGAGCGGCGCACGGATGCCACCGGTCGCGGCCTCCTCGAGCGCGACCTCGGTGTCGAGCACGCGCGACGCCGCCACCTGCTGGGCGGCGAGCTCGGCGTAGAGTCCGCCCAGTGCCAAGAGCTCGGGATGCGTGCCGGACTCGACAATCCTGCCCGCTTCGATGACGTGGATGATGTCCGCACCCATGACAGTCGAGAGCCGATGCGCGATCGACAGAGTCGTGCGCCCCTTCGCCGCCTCGTCGAGCGCTTCCTGCACGACACGCTCCGAGACGGTGTCGAGCGCGGAGGTGGCCTCGTCGAGAAGGAGTACCGGAGGGTCTTTCAGAAGCACACGGGCGATCGCGATGCGCTGCTTCTCGCCGCCGGAGAGCCGGTATCCGCGCTCACCGACCACGGTGTCGTACCCCTGCTCGAACCCGGCGATGATGTGATGGATGTTGGCGGCCGTGCACGCCCTGATCAGCTCTTCCTCCGTGGCGTCGGGCTTGGCGTAGCGAAGATTCTCGCGGATCGTCGCGTGGAACAGGTACGTCTCCTGCGACACGATGCCGACGTGGTCGATGATCGACTCCTGCGTGAGCGCGCGCACGTCGGCACCGGCGAACAGCACGGCGCCGCCCTTCGACTCATACAGTCGTGGGGCCAGGTAGAGGATCGTGGTCTTGCCCGCACCAGACGGCCCGACGAACGCGACATGCTGCCCCGGCTCCGCCACGAACGAGACCCCGTCGAGCGTCGGGCGGGCGTCGACCGACGCGTCCGGATAGCGGAACACGACATCGGCGAACTCCAGGCGCCCTCTCGGTCCCGGTGCTTCGTCGACCGTGATCGCGTCCGGTGCATCCTCGATCTCCGGCACCAGGTCGAGGTACTCGAAGATGCGCGCGAACAGAGCAGACGACGTCTGCAGATCGAGCGATACCCGCATGAGCCCCATCAGCGGCATGAGCAGTCGCGCCTGCACCGTGGTGAAGGCGACGACCGTTCCCGCGGTGATCGCCCCGGTGCCCCCGGCGATCAGGTAACCGGAGACGAGGTAGATGACCGCCGGCACGCTCGCCATCAGCACCTGGACGACCGCGAAGAATCCCTGCCCGCTCATGGCCCGGCGCACCTGCAACGTCACCTGATTGCGGTTCTCGGCCTGGTAGCGCGCCGACTCGGTGCGCTGGCGGTTGAAGGCCTTCGACAGCAGCATGCCCGAGACGCTCAGGGTCTCCTGCGTGATGGAGGTGAGCTCTGACAGCGACTCCTGCGTCTCCCCCGCGATGCGCGCCCGCACCTGACCGACCCGACGCTGCACGAAGATGAGGAACGGCATCATGATCACCGCGATGAGCGTCAGACGCCAGTCGATCAGGATCATCGCGACGAGCGAGGCGATGACGGTCACGACGTTGCCGAGGATGCTGGTGACGGTGTTGGTCAGCACCCCTGAGACGCCGCCGACGTCGTTCTGCAGCCGGGACTGGATGACTCCGGTCTTGGTGCGCGTGAAGAAGCCGAGTTCCATCGCCTGCAGGTGTTCGAACAGTTTCACGCGCAGGTCGCCGGTGACGCTGTTGCCGACGGTCGAGGTCAGCCACGTCTGCCCGACTCCGAGGACGGCGGAGATCAAGAACAACCCGATCATCGCGGCGACGAGCCAGCCCAGCAGCTCGAGGTGCGGGCCTCCTCCGGCGACCGGGAAGAGCGCGTCGTCGAAGATGCGCTGCACGATTAGAGGAGGGACCACGGCGATGGCTGCACCGATGACGACGAGGATGCCGGTGAAGACGATGCGCCACTTGTAAGGACGGAACAGAGACACCACTCGCGTTCCGAGGCCGCTGATGCGCGGGGCCTCGGCGTTGAGCTTGCGCTGTGCACCCTCGTCGACCCCGCGGAAGCCGCCGCGTTGCCCGCCGCCCATACCGCCACCCATACTCATGGCGCCAGCGTACTCAGGCGTGACGACATCGAGGGCCGGTGTCTCCGCCGTCAGCGGATATCTGTGAGTTCGGAATGAAATGTCCGTGGTGGCCGTTACGCTGAATGACTCTTGCGAACTCTCGCGATTTCCACTTCTTCTTCGCCCTGGAGGCCGCCCATGTCTGCCGTCGATACCGGCTCCATCTCGACGACCCCCGCACCGGCAGGGGGCGAGATCTCACGCAAGGACATGCGGGTGATCTGGCTGCTGCTCGTCGCCGCCTTCGTCGCCATCCTCAACGAGACCACGATGGGGATCGCGATCCCGCATCTGAACACTGATCTCGGCATCCCGCCCGAGCTCGGCCAGTGGCTCACCAGTGCGTTCATGCTCACCATGGCCGTGGTCATCCCGACGACCGGATTCATCCTCCAGCGGTTCACGACCCGCCAGGTGTTCATCGCCGCGATGATCGCCTTCTCACTCGGCACTCTCGTCGCACTGGTCGCGCCCGGCTTCGGCGTGTTGCTCGTCGGCCGTGTGATCCAGGCGGCAGGTACCGGCATCATGATGCCGCTGCTGATGACGACGATCATGAACGTGGTCCCGCCGCAGTCCCGTGGTCGCATGATGGGCCGTGTCGGTCTCGTCATCTCGCTCGCCCCGGCTATCGGTCCGACCCTTGCCGGTGCGGTGCTCGAGCTCGCCAGCTGGCGCGCACTGTTCGCGATCATCCTCCCGATCTCCCTCATCGCACTCTTCATGGGTGTGAAGTGGATGACCAACCTCGGCGAGACCCGCAAGGTGCCGCTCGATGTGCTCTCGATCCCGCTCGCCGCTCTCGGCTTCGGCGGCATCGTGTTCGGACTCAGCCAGTTCGGCGGCGAGGGTGGATCGGGCGAGACCACCGGCATCATCTCGCTGGTCGTCGGCGCAGTGTCGCTCGGACTGTTCGTCTGGCGTCAGCTCGTGCTGCAGCGCATCGACGATGCTCTGCTCGACCTGCGCGTGTTCCGCTCCAGCAACTTCACGCTGTCCGTGATCATCATGTCGATCCTGGCGCTGTCGATGTTCGGCACCCTGACACTGCTTCCGCAGTACCTGCAGAACGTGGCCGGCCTCAACCCGCTCCAGTCCGGCTTGATCCTGCTCCCAGGCTCACTGCTGATGGGTCTGCTCGGTCCGATCATGGGGCGCGTCTACGATGCGCGCGGCACCCGCCCGCTGCTCATCCCCGGCACGATCATGGTCTCCGCTGCGCTGTTCTACTACTCGACCGTCGGCGAGCACACCGTGTGGTGGGTGCTCATCATCGTGCAGGCCGTCATGTCCGTCGGACTCGCGATGTCGTTCACGCCGCTGTTCTCCGCATCGCTCGGTTCGCTCCAGCGCTCGCTGTACTCGCACGGGTCGGCGGTGCTGAATACGCTGCAGCAGGTCGGCGGCGCTGCCGGTGTGGCGCTGCTGCTGGTGACGTACTCGTCGATCCTGCACGCGGGCGAGCAGGAGGGCCTGTCGACCGCGGTCGCCGGTGCTCCCGGCGCACGCATGGCATTCCTGATCGCGGCGATCATCTCGCTCGCGGCGGTGGCGCTCAGCCCGTTCGTCCGCAAGCCCGCCGACGACGCCGGCGAGGGCTTCCACGGCGGCCACTGACCGCCCGTAGACGGCCTGCGATGGCGTCTGCCTCTTACTCGCTCTTCGGGGCGGGGAACTGGCAGACGCCATTGCTGCAATAGCCGGCGGCGTCGCCCTCGAGCAGGTTCAGGGAGTCCAGGAGCGGCTGCAGCCCGATGGGCGCGTCCTGCTGCACGGAGTCCTGCTGCATCTTCTTCATCCCTCGATCGTACGCCTGCGCAGAGCGGGTGGCGCCGAACCCGCCCGAGGTACGTCGACAGCGGGCGAACAGCCGTTCTCCCCTACGGTTGATCCATGGTCAAACGAGTTCTCGCCCGCATGTTCTGGGCGTTCAGCAGATGGACGCTCGTGAGCGAGGCTGCACCGACCCGCCCGACCGTGCTCGTGGGGGCGCCCCATACCTCGAACTGGGATTTCGTCCTGATGCTCGCGATCGCATGGCGGCTCGACATCGACGTGCACTGGCTCGGCAAGAAGAGCCTCTTCCGCGGCTGGCGAGGCCCGATCATGCGGCGCCTCGGCGGCATCCCCGTCGATCGCACTGACCCTGCGCGCGTGGTGAAAGACGTCGTCGGGCAGGTCCATGACGGCACCGTCTTCGGCCTCGTCGTCACGCCCGATGGAACCCGAGGGGGCAATGAGTACTGGAAATCGGGCTTCTACCGGATCGCACGTGAGACGGGCATGCCGGTGACCCTGGGATTCGTCGATCGAACCACCATGACGAGCGGCCTGGGCCCGACGATCGACCTGACCGGCGATGTCGCGGCAGACATGGACCGGATCCGTGCGTTCTACGCCGACAAGGCCGGAGTCCGCCCGGAACGTCGCACGGAGCCGCGGCTCCGCGAAGAGGGGTCGGAGACGACGGAGCCCGACGCCGCATAAGCGGCACAGCCGGGGCGCTCAGCCCTCCGGCGCGGCGTGCGCGCGAGCGTACTCGAGGTCGTCGTCGCTGAGGGGCTCCACCATGCCGACCACGGCACCGGTGATCACACGGATCTCCTCGCGCACCGCCTCATCGAGATGCGGGGTCTCGCTGTCGAGCACCGCTCGGCGTCCCTCGTCAGTGAGTTCGGTCCACCAGTCGCGGATCGGCGGGAGCGTCATCATGCCTTCTTTCGTTCTGCGGGGGCACACGTCTGGACAGCACCCGAGCGGGGAAACCACACTGAGTGCATGACATCAGAACCATCTGGTCGTGAGGACGGTCTCGACGACCGTGCCGACGGGCGGGACGAGACCGCGAACGAGCGCGCGGATCGCAACTGGGACGAGCTGCTGCAGGAGTTGCGCGTCATGCAGACGGGTACGCAGATCCTGACCGGGTTCCTCCTCGCCGTCGCCTTCCAACCGCGATTCACCGACATGGACGAGCTCCAGCGCGATCTGTATGTCGTCCTCGTCGCTCTCGCGGCGGTGGCGACCATCCTCGCCCTCGCACCGGTGGGGATGCATCGGGCACTGTTCGGGCGTCGTCGCAAGCCCGACCTCGTCCGCATCGCCGCCCGGATCGTGCGCACCGACCTGATCGTGATCGGTGCCCTGACCATCGGCGTGACCACCCTGATCGTCGACTTCACGGTGAACCGCACCGCGGGGATCATCGCTCTCGTCGCCGCGCTCGTTCTCGTGGCAGCCCTGTGGGTGGCACTGCCTCGGGTCATGCGGGGCAAGCCCCTCACCCGCGGAACCGCGCCGGAATGACGCGGTTCTTCGCGGGAGCGAGGACGCTCAGCGTCCCGCTGGGCTCCGGTTCTCCGCACTGACCATCCAGGCGAACTGCTCGAGCCGCTCGATGATGGCGTGCAGGAGGTCGGCCGAGGTCGGGTCCTCTTCGTCGACGGCGTCGTGCACGTCGCGCACCGTTCCCACCGCAGCTTCGAGGCGCTCGGTGACGAGGTCGATCGTCTCCGTCGTCGACACCTCGCCCGCGGGGAACTCAGGAAGCGACGTGGTCTTCGCGATGGTTGCGCTGCGCCCGTCGGGAACGGCATGCAGGGCGCGCATGCGCTCTGCGATCGTGTCGCTGAACGTCCGTGCATCGTCGATGATCTCGTCGAGCTGACGGTGCGTGTCGCGGAAGTTGCGCCCCACGACGTTCCAGTGCGCCTGCTTTCCTTGGATCGCCAGATCCAACAGGTCGACGAGCACCGCCTGCAGGTTGTTCGCCAACGTCGTCGAGGCCGTGAACCCCTTCTCGGCGTTCTGCTGTCTGGTCGTCTTCGCCGCGCCCTTCGTCGAGCCGCCGGTCTTCTTGGTCGTCGTGCTTTCAGCCATGGTGTGACCTCCTGCCGGTGACGCTAGCTCGCGCCGCGAACCCGGGCGAGGGGGTTGACACCGAGCGGACGCAACCCGGAATGTGACTCGAGTGAGTGACGCAGACATCGTGAACCAAGGCCACCGCACAACACACCCGGAGATCACCATCTCCCCCATCAGCGACGACGACGCCGGCGAGGTGCTGACCGTGCAGCGCGCGGCCTTCGTGTCGGAGGCGGCGATCTATGGAGGCGTCGACATGCCGCCACTCACGCAGACGCTCGCGGAACTGGAGGCAGAGCTCCGATCCGAGTCCGGACTGACCGCGCGCATCCACGGTCGCCTCGTCGGCGCGATCCGCTACGTCGTGAGGGACGGTCTGCTCCTGATCGGCAGGATCGCGATCGCTCCCGACATGCAGGGCGAGGGAATCGGAAAGCTGCTGCTCGAAAGCGCCGAGAAGGAATCGGGGGCGGATGTCGCCGAGCTTTTCACCGGAAGCCTGAGCGAGGCGAACATCCGCCTCTACGAGTCCTGCGGGTACGAGGAGCACGAGCGTGTTCCCGATGGCGACGGTACCGAGCAGGTGTTTCTGCGCAAGCAGCTGCGAGCAGGGTAAGAGCCTCCTCCGAATCCGCGCAAGGGGGTTGAGCCGATCTCCGAGGTCGGGCATCGTAGCCCGGACATGTCGCGACCGTGGCATGCCCCAACCGGAAGGAGAGTCTCGTGCTCACCCTCACCGACAACGCCTCCGCCATCGTGACGACCCTCGTGAGCCGTCAGACCGACGCCCCTGATGCGGGGCTCCGCATCCACTCCACCGAGCCACAGGGCGCAGAAGGCGGTGCGCGTCTCGCCGTGCTCGTCGCTGCGGACCCGGAGCCCCAGGATCAGGTCGTCGAGATCTCAGGCACCCGCCTCTTCCTCGATGAGTCCGCTGTGGCGGCGCTCGACGACAAGATCCTCGATGCCGGCGTCGACGACGAAGGCTCCGTGTCCTTCGCGGTCATGCCACAGGTCGCCTGACCGAAGAATTCCGGATGCCGCGGCCGACTCGGTCGCGGCATCCGTTTGTGTAGACCGCGTAACCTGGAGAGGCTTCGCAATCTCGTGCGAACCGTCGAAAGGCCACCGTGAAGATCTCCCTGCTCCGCCGTTTCGTCGTCCTTGCAGAGGAGCAGCACTTTCCGCGGGCGGCCGAGAAGCTCGGCATCCCCCTGGCCTCGCTCTACACGTCGATCGACAAGATCGAGGAAGAGATCGGGCACCCGGTCATCCATCGTGAAGGTCAGACGAGACTGACCGCCGTCGGAGAACTCCTCCTGGTGGAGGCGAAGGCCGAGGTCGCTGCAGCTCCGGAGCCGGTTCGCAACGCGCCCGCTCCTGCGGGAGGCAAGGCCAGGGCATCGAAGGGCAAGGGTCGCACCCCCGCGGTGAAGGGGCAGCCGAAGCCGTACAAGAAGCGACAGGGTCGTTAGAGCAACAGGCCGTTAGAGCAACGGGGCCGCTAGGGACTCAGTCCCAGTCGAGGTACTCCTCGATGACGACCGCGGTCTCGATCGGGTGCGTCATCGGGAACAGGTGATCTGCACCGTCGATGCTCTTCACGCTCGCGCGCTCCGGTGCCGTGGACTGCAGCTGCTCGCCGTTGGCGAACGGAGTGACCAAGTCGCCCGTGCCCTGGATGATCAGAACCGGCATGACCGGTGCGAGCGGGGTGTCGTTCTCTTCGACAGCGAGCAGCGCCAGACCGTTCACGCGATCGGCGTGCGCCAGGGCGAAGGCCCGCGCGACGGTGCCACCGAAGCCATGACCACCGATCCAGGTGTCGCCCAGTCCGACGTGATCGATCACGGCGAGCGCATCTTCGACCCGGTCGTCGAGGGAAACCTCTTCATGCTTGGTCTCGGCGCGGTGGCCGATCCGCAGCACGTGGAAGCCCGCTTCCTCAGCGAGGTAGTGCGCGACGACGCCGAGAACATCAGCCGCCAGATCGCGCTCCTGGATGAGGACGAGCTTGACGGGCCCGTCACCCTCATCGACGAAGGGGATCGCGCGGCCGTCGGGCTCGAAGATCTGGGTGTCGGTCATCGGCGTCAATCTCCTCGTGCCTTCGGTGTCAGGTACTCAGGCGGAACGTCCACGGCGGACGCCAGCGACCGAACCGCGGCCGGAGCCGCCGTGTTCCAGCGTATCCCGAGCGGGCGGTCAGTGAGACGCGGACGCCGGATCAGCTTCGGCTGACGGCTACCAGGCCCGTCCGCGAAGATCGATCGTGCCCTCGGGCCACCTGCGCGGTGGGGAATCGAGCGCAAGTGTCAGAATCGGCAGCCCCGGAGGCTGCGTGGTGGGCTGACCGGCGCGATCCATCGAGTGCTCCGCTGCGGAGACGCGGTGCCACCCGCACGACTCGTAGAAGGCGACCACCTCCTCACGGCACCCGAGGTAGCCGAACTCTATGTCCCCGCTATCCGCCATCGATGCGGCTGCGTGCGCCATGAGTCGGGCACCGGCACGCCGCCCTCGTGCGCGCGGGGAGATCAGCACCCCACCGACACCCGCGACCACGACCTCCGCCGCACCGACGCCGATCGTCCGCCGCGCCCAACCGACGTGACCCACCACGTCGTCGCCGAGTCTGGCGATGAGGTGAAAGTCATGGGGTGCATAGCCGTAGGGCTGATCGGGATCCCACACGCCGAACTCGGAGAAGTACTCGGCGTCGAACAGCGCCCGCAGCCGTGCCAGGTCGTTCCTGGTCAGACTCTCGTGCGGGACATTGTCGATGACGAAGCTCGTCATACCTCGACGACCTGCCCGGCCTCCACCCGCCACTGCCGGTCGGTCTGCACGGTCGCAAGCATCCGCCGATCATGGGTGACCAGCAGCAGCGTTCCCTCGTAGGACTCGAGTGCCTGTTCGAGCTGCTCGATCGCGGGCAGGTCGAGGTGGTTGGTCGGCTCGTCGAGCACGAGCAGGTTGATGCCGCGTGCCTGCAGCAGTGCCAGACCCGCGCGCGTGCGCTCACCCGGCGAGAGCTCATCGACGGCGCGTGTCACGTGATCGGCTTTGAGTCCGAACTTCGCGAGGAGGGTACGGACCTCGCCTGACGCCATCTCCGGAACGAGCTCCTCGAAGGCGACGGCGAGCGGCTGCGTGCCGACCAGCAGTGCACGGGCCTGGTCGATCTCGCCGATCTGCACGCTCGCGCCGAGACTCGCCGTTCCCTCGTCGGGAAGTTGCCGCCCCAGCAGCCCTCGCAGCAGCGTCGACTTCCCCGCGCCGTTGGGGCCGGTGATGCCGATCCGCTCCCCCGCGTTAACCTGGAGCGACACCGGGCCGAGCTGGAAGGATCCCTGCCGGAACACGGCCGAGCTCAGCGTCGACACGACTGAGCTGGAACGCGGCGCCGAACCGATCGTGAACTCGAGCTGCCACTCCTTGCGCGGCTCCTCGACCTCTTCGAGTCGGGCGATCCTGCTCTCCATCTGACGCACCTTCTGCGCCTGCTTCTCGCTCGACTCGGCCGAGGCCTTGCGTTTGATCTTGTCGTTGTCGGGAGACTTCTTCATCGCGTTGCGCACGCCCTGGCTCGACCACTCCCGCTGCGTGCGGGCGCGCGAGACGAGGTCGGCCTTCTTGTCGGCGAACTCGTCGTACTTCTCACGCTGGTGGCGACGGACCGTGGCCCGCTCTTCCAGGTACGCATCATAGCCGCCGCCGAACACCCGGTTGCTGTTCTGCGCGAGATCGAGTTCCAGCACCCTGGTCACGCAGCGGGCGAGGAACTCACGGTCGTGGCTCACCACCACGACACCGCCGCGGAGCCCCCGCACGAATGCCTCGAGCCGCTCGATCCCGTCGAGGTCGAGGTCGTTCGTCGGCTCGTCCAGCAGCGCGATGTCGAAGCGCGAGAGCAGCAACGCGGCGAGACCGACGCGGGCCGCCTGCCCGCCTGACAGAGCGGTCATCAGGGCGTCGGCCGGGTCGTCGCCCAGGTCGAGTCCGAGCTCGGCGAGCACGACGGGAAGCCGCTCATCGAGGTCGGCGGCACCGCTCGCCAGCCAGCGATCCAGCGCGACCGAGTACGTGTCGGCGGGGTCTGTGCCGGGAGCAGCAAGACTCGGGTCGCCCAGGGCAGCAGCGGCGGCATCCATGTCTCCGGTCGCGGCCGTGCAGCCCGTGCGACGGCCGATGTAGTCGGCGACGCTCTCACCGACGATCCGCTCGTGCTCCTGGGGAAGCCAGCCGACGAAGGCATCTGCCGGTGCGAGCCGGATCGTGCCGGCCTGCGGCTCGTCGACACCCGCCAGCAGCTTGAGAAGGGTCGACTTCCCGGCTCCGTTGGCTCCGACGAGGCCGACCACATCACCCGCGGTGACGGTCAGGTCGAGCGAGTCGAACAGGGTGCGGTGGCCGTACCCGCCGGCCAGCCCTTGGGCCACGAGTGTTGCGGTCATCCGTCAATCCTGTCACCCCACGGGGGTGGCACGCGGACGCACTCTCTCAGAGGGCGGCGGCCTTCGCTCTCGCGAGCCGGCGCGTCAGCACGAGCGCGATGGTGAGAGGCACGGCCGCGACGACGCCGAAGGAGATGTCGATGAGCTGCCAGCCGAGCGGGAGGCCGCGAATCGCACCGGCGATCAGTGCGAGCGGAACGATGCCCGCGCACATGATGAGACCCCAGATGGTGACCCAGACGTTGCGGACCGGATCGATGAGCGGCCCGACGAAGGCGACCGCGATCGCCAGATGCGCGAATGCCAGCCAGTCCGTTCCGTAGGCGAGGAACGGGTAGTCGGTGCCCGTGATGTCGAGTCCTTCTGCGACCCTGTGCACCCAGAAGGCGAGGTCTGGGAACGTCGCGCTCAGGCCCGTGTTGTTGAGGATGTCGCGCCCGAGCATCAGTTCTTCGCGCAGGGGGAAGGCGGTAACCCCGCTCACGACGAGCCCGAGGATCACGATGATCAGGCAGATGCGGATGAGGAGTGTGTTTCGTCTCCGATCCGACGTCAGGGACCCGCTTGGCGAATCATCACCCATCCACAGCTCCTGACATTGGACGCACTACCTGAGTGTTCTGTTTCGGCCTGATCAATGCCCATCAACCTGTTGGCGGTGATGTACAGCTTGACCGTCAGCGACGACCACATCCCCGCGCGCGATCCGTAGATCAACGGGGCGCGCCCGATCCAATAGCTGAAGCATCAGTTGCTCGGACGCCTCTCGGTTCAGGTTCGACGCGACCCAGAGCGCCGCGTCGCCTTCCAGTGCGATCTTCTTCGCCCGGGCACCCGGCGGAAGGTTCGGCTCCGAGGCGATCAGTCCTGACGTGAGAACTGTATCGACCCCACGCGCGTGCGCTAGTAGTCGTGCAACTTCGCGAAGCGCACCAACCGCAGTGTAGGGCCCTGCCTCAAGTTCGGTCGGACGTGCTTCTCCGAGCAGCAAGTATGTCCTGTACCGAGTCTTTCCTCGCAACCGGTCATAGCGCCACTCAAGCTGCAGTGCTCGGTGTTTCCCGTACCCCGCGTGCTGGGTCTTGTTGATGTAGTCCTGCCCGAAGTGCGCGAGAAGTTCGTCGTCCAGGCGCCGTACCCGAGTGACAGACACACCTGACTCCATTAGGGCGCGCACCTGGTCGCTATCTACATCTTCCAACGCCGCTTCCAAGGCCTCGACGGTATCTATGCCGGTTGCTCGCGCTAGTTCGATTCCGAAACTAACGCCCTTATCGCTCCCGTCGGAGTCGTTCGGGAACCGCGTCTTCATGAATTGTGAGAGCGTGACTGCATCCAGGGCGGTTGATGCAACCTCCCCCGGCGCGGGGTCCGGCTCGACGCGCGTCTCGATGTGCGCGCTTTCGATATCTACGGTCGGTCGAGCAAGAATCCGATCGATTGCCACGAAGGTCTCGTCGAGCGCGCGTCGTGCGTCGGACGCCGCGCCGAACAGCTGATCTATCGTCCCCTGGTCTTGCTCGCTGATCGCATTGTACTGAGCGCCCTTGTAGCGCCTTGCGTGCTCGAACTCCGCCCACGCGTGGCCGGCCACTGTGCGGATTTGGATCTCGAGCCCCCCAAACGTCGTGAAGTACCGCTCGAGATCACCCCCGGAGACTACCCAATCAGAGTCGTAGTCGTCTGTTTCCCCCGAGACGACGATGTGCAGGCAGTCGTATCCGCGCAGGTGCGGCGGCTTTTCCTCGCCTGGGTTCCGATCCTCTCCCGGCAGGACAGCGAATCGGGAACGGATTAGTTCTCGGGCTCGATCCCGATCGGTGTTCGAGTAGGTGATGATCCGGATCGCGACGATGTCAGTGATCTGTCCGATGGGGTCGGGGTACTGTTTCGCGATTTGTTTCCGCTGGAACGACGCTATCGACTTCGCTCGCGCGGACACGTCGTGCGGCTCGACGCCGGACTCGGCTAGCAATCGCAGAACGTAGCTCTCGACCTCACTGGCCGCCCGCGGCAGCCAATCCCAGTTCGTGTAGTCCACGCCCTCGATGCTGCTCATATCGTCCCCCGGGGCTCCCGACGCCAGCAATCTTCTGGCGCTCTCACCGTACAGGAACTGTGTGTTCAGCCGTTACTGATGAATCGGCGGTACGCCTCGTCCGCTAAACGGCCAACACCCGCAGGCGCCGAGCCACTTCTCCATAGCCTCGAAATCGATAACACCTGGGGCGACTCAATAGTCCGTGCTGACGGGACGTATGCAGCCACAGTGCCGCTCAGCCCGACCTACCACGAGACGACAGCTCTCGTCGTTGAAGCGGACCTCCACCACGTTGCGTAGTCGTGAGACCGTTGGCTGCTCTGCGTTCTTTCGATACGCCGAGCACTAACTTCGAAGCTTCCCACCCGAGCGCGGGCGCTGCCGATCGCGAACATACAGTTGCGCAAAACCGGCATACTTCAGCCATGAGGACATCTGCAGGAGACAGGCGGTCAGCCGAAGCAGATCCGGCAGTGAAGATGGTCGATCTTGAGCGAGCGCTTCTGAAAAAACTCTCGCAGAGAATCGCGGGGAGTATCACCTCCTACAGTCGTCGAACTCCGAACGCTGATCCGCGCGAAAAGGCCCGTGACTTTCTTGAGAATCTGGACTGGTATCTTCCAGAGGACCTCGCGGAGCTTGGCTCGGCCGCACGTGCGTTTCCAGACCTGGTAAGCGACTCGGTCGCTGAGCTTCTAGACGAATCATTGGACTTCGTCTCGGCCTATCTATCAATCTGCGGCCATGTATTGGCGTCCGCGGGCTCTCGCTGGCTCCAGCAGGGGCGCCCACGTCGGAAAGCAGAGGTTTTGGCAGGACTACTCCAACGGGCCATGACCGCAACCAACGAAACCTTTGCATTGCTCGAACGCGGGTTTCCGGACGGCGCTGAAGCCCGCATGCGGACCGTAGTCGAGCTCGGCGTCATTGCAACGTTCATCGAGCGGAGCAGCACCGAGATCGCAAAACGATTCGAGGCAAGTCACCATGTGGAAATGTGGCGACGGAAAGAGGACGGCCATATTCGCGGCCTCACTGCTGAGACGATCCAAATAATAGATAAGCAGTATCAGCGCGTCATCCAGCGACATGGAGTCTCCATGGCCAGACCATACGGCTGGGCATCGCCGGCCTTCGACAACCGTCGGGTAACATACGCGGACATAAGCAGAGCATACGGAAATGTCGTATCAAGCTCCCGCTTTTCGAACGCCAGTCACCACGTTCATGCATCGCATAGCGGATCGATGAAGTCAGCCGCCGCGGACTCCTTGGGCGTCTTCCTCCATGGCCCACGACCTGTGGGCTTTTACATGCCAGCGTATGAATGCATGGATAGCTTGCATCAAAGCGCCACGGCCTTCTTGAGGGCCGTCAGGAGCTCGAGACGAAACGTAGAACTTGTCTACTGGACGGAGCTGCTCCATTACACAATGAAAGAAGCCCAACTTCAGATCACACACGCTCAAGCTGTGATCGACCCGGAATGGGCACGACGATCCATAGCCAACTTGCCTGAGCTGGACATAGATGGCATCTTCCTCAAAATATGACCTCAGGCGTCTGCCTTCGATCACGCTGTCCCGCTCAGTTGTTGAAGCGGAACTCCACCACGTCGCCGTCCTGCATGACGTAGTCCTTGCCTTCGAGGCGCGCCTTGCCCTTGGCGCGGGCCTCGACGACCGAACCGGTCTCGACCATGTCGTCGAACGAGACGATCTCGGCCTTGATGAAGCCCTTCTCGAAGTCGGTGTGGATGACACCGGCGGCCTGCGGCGCCTTCGAGCCCTTGGGGATCGTCCAGGCGCGAGCTTCCTTCGGGCCTGCGGTGAGGTACGTCTGCAGGCCGAGAGTGTCGAAGCCGATGCGGGCGAGCTGATCGAGGCCGGACTCGTCCTGTCCGGTCGAGGCGAGCAGTTCAGCCGCGTCCTCGGGGTCGAGGTCGATGAGCTCGGATTCGATCTTCGCGTCGAGGAAGATGGCCTTCGCCGGGGCGACCAGGGCTGCGAGCTCAGCCTTGCGCGCGTCGTTCGTCAGCACGGCCTCGTCGACGTTGAAGACGAAGATGACGGGCTTCGCGGTGAGCAGACCCAGCTCGCGGATCGGTGTCAGGTCGATGCCGGAGGCGGAGAGCAGCACGCCGCGCTCGAGAGCATCCTTCGCGGCATTCGCGGTCTCGAGCACGATGGGCTCGATCTTCTTGCCGCGGACTTCCTTTTCGTAGCGGCTGATCGCCTTGTCGACGGTCTCGAGGTCGGCGAGCATGAGCTCCGCGTTGATCGTCTCCATGTCGGAAGCGGGGTTCACCGCGCCGTCCACGTGCACGACGTCATCGTCGGCGAATCCGCGGACGACCTGCGCGATGGCATCGGCCTCACGGATGTTCGCGAGGAACTTGTTGCCGAGCCCCTCCCCCTCGCTCGCACCGCGCACGATGCCGGCGATGTCGACGAACGACACCGCTGCGGGGAGGATCCGCTCGCTGCCGAAGATCTCCGCGAGCTTCTCCAGGCGGGGGTCTGGCAGGTTCACCACGCCGACGTTGGGCTCGATCGTCGCGAACGGATAGTTCGCCGCGAGCACGTCGTTCTTGGTGAGTGCGTTGAAGAGGGTGGACTTGCCGACGTTGGGCAGGCCGACGATGCCGATAGTGAGAGCCACGGGGCACGAGTCTACCTGGCTGGCGCTGGGTGTCCCACGGAAGGCTGTACCTCAGTCACGCACAGCGCGGTACGCCCTCGTCACGTAGGGAAGGTCGATCGTCGCGCCGCCGTGCAGGTCGAGCTCGTCGAACAGCTCGTCCAGGTCACGGCGGATGCGTGCCTTCTCCTCATCCGGAGCGGTGATGATGTAGCTGCGCGATGCCGCCATCCGGTGCAGCACGTCTCGTGTGACGGGCCGCACCCATTCCCAGCGTTCCTGCTCGAGCGGGCCGAACGGAGCGGTGAGGACCGGGTCTCCCTCGGCGAGCATGATCTCGGCGTGGCTGCCGTGCATGATCTCGGTGAGCCGCCGTACCCATTCGACGCGGTCGTCGCGGATGTTCCAGATGAGGCCGAGCACTCCCCCGCTGCGCACCGCGCGACCGATCTCGGCCGACCCCGCGACCGGATCGACCCAGTGCCACGCCTGCCCCAGCACGACCGCATCGACGCTCGCATCCGGCAGCGGCAACTGCTCCGCCGTCCCGACGAACGTGGGAACTCCCGGCACCGCGCCACGGAGGGTGGCGAGCATCTCCGGATCGGGGTCGATCGCGACGACCTCGGCGTCGGGCGCCTGGGCGAGCACCCGGGTGAGCTTGCCCGTTCCGGCGCCGACATCGGCGACACGGCGGGAATCAGCCGGCATCTGCTCGAGCATCCAGGCCACCGCCTCGAAGGGGTATTCGGGCCTGCCGAGCTCGTAATCCCCGGCCTGCGCTCCGAACGACGTCGCCATGTCCTCAGCCATGTCGCCAGCATACGGCGAGTCTCCGACCCGTCTCCGAGCACGCGGGGGAAAGTGGGGATGTGCCACTGGACTTCACTGCGATCGACTTCGAGACCGCGAACTCCAGTCCGGCCTCCGCCTGCTCCGTCGGACTCGTCCGTGTGCGCGGCGGTGAGGTCGTCGCCACCGCCGGATGGCTGATCCAGCCCCCACCCGGACACGACGAGTTCCAGGAATGGAACGTGCGCATCCACGGCATCCAGCCTGAAGACGTGCTCTCCGCTGCCACCTGGGTCGACCAGTTCGACCGCCTGTGTGCCTTCGCCGGAGCAGACGTGCTCGTCGCCCACAACGCCGGCTTCGACCTCAACGTGCTGCGTCGCGCCTCGGAGGCGACAGGGCAGCTCTGCCCGCCCTACCGCTCACTGTGCAGCCTGCAGGTCGCCCGCAAGACGTACACGCTCGATTCCTACCGTCTGCCGATCGCCGCGGCGGCCGCCGGGTTCGAGGAGTTCTCGCACCACGATGCCCTCGCCGACGCCCGCGCCTGTGCCCAGATTGTCATCGACGCGGCAGCCAGGGCAGGCGCGGCCGATGTCTTCGCGCTCGCCGATGCCTTGAGCCTGCGCGTCACCGCCCCCGTGGCACCCGTCGTGCCTGCGCTGGAGCGCGCCGTCGCCTGACCCTCCGCGCCGCGTCTGTGCGCGGCGGCCTCGGAATGTCGGATGCCGGCCGCATCATGAACACATGGATGCTCTGGCTGTCGTTCTTCTCCTCGTCGCTCTCGCGGCGGGTGTCGCCATCGGCTGGTTCCTGCGTGCCGGGCGCGGGGCCGCTGATCTCGCACGCACTCAGGCCGAGCTGGCGGCTGCCCGCGATGACCGCGACCGCCAGTACGACCTGTATCGCGACGCCGTCGAACATGCACGAGACGAGCAGCGCGCCGAGGCGCAGCGGGTGCAGCAGCAGAACGCCGTGCTGACGGCGCTGGCACCGGTCAGGGAGAGCCTGCAGCAGATGCAGACCAAGGTCACCGCCATCGAGCGGGAGCGGCACGCGCAGTTCGGCACGCTCGAAGAACAGCTGCGCCGCGCTCAAGAGTCCGACGAGGCGCTGCGAGCGACCACGGAGTCACTCGCAGGTGCATTGCGCTCCACCGCCACGCGCGGCGTGTGGGGCGAGACCCAGTTACGCCGCGTGGTCGAGGCAGCGGGCCTCACACGGCACATCGACTTCGACCTGCAGGCCACGATCTCGTCCGACCGCGGACAGGGACGGCCCGACATGGTGATCCGGCTCGCGGGCGGCAGCTCGATCGCCGTTGACGCCAAGGTCCCCCTCGACGCGTACCTCGAGGCCTCCGCACTCCCTGGCGGCGACGCCAACGAGCCGCAGCGCCGCAGCCTGATGCAGAAGCACGTCAAGGCTGTCCGCGCGCACATCGATGCACTGGCCAAGAAGGCCTACTGGATCGGTCTCGACGCGAGTCCCGAGTTCGTCATCTGCTTCCTGCCGACCGAGTCTCTACTGTCAGCGGCCATCGATGAAGACCCGACCCTCCTCGACTACGCCTTCAGCCGACGGGTGGCGCTCGCCTCCCCCGTCAACCTGTGGGCGGTTCTGAAGACAGTGGCCTTCACCTGGACGCAGCAAGAGGTGTCGACCGAGGCACGCACCCTGCTCGCCCTGGGAACGCAGCTGTACGACCGCCTGGGTACTCTCGCCGGACACGCCGACGATCTGCGCCGTGCCCTGGAGCGGACGGTCGACAGCTACAACCGATTCGCGGGATCACTCGAGACTCGTGTGCTCGTCACCGCACGTCAGTTCCCCGGCGTCGATGCGTCTGCTCTCGCGACGGCTCCCGCGGTGGCCACGAGTGCAGCCAGACGATTCACCGCACCGGAGCTGATCGCGGCGGAAGACGACGCCCCACGCGACTATGCGGCGGAGGGCAACGCACTCGAGCCGGAGAGCACGCGGCCCGCGACAGCCCGTGCAGATGTGGGCGACGTGCGGCTTCGGTTCGACGAAGAGTGACGCGGTCGACTGCGGTTCAGGGTCCGAACGGCGATGCGACGATTCCGCGAACAGCCGGCGGCGAGTCGATCAGGCGATGCCAGGGACGCCGCTGAGCAGCAGGATGACGAGACCGCTGGTGGCGAGGAAGGCCCCGATCATCCACCATGCACTGATCTCGTGACCCTCGTCGCGGCGGACGCGGAAGAGCACGTCGGCGCGGCGCGCGGGGTCGACGACCGGGGCGGCCGGAGCCGTGACCGAAGGCATAGGGGCCACAGACTCAGCATCGGCGCTCACACGGAGAATGCGCCCCGTGTTCGTCGTGACGATCTTCGTCGGGGCGGTCTTCGAACCACTCGTGTGCTGCGTTGCCATCTGTTCGCCCTCCTGTGCCTGCGGTGCCTGGCGGCTCCGTCGACGGCGACAAACCCAGTGACAATTGTGACACGGCGCTCCCGAGAACCGTGGATCGTGCCACTGCGAGGCGATACCGGCTCGATAACGATGCCGCAGTTCTCGCCGCCGATCGTCAGGCGCCGCGAATCGTGCGAACGATCACAGCCACTTCGAGACGAGATGCTCCGAGGCGATGCGGCGGAGGGTTCCGGAAGCACCACGGAGCACGACGCTCTCGGTGTACACGAAGCCGCGCTCACGGCGCACGCCGGCCACGAGCTGCCCGTCGGTGACGCCGGTGGCGACGAAGATGGTGTTGTTCCCCTGCACCAGGTCGTCGGCCTCGTAGACCTTGTCCATGTCGAGACCTGCATCGATCCCGCGCTGGCGCTCATCGTCGTCACGCGGCCAGAGACGCCCCTGGATGTGTCCGCCGAGCGCCTTGATCGCACAGGCGGTGACGATGCCCTCCGGGCTGCCGCCGACGCCGACGCACATGTCGGTGCGAGCGTCGTGACGCGCGGCGTTGATGCCGCCGGCCACATCGCCGTCGCTCATCAGGCGAGTGCCGGCGCCCGCATCGCGGATCTCCTGGATCAGCTGCTCGTGACGCGGTCTGTTCAACACGGACACGACGATCTCATCGACCGGCTTGTCGAGCGCACCGGCGAGCTTGCGGATGTTCTCGCCGATGGGCAGGCGGATGTCGACGACCCCGACTCCTGCCGGGCCGGTGACGAGCTTGTCCATGTAGAAGACCGTTGATGCGTCGAGCATCGTGCCGCGGTCTGAGACGGCGATCACCGAGAGGGCGTTCTGTCGGCCCGCAGCGGTGAGGGAAGTGCCATCGATCGGGTCGACCGCGATGTCGCACAGCGGCCCGCGGCCGGTGCCGACGACCTCGCCGTTGAAGAGCATGGGGGCGTTGTCCTTCTCGCCCTCGCCGATCACGACCCGCCCCTGGAAGTCGACCGTGCCGAGGAACGCGCGCATGGCGTCGACGGCAGCACCGTCGGCTGCCTCCTTCGCGCCGCGCCCGATGAACGGCACCGCGCGGATGGCCGCTGCCTCGGTCGCACGCACCAGCTCCATCGCGAGGTTACGGTCGGGACGAAGAGGGCTCAGATCCGCTGTCAGACTCACCATGCGGTCAGCCTAGTCATCCACGATTCCGAACAGCCCGGTTTTCGGGGAGGATCCGAAGAAGGAATTGCGATTCTTAACAACTGAACAGATGCCGTGGCGCACAGGCGAGCCTCCGGCTTCGGTACCAGCGCGCACGCCCCGATAGAGTGGCAATTGTCCCGGCTTCCCCTATCGCAGGAGTTCTCATGCCCGTCGCCACCCCGGATCAGTACGCCGAAATGCTCGACCGCGCGAAGGCCGGCGGCTTCGCGTACCCCGCATTCAACGTCTCCAGCTCGCAGACGATCAACTCCGTCCTCCAGGGCCTCACCGAGGCCGGCTCCGACGGCATCATCCAGGTCACCACGGGTGGCGCCGACTACTTCGCAGGCCAGACCGTGAAGGCTCGCGCGACGGGGGCTCTCGCCTTCGCCCGCTTCGCGACCGAGGTCGCGAAGAACTACCCGGTCACGGTCGCACTGCACACCGACCACTGCCCGAAGGATGCCCTTGCCGGCTTCGTCGAGCCGCTGATCGCCGCTTCTGAGGAAGAGGTCAAGGCGGGTCGCAACCCGATCTTCCAGTCCCACATGTGGGACGGCTCGGCAGTTCCCCTCGCGGAGAACATCGAGATCGCGAAGGATCTCCTCCCCCGCATGAAGAACATCAATGCCATCCTCGAGGTCGAGATCGGCGTCGTCGGCGGCGAAGAGGACGGCGTGCAGCACGAGGGTTCCAACGACGCCCTCTACACGACCTTCGCCGACGTCGACCAGGCTGTGCAGGCACTCGGTCTCGGTGAGCAGGGACGCTACATCGCGGCCCTCACCTTCGGCAACGTGCACGGCGTCTACAAGCCCGGCGGCGTGAAGCTGCGTCCTGAGCTCCTCGGCGAGATCCAGGCCCAGGTCGCCGCGAAGTACAACACGAGTGCGAAGCCCCTCGACCTGGTCTTCCACGGCGGCTCGGGTTCCACGGACGAAGAGATCGCCCTCGCGGTCGCCAACGGCGTCATCAAGATGAACATCGACACCGACACCCAGTACGCGTACACGCGTGCGATCGCCGACTACATGTTCAAGAACTACGACGGCGTCCTGAAGGTCGATGGCGAGGTCGGCAACAAGAAGCAGTACGACCCGCGCGCCTGGGGCAAGGTCGCCGAGACGGCTATGGCTGCACGCGTGGTCGAGTCGACCCGTCAGCTCGGTTCCTACGGCCAGTCCAAGAGCTGATCCGTCGCGAGACATGAGGAAGGGCCCGGCATGATTGCCGGGCCCTTCCTGCGTGTCTCAGATGCCCCGCCGAGCAGACAGCAACGGGGTGAGGTCAGGGAGTCGTCATCTGCTCGAGATGGGCGATGAAAGCGGGGTCGTTCATCATCGGCACCGCGATGCAGATCGACACCACGATCATGGTCACGATCGCGCCCGTGATCGGGATCCACCAGGTGATACGCCCCCGACGCAGACGTCGGATCGAGAGCGCTGCGGTGACAGACCATCCGACGGCGAGCAGGACTGCGGCGATGGTTCCCCAGGTCTTGCCCTGGGCGAAGTTGGTGAACTCCCCCTCGATGCCGAGGACCTTCATGGTCTCGTTCATCACGCTCGGCAGGTCGAGGTACGACAAGCCCGTGATGACGATGTTGATCAACCCGTAGGCGAGCATCGCGATCGTCACGAAGCGGTCGATCGGGTGAGACCGATTCGTGGAAGGCTCGCTCGCCGCCTGCTCCACTCGCGCTGAACTCGAAGCCGGCGCTGAATTCGTAGCCGGTGCGGCAGCGAGCGGCTCGACCACGATCTCCTCGAGAGGCGGCAGACCTGCGGCTCGTCGCTGCTCCTCGGGGGTCGCGAGTTCGCCGTATTGGGGCCGCTGATCGGTCATCCCGCAATGCTAACGGCACAACCTCGGGCCGGCTCACAGCGTGTGAAGCCCGCAGACGATAGCGGCCCCGGAGAAGTGGGGACTTCTCGGGGCCGCGGATGTGGTGCGCTGGGGACGCTCCTCATCCAGATTGACCGCCAGCGCTGGGGACGCTTGAGGCGATCGGTAGCGTTCATGTATGCCGCTACTCTCTACATAGTAGGAAAACGCATGCCGAAGCACCAGGGGCCTTACTTCAGATAGTGAACTCTGCTCCGGAGTCTCCGCCGCCGAGCAGGTCTGCCCCCAGTTGCAGCGAGAGCCGTCTGGCCGTGCGCTGGAGGGTCGACACGAGCTCACGGTTGACTACGGCGCGATCCGCGGGCAGCGAGATCGCCAGCGACGCGGTGATACCGGGAGCGATCACCGGCACGGCCACGCACGTCGCGCCGATCGCGTACTCCTCCTGATCGATCGCCCACCCCGGCGATCGCTCCAGCTGCGTCAACAGCGTCCGACGATCGCTGATCGTGCGCGCCGTGAGCTCCACCAGTCGGTGCCTGGAGAGGTAGTCCAGCCGGTCGGCCGCTGGCAGGTCCGCGAGGATCTGCTTCCCCAACGCGGTCGCATGCGCGCTGGACTGCAGTCCCACCCACAGCTCTATCCGGGGGTTGCGGACCGCGTCGACGATGTCGACCAGGTGCATCTCCCCGTCGTCGAACCGCGAAAGGTACGCCGTCGCACCCACATCTTCCGTCACTTCGCGCAGCGCCGCCCGCACCCGAGCGAGGAAGACGCCCCGCGCGCCGATCTGCTGCTGGAAGGAGGGGAACCGGGTGCCGAGCAGGAGCCCGTCCGGCTCAGAGGTGAGGTAACCCTCGTGAACGAGGGTGCGGACGAGGTTGTAGGTGGTCCCGGGGGTCAGACCGGTGATCGCCGCGAGCATCTTCGGCGGAAGCGGGCGGGGCGAGTTGGCGACGATGTCGACCAGTCGCAGCGCGCGTTGCACCGACCCGATGAGGGTGGGCTCCGCCTCCGCGGCGCTCAACGCTAAGCGCCTCCTCCAGAAGCACGACCGCCGAGAGCCCGAGCATCACGCTGACCTGCAGAGTCCTGACGGAGCTCCTTGGGCAGTGAGAACATCAGGTCTTCCTCTGCCGTCTTCACCTCTTCGACATCGCGGTAGCCGGCATCGCCGATCGCATCGAGCACCTCGCGCACCAGCACCTCGGGCACGGATGCACCGCTGGTGACGCCCACGGTCTCGACACCGTCGAGCCACTCCTGCTCGATCTCCTCGGCGTAGTCGACCCGATAGGCGGCCTTCGCCCCGTATTCGAGTGCGACCTCGACCAGACGCACGCTGTTGGACGAGTTGGAAGAGCCGACGACGATCACGAGGTCGGCTCCGGCGGCGACCTTCTTGATCGCGACCTGGCGGTTCTGCGTGGCATAGCAGATGTCGTCGGACGGCGGGTTGTGCAGGTCGGGGAAGCGCGCGCGCAGGCGGTTGACCGTCTCCATGGTCTCGTCGACCGAGAGGGTGGTCTGCGAGAGCCAGACGACCTTGCTCGGGTCTTTCACGACGACCGTGTCGGCCTCTTCCGGTGAGTTCACGACGGTGACGTGATCGGGAGCCTCACCTGCGGTGCCCTCGACCTCCTCATGCCACTCGTGGCCGATGAGCAGGATCTCGAAGTCGTCTCGTGCGAAGCGCACGGCCTCGCGGTGCACCTTGGTGACGAGCGGGCAGGTGGCATCGATCGCGTGGAGTCCGCGATCGGAGGCTGCGTTGACGACCGCAGGCGAGACACCGTGCGCGCTGAAGACGACGTGCGCTCCTTCGGGGACCTCGTCGACCTCTTCGACGAAGATGGCACCCTTCGTCTCGAGCTCGGTCACGACGTGGATGTTGTGCACGATCTGCTTGCGCACGTAGACGGGGGCGCCATAGCGCTCGAGCGCCTTCTCGACGGCCACGACGGCACGGTCGACACCGGCGCAGTATCCACGCGGTGCGGCGAGCAGAACCCGCTTGTGTCCGGCCACCGGGTTATCCTGAAGCCGCCCGGCCGCCGCACGCACTCGTGGAAGGCGGGGCACGGGGAGATGAACGGCAGTCGAAGTCACCCTTGAATTCTACCGTCGCGCAGCTGTGCGGGGCCGGAGAGGTTCAGGGGTCGGGAACGGGAGCGGATGACAGTCTTCGAAGCGACGACGGGCCAGGGCGAGACGCCGCCGGCCGACTCCGTCGCACCCCGCGATTCCAGTGCCGATGCACCCACCTCTGTAACGAGGTTGAACGCGACCATCCGCGACTTCATCGCGCGGTGGAACACCGTCTGGGTCGAGGGCGAGATCACCTCCTGGAACGTGCGCGCGGGCAACGTCTTCGCGCGGTTGAAGGACACCCGCTCCGACGCGCAGATCTCCATCCGGGTGTGGTCGAGCGTGCGCGGGCGCATCCCCTCCGATATCGGGGTCGGCGATCATGTCGTGGCCGCGGTGAAGGCGGACTACTTCGTCAAGGCCGGCGACTTCAGCTTCGCGGTCTCGGCGATGAAGCATGTAGGGCTGGGCGATCAGCTCGAGCGCCTCGAGAAGCTTCGCGTGCAGCTGCGACAGGAGGGGTTGTTCGACCCCTCCCGCAAGAAGCGCCTGCCGTTTCTTCCGCACGTGATCGGACTGATCACCGGCGAACGCTCCGACGCCGAGAAGGATGTGCATCGCAACGCCGAGCTGCGCTGGCCGCAGGTGCGCTTCCGCACCGAGTACGCCGCCGTGCAGGGCGAGCGCTGCGTGCCCGACACCCTCGCAGCCCTCGCTCGACTCGATGCCGACCCCGAGGTCGACGTCATCATCATCGCTCGCGGTGGCGGCGATCCGCAGACTCTCCTTGGCTTCAGCGACGAGAAGCTCGTGCGAGCGGTCGCGGCGGTATCGACTCCCGTCGTCAGCGCGATCGGGCATGAGAACGATCATCCGCTTCTGGACGACGTCGCCGACCTCCGGGCATCGACACCGACCGATGCCGCGAAGCGTGTGGTGCCCGATGTCGGAGAGCAGCGTGCACTCATCGCGCAGCTGCGCTCCCGCGCGACCACGCGCCTCACACAGCGCCTCTCACACGACATCGCCCAGCTGGATCAGCTGCGCTCGCGCCCTGTCCTGCGCTCCCCCGCCCCGATCATCGATGCACGCGCCCAGGAGACCTGGCTCCTGCTCGCCCGCGGCCGGGACACAGTGAGCAGACACATAGACGAAGCCGGACGCCGCACCGGCGAGCTTCGCGCGTCGCTCCGTGCACTCTCCCCCGCAGCGACACTCGCACGCGGCTATGCGATCGCCCACCTCGACGGCGGCGTCATCCTGCGCGACGCCGCCGATGCTCCGGCCGGGAGCGCGCTCACGATCACCCTCGACCGGGGCTCACTGACCGCCCGCTCCGAGGGCGAGATCGCCGAAGACGTCTGAGCCGAGCGCCGGCGACGCACGACGTAAGATGGAGGAGTGAGCGCCCTGAACGACACCCCCGTGGACACGCTGTCGTTCGAGGCGGCCCGTGACGAGCTGGTCAAGGTCGTCGCGGAGCTCGAACAGGGATCCCCGACCCTCGAGCATTCGCTCGCCCTCTGGGAGCGCGGCGAAGCACTGGCAGCCCGCTGCGAGGAGTGGCTCCTCGGTGCGAAGCGCCGACTGGATGCCGCGCGAGCCGCAGCGTCCGACGCCGATGCCCCGGCTGGAGAGTCATGAGCAAGCAGCCCCCCATCATCGCCGAGCTCGGCCGCCCCGAGACCGCCGACGAAACAGCCGCCCGCAAGGCAGCCTCCAGCAAGGCGTACCGCTCCAGCCAGACTTTCCGGAACCTCATCGCCGCCCTGCTGGTCACCGTCGCCGTGGTCGCCGTCATCATCTTCGCGGTCCCTCGCGGTGAGCCGGTGCAGCCCAAGCCTCTCGACGTCGCCGGGATCGCCGCGGGAGTCGAGTCCTCGATGGACAGCCCTGTCCTCATCCCCGAGCTGGGCGACTTCTGGCGTGCGAACGGCGCAGAGATGCAGGGTGGCGCGACCGTCGTGTGGGAGGTCACTCTCGCCCCCAAGTCCGACAAGGAGCGCGGCTTCATCAAGGTCACGCAGGCCTTCGACGCCGATTCCTCGTGGGCGCCGCAACGCCTGAACGGCATCGCTCCGACCGACACGGTGCGCATCGGCGGCCTCGACTGGGACGTCTACAAGCCGGGCAGCGCAGAATCCAACGCCAACGTCACCTACGCCGTCGGCACACAGGCCGGCGACGACTACATCCTGCTCTACGGCTCGCGCTCGGCCGATTCGACCGCCGAACTCGCCGAGTCTCTCATTCCGCAGATCCGCACCATCTCGGAGGCTTCATGACGCACCCGCTCACCCCTGCCGCCGCGTGGCAGCAGATGCAGGAGGGCAACCGTCGCTTCGTCAGCGATGAGCCGCGACACCCCAACCAGGACGTCGCGCGACGCAAAGATCTGACCGCCGCGCAGCATCCGGTCGCGACGCTGTTCGGATGCTCCGACTCGCGTCTCGCCGCCGAGATCATCTTCGACCTGGGCCTCGGCGACCTGTTCGTGGTGCGCAACGCCGGACAGGTCATCGGCGAGTCGATCGTCGCGAGCCTCGAGTATGCCGTCGCGATGCTCGAGGTGCCGCTGATCGTGGTGCTCGCACATGACTCCTGCGGAGCGGTACGCGCCGCCATCGACGGCACGGCGATCGACGCCGCTCCCCTGCCTCCGCACATCTGGAAGCTGATCGCACCGATCGTCCCTGCGGCACGGAAGGTCCTGGCCGAGAACGGCGGCACCACCGTCGCCGACATCGACTCGGAACTCGTCGGCATCGAGCACCTGCGCAACACGGTGAGCGATCTGCTGCAGTCGTCCGAGGTCATCAGCAATGCCGTCGGTGCCGGCCGCCTGGGCATCGTCGGCGCCAACTACCGTCTGGCCGAGGGCACCGCCGTGCCCGTGATCACGGTCGGGATCGACACCGATGACGCCGTTATCCAGGGGACTGACCCCGCAACCAAGGAGGGTTCGGAATGACCGACACCGAGTACCGCATCGAACACGACACCATGGGTGAGGTGCGGGTGCCCGTGAATGCGCTCTACGGAGCGCAGACGCAGCGCGCCGTGGAGAACTTCCCGATCTCGGGCAAGGGGCTGGAATCGACGCAGATCGCCGCCCTGGCCCGGATCAAGAAGGCAGCAGCGCTCGCCAACAAGGAGCTCGGCACCCTCGACGGGGCCATCGCCGACGCGATCGCCCAGGCTGCCGACCAGGTTGCCGCAGGCACCTTCGACGCCGAGTTCCCGGTCGACACATACCAGACCGGCTCCGGCACCTCGTCGAACATGAACATGAACGAGGTGCTGGCGACCCTCGCGACGCGCATCCTCGGTGCGACCGTCCACCCCAACGACCATGTCAACGCCTCGCAGTCGTCGAACGACGTGTTCCCGACCTCGGTGCACATCGCGGTCACCCAGGCGCTCATCGACACGCTCATCCCCGCGCTCGACCACCTCGCCGTGGCCCTCGAGGCGAAGGCTGAGCTGTGGAAGGACGCCGTCAAGTCCGGCCGCACCCACCTCATGGACGCGACACCGGTGACCCTGGGCCAGGAGTTCGGCGGCTACGCCCGTCAGATCCGCCTGGGCATCGAGCGCGTGCAGTCGGCCCTCCCCCGCGTCGCCGAGGTTCCGCTGGGCGGCACCGCGGTCGGCACCGGCATCAACACGCCCCTCGGCTTCCCGCAGAAGGTCATCGCGCTGCTCGCGGCCGAGACCGAGCTGCCCATCACCGAGGCCAAGGACCACTTCGAGGCGCAGGCCAACCGCGACGGCCTGGTCGAGGCCTCCGGCGCACTGCGCACGATCGCGGTCTCGCTGACCAAGATCAACAACGACCTGCGCTGGATGGGCTCCGGTCCCAACACGGGACTCGGCGAGCTGCGCATCCCCGACCTGCAGCCGGGTTCCTCGATCATGCCCGGCAAGGTCAACCCGGTCGTTCCCGAGGCCGTGCTGATGGTGTGCGCCCGCGTGATCGGCAACGACGCGACGGTCGCCTGGGCCGGCGCTTCCGGTTCCTTCGAGCTGAACGTCGCCATCCCGGTCATGGGCACGGCCGTGCTCGAGTCGATCCGTCTGCTCTCGAACGCCTCGCGCGTGCTCGCCGACAAGACGATCGACGGCCTGCAGGCCAACGTCGAGCGCGCTGCCGCATTCGCGGGCATGAGCCCCTCGATCGTGACGCCGCTGAACAAGCTCATCGGCTACGAGGCCGCGGCGAAGATCGCCAAGCACTCGGTCGCCAAGGGCATCACGGTGCGCGACGCCGTGATCGACCTCGGCTACGTCGAGCGCGGCGACCTCACCCTCGAGCAGCTCGACGAGAAGCTCGACCTCCTGTCGATGACGCACCCGGGCTGATCCGCCCACACGCATCACCGGATGCCGCGAGGACTCGTTCCTCGCGGCATCCTTCGTCTCCGGGCCCGCGCACCCACCGCGCACGCACGAAACAGCGGATGCCGCGGAGCTCTGCCCACGCCGCATCCGCTGTCATCCGTCGTCAGCTGAGCTCTCCACCCTCCAGGAGCTCGGTGACGAGGGCTGCGATCGCCGAGCGCTCGGAGCGCGTCAGGGTCACGTGACCGAAGAGGTCGTGTCCCTTCAACGTCTCGATCACGCTGGCGATACCGTCGTGCCGGCCGACGCGGAGATTGTCCCGCTGGCCGACGTCGTGGGTGAGGATGACGCGCGAGTTCTGGCCCATGCGGCTCAACACCGTCAGGAGCACATTGCGTTCGAGCGATTGCGCCTCGTCGACGATCACGAAAGCGTCGTGAAGTGAACGACCACGGATGTGGGTCAGCGGGAGCACCTCGAGCAGTCCGCGCTCGATGACCTCCTCGACCACGTTGCCGGAGACGACCGAACCCAGAGTGTCGAACACCGCCTGCCCCCAGGGGCCCATCTTCTCGCCCTGGTCACCGGGGAGGTAGCCGAGCTCCTGCCCACCGACGGCGAACAGTGGCCGGAACACGATGATCTTCTTCTGCTGCTGCCGCTCCAGCACCGCCTCGAGTCCTGCGCAGAGCGCGAGCGCCGACTTGCCGGTGCCGGCGCGTCCGCCGAGGGAGACGATGCCGACCTCCTGATCGAGAAGCAGGTCGATCGCGATACGCTGCTCTGCCGAACGGCCGTGCATCCCGAAGATGTCTCGGTCGCCGCGCACCAGTCGGTACTCGCCGTCGCCGGTGACCCGGCCGAGCGCGGAGCCGCGCTCGGAGTGGATGATCAGTCCGGTGTTCACCGGCAGCCCGCGTGCCTCCTCGCTGATGCCGACCTCGCTCTCGTACAGGTCGCTGATGTCGTCGCCGGTGAGATTGAGCGTCGAGATGCCGGTCCACCCGGAGTCCACCGCCTGCTCGGCGAGATACTCCTCGGCGCGCAGGCCGAGAGATGCCGCCTTGACCCGCATGGGCAGATCTTTCGAGACGATCGTGACGTCCTGTCCATCCTGCGCGAGGTGCATGGCCACCGAGAGGATGCGCGTGTCGTTGTCACTGAGCCTGATGCCCGCCGGGAGAACCGAGGAGTCGGTGTTCGCCAGTTCGACGCGGAGGGTCCCTCCCTCACCGACCTCGACCGGGAAATCCAACCGTCCGTGCTCGATGCGCAGGTCGTCGAGGTGGCGAAGGGCCTGCCGCGCGAAGTAGCCGATCTCCGGATCGTGACGTTTGCCCTCGAGCTCCGAGATCACGACGACAGGAAGGACGACGGAGTGCTCGGCGAACCGGAAGAACGCCTGCGGATCGCTCAGGAGCACGGAGGTGTCGAGCACATAGGTGCGCAGATCCTGATCAGAATCAGCGGAGGTTGCTCGCCTCGATGTCTTACGGGTGGACTGCTGCGCGGTGCTGGTGGACTGCTGCGCTGTACGTGTGGTCACGACCCACTCCCGACCCGGGGAATCCCGGCTATTCGAACGAGTCGACCAGGGGGTCACGAGCCGTCAACCTGAGGCCGACTCGATCGGGCTCCTTGCCCGATGCCTAGAACGTACGACCGTGATGGTGCTTAACCCGATTTCGACACGCCAGCGTTTCGTTACGCGCTCGTGAACGTCTCGTTGCCGAATGCATGCAGCGTCTCGTCGAGGAGGTCGAAGGTCGCCGCATCCGTGCCCGCATGCGGAGCGATCCGCACCGAGGAGCCGCGAGCCGTGACGACGATCCCGGCGTTCGCGAGGGCGGCGGCCAGCCGCGCGGGCTCCTCCGGGGCGAGCGCGACGATCCCCGCCCGCTGTGTGCGCTCACGCGGTGAGCTCACGTCGATTCCGTGCCGATCGGCGATCTCGATCACGGTGTCGACGTGTTCCGCGACCCGTTCCTCGATGGCGGCGACACCGGCATCGCGTACGTCGCGCACCCCGATGGCGAGTCGACCGGCGGCGAGTGTGTCCGGCTGACTGATCGTGAAGGCCCGGGCGGATGGCGCGGGCGCCGGCAGTTCGTCGACGAACAGACCGCTGGCCGTCGTGCCGGTGATCCCGGAGAGGACGGGGACGATGCGCTCCCTCGCATGGGGCGAGAACCATGCGAACGCGCTGCCGCGGCCGGCGCGCAGCCACTTGTAGCCATGGCCGACCACTACATCGGCGGCCGCGTAGTCGACGTCGATCACGCCGAACGACTGGACGGCATCGACGATGAGCAGACGATCGGGGCCGATGGCCTCGCGCAGCGCCGCGAGATCCGCGCGGTATCCGGTGCGGAAGTCGACGTGGCTCACGGCCAGGGCGACCACCTCGTCATCGAGCGCCTCGGCGATGGCTTCAGGAGTCACCCGTCCGTCGTGCGGCGTGATCCACCGCGGCGTCACGGCGTGATTCGATGCCGTCGCGGCGCGCTCCACCGTCAGGCTGACGCTCGGGAACTCCGCAGTGCTCGCGATCACCGCCCCGGACAGGCCGAACAGCGCATGCATGAGGCCGTTGGTCGATGATGGCTGCAGGGTGACGTCGCCGGCTTCTCCGCCGAGCAGTTCGGCGACGAGCTCCTGCGCCTGATCGATGCGCTCGGCGACCAGGGAGAGAGAGGAAGGTCGTCCGCTTCCGAGCAGGTCGGCGTCGGCGAAGACCTCTTCACGGACGGACGGCGACAGCGGACCGAAGGCCGCCCAGTTCAGATAGCCGGACTCGTTGTCGAAGGTGTCGACATAGTCCTGGAAAGTGCTCACTGCGTCAGTCTGGCACGGGGACAGCTCCCGCAGGTGCCCACTCAGCGACCGTAGCGCCGGTCCCGATCGGCGTAGTCGCGGATCGCGCGCAGGAAGTCGACCTGACGGAGATCCGGACCCAAGGCCTCGACGAAGTAGAACTCGCTGTGCGCACTCTGCCAGAGGAGGAAGTCGCTGAGCCGCTGCTCGCCACTGGTGCGGATCACGAGGTCGGGGTCGGGCTGCCCGCCGGTGTAGAGGTGTTCGCCGATCATCTCGGGAGTCAGGTGTGCGGCGAGATCCTCCATCGTGCCGCCGGAGGCCTCATGCTTCGTGATGATGCTGCGCACCGCGTCGACGATCTCGTTGCGCCCGCCGTAGCCGACGGCCAGATTCACGTGCAGACCCGTGTGATCCTTCGTGCGCTCCTCGGCGTCGGCGAGCACGCGAGCGAGTTCGTCCGGCAGGATGTCGGCGCGACCGACATGCTTCACGCGCCAGTTCTCCTCCTGCGACACCGCCACGGCGAGTTCGGCGATGATCTCGATGAGGTCGGCGAGTTCGCCGGAGTCGCGTTTGCGCAGATTGTCGCTGGAGAGGAGGTACAGCGACACGACGCGCACACCCAGCTCGTCGCACCAGCCCAGGAACTCGCGCATCTTCGCAGCGCCCGCGCGATGCCCCTCGGCTGGAGTGTCCAACCCGAGCTGGCGTGCCCATCGACGATTGCCGTCGATCATCATCGCGACATGATGCGGCACCGATGCGGAATCGAGGTGGCGGCGCAGCCGGTTGGTGTAGAGCCGATACAGCGGCCCTCGCCCCGGGCTCTCGCGTGACATCACCTCCCTACGCTATCGTGCCGGAGCGTTCGGCACCCTGCGCGGACGCCGAGGATATGTGCCCTGCCGGGTATGCGCATCGGCTTAGAGTGAGCACGTGAGCACTCCTGAGCCCTCCGGCCCCGACGTCCCCCAGCTGCCTCTGCTGGAAGCTGCGGAAGTGGATGCGGCGGTCGATATCAAGCCGACCTGGCGAGGGTGGATCCACGCCGGGACCTTCCCCGTGGCCGTCATCGCGGGGATCGTGCTGATCATCGTGGCCGACGGCGCACCGGCGAAATGGGCCTCCGCCGTGTTCATGCTCACGTCGCTGCTGTTGTTCGGCAATTCTGCGCTGTACCACCGCTTCGATTGGCAGCCGAAGGTCAAGGTGCTGCTGAAGCGCATCGACCATGCCAACATCCTGCTGCTCATCGCCGGCACGTACACCCCGCTCGCCGTCCTGGCACTGCCGCCGGAGAAGGGCGTGCTGCTGCTCTGTCTGGTCTGGGGAGGAACGCTGGTGGGCATCCTCTTCCGCGTCTTCTGGATCAACGCCCCGCGGTGGCTGTATGTCGCCCTCTATCTGCTGCTCGGCTGGGCCGCGGTGATGTACATCGTCGACCTCATGAACGCCAACTTCGCGATGATGGTGCTGGTCATCGTGGGCGGACTCCTCTACACGGGAGGCGCGATCGTCTACGCACTCAAGAAGCCCAACCCCTGGCCTGGCCACTTCGGCTTCCACGAGATCTTCCACGTGTGCACGGTGCTCGCGTTCCTGTGCCACTGGACGGCGTGCCTGCTCATCGCGCTGGCACCGCTGTCGCCCTCGCTGGGCGCGCCGTAACGGCCGGTCAGCGGGTGGGCTTCTCGCCGTCGACGTCAGGAGCGGCAGGGCCGTCGGAGGTCGGCGCGCCCTTTCCGGGAGCAGCAGTGTCGCCCTCGGCCCGCGCGGCCTCTTCGGCATCCAGCTCGTCACGAACCTCTTCGCGGTACCGGACACGACGAATGCGGCGGTTCATGTCCCAGATCAGCAGGATCACTGCGATCACGACCAGGACGATCGCGGCGAAGCCGACGAACCCCGGAGTGACGGACACCGGATCGACCGTCATGCTCGGTGTCGGCATCGGGGTCTCGGACAGAGCGAGCATGAATCGACCTTTCGTACGCAGGTCGCATAACCTGGTAACACCAGCCTAACGACCGGAAGACCCACCTGTGACGACCGCACAAGAGCTCGACGAACGCTATGGCCGAACCCGACGACGGCGGACGCCATGGATCATCGGCGGCGCGGTCGCACTGCTGATCGTCGGTGCCTTCAGCTGGATGACCGTCGCCCAGTCGATGGCATCCGTCGACGCCGACGATCTGGGCTTCGAGCTCGTCGACGAGCACTCCGTGAACATCAGCTTCCAGGTCACCGGCGTGCAGGGCAAGAACGTCGTGTGCGCCGTCGAAGCACTCGATGAGGAGTTCGGCGTCGTCGGCTGGAAGATCGTCGAGATCGAGGCCGGAGACAGCCACTCGCAGGCGCGATCGGTCACCATCCCGACCGTCGCCGAGGCCACCACAGGTTTGGTGAACACCTGCTGGGTCGCCTAGACTCGTGCCAGACAGACGACGCCCTGGCACCGTGCCAGGGCGTCTTGGCATATCCCCCGCAGCACGTCGGAGGGATACCGAAAGAAGGAGCTTCGTCATGTCCACCGACGCTCAGGTTCCCTTCCTCACGCAGGAAGCGTATGACCGGCTCGTCGCCGAGCTGGAGCACCTGTCCACCTTCGGCCGCGACGAGATCGCCAAGCGCATCGAGGCGGCTCGCGAAGAGGGCGACCTCAAGGAGAACGGCGGATACCACGCCGCGAAGGATGAGCAGGGCAAGCAGGAGGCCCGCATCCGCACGCTCGAGGGCCTGCTGAAGACCGCCAAGGTCGGCGAGGCTCCGGCCAGCCGCGGAATCGTCGAGCCCGGCACCGTGGTCACCGCGCTGGTCGCCGGTGGCGAAGAGGTCTTCCTCCTCGGCAGCCGTGAGATCGCCGCAGGCAGCGACCACGACGTGTACAGCGAAGCCAGCCCTCTCGGACAGGCCATCCTCGGCCTCAAGGTCGGCGAGAAGTCTTCGTACGAGGCTCCGAACGGCCGCTCGATCAGCGTCGAGATCGTGAACGTCGAGACCTACACGGGCTGAGCCGCCACGTCAGAAGCGCCCCCGCATCCTCTCGGACGCGGGGGCGCTTCTGCGTGGTCGGGCGGTCGTGCTCAGTCGGCGATGAGGATGGGCTCGAAGCCGGCACGGCGCAGCGTGTCGAGCGTGTGCTCCGAATGCTCGGGGCCACGCGTCTCGACGCTGAGCTCGAGGATGACGTCGCTGATCTGCAGTCCGTGACCATGCCGCGTGTGCATCGCCTCGATCACGTTCGCACCTGCCTCGGCGACGAGCTCGGACACTCGGGCGAGCTGACCTGGACGGTCGGGCAACGGGATGCGGATGGTGAGGTAGCGGCCGGAGGCCGCGAGCCCGTGCGAGACCACGCGCTGGAGCAGGAGGGGATCGATGTTGCCACCGGACAGCACCGCCATCGTGGTCCCCGTCGCCGACACCTTGCCGGCCAGGATCGCGGCCACGCCGGCGGCTCCTGCGGGCTCGACCACGACCTTCGCCTGCTCCAGCAGGATGAGGATCGCGCGCGCCAGGTCGTCGTCGGAGACCGTGACCACCTCGTCGACGAGATCTTTGATGATTTCGAACGGGATCGCGCCGGGGCGCGCGACCAGGATGCCGTCGGCGATCGTCGGACGTGTGACGATGTCGACAGGTTCGCCCGCCTCGAGCGACGGCGGCACGGCGGCGGCGTTCTCCGCCTGCACACCGATGATCCGGACCGTGCGCCCGAGCTCGGCGGCGCGCGCCTTCACGGCGGCGGCGACACCGGCGATGAGCCCGCCACCTCCGATGCCCAGGACGACGGTGTCGACGTCGGGCGCATCCTCCAGCAGCTCGAGCCCGAGAGTTCCCTGCCCGATCACGACGTCGCGATGGTCGAACGGGTGGATCAGCATGGCACCGGTGCGCTCGGAGAACTCGGCGGCGAGGCGCAGCGAAGTCGCCACCGTCTCACCCTCGAGCACGACCTCTGCACCATAGCCACGCGTGGCGAGCAGCTTCGGCACCGGAACGCCCAGCGGCATGAAGATCGTGGCGGAGATGCCGAGCTCCTGCGCCGCGAGCGCGACGCCCTGCGCATGGTTTCCGGCCGAGGCCGCGACGACTCCGCGAGAGCGCTCCTCAGCACTCAGCTTCGACAACCGGTACGCCGCACCACGGATCTTGAACGACCCCGTGCGCTGAAGATTCTCCATCTTCAACAGGACGGGGACTCCGAGGATGTCGGAGAGAGCTCGCGACGGCAGCGTCGGCGTGTGCGAGATCACCTCAGCCAGACTCTGAGCTGCTTGTTCGAACTCGGTCAGGCTGGGGACTTCGCTCATCGATTCCTCCGTCTCCGCTCGCGCGGTACTGTGCTCCAGATAAGGTCTCCGCCAGGGCCGGCGCCGGTGCGCCACGACCCGGTGCTGATGGTCACTGCCGCGACGTTCACGAAGGCCGCGAGCGGCACGGCGAAGAGAGCTCCCGGGATGCCGGCGATCATCGCGCCTCCGGCAACCACGAGGACGACGGCGAGGGGATGCACCTTGACCGCTGAGCCCATCAGGATCGGCTGCAGGATGTGCCCCTCGATCTGCTGGACCGCCAGAACGACCACGAGCATCCAGAGCGCGATCCAGGGCCCGTTGTAGACGAGCGCCAGGAACACCGCGACCGCGCCGGTCACCACCGCTCCCACGATCGGGATGAACGAGCCGAGGAACACCAATACGGCGACCGGCAGCGCGAGAGGCACCTGGAGCAGGAATGCGCCGAGCCCGATGCCGATCGCATCGATCGTCGCCACGAACATCTGTGTACGGGCGTAGTTCACGATGGTGGTCCAGCCGTTGCGGGCTGCACCGTCGACGGCCGGGCGGGCGTTGCGCGGGAAGATCCGGAGGGTCCATCGCCAGATGCCGGCGCCATCGGCCAGGAGGCAGATGAGGATGAACAGCGCCAGCACCGCCCCCGTCGCCACATGCCCGACGGTCGTGCCGATCGCCAGTGCCCCGGTCCACAGCGCCTGCGTCTGCTCGGTGAGGAAGTCGAGACCCTGTTGCACGAAGTTGGCGATCTGAGTGTCGGAGAGGCTCAGCGGCCCTTCGTGCAGCCAGACCTGGAATTGGTCGAAGGCCTCGGTCGAGCGCTTCTGCACGTCTGGCAGCTGCTCTCGAACCTGCCAGACCACCAGCCACATCAGTCCCGTGACGATCGCGGCCGTTCCGATGAGCGAGATCGCGATCGCCAGCCAGCGCGGAAGTCCGCGTCGCAGCATCCACGAGAACGCCGGCCACAGGAGGGCGGTGATGAGGATGCCGACCATGAGCGGGATGACCAGGAGCTTGAGCGTCATCACCAGCCAGATGAAGACACCGATGGCCGCCGCGATCAGCAGCAGCCGCCAGGCGTAGCTCGCGGTGATCCGAAGGGGCAGGGGCACCGCCTCGTCGGCCTCGGTCGTCACGGTGCGGTCGGTGGAGACCGGGCGCGGACGGAAGAGATCTCGCAGCCGGGGTCGCTGGTCCTCGCTCATCGCCCAAGTCTACGGTCATGCCGTATGCCGTTGGACGCATCCTTTCCCCCGCACCCCGTGTCGGTGGCCGACGATACCCTGGCGATGTGACCGATACCCTCAGTTCCGCCCAGGCTCGCCGCATCGCCCTGGCGGCTCAGGGCTTCACCCGCGCGCGTCCGGCCTCGGTCTCGGGGCGGCACGTGCACCGGGTCATGGACCGGCTCGGCGTGCTCCAGATCGACTCGGTGAACGTCTTCGCGCGCTCTCACTACCTGCCCCTGTTCTCCCGCCTCGGCGCCTACGAGCCCGCGCTGCTCGACCGCGTCTTCCTCTCCCGCACCACCCACTACGTGGAATACCTCGCCCACGAGGCGACCTTCATCCCGATCGAGGACTGGCCGCTCTGGCAGTTCCGCATGGAGGACTTCCGCAGGCGGTGGGCCGGAGAGGACTCGTGGATGAGCAGCAACGCTCGAACGGTGCGATGGGTGCAGGATGAGCTGCGCGCCCGCGGTCCGCTGCGCCCGGCCGATCTCCGCGACGACGCGCCTCGCGAACGCGGAACCTGGTGGGACTGGGACGACGCGAAACTCGCCCTCGAGCACTTGTGGCGAACCGGAGACGTCGCGATCAGCGGGCGCCGCGGGTTCGAGCGCACCTACGCCCTGGCCGAGCACGTCATCCCCGACGGCATCCGTTCACAGCAGATCTCCCGTGCCGACGCGATCCTCGAGCTGACGCGCCGCGCGGCTCGTTCGAGCGGCGTGGCGACGCAATCCGACCTCGCCGACTACTACCGGATCCGCGATCGCACCGCCGTCGCCCGATCGATCGCCGATCTCGTCGACACCGGCGAGCTGCTTCCGGTGCAGGTGCGCGGCTGGGACCGCGGCGGCCGGCCGCTCCCCGCCTGGCGGCATCGAGACGCCGTCCTCCCCCGCAAGGTCGACACGGCAGCCCTGCTCACACCTTTCGACCCGGTGGTGTGGTTCCGGGATCGGGCGCTCCGCGCCTTCGAGCTCGACTACCGCATCGAGATCTACGTTCCGGCTGAGAAGCGCCGATACGGCTACTATTCGCTGCCCGTTCTCGTCGGCGACCGCATCGTCGCGCGGGTCGATCTCAAGGCCGATCGTTCGACGTCGACCCTGCAGGTGCAGTCAGCCTGGTGGGAGCCCCAGGCGCGCGCCGGCGACGCCGAACCCATCGCCGCCGAACTGACTCTCGCCGCGAAGTGGCAGGGTCTCGAGCACGTATCGGTCTCGGGCTGGGGCGACGCCACCGCAGCTCTGCATACGGCGCTGACGGCCGGCGCGGGGGTCGGTCCCTCCGTTCGCCGTCACGTGCACGCACGAGAGGGCATCGGATGAGCAGGCGTCGGTGGTGGCTGATCGGCGGTGCCGCCGGGCTCGTCGTCATCGCCGCCGGACTGTGGTTCTGGCAGTCGACGACCCGTCCACCCACGCCCGAAGACGCAGCGCTCGGATATCTGCACGCCCTGGAATCCGGAGACCCCGATGCCGTGGCTGCGACCGGGATCACCGTGTCGGCGACGGCACTCGACGCCTTCGACTCAGCAACCGCGCTGATCGAAGAAGCCGTGGTGACGACGGTCCGGGAAGACGGCGACTCGGCGAACGTCGACGTCACGTTCCGCCTCGACGGCGAGAAGCGCACTGCACAGCTGACGCTGATTCCGGTCGACGGACGCTGGACCGTCGACGAATCAGGCCTCGGCACGCTGACCGCCCAGTCGACGATCGGCTCCGACGTCGCGATCGGTGCGGCGACCACACCCATCAGCAAGGAGATCGCGCTGCTGCCGGCGGCCTATACGGTAGCGGCCGCACCGTCGGCATTGCTCTCCGGCGCGACCACGGTGCCGTTGCTGCCCGGCGCTGCAGTCACCGCGGCCGTGAATGCCGAGCTACGACCGGAAGCGACCACGGCCGCACAGACCCAGCTCGACGAGCATCTCGAGACCTGTACTGCGCCCGGCAGCGAAGTGCCAGACGGATGTGGCATCCGGATTCCGTGGGGCACGGAGTTCCGCGAGGTGACCGAGATCGACTACCGCATCGACGAGTCGCCGACGATCGCACTGACGTCGACGGAATTCACCGCGGAGGGTGGAGTGCTCGTGGCCACCGTGACCGGCATCGGCCAAGACGGCGCCGCCCGCACTGTCACCTACCGGACGGATTCCTGGAGCCTGCGGGGCGAGGCGTCGTTCACCGCCGACGGAGTCGTGCTGTCGGCGTGGTGACGGACGGTCTCGTCAGAACTGCACGCGCGGCGGCTCGGAGATGGCGCTGCTGTCGGCCACCTCGAAGAACTCGCGCTCGGAGAAGCCCAGCCCCTTGGCGAACAGGTTGTTCGGGAAGACCTTGATCTTGGTGTTGAGCTCGCGTACGCCGCCGTTGTAGAACCTGCGTGCGGCCTGGATCTTGTCTTCGGTGTCGACCAGAGCCTGCTGCACCTGGAGGAAGTTCGTGCTCGCCTGCAGCTGCGGGTACGCCTCGGCGACCGCGAAGAGACTGCGCAGCGCCTGCTGGAGGTGCCCCTCGGCGATGCCGGCCTCGCCAGGCCCACCGGCTGACAGTGTCTCGGCGCGCGCACGGGTGACGTTCTCGAACACCGCCTTCTCGTGGGAGGCATACCCCTTGACCGTCTCGATGAGGTTCGGGATGAGGTCGGCTCGTCGCTTCAACTGCACCGTGATACCGCTCCACGCCTCGTCGACGCGGACGTTCAGTTGCACCAGCGAGTTGTACGTGGCCCAGAGATAGATGCCGACGAGCAGGATCACTCCGACAACGATCAGTACCGGCACGAGCCATTCCATCAGAGGCCCACCCTTCCTCGTGTTTCTCTCATCCTAGACGCGCAGTCTGCACGTGGACTGGGCATGCGCGGCAGCCGCCGCGGTCGTATCAGGCGCCGAGGACGCGTTCGAGATACCGGTTCCCGAATCGACGATCCGGATCCAGCCGATCGCGCAATGCGACGAAGTCGTCGAAGCGCGGGTAGCGCTCACGGAAGGTCTCCGCGGTGAGAGTGTGGAGCTTTCCCCAGTGCGGGCGGCCACCGAACTCGAGCAGGATCTCTTCCACCGCCCCGAAGTACTCGGTCGGGTCGGCGCGCCAGTAGCGGTGCACCGCGATGTAGGCGCTCTCACGGCCATGCGCCGTCGACAGCCAGCGATCGTCAGCGGCGGCGAAACGCACCTCGATCGGGAACTCGATCCGCCACTTCCGTTGCGCGATGAGTGCGCGCACCGCTTGGAAGGCAGGCACGACGTTCTCGGCCGGAAGCGCGTATTCCATCTCGCGGAATCGCACGGTCCTGCTCTGGATGAGCACGCGATGAGACAGTTCGGTGTACTCCCGATCCCCCGTGAGCTTGACAGCGAGTCGACTGAACGACGGTGTGATCGCGGGGATGACCTGGCCCGTGGCGCACACTGCCCGGTAGACCCCATTGGAGAGCAGAGTCTCGTCGATCCATCGTCCGACCACGGGAAGCGGCTTTCGCACGGTCGCCTCCGGCAGACGCGTCTGCCGCTTGGTCAGTGCGACTTCCGTGTGCGGGAACCAGTAGAACTCGAAGTGATCGGATGCGGCGACGCGCTCGTCGAGCGTCGCGAGCACATCGTCCAACGGAACCGGCTCGTCGATCGCGTGCATCACGAATGCGGGGACGCACTGGAGGGTCACCTCGACGATGATTCCGAGGGCACCGAGCCCGAGCGCCACCGCGGGAAGCAGGTCGCTCTCATGCTGGTCGTCGATGCGGAGGAACTCTCCGGCGGCAGTGACCATCGTGACGCCGACGACCTGGGTGGCGAGTCCGCCGTACCCGGCACCGGTACCGTGTGTGCCGGTCGAGACGGCCCCTGCGATCGATTGCCGGTCGATGTCGCCGAGGTTCTCCATCGCGAGCCCGAACGGGGCGAGCAGTGCGGGGATCCGGTGCAGTCGCGTGCCTGCGAGCAGGGTCACACGCCCGGTGGCGGCATCGGCCGAGACGAGTCCCTGGAGGTCATCGAGCTCGAGCAGGACGCCCGGTGCGACCGCGATTCCGGTGAAGCTGTGTCCGGCGCCGACGGCCTTGACGGGGAGTCCGTGCTTCACTGCCGCGACCACCGCGCGCTGCACGCCTTCCGGGCTGCGCGGACGCTCCACGCGGACGGGCCGCACCGAGGCCGAGCGACCCCAGTTCTGCCAGGTGCCGCCGATCCGCGTCACAGGAAGGCCTTTCCCTCACCGCGGTAGGTCGGCAGCTCGTCGATGATCTCGTCGCCCGACACCAGGTGGTAGCTCTCGATGCGCTCGGCCGGTTCGCCGCTCTTGGCGTGGCGGAACCAGACCCGATCCCCCACTCCGAGCGATGTCGCGGCTGGACCCTGGAGCGGTGTCTGCACCTCGCCGGCAGCCTCGCGGGAAAGCGTGTGGAGGCCCTCCGGCCACACCGCTCGCGGCTGGCGTGAGGCGAGCGCAGGGCCGGACGCGATCCACCCTCCGCCGAGAACCGTGGCTATGTCGGTCGCCGGACGCCGGACGACGTCGAAGGCGAACGCGGATGCCGGCGCGGGGCGGAAGGAGCGGTAGCCGTCGAACAGGTGGCCGCCGAGGAGCCCGCTGCCTGCACTCGCTTCGGTGAGGGATTCATCGCTCCCGGTGAATTCGAGCGAGCCGGTCCCACCGCCGTTGAGGATCTCCAGCGGAGCGATCGCGCCGACCGCGGCGACGATGGCTGCCCGGCGCTCCCGCAGCTCGTTGCGCGAGCGTGCCTGCACCATGCGGATCAGCGGCGCGTCCGGCCCTGCGTCATCGCCCTGCCCGGCGATCTGAGCGTCATACATCTGCAGTCCGACGAGCTGGAATCCCGGGCGTGCGACGACCTTTCGGGCGAAGGCTGCCACTTCTCCCGCGCTGAACAATGCCGAACGGCGCACGCCGATATGGCCGAGGAGCGAGGATCGCCAGGAAGCGTCGACATCGATGGCGACCCGGAGCTCCGGACGCGAGCCGGGACCGGCGACGCTGTCGATCAGGTCGAGGTGGACGAGGTCATCGACCATCAAAGTGATGCGCTGCGCCGCCTGCTCGTCGGCGAAGAGGCGTTCCAGACCCGCACGATCCACGGTCGGATAGCCGAGCATGATGTCGTCGTGGGTCTCGGCGAGCCAGAGCGCCTCCTCGAGCGTGAAGGCGAGGATCCCGTGGAATCCGGGAAGCTTCAGCACGGCGTCGAGAACGGCTCGCACCCGCACCGACTTCGAGGCGACGCGGATGGGGAGGCCGCCCGCGCGCACCAGGAGGTCCATCGCGTTGTAGCGGAGCGCCTCGCGGTCGATCACTGCGACCGGTGCGGGCAGGTGTCCCGTCACGGCCGACAGGCGCGGCCAATAGCGGGCCGGGTCCTCCCATTCGGGGGCGACCGAAGGCGCACCATGGACGGGGCTCAGTTCGTCGATGAGGTCGAGCACTCCCCCACCCTAAGGCCTCCTCGTACTCCGGATCACCCTCGGCGGCACCGCGTCGCATCCGAGGGCGGCGATAGGCTGGCGACGAGGCCCCCGTAGCCCAATGGCAGAGGCAGGCGACTTAAAATCGCTTCAGTCTGGGTTCGAGTCCCAGCGGGGGCACCACAGCGCTCAGTCCTCGACCTCGGCGACTGCCTTCCGCTCCCCCGCGGCCTCCCGGATTCTCCGCAAGACCAGGACCACGAAGGCCACTGCTATCGCCGTGTACACGGCGTAGTCGAGGTAGCCGAGGTACTCCTCCAGCTGTTCGTGCTGCGTGCCGAGGGCCGCGCCCACTCCGAGGAGAAGCGCATTCCAGAGCCCGCTGCCGATGACCGTGTAGACGCTGAACGTCACGAGGTTCATGCGGGAAGCGCCTGCGGGAATCGAGATCAGGCTGCGCACACCCGGCACCATCCGTCCGACCAAGACAGTCCAGGCGCCGCTGCGCACGAACCAGTCCGATCCTCGTTCCAGGTCGGAACGACTCACCAGCCGTGTCGCCGCGAGCATTCGTACGGCCCGGTCCATACCGATCGCCGCACCGAGCCAGTAGAGCAACAGGGCACCCAGCCACGACGCGAGGGTGCTCCAGAAGATCAGCCAGCCCAGGTTCAGGGGTCCGCTCTGGCTGAGGTACCCCGCGAACGGCAGGATCACCTCGCTCGGGATCGGTGGGATCAGCACTTCGAGGAAGACCAGCACGCCCACGCCGATGTCGCCGAGCGCCGTCAGGACATCGGCGGCGAACCCGGTGAGCCCGGTGAAGCCGTGCTCGGTCGCAGTGAGGAGAACCATCCGCGCTCAGCGTCCGAAGAGGTCGCCGATGCCGGGGATGCCGAGGTTGCCGAGCTGCTCGCCCCACCCACTCGCCGCATCACCGATCCCGGACACCGCATCCCCTGCGGAGCCCATCAGGTCGCCTGCACCTCCGGCAAGCCCCTCGACATCCAGACCGGATGCAAGGGACTCGACATCGATACCCTCAGCCAACGCACCGAAGTCGACGCCGATGTTCGCCGCCTGCTCGAGCAGCGGTCCGGCCACCGTGCTGAGCACGGCGCCACCGGCGACCACGCCGAGCAGACCGACCGCCGCGCCACCTGCGGCGACCGCCGCACCGCCGGCACCCGCACCGCGCACCCGCGACAGCAGACCGCGCATCCGCCCCGGCTTCATGGCTTCCGCACGTCCGGCAGCACGCGCGAGGTCGTCGGGCGATGACGACCTCGGGCGCTCGGTAGGTGCGAGCTCCTCTCGCATGCGCGCTTCGACGAGCGTCCGCTGCTCGGGAGTCAGTCGGGCGAAGGCTTCGCGGTGGATCTGTTCGACCCGCTGCGGATCTGCCGTCTGCAGCAGGTAGTCATAGCGGGCGATGGCCGCGCGATCGGCATCGGTTGCCGTCTGCGAAGCGCGCGGAGCTCCCGGAGCAGGCGGCGCGTACGGATTCGGAGATGCTGGTGCCGCGCTCGTCGAACGCGCGCGCTCACCGGGCGAGGCGGGCGGCGCATACGGATCTGCCGGCGCGGAGCGGCCCTGGCTCGACGGCTGCCCTGGGTCACCCTGCCCACGAACGGCGTCGACGGCGCCACGGAGCATGCCTCCCCAGTCGGTCGAGCGGGATCCGTCCTGCGCACGGGATCCGTCAGTCGAATGATCGTTGCGCCCGGAGCCGGCGTTCTTCTCGAGCGCGTCGGATGCCATTCCGATCAGGCGGGAGAGCTTTCCCATGAGTGCGTCCCTTCGTGGTGCGGACCACCGCGATCCACGACGTCGGAACGACGGCAGGGTTCTCTCGGCAGCCCGCGATGCGGGTGCCAAGGTCTCCTCCACCCTCGCGGGCCAGCGGGCCGGAGCACGATCTCGTGCTCGTAGTGACGACTTCGCTGCAGACGGGAGTACTCCCCTTGCTCCGACGAGGCTACCGGCCGCACCTATGGGTCGCCTCGGAGTCTCCCTCGATGAAACGACGATCGGCCCCGGCACAGTGCGCACGGGGCCGATCGTGGTGTTCGATCAGTCGACTACTTCGCCGCAACCTCGACGGGCTCGGCAGCCTTCTTCGCGGGGGCCTTCTTCGCAGCCGGCTTCTTCGCGGCAGGCTTCGCTGCTGCCTCGGTCGACGCTGCTGGAGCAGCCTTGGCCGTGGTCTTCTTCGCGGCCGGAGCAGCCTTCGCGACCGGCGCATCCTTCACGGCCGGAGCAGAGTCCGCTGCGGGAGCTGCGGGAGCCGCCGGACGCGGGCGCGCAGCGAACTCCTCGAAGACATAGCGCGGGTTCTGCACGGTCTCGAGGTTCACCAGGTCGCGTCCGAGCCACAGGTTGTTCCACCAGCCCCAGATGACGCGGAACTTGCGCTCCCACGTCGGCATCGCGAGGCCGTGGTATCCACGGTGTGCAGCCCAGGCGACGAAGCCCTTGAGAGCGATCTTTCCGGACTGGAAGACACCGTTGTAGAGACCGAGACCGGCGACCGCTCCCATGTTCTTGTGGAAGTAGTCCTTCGGGAGCTCACCGCGCAGAACGGCGACGAGGTTCTTCGCGAGCAGCTTCGCCTGACGAACGGCGTGCTGGGCGTTCGGCACGCAGAAGCCGCCGACACCGCCACCCGAGAGATCGGGGACAGCGGACACGTCTCCGGCTGCCCAGGCGCCCTCGACGAATGCCTCAGGCGTGCCGACGCGCAGGTCGGCGCGGGTCTGGATGCGACCGCGCTCTTCGACCGGGAGGTCTCCGCCGCGCACGACGGTGGGGTTTGCCATGACACCGGCAGTCCACACGATGACGTCGGTCGGGATGACCTCGCCCGTGGAGAGCTCGACGTTGCCGTCGACCGCGCTGGTCAGCTGCGTGTCGAGGTGCACGTTGGCACCACGCTTGGCGAGGTCCTTGAGCACCCACTCGCTCGTCTGCAGCGAGACCTCGGGCATGATGCGCCCCATCGCCTCGATGAGGTGGAAGTGCGTGTCCTCGAAGCTCAGCTGCGGGTACTTGCCCACCAGGGACGAGGCCAGCGAGCGCAGCTCGGCGAACACCTCGATGCCGGCGAAGCCACCACCGACGACGACGACGGTCAGCAGACGGTCGCGCTCGGGGCCGGCCGGGAGCGCCGCGGCCTTGTCGAAGTTCGACATCACCTTGTCGCGGATCGCGACGGCCTCTTCGATCGTCTTCAGCCCGATCGCGTTGTCGGCGATGCCCGGGATCGGGAACGTGCGCGAGACCGCACCAGCGGTGACGACGATCTGGTCGTACGCGAACTCGTACGGCTCACCGACGGGCGGCGTGATCGTTGCGACCTTCTGCGCGTGGTTGATGTTCGTCACCTTGGCGGTGAGGACGTTGGTGCGCTTGAGGTGACGGCGGTGCGCGACCACCGAGTGCCGGGCTTCGATGGAGCCTGCGGCGACCTCGGGGAGGAACGGCTGGTACGTCATGTACGGCAGCGGGTCGACCATGGTCACGTCGGCCTCACCCTTGCGCAGGTGCTTCTCGAGCTTCCACGCAGTGTAGAAACCTGCGTACCCTCCACCGACGATCAGAATCTTGGGCACAGTGCTGTTCTGAGGCACAGAAGAACTACTCCTCGGAGTCGGGGGTTTGGCGTACGGAAATGCGCGCCGATCGGATGCGCCGGGCAGCTGCGGTGACGCCAAGCGCTACCAGGATACCAGGGACGGTGAGCGCAATGAGCGGCAGGGTACCGTAGCGCAGTGAATCCGCGCTGGGAAGCAACGGTGAACCGGCTTCGGTCGGCGCGTCGGCCGCCGGGAGAGGGGCAACCGCCACCGGTGTGACAGGCGCTTCAGGCTGCGGTTCCGTGGCGGCTCGACGGAAGACGCGGATCCACTCGGCCAGGTCTCCCATGGGGTTCTCATTCACCGGAGCGATGTTCGCAGAGATCGCCGCCGCGGCATCCACGAGCCCGTAGCCGTAGAGCGGATCCTGTGGCTTCGCCGCATCCGGAACCGGGATCGCGGTCTTGATGATGCGGTTGATGACATCGATCGCTTTGATATCGGGGTGCGCTGAGCGGATCAGAGCAGCGACACCGGCGACGATGGGGGCGGCACCACTGGTGCCTCGCCACGGCACGACGGAACCGTCGGCAGAGACCCCGATGAGGCCCTCGCTGGGCGCCGAGATCCCGATCGTGATGCCCTGGGTCGAAGCCTCGATGCTCGCCGTTCCGGTCTGGTCGACGCCGCCGACGGTGAGCACGCCGGGAATCGTCGCGGGAGCCCCGATGATGTTCGTGCCGCTCCCCCGGTTCCCGGCAGCGACCACGACCACCACGTCATGCTCGAACGCGTAGAGGAACGCATCGTCCCAGCTCTCGTCCCAGTCGAGGGTGTTCGTGGTGAAGGAGAGATTGATGATGTCGGCGCCGTTGTCGACGGCCCATCGCATGCCCTTCGCGACCTGCTCGGTGAAAGGCACAGCGGCAGCAGCACCGAAACCCACCGAGATCGAGAGCAGGTTGGCCTCCGGTGCGACACCGATCATGCCGGTGCCGTCCGGTGCACCGCGTCCGGCCGCGAGGGAGGCCACCCAGGAACCATGGTTTCCGTCGACTGCGCCCAGCGGCGTGCGACCGTCGGGCGTACCGGCCCCCGACACGTCGGTACCTCCGACCACCGCCTCGCCGAAGACCGCAGGCACCTTGCCGATGCCCGTATCGATCACTGCGATCGTCACACCCTTGCCACGGGTCGTCTGCCACGCCTCACGGATTCTCGCGCCGTCGAGCCAGTACTCCGAAGCCCGCACGGGATCAGCCGGATCATCAGGGATCGGCGGCGGAGTCGCAGTGGCGCCGATGAGCAGCACAGTCGCCGCGACCACCACGATGGCGGCAGCGCTGCGCAGCGTCCGGCGGACGGTCATACCGAGGACGCCGCCACTTCGCGGGTGGCTGCGCCGGGGTCTTCGCAACGGCAGATCGAGGGCGACCACGAGGAGCGCGCGAGCGCGGCATCACCGATGGGATTGACCCCTGGACCGGCAGCCAGGGCGTGACCTGCGAGCGCGTGCAGGCACTTCACGCGCATAGGCATGCCGCCGGCGGAGATGCCGTCGATCTCGGAGACCTCTCCGAACTGCGCACGGTCGGCGAGGTACGCCTCATGGGCTGAGAGGTAGGCGGCTGCCACCTCCTCATCGTCAACGAGGAGCGCGGCGAGCTCCGGCATCACCTGAGTGGCCTCGAGGGTCGACATCGCCGCCGTCGCTGCGGGGTGCGTGAGGTAGTAGAACGTCGGGAACGGCGTGCCGTCAGGCAGCCGTGGCGTGGTCGCGACGACAGTCGGGTTGCCGCAGGTGCAACGGGCCGCGATGCCCACCACACCGCGGGCGGAACGACCGAGCTGAGCCGATACGACGGCGAGCTCGGCGGGAGTGGGTGCAGGGAACGGCGGCGTGGTCACCCCACCAGCGTAGGGGAGCCGCCAGGGAAGATGCTCGGAGCCGATTCTCAGGGGGCGACGGCTGCCGTGTCGCTGAGGCCTGTCGCGACGAGGGTGCGCAGCAGCTGCGGCATCCAGTCGGCCGGCTTCTCCTCGAGCGTGTCGCTCACCGGCTCCGGCTCCCGAGGCAGAGCTGCCGGGTCGAGATCGTTGTCGATCAGGTAGACGACCTCGCCGGGCTTCACGTAATAAAGACGTTCGCGGGCCTGGGTCGTGATGTACGCGGGGTCGTTCCAGCGTTCGCGCTCGGAGACGAGCGCCGCGATCTGGTCTTCGCTCACCTGCACCGAGGCCTCGAGAGCGGCGATCTTCTGACGCTGGTCGATGAAGGTGCCGAGTGTCGGCACGAGCACCCAGGCTCCCAGCACCACCAGCGAGAGCATGATGACGGAGAACGCTGAGAGTCGGATGCCGGAGGCCCACTCGCGGACATCGACGCGCGGCGCCTCGCCACGAGTCTTGGCCGAAGCCTTCGTCGTCGAGACGGGCGCGGACGCCTTCTTCGATTTCGCGGTCGTCTTCCCCGACGGCCGAGCTGCCTTCGGCGCGGGAGACGGCGAAGGAGGAGCCGGTCGTCGTGCCACGGCTCCTCCTTCGTCGTGCCGCTTCAGCGGCGGTGTTCACCGCCGTATCGGCGGCTTGTTCGATGTTGCGGTGCGCTCAGCGCTGCGAGCGCGGGAACGCCGAGCGACCGGCGAAGACCGCGGCATCGCCGAGCTCCTCCTCGATGCGCAGGAGCTGGTTGTACTTGGCGACACGCTCACTGCGAGCAGGAGCGCCCGCCTTGATCTGACCGGCGTTGGTCGCGACGACCAGGTCGGCGATCGTGGTGTCTTCGGTCTCACCCGAGCGGTGCGAGAGCATCGCCGTGTAGCCGGAGCGCTGCGCCAGGCTGACCGCGTCGAACGTCTCGGTGAGCGTGCCGATCTGGTTGACCTTCACCAGCAGCGAGTTCGCGACACCGCGCTTGATGCCGTCGGCCAGACGTGCCGGGTTGGTGACGAACAGGTCGTCGCCGACGAGCTGCACCTTGGAGCCCAGGGCGTCGGTGAGGTGCTTCCAGTTGTCCCAGTCGTCTTCGGCCAGCGCGTCTTCGATCGTGACGATCGGGAAGTCGTTGACGAGTCCGACGTAGTACTCGGTGAGAGCGGCGGCGTCCCAGTCCTTGTTGTCCAGGCGGTAGACGCCGTCCTTGAAGAACTCGGTCGCTGCGACGTCGAGGCCGAGCGCGATGTCGGTGCCGGGCGTGAAGCCCGCCTTCTCGATCGCCTTGACCAGGAAATCGAGGCCCTCGCGGTTGCTGGGCAGGTCGGGGGCGAAGCCGCCCTCGTCGCCGAGGCCGGTCGCGTAGCCGGCGGCCTTGAGCTCTGCACGCAGCACGTGGTAAGTCTCGACGCCCCAGCGGAGCGCCTCGGAGTAGGTCTCCGCACCGATCGGGGCGAGGAAGAACTCCTGCATGTCGATGCCGTTGTCGGCGTGCTCGCCGCCGTTGATGACGTTGAACAGCGGAACGGGCAGCACGTGCGCGTTCGGGCCACCCAGGTAGCGGAACAGCGGGAGGTCGGCCGAGTCGGCTGCGGCCTTGGCCACTGCGAGGCTCACGCCGAGGATGGCGTTGGCGCCGACGCGCTTCTTGTTCTCGGTGCCGTCGACCTCGATCAGGATCTCGTCGACGATGCGCTGCTCGCTCGCCTCGACACCCTCGATGGCCGGTCCCAGCTCGTCGATGATGGCCTCGACGGCCTTGAGCACACCCTTGCCGCCGTAGCGGCTCTTGTCTCCGTCGCGCAGCTCGTACGCCTCGAACGCGCCCGTGGATGCGCCGGACGGAACGGCCGCCCGCTGCACGATGCCGTCGTCGAGGAGGACCTCCACCTCAACGGTCGGATTTCCGCGCGAGTCGAGAATCTCGCGTGCGCCTACAGCCTCGATCAGTGCCACTGATGTGCTCCTTGCTCAGGGGGAAAACGTTGTGTGGAGCGTCGTCGATCCGCGCCCAGTCTAGCCCGGCCTCCCGACACGCTCAGGGACTCGCCTGAGAGGTGCGGACCGCGGTCCCTGACCCCGCCGACGTCAGACGACCACGGCGATCGCGAAGCCGTCCCAGCCCTTCGCGCCCACGGTCTGCAGGGCCGTGGCGTCGAAGCGCGCGTCCTCCCCCAGCATCCGGAGTCCCTCTCGGGTGCCGATCACCTTGGGATCGTCGGAATCGTCGCGGACGATCTCGCCCTCGCGCCCGATGTTGTCGAGCACGATCACGGTGCCGGGATGACCGAGCTTCGCCGCCCAGTCGAGGTAGATCGTGTTCGACTCCTTGTCGGCGTCGATGAACACCAGGTCGAATCCGCCGACCAGGGTCGGAAGCACGTCCGCTCCCCTGCCCACCCGGATGTCGACGCGGTCTCCGACGCCCGCGGCGTCGATGCTGGCGCGGGCGACCGCCGCGTTTTCGGACTCCGCCTCGACCGTCACGACCCGCCCCTCGGAGCCGACGGCCCTGGCAAGCCAGATCGTGGAGTAGCCGCCGAGGGTGCCGATCTCGAGAACCCGACGCGCGCCGCTGATGCGGACGAGCAGGTTCAGCAGCTTGCCGGCGACCGGCGCGACCTCGATCTCGGGCAGACTCGCGGCTCGCTGCGCGGTGAGCGCCGCCTCCAACTCCGCGTCTGGACCGACGAGCGTCTCGGCGAGGAAGGAGTCTGCTTCGGACCAGGCGGCGGGGGTGGATTCCATGGCTTCAGCCAACCCCCGCCACCGCCGTCAGTCAAGACCGCGGGGCGGAGAGCAGACGGCCTGGGGCGTCGGCGAGCTCTGGCTGCTGCCGGAACTGACCGGTCAGTACGAGCACGATCACGACGAGCGCGGCGACGATCCATCCTGCGACCCCCAGGGGTCCGGCGAGAGCGAGATCCGGCTGTGCAGCGGCGAAGATCACGATCATGCCCGCAGCGGCGTTCAGCGAGCCGTGCGCGATGACCGCGGGCCACACCGATGCCGACCGCAGTCGCAGCCAGCCGAGCAGAACACCCCAGGCCACACACCCGCCGATCATGAACAGCACCCCGGTGATGTCGGTGCGCCCGAAGTTGTAGCCGAGCAGGATGATCGGGCTGTGCCACACGCCCCAGATCACGCCGCTGAGGATCAGCGCTGGCCAGGTGCCGAGCGGACGCAGCGCCGGGAGCAACCACCCACGCCAGCCGAGCTCCTCACCGAATGCGAAGAGGCTGTTGAACAGTCCACCGACGGGAATCATCGCGAGCTGGGCGAACACGATGATCTGGACGGGAGGAAGCGGAGTGCCAGCGGGCACGGCCTTCTCGAGTTCGGCGGCGAAGGCCGCGAACGTCAGATCGAGCTGTACGAAGCCGAGCGCGGCGGAGAGCAGGACGCCGAGACCCACCAGCAGCGGCGGAACCAGCCAGCCCGCGACCATGAGCCAGATCACGCGCTTCGCTGGGCGCAGCGGCCACAGTCCGAGAAAGCGGGCACGCTGCCCGGGTGCGGGGACGCGCATCACGAACGTCACGACGAGGGCTGCCACCGCGGGTGTGAACATCATCACCGGCAGCAGGAAGACCGACATCGGCTCGGCGAGGCCGTCGCCCAGCCACAGCGGCAGGGCCACCAGCCAGGCGAGGGCGAAGGAGACCGCCACGAAGACGATCACCGCGGTCCACGGCACGCGGCGCGCGTGCGGGGTCTGGTCGTTCATGAGGTCGCCTTTCCGGAGTCGGTCGAAGGAGTGCCCGGCGTTCGCGAGCGGTCGACATAGGCCTGCAGCAGCGCTGCGGCTTCTTCCGCACCGTCGATCGTCACGATGAACGGCCGCCGGCCCTGACGGGAGACCTCGATCGCGGAGCCGCGGCGCATGACGATGCCCGTGCGCCCGTCGACGGCGATGCGCCATCCCCAGCCGCCGAACTCGCCGAACGGGGAGATATCCACAGCACGTGCCGATTCCACCTCGTCGAGCGGAATCCGGATGCGCGGCCAACCCAGCAGGGCCCGAGCGGAAAATCCTGCAGGGGTGATCGTGACGCGGAAGGAGGCGGTCGCTGCGAGGGCGAAGCCCACGACAACCACGACCAGCGCGACGATCCATCCGCCCTCGACACCGGCGACGAGCATGTACGCGGCGAGCGCGACGAGACCGAGGAGCACGAAGAGCAGGAAGGCGAGCGCGCCGCGCGGCATCGTCGTCGTCGCGACCCACACGACACGTTCACCCTTGGCGATATGCACGGCGTACCGAGGCTCGAGCGTGCGTCCCTGCTCCGGTCGCACGCGGGGCTGCACCGCCCAGACGATGCCGCCGACCGCAACGAGTCCGGCGAAGGACAGGGCCATGACCCCTCCGATCCCCGGCGCATCGGAGATGTCGGTCAGATCGCGCTGGATCGCGAGCGAGCCGAGGCTCATGACGGCGGCGAAGACGGACATGCCGGCGGCGAGCGCGCCCATCAGTCGGGCCGCGCCGCCCCAGTGCGCACCGACCGAGGCGAGCGTCACGATCGCCATCAGCACGGGCAGTCCGAGTCCGATCCCGATGAGGAGCCAGAGATACGTGGAGGGTGGCCCGAAGCCATCGGCGCCACTCACACCCCAGTGGGTCGCGACCTGCTGCGGCAGCGTGGGCAGCCAGGTGAGGAGGACCACGACAGCGATGGCGGTGATCACGATCGGCACGATCACCGCGACGAGGAAGAAGGTCAGCCGCGCGCGCCTCAGCAGCTGCGGAGGGGTGCGGGTGAGGTCGTGGGTGGTCATGGCGAGTCCTCCTCGCGGGTCTCGGAGCGGGTCGGTTCGGTTCGGTCGTCGCGGTGCGACTGGATGATGCCGGCGAGCGTGTCGGCGGAGACGCCGAGGGCGGCCGCGCGTCGCACCAGCCCATCGATATCGTGTGCGAGCTCGGCGAGGGGCGCTGCCGAGGCCGCGATGACCGCTCCCCTGCCGCGTCGAAGATCCACGAGGCCCTCGTCGCGCAGCCGCTGGTAGGCGTGCAGGACGGTGTGCTGGTTGATGTCCAGCGCTTCGGCGACATCGCGTGCCGCGGGAAGGCGGTCACCGGGGGCGAGGACCCCGGCGAGGATGTCGGAGCGAATGGAGGCCGCCACCTGGTCGTACAGAGCGCGGGGGCTGTCGGGATCGACACGGATGAGCATCCGACCCTCCTCTCGTGGAATCGCTACTTATTCTATGCGAACTATAATAACTGTGCCAACCCTCCAGACGTCTTTGTCGCTCTCTGCTCGTTCCTCCACACTGGCGTGATGCGCATCACTCCCCGCCGTCTCGCGATCGGCATGAGCCTGTGGATCCCCAACCTCTTCAGCGGCATCCGCATCCGCCGCTTCAGTGAGGATTGGACCCACGCCACGGTCGAGCTTCATGTGAACGCCTTCACCCGCAACTACGTCAAGACCGCGTTCGGCGGTTCGATGTCGGCGATGACCGACCCGTACTTCTTCATGCTCGTGATGCACCAGCTCGGACGCGACCACGTCGTGTGGGACACCCGCGGCGAGATCGAGTTCCTCAAGCCCGGCCGTGGCGTGCTCACTGCCGAGTTCGAGGTGTCGAAGGAGAAGGCCGAGGAGATCCGTGAGCGCGCACGCGGCGGAGCCAAAGTGCTCGAGTGGTTCGAGACCGTCATCACCGACCGGGAGGGCGACGTCGTGGCGAAGGTACGCCGCGAGGTCTACATCCGGGAGAAGAAGCGGGTCACGGCCTCGCGTGGTTGATCGAGGGCCGTGGAGGTGTAGGCGGGGCGGTCGTCAGAACTTGCCGCCCGGATAGACGCCCTCCGGCAACGTGAAGCAGACCGAACCCGACGCGATGCGGATCGTGTGCGGCTCTCCCTCGCTGAAGATGTAGTTCTCCACCGAACCAGGCAGCGTCAACTGCACGCTGTACGTGTCAGTGACATCGACCCAGGATTCGACGGAGAACCGGCCTTCATCTCTCACAACTGATTCCAACTGCTTCACCACCGCAGTCGTATCAGCTTCCGGGACGAGCACCACCGTCGTCGATCCCTTCCACCGGTGCCGTTCTTCGTCACAGGAGAACAGCGTTCCGTCCGGCTTCTGCTCGATGCTGGCGACGACGTCCTCAGGAATCAATGACGCGAGCTCCAACTCCGCCGCTTGCGCCTCAGCCTTAGCCTCTTCCAGCGTCACGTTACTCTCCTCGTTTGTTCGGTCAGGTGCGGGTGCACAGCCCGATAACGCGAAGACACAGCTCAGACCCACGGCGATGAGACCCCATCGCGCCCTCATTCTCCAGCCACCAGATTCAGCATCGCATTCAGCGCCTTGTCGTTTGCCGTTGTGTTGGTGGCGATCAGATTGTGATTGTCCATCAGCACGCCAATGTCATCGACCGGGAAGTACACCGCTGGGTACCCGCTGGCCGCCACGGCTTCGGCCTCTGCTGCCGACTCTGCCAGTTCGTCATCATGCGGCCCTTCGTAGTATTCGCCGTGCTCGAAAGCCGGGTGCTCCCGTGGATTGTTCCCGTCCCACACGATCCCGAGCCCCTGCCCGGATTGCAGGATGTCGTTGTAGGAGAGGTCGGTGTACGTCGTGTCCTGCCCGGGCTTCCACGCTTCGGGCATCCCGGCCCCCGAGAGCGAGATCACCTTGTCGTAGTCTGCCCCAGCGACCTCGGAGCTCGTGACGTTCGACAGCCCCCAGCTGTGTCCGAGAGCATCCTGCTCCGCCGCCCCGAGGAGCGGGTCCGCGCGCATGCCCGCCTCGAACCGCGCGAGCTGTCGCCCTGCCGCGAGCGCGCGATCCTCATCGTTCGCCTCGCCGATGCGGAACATGTCGATACCGCCGACGTCGGTGTTCTCACCCGGGAACGGCCCGTCCTTGTAGACGAACGCGACCGTGCCGGGCACCTGGTCCGCGAGGTATCCAGCGATCTGCTGCGCGCCACCCCGGTAGAAATCCCCGAGACTCGTGAAGGTTCCGGGCACATACGTAATCACCTTCTCCGTCTCGGGCGAGGGGGTTCCGATCATCTCGACGATCCGCGAGGAATCGCGATCGTAGAGATAGAGCTGCACGGGAGCATCATCGCTCAGCGCCTGCTTCAGGTAGGCGATCTCGCTGCGCAGGAAGGCCGCGCGCTCATCCGAGATCCCTTCGACGGCGAGGTCCGCTTCGGCCTCCGCGATCCAGTCGGGCGCGTTCAAGCGGTTTGCAGCCACGCGAACGAGGGCGGGAATCCCGTCCATCGCGCCCACGATCTCGGGGTACGCATCGATCACCTCGTCTTGCAACTCCGGCCGCGACAGCCACAGGAGCAGCACGTCCTCCGGGGTGTCGGCGGACAGGAGCGCATCGAGGAAGTCCCGCGCTTCGAGGGTCACCGGCACGCTCTCCGACGGGACCAATGCCCGCACTGCGGCGTCGTAGGCCTCTTCCCAGGCCCCGAAGTGTCGTTCGTACTCGCTCCAGAGCTCGTTCAGCTCCTCCTCGGCCCGATCGCGCGCTCCGATCTGTGCCGTCGCCTCGCCTTCCGCCTTCTCCAGGGCTGCGGGGTCGTCGAGCCTCGACGCGGCCAGCGCACCGCGCCCGGCACTGTCAGCGGCCCTTCCCAGCGTCTCGTGCTGGGCGTGCGCACTCTCGATCTCCTCGATCAGCGCGTTCGCCTTCTGGGCGTGCGCGTCGTGCGCCTGCGCGTACGCCGTCAGGGCTTCGGCGAGCGTCTGCGCGAGCGCGACGTCCGGGCCGATCACCGACAGGATCGCCGCAGCGTCCCCCCGGGCGCCGGTGATCTTCTCCAGCGGGTATCCGCGGTTCGGAGAACTCCGGCATCACCGCCGACGAGATTCGATGCATCCGTCTGCAGGACGAACGCGGCATCGGCGAGGTCTGAGGCCGACGACTGCAATTCGTCATAGAACACCTGTACTTCCGACATGAAGACACCCCCCGGTATCCATCTGGATCATCCTTCCCTCATGGTTTCACCACACGAGGTCAGGCGTGGAAGCAAGCATAGGCGACGGCCGAACGACGCTTCGTCACCCTGGCGCGAGCGTCGACGACCTCGCGATCAGGGTCGGGGCGAGTCGCACGGTGTCGTGTGCGGTCGATGCGCCCGACACCAGTCCGAGGACGAGTTCGAGGGCCGTGCGCCCGCTCTCCTCGAACGGCTGCCGCACGGTCGTGAGGTCGAGCGCTGCGGCGACCTCACCGTCGTCGTAGCCGACGACCGCGAGCGGGGCGGTGCCAGGATCCGCACGTAGCGCCGACAGCACCGCGGCGGCGAACTGGTCATGGTTCGCAACGATCGCCGTCGCACCTGCAGCTCGGGCTGCGGCGATCACGCGACCATCGACCGAAGCGGGATCAGCGACCGCCAGATCCGTCATCGCCACGTGCTGCGTCAGCCCGTCGATGCGGAGCATCCCCGCCGACACGTATGCCGGCGAGCGCTGCGGCTCATGCACGAACAGGACCCGGCGATGGCCGAGTCCCGCGAGATGGCGGCCGATCTGCGACCCGCCGTCGCGGTCGTCGACGAGGACGACCGGACCGCCCGCATCGGACCGTGTCGGCACCACGTCGACGTAGACGACCGGGATGCGCGCCGCTCTGCTCGCTCTGCGCGCCGCACCGCCGAGCGGAACCCCCATCACCACGAGGCCGGTGGCATCCGTGCGAGTGGGCAGCACATCGAGCAGCGGCTCATCCGCCGCGGCCGCGGAATCGAGGTCGTAGGGGATGATATCGACCGCCGCGTCCCTCGTTCGACGGAGCATGCCGGACAGGCGGCGCAGATACGACGGGTAGGTCGTGAACGGTGCGGCGACCGCGATGCGCGCGGCCCCCACGCGCCGCCCCTGTGTCATGCGATACCCGAGCGCGGTGGCCGCGGCGACGATGCGTTCGCGGGTCTCGGGGCGCACCCGGTGCGGAGCGCTGACCGCCAGTGAAACGGTGGAGATGCTCACTTCGGCGCGCTCCGCGACGTCGTAGATGGTGACCCGTCCCGGTCGTGCACGCATGATCGGACTTCCTTCTTCATCGAAGTTCTTCGATTGTCCAGACTAGGGCGGAACTCGCACTGTGGGAATTCACCGGTGCGTAACCCATCGAAGGAGATGCCCGATGCCGACACCACGGTCCCGATTCCGGCGCCCGGCGCTCGACAACGCGGTCGCAGCGTGGGAGGAGCGGGTCGCACCGTTGCTCGCCACGGAACCCGCAGACCCCGCAGGGCGCCGCCGGGTCGCGGCTGAGAACGACGACGCGGTGAGTGCCGCGCTCGGGATCACTCCGCTCCCCACTGCCACCGAGGAGCACATCGTTGCGGTCGACGGGCACCCCGACGTGCGCGTCCGCGTGTACTGGCCCAGCGAGGAGCGCACGCCACCAGGGTCGGGTCTCCCCGTGCTGGTGTACTTCTACGGCGGTGGATTCACGATCGCCGGGATCGACTGGGTCTCGTGGGACGCCCGGTTCCGAGCCAGAGCACGGGACGCGGGAATCATCATCGTCGCGGCCGACTACGCCCACGCGCCGGAGGAGCGCTTCCCCACCCAGCCGGAGCAGTGCTGGTCGGCGTTCGAATGGGCGCACGCCCACGCCGAAGAGCTGGGGGCTTCGCGCGATCGGATGGCCGTGGGGGGAGCCTCGTCAGGAGGTGACCTCGCCGCCGCCGTGACACTCATGAACCGCGATCGCTCTGCACACCTGATCGCCCTGCAACTGCTGGAGAACCCCGCACTGGACTTGACGATGGGACACGCCGACATGAGCGGGATCGATGCCCGGATGCCAGGAGTCATCGTGCGCGCGGTCGGCCGCAACCTGGTGCGGCAGTACGTCGGGGCTGACTCCGCGGCGGCGCGCGGACCGTATGCCTCACCGTTGCTGGCCGTGACCCACGAAGGGCTTCCGCCCGCGGTGATCCTCACCTCCGAGCTCGACCCCCTGCGCGGCGACGGAGAAGCCTACGCACGGGCGCTCTCCGCCGCGGGGGTGCCGGTGACGGCGATGCGCTTCATCGGACAGACACACGGATCGCTCGGTTCGACCGGATACGTGCCAGCGGCCGATACCGCACATCGCCTCGTCGTCTCCGAGCTGCGCACGCTTCACGAAGGAGCTGGGGCATGAGCGGGCTGCAACAGGGTCTGCCGCCGTTGAGTCCGCAGATTCTGGAGTGGATCGAGCGCATCCGTGAGCTCTCCGCAAAACTTCCCGACCTCGACTCCCCCGACCTGGGAGTGCGCCGCCGCGCGCAACGGGAATTGAGCGACCTCCTGGCCGTCGAGTTCACCGCACCGGCTCCCGCAGGCGTGGAGATCGACGACCTCATGCTCGCCGGCGGCGCGGGTCCGCTGCGTGCGCGTCGATATCGACCCGAGTCTGCGACCGGCGCACTGCCGACGATGCTGTGGCTGCACGGAGGGGGTTGGACCGGCGGCACGATCGACGAGCTCCTCAACGACCGTCTCTGCGCAGATCGCGCGCTGCGCTCCGGCGTGCAGATCGTGTCGCTGGAGTACCGGCTGGCGCCCGAGCATCCGTTCCCCGCTCCGGTCGACGACGCCGTCGCGGCATTGGAGGATCTGCGCGAGCGTGCCGACGAACTCGCCATCGACGCAGATCGGCTGGGCATCGGCGGCAACTCCGCGGGGGCGACGATCGCGGCCTCCGTCGCCCTGCGCGAACGCGACTCCGGAACGTCTCTGCACCACCAGGCGCTCGAAGTGCTCCCTGCCGCGCTGCGCATCGTCGGCTCATCGATGCACCGGTACCTCGGCGCCGCGGAGAGGGAGGGTGTCGAGCACCTCGCCGAGGTCTATCGCGCCGGAGCTCCCCTCGCGGACGCCTCTCCGCTGGACGCGCCGGATCACCGAGGACTCGCTCCCGCACTGATCCTCGCCGCCGAGTTCGATCCGCTCCGGGACGGCGCCACCGCTTATGCCGATGCGTTGCGTGCGGCGGGAGTCCCCGTCGTGCTGTGCATCGGCCCCGGCCACGATCACGCCTCTCCCGGACTCACCGGCCGTTGGCAGGGCGCACGGGAATGGCGTGACGTCTTCGTCTCGGAGCTCGCCGACGCCTACCGCACGACCAGCCACCCGAATGCCGATCCGGTGACGACCGCCGGCGCGCACCCGTGACCAGCCCGAACCCCGACCGAGACCCGGAGACGATGATGTCCACCCACGCAGTCGATCCTGTTTTCCCCGCCGACCCCGCTCCCCCGCTCACCGCCGACGCGATCCCCGGCCAGCGCCAGACCCGCTGGTTCTGGATCGCCTTCGTGCTCGCCTGGCTCGGATCCGGCATCGCCCAGGGCGTCGCCAGTGTGGCGATCCCCCAGCTCCTCAAGGAGTGGGATCCCGATCAGGCGACAGGCAACCTGAGCATCATCCTCACGCTCGGCGGCGCGGCCATCCTCATCACGACGCCGATCTTCGGCCGGCTCAGCGACCGCTCGATGTCGAAGCTCGGCATCCGCCGCCCCTGGATCCTCTCCGGCTCGCTGATCGCCCTGGCCGGATACGGGGTGCAGGCCACTGCCCCTTCCCTCCTCGTGCTGGGCGTCGGCACGATCCTGGTCCTCGTGGGCTGGGGCGCGGTGTCGATGACCGTCCACACTCTGTTCGCCGACCAGATCCGCCGCAGCATCCGCGCCATCATGTCGGCCGTCACGGGTGCCGCCACCGCGATCGGGATCCTCGGCGGCGTCTCCCTCGCCGGCATCGTCGCCCCGACCGGCCAGGTCGGCATGTTCCTGATCCCGGGCGGGCTCTCCGTGCTCCTGGCGATCACTCTCTTCTTCACGCTGAAGGACATCCGACGTCGGGAACCCGCGGCGCCGATGGACTGGAGCGGCGTCCTGGCCACGTTCTGGCTGAGCCCGCGCCGCTACCCCGACTTCGCCTGGGCGTGGGTATGCCGGTTCTTCATGACCGCGTCGATCGTGTCGGTCACGAGCTACCTCTACCTGACCATCTCGGGCCGTTTCGACATCGACGACCCGACCGAGATCGCCGCGGTGCAGACCCAGGCGACGGCGGCCTTCACCCTGATGAACCTGGTGATGGCGTTCGTGTTCGGGGTGATCTCCGATCGCACGGGCCGTCGCAAGCCGAGCGTCATCATCGGCGCGCTCGCGAGCGCGGGAGGCCTGGTGCTGGCGATCTCGTTCGGCGACATCGCGTTCTTCCTCGTCGGGATCGCGATCGTCGGAGCCGGGCAAGGCGCCTACATCGCCGCCGACGTCGCTCTGATGACAGAGTGCCTCCCCTCCGTCGACGATGCCGGCAAGGACCTCGGTATCGTGGCACTCGCCTATCTGCTGCCGGGCATCCTCGTGCCCGTTTTCGGATTCTTCGCCACCCGCATAGGCTCGCCGACAGGTGAGAACTTCGCGGCCCTCTACATCGGCGCGGTCGTGATGGCCGTGATCGCCGCATTCGCGGTCACCAGAGTGAAGGGCGTGCGATGACCGATGCTCCCCGCCTCTCAGGCGCAGCCCGCCGCGAGTACCGGCGCCTGACCCGAGCCGCCGACATGCCGCGGCGGACGCACCGGAACGTCACGCGCACGGCCGACATCCGGGTCGCAGCAGACGACGGCGCCACCCTCCTCACCGACCACTGGCATGCGGAGGGATCCGGCGGGCACACCGTGCTGATCCGGACCCCGTACGGACGTGACGGGATCGCCGGAGTAGCGCTGTTCCTCGCCGAACGCGGGCACCACGTGGTGGTGCAGAGCTGCCGCGGCACGTTCGGGTCGTCCGGCGCATTCGACCCATTGCACGACGAGGTCGCCGACGGACAGGCGACGATGCGGTGGCTGCGCGCGCAGTCGTGGGCGACGGGGCGCGTCCACTCCTGGGGCGGAAGCTACTTCGGCGTGACCCAATGGGCCTACTGCGACGGCGACGAGCGCCCCGATGCCATGGGCATCGCGATCTCCGCGCGAAACTTCGACGACGCGATCCTCTACCCGGGCGGCGGATTCTCGATCGACACCCCGCTCACGTGGGCCTACGCGCTCGACATTCAAGAGCGGTCGCTGCCGTCGAAGGCGTGGGCGCTGCTGCGCGCCCGCGGCGGGTTCCGTCGGGGCGCGCTCGCGGTTCCGCCCGCGGATGCTGTGCGTGTGGCACGCGGCGCCGACCCGCAGTTCTTCCGCGACTGGGTCGAGCACAGCGACAAGGGCGACCCCTGGTGGGAGCCCATGCACTTCGCACAGGACGTCGACACCATCCCGCCCGTCACCCTGGTCGCGGGATGGCAGGACCTGTTCCTGGTCGGTCAGCTCACGGACTACGCCGCCCTCCACGACGCCGGCCGTCCGGTGCGCCTCATCATCGGCGACTGGGTGCACGGTGCCCCGGAGATCACGGTGATCGGCGTCCGCGAGGCACTCAGGTCGTTCACCGGTGACGCGCCGACGGACGGCGCGCGGATCGACGTGACCGGCGGCAGTGGCTGGCGCGAGCTGGCGAGCTGGCCTCCGCCACACACGACGATGACCCTGGAACTCACCGCAGACGGGCGATTGGACCCGACCGGCACCGAGACCCCCGCGGCCGATCTCACGTATCGCTACGATCCGGCGGATCCGACCCCGGATGCCGGTGGTCGCACCCTCAATCCGTTCTCCGCGGGGCGACGCAAGCAAAGCGCCCGTGAACGCCGGAACGACGTGCTCGTCTTCACCGGAGATCCGCTCCCGGAAGATCTCGTCGTGATCGGGGCGCCCGAGATCGCACTCTCGTTCGGGTCGTCGAACCCCCGCGCCGACCTGTTCGTGCGTCTCTGCGAAGTGGATGCCCGGGGCGTCTCCCGGGCGCTCAGCGACGGGTACCGACGGCTCTCTCCCGACGGGGCGATAACCGACGCGGCCGGCCGGATCCGGCTCGAACTCGCCCCTCTGGCCCACCGCTTCGCCGCCGGGTCGCGGCTGCGTGTGCAGGTCTCGTCCGGCGCGCATCCTCTTCATCTGCGCAATTCCGGGACCGACGATCCGGTGCGCGACCACTCGCGCCTGATCCCCAGCGACCAGATCGTGCACCTCGGAGGCTCGCGGCCTGCCACCCTCACACTCCCCGCGCAGGTGTCCGTGCCCGCGCGGGAGAGGGCCGGGTCACCCGCCGTTCACCGTCGCATGCCACGATGACGGGATGCCCCTCGCCCGTCGACTGACACTCGCAGACGCGGTCGCCATCGGCCTCGGCTCGATGGTCGGCGCCGGTGTGTTCGCGGTGTGGGCTCCCGCGATCGGCGTCGCAGGGAGCGGCATCCTCATCGCCCTCGCGATCGCCGCCGTCGTCGCGTACTGCAACGCCACCTCCTCGGCGCAGCTCGCCGCCGCACACCCCGTCGCCGGTGGCACGTACGCCTACGCCCGCGCGGAGATCGGCCCCTGGTGGGGCTTCATCGCGGGATGGAGTTTCGTGATCGGCAAGATCGCGAGCTGCGCCGCGATGGCGATGACCTTCGCCGCGTATGCAGCACCGGCCGGCTGGCAGCTGCCCGTCGCCGTCTCGGCGGTCGTGCTTCTCGCCGTCGTGAACTGCTTCGGCGTGACCCGCACCGCCCTGGTCACCCGCATCCTGGTGGTGTGCTCGCTGCTCGGACTCGCGATCGCGGTCGGCTTCGGACTGGGCGCAGCCCCGACGGCCACGCCGACCCCCTTGCCGGATGCAACGGCCTACGGAGTGCTCCAGGGCGCAGGGCTGCTGTTCTTCGCGTTCGCCGGCTACGCACGCATCGCGACGATGGGCGAAGAGGTCGTCGACCCGGCGCGCACCATTCCGCGCGCCATCGTCATCGCCCTGGGCGGCGCGGTGGTCGTGTACACGCTGGTGGGGCTCGCCGTCGTGCTGGTGCTCGGCGCCGACGTGATCGGTTCGACGGCTCCGCTGGTCGACCTGCTCACGGCCGCCGGCGCATCGGCGTGGGCTCCGATCCTCCGCGTGGCCGCGGCTGCGGCTTCGCTCGGCGCTCTGCTGGCGCTGCTGACGGGAATCGGCCGCACGACCCTGGCCATGGCTCGCGAGGGTGACGTGCCCCGATTCCTCGCGCAGATCGACCGTCGCCACCAGGTGCCGCAGCGTGCCGAGATCGCGATCGCGCTGATCGTCATCGCCATCGTGCTCCTCGCCGACCTGCGCGACGCCATCGGCTTCTCATCCTTCGGCGTGTTGCTCTACTACCTCATCGCAAACGCGGCCGCCTTCCGTCAGACGGGGCCCGCCCGCCGCTACCCGCGGGCGCTGCAGGTGCTCGGAGCCGTGGGATGCCTGGTGCTGGTGAACACCCTGCCCGTGCTCGCCTCGCTGGTCGGCACCGCCGTGGTGCTGATCGGCATCGGATACCGGATGCTGCGGCTGCGGTTCACGCGGGTCTGACGCTCGCGCGGGTTGACGCTCGCGCGGGTTGACGCTCGCCCGGGTCTGGCGCACGCGCGGGTCTGGCTCAGCCGCTCACCTCGGAGCGGTACGTGCGCGGTGCGATGCCGAGGACAGCCTGGAAGTCGCGCGTGAGGTGGGCATGATCCGCGTAGCCGAGTTCGGCGGCGATCGAGGCCAGGTCGGCCTCCGGCTCCTCACGCACCCGCTGCGCCGCCTCTTGCAGCCGCCTCCTCCGGATCATCGCTGCCGGCGACAGCCCGACGTGGCGGTGCGTCATCCGCTGCAGAGTGCGCACCGAGACGGCCAGCCGCGTGGCGGCCTCTTCGGAGGTGAGCGCCGCGCCGCCACCCATCAGAACGTCCATGACAGCGTTGGCCTGGAGGGCGGACTCCCGGGCCCGTCCCACGCGCTTCTCGAGCCAGCCGGAGAAGGCAGCGACCGCCCGCTCTCGGTGCCGCTCACCCGAGCCCATCGCCGAGGCGACGGCATCACGGAGCTCGGTGATGCCGTCGTCGAGCACCCGCTCGCCGTCGACCAGCGAGGCGGGGTCGTCGATCAGGGCAGCGACAGCAGCCGGACGCAGCAGCGCCCCGACCGCCCATCCGCTCCCTCGCAGGTCGCGGTGAGACATCCTCGTCGTCGCGCCCGACAGCGTCACGGCATCTCCATCGACGACGAGGTTGAGCGCCGGGTACGCGACGATCTCCTGGCGTGATGAGCGCCCCGGCTCGATCTCCCACTCCGGGATCCAGAACCACGCGACCAGCTCGGTGACCGCCCACGGCGCCGGCAGTCGGTGGAACTGCGGCAGGCGTGCGGGATACAGCACGCCACGGGTCGGGTTCACCATGCGCCCAGCGTAGGCTCCGGCTCCGACATCGCGTGGTTGTCGCGGATCTTCAAGCGACGGCCATCCCACCCGGCCTAGCGTGGCGGCATGAGCAACGACGACAGCACGACAGACGCCCCGACGACCGGTGCGAACGGGACGTACACGACGAACGGCCGCCCGAACAGCGCCACCTCGCTCACCCCCTTCCTGGCGATCCCCGACGCGAAGCAGGCGATCGAGTTCTACCGCGACGTCTTCGGCGCCCGGGTCATCGACGTGACCGAGTTCGGCGGAGTGGTCGCACACGCCGACCTCGACTTCGGGCTCGGCCTGCTCCAGCTCGGAGAGCCGAACCCCGAGTACCACCTCGTGCCCTCCCCCGCAGGCGACGACGACTGCTACTCGATGGGCCTGTACGTCTCCGACGTCGATGCGGTCGTCGAGAAGGCCGTCGCTGCGGGCGCCACCGTGCGCGAAGCCCCCGCGCCCTTCGTCTCGGGCGACCGCTTCGCCAGCATCCGCGATCCGTTCGGGGTGCGCTGGTCGGTCATGACGCGTGTCGAGGACATCTCCGACGAGGAGAGCAGCCGTCGGGTCGCGGAATGGGCGGCGTCGTTCAGCGCTGCACCTGCCGACGGCGCGAGCTGAGCGATCTCTCCGCCGCACGGCACACCGCCGGCAACAGTGCCTCGGCCGTGCGGCGATAGCCCAGCGCACTCGGGTGGAAGCGGTCGAGACTGAACATCGCCTCCGGCTCGTCGAAGAACATCGGCCCCACCGCACGACGCAGGTCGACCGGCTCGGCGCCCGCCTGTCGCGCTGTCTCGTCCTGGATCTCGGCGAGACGGCGGGACAGGCTGGACGCGATCCGACGAAGCGGCTGCGGCACTGCGCGCAGCGCGCCGAGGTCGGGGCAGGTACCCACGACGACTTCAGCGCCCCTCTCCCGGAGCCTGCGGATCGTCTCGTGCAGATGCTGAGCGGACAGTGCCACGGGCAGCCGGTGCGTCACATCGTTTCCTCCGACGATGATCACCGCCGCGTGCGGCTGATACTCCGCAGGCAGGGCGTCGAGCTGGCTCGGCAGATCGGGTGACTCCGCTCCGACCACGGCCGCCGTGCGCAGCCGCACCGGCCGATGCATCCGGCGTCCTGTCGCCTTCGCCAGACGACCGCCGAGCGTCTCCTTGCGGCGCTCGGCCCCGAGGCCTGCGGCGATCGAATCACCGAGCAGAAGCAGTTCGAGCGGCTCGCCGTCGAGAGCTCGCCGCCAGAGGCGATCCGCGTCGAGGGACTCCTCCCCCAGCGGCTTCCCGATCCGGCGTCGCGCGAGCGCGGCCTGCTTCACGAGCACGAGACGGACGCCACCGAGGAAGGCGACGAGCGCCACCCCCACGAGGACCGGGATGCGGATGCGACTCACGCCCCGATTCCACCCCGTCACCGTGAACGCGGCGTGAACGAGCCGCGGCCGCTCCGCTCAGCTCAGCTCAGCTCAGCTCAGCGGCTTGAGCTCCAGTTCGCCGGTATCGGCCGAGACGGTCGCGAATGCCGTGTAGCCGTCGGCGGCCGAACGCTCGAGCAGCGCCTTGACGTTCTTGGTGCGTCTCTCGAGCCGCACCCTGGCGCCGCCCGCGATGAGCGCCGCCTTGTGCTGGACCAGCTGGTGCACCGGAACATCGGCATCGTGGATGAGCACGACCGCCTGTGCCCCGGCATCGGCCTCATCCGCGATCAGGTCGACCAGGCGCTCGAACCCGAGCGAGAAGCCCACGGCAGGAACCTGCTGCCCGAGGAACCGGCCGATCATGCCGTCGTAGCGTCCGCCGCCCCCGAGCGAGTAGCCGACGGAGGGGTGCGCGAGCTCGAAGATCGTGCCGGTGTAGTAGCCCATGCCGCGCACGAGGAACGGGTCGAAGACCAGCGGGATGTCGGACTGACCTCGCCCTGCGGCCACGGCCTCGCCGATGCCGACCAGGTGCTCGATGAGCTCAGCGGGAGCGCCGTCGGGCAGCGCCTTGCGGATCTGCCGCTCACCGTACGGGTTGTACTCCATGGTCTGCGGGCGACGCAGGAAGGCCTCGAATGCGTCGGCGGCCGCAGCGGAAGCACTGCGCTCACGCAGCTCGGTCGCCACGCCCTCTGGCCCGATCTTGTCGAGCTTGTCGATCGTGATGAGCACACCGGGGCGCTCCTCGGTGGTGAACCCGAAGCTGTCGAGCATCCAATCCAGCACGCGGCGGTCGTTGATGCGCACGGTCGCGCCCTCGAGGCCCAGCGCGTCGACCGCATCGAGCGAGGCGACCATCAGCTCGGCCTCGGCGCGTGACGAGTCGTCGCCCATGATGTCGATGTCGCACTGCACGAACTGGCGGTAGCGGCCCTTCTGCGGGCGCTCGGCACGCCAGACCGGACCGATCTGGATCGAGCGGAAGACGGTGGGGAGCTGGCCGCGGTTGCTCGCGTAGAAGCGCGCGAGCGGCACGGTCAGGTCGTAGCGCAGACCGAGGTCCGAGAGCGCAGCCGGGTCTTCGGCGGCAGCGCGGATGGCGTCGGCGTCGAGGCCACGGCGCAGGATGTTGTACGACAGCTTCTCGTTGTCGCCACCGATGCCGGCATGCAGGCGGTCGTACTCCTCGACGACCGGTGTCTCGATCTCGTCGAATCCATGCGCGCGATAGCGGTCGCGGATGACGGAGAGCACACGCTCACGGTGGGCCTTGTCGGCGGGGAGGATGTCGCGCATGCCGCGCGGCGGGTTCACGGTAGCCACGGTTCCATCTTCCCAGGTCTGCCGGCGCCGTCGTGCCGGGCGTCAGGATGCGGCTTCGGCAGCCCGAACGTCGTCTTCCAGAACGCGCAGCCGCTCACGCAACGCCCGTTCGGCGTCCCAGCCCTCGGCACGCGCGGTCGCCACGAGCGCGAGGAGCGCGTCGCCGAGTTCTGCTTCCGACGCAGGAGCGGGCGCCGGTTCGACCGTCACCCCGGCCCCTGCAGCACGGCCCGCGACCTTCTGCGCGAGCGCGAGCGCGGGCATCCCCCGCGGCACGCCGTCGAGCACGCTGCGACGGGTGCGCTTCTCCGCGGCCTTCGCGGCGTTCCAGTGCACGAGCACCTGCTCGGGTGTCTCGGCCACCTCGCCCGCGAACACATGCGGATGCCGGCGCACCATCTTCTCGGTGAGCGTCAGAGCCACATCGTCGATGTCGAACGGATCGTCGGGGTCCTGCGCCGCGATCGCCGAGTGGAACAGCACCTGCCACAGCAGGTCGCCCAGCTCTTCTCGCAGGTCGTCACGAGTGCCGGTCTCGACGGCGTCGATCACCTCGTGCGACTCCTCGATCAGGTAGGGAACGAGGTCGCGATGCGTGATCTGCTGCGACCACACGCAGCGTTCTCTGACCGCGTGCATGGTGTCGGCGGCGATGCGGAGCGGATCGTCCGCCGACGTGCCGGGCTCGGGCTGAGAGCTCACGCTTCCTCCTTGGATGGGCGGGGAACCGGACGGACCGCTCACGACGACGCGGATGCGACCCGACGGTACCAGCGCGCACGGAGCGACACGAAGAACGCGGAGACGACGAGCGCGATCAGAGAGCCCACGAGCACACCGAGGATCGCCTGATCCCGGATGCCGCCGTCGCTCGCGAAGGCGAGGTTGGCCAGCAGCAACGAGACCGTGAAGCCGATGCCGCCGAGCGCACCGGCCGCGAGGATGTCGGCGAACGGCAGGGCGGGTTCCGTCCCCTTCGGGCGGATGCGCATCGCGAGCCAGCCGAACAGCGAGATGCCGATGATCTTTCCGACCGGCAGCGCGACGACGATCGCCCAGAACGCCGGCGACAGCTGCGTGATCGACACAGCGGGGATCACCACGAACGCCGCGACGAACGCGAAGACCGGGAGGATCACGCCGTTCACGGTCGGTTCCAGCGCGTGCCTGGTGCGCCCAGCCGGAACGGGCGACATCACGAGTCCCAGCAGCACGCCGGCGATCGTGGCGTGGATGCCGGAGGAGGCGACCAGACCCCAAGTGACGGCACCCACCACGACCATCGCCACTGCGATCAGCGGGTGCCCCCTCGCATGCAGGAGCCGGCTGAGCGCCCAGAACACGGCCACGCCGACGATCGCGAGGGCGAACTGCACCCACTGCACATCGTCGGCGAAGAGAACAGCGATGAAGATGATGCCGATGATGTCGTCGAGGATCGCGAGCGCGAGCAGGAACACCCGCACGCGGGACGGGAGGCCCTTTCCGAACATCGCGAGCACACCGAGGGCGAACGCGATGTCGGTCGCCGTCGGGATCGGCCACCCCGAGGCTGTGGAGCTGTCACCTCCGGCGATCAACAGATACACGGCGATCGGGACGAGCACTCCTCCGGCCGCCGCGATCGCGGGCTGCATGGCCTTGCGCGGAGAATCGAGCTCGCCGTGGGTCAGCTCATGGCGCAGCTCGATGGCCACGACGAGGAAGAAGACGGCGAGAAGCCCGTCGGACACCCAGTGCGCGATCGACAGATCGAGGTCGGTTCCAGGCACCGCGATGTGGAAATCGAGGAACGCGGCGAGCGCGTCGTGCGTCGGCAGGTTCGCGAAGAGCAGTCCGAGCCCCGCTGCGATGAGGAGGAGGACTGCGGGGAACTGCTGCCCGCGGAGGGGGTTCGCTGAGATGCGCATTCCCCCCATCGTAGGTCGCCGCGTTTCTCCGCGCCTCCCCCGTCTCCTGCTCGTCGGCGAAGCGTCTGTCATGCGTGCAGGACACCCCTTCCACGAGGGATACTCTCGAAGGGTGACCCCCGCACACTCCTTCTCCGAGCCCACGAACACCGAGGCCATCCGCGTGATCGGCCGCTTCGAAGCAGGCCAGGGCATCCCCGATGCCATGCGCACCGACGTCCGCATGCTCGGCCATCTGCTCGGCCAGGTCCTGCGCGAAGCCGGCGGCGACGGACTCTTCGAAGACGTCGAGCGACTGCGGCTCGCGACGATCCAGGCGTATGACCAGGAGACCCCCGACGCTTTCGAGCGCGCAGCGGCCATCGCCGAGTCGTTCACCGTCGCTCGCGCCGACGAGGTCGCACGCGCGTTCACCTGCTACTTCCACCTCGTGAACCTCGCCGAGGAGCACCAGCGCGTGCGCGTGCTGCGCGAGCGTGCGGGGCAGCCGGGCCGCGAGGATGCCGCCGACACCGTCGCGACCGCGTACGCGCGGCTGCGCACCGAGGTCGGCGACGACGAGGCCCGCCGCCGTTTGGAGGGCCTCCGCTTCCACCCGGTCTTCACCGCGCACCCGACCGAGGCCCGCCGCCGCGCGGTGTCGTCGAGCATCCGTCGTCTTTCCGAACTGCTCACACAGCACGATGCGGCGAGCGAGGGCGGCTCGGAGGAGCACCGCGCCCGCCGGCGGATGCTGGAGGAGATCGACACGCTCTGGCGCACGGCGCCGCTGCGGTCGCAGAAGCCGTCTCCGACCGACGAGGTCCGCACCGTGATGGGTGTGTTCGACGAGACGCTCTTCACCACGGTGCCGCACGTGTACCGCCGCATCGACGACGCGCTCCGCGGCGAGGACTCCGGATCGAGCGCCCCGATGGTTCCCGCCTTCGTGCGGATCGGCTCCTGGGTGGGCGGCGACCGCGACGGCAACCCGTTCGTCACGGCATCGGTCACCCGCGAGGCGTCGCAGATCGCGGCCGACCACGTGCTGCGCGGCCTCGAACGCGCCCTGGAGCGCATCGGCCGGACCCTCACGCTCGCCTCCGACGACACTCCGCCGAGCGTCGAGGTCACAGCCCTCTGGGAGCGGTTCGTCGCGGCGGAGCCGGAGCTTGCCGCCGAGCTCGCCACCCGCTCGCCCGATGAGCCGCACCGTCGCGTGCTGCTGGTGCTGGCGCGTCGCGTCGCCGCCACGCGCCACGGTGATGACGGCGCACAGGCCTATTCACGTCCCGAGGAGCTGCTCGCCGATCTCCGCGCAGTGCAGTCGTCGCTCGCGGACGCCGGAGCGAAGCGGCATGCGTTCGGCGGCGTGCAGCACCTGATCTGGCAGGTCGAGACCTACGGCTTCCACCTCACCGAACTCGAGGTGCGCCAGCACTCCCAGGTGCACGCGAAGGCCCTCGCCGAGCTGGAGAGCGGTGCGGCGATCAGCGCGCAGACCGAAGAGGTGCTCGAGCTCTTCCGTGTCATCGCCGACATCCAGCGTGACCGTGGACTTCAGGCCGCCGGCCGCTACGTGGTGTCGTTCACCCAGGCCGCTTCCGACCTCGCGAACGTGCACCGTCTCGCGAGGCACGCGCTCGGGGACGACGCACCGGTGCTCGACGTCGTCCCCCTGTTCGAGACGTTCGCCGACCTCCAGGCGGCACCCGAGATCCTCGCCGAGGCGGTGACCTTCCCGGAGTATCGGGCCCGCATGGCCGCGACCGGCAACCGGCTCGAGGTCATGCTCGGCTACTCCGACTCGTCGAAGGATGTCGGCCCGGTGGCCGCGAACCTCGCGCTGTACGAGGCGCAGGAGAAGATCGCACGGTGGGCCAAGGAGTCCGACATCGAGCTGACGCTCTTCCACGGTCGTGGCGGCGCACTCGGACGCGGCGGCGGCCCCGCAAACTCTGCGATCCTCGCGCAGCCGCCGCACTCGGTCGACGGCCGGTTCAAGCTCACCGAGCAGGGCGAGGTCATCTTCGCCCGCTACGGCGAGCCGGCGATCGCGATGCGGCACATCGATCAGGTCGCCGCGGCGACGCTGCTCGCATCCTCCCCCACCGAGGAGGAGCGCACGAGTCGTGCAGCCGCCCGCTACGCCGAGGTCGCATCCATCATGGATGCCGCGTCCCGCGAACGGTTCTTCTCGCTCGTGAAGGCGGAGGGCTTCGCTCCCTGGTTCGCCACCGTGACGCCGATGGAGGAGATCGGGCTGCTCGCGCTCGGTTCCCGCCCCGCCCGTCGTGGGCTGTCGGTCGAGTCGCTGGAAGACCTGCGGGCGATCCCGTGGGTGTTCGCGTGGACACAGGCCCGCATCAACCTCGCCGGCTGGTTCGGTCTCGGCACCGCCCTGGATGCTGTGGGCGACGAAGAGCTGCTCGTCGAGGCGTACCAGGAGTGGCCGCTTCTTCGCACCATGATCGACAACGTCGCGATGAGCCTCGCCAAGACCGATGAGCGCATCGCCCGCCAGTACCTGGCGCTCGGCGACCGCGACGACCTGGCGCAGCTCGTGCTCGACGAACTCGCGAGCACGCGACGCTGGGTGATCCGGCTCACCGGCGGCGAGCGCCTCCTCGAGAACAAGCCCGTCCTGCAGCGCGCCGTGCAGTTGCGCAGCCCGTATGTCGACGCTCTCTCGCTGCTGCAGCTCCGCGCTCTCCGGGCGCTGCGGTCGGCCGAAGGCGGCGCGACGGGCTCGGGCGCCGATGCGGAACAGCAGCGACTGCTGCTGCTCTCGGTCAGCGGCGTGGCCGCAGGTCTTCAGAACACCGGGTGACCGCCCGCGCCCGACCGAGCGGGAATCGACCCTTTCGGTGCCCACTAGAGTGAAATCTCTGCCGGATCCGGCACAGCCTCACGCGACACGATCGCCTGCAACACCATCCCCCACCAGAAAGCTCCTTCCGCGTGACCGCTAAGACTCCCGCCGATTTCCATCCGCTCGCAGCCTCGGTGCAGCCCGTCTTCGACACGGTGCTCTCTCGCAGCCCCTACGAGCCGGAGTTCCACCAGGCCGTCCACGAGGTTCTGCACTCGATCGCGCCTGTCCTGGAGAAGCACCCGGAGTATGTCGACGGTGGCATCCTCGAGCGGCTCGTCGAGCCCGAGCGCCAGATCCTGTTCCGCGTGCCGTGGATCGACGACTCGGGCAAGCTCCAGGTCAACCGCGGCTACCGCATCCAGTTCTCCTCGGTGCTCGGTCCGTACAAGGGCGGGCTGCGCTTCCACCCCTCGGTGAACCTCTCCATCATCAAGTTCCTCGGCTTCGAGCAGATCTTCAAGAACGCGCTCACCGGTCAGGGCATCGGCGGCGGCAAGGGCGGCTCCGACTTCGACCCGCACGGCAAGTCCGACGCCGAGGTCATGCGCTTCTGCCAGTCGTTCATGAACGAGCTGTACCGCCACCTCGGCGAGCACACCGACGTTCCCGCGGGCGACATCGGCGTCGGCGGCCGCGAGATCGGCTACCTGTTCGGCCAGTACCGCAAGGTCACCAACCGTCACGAGTCCGGCATGTTCACCGGCAAGGGCACGGGCTGGGGCGGCGCCGAGGTGCGCACCGAGGCCACCGGTTACGGCGCGGTGTTCTTCGCGCAGGAGATGCTCGCCGTGCACAGCGACTCCCTCGCGGGCAAGCGCGTCGGCATCTCGGGCTCCGGCAACGTCGCGATCTACGCGATCCAGAAGGCCACCCAGCTCGGCGCGACCGCGGTGACGGCATCCGACTCCTCCGGCTACGTCGTCGACGACGCCGGCATCGACGTCGACCTGCTGCGTCAGATCAAAGAGGTCGAGCGCGCCCGCATCGTGGAGTATGCCAACCGCCGCCCGAGCGCCCACTTCGTCGAGGGCGGCAGCGTCTGGGAGGTCCCGGTCGACATCGCGGTGCCCTCCGCCACGCAGAACGAGGTCAGCCTCGCCGATGCCGAGGCACTGATCGCGAACGGTGTGCGTGCCGTCTCGGAGGGCGCGAACATGCCCTGCGTGCCGGATGCGGTCGACGCCTTCCAGAAGGCGGGCGTGCTGTTCGCCCCGGGCAAGGCCGCGAACGCCGGTGGTGTCGCGACGTCTGCCCTCGAGATGAGCCAGAACGCCTCCCGCCAGCGCTGGAGCTTCGGCGACAGCGAGAACAAGCTGCGCGAGATCATGGCCGACATCCACGACGCCGCATTCGACGCGGCAGAGCGTCACGACGTCGCCGGTGACTACGTCGCGGGCGCCAACATCGCGGGCTTCGAGCGCGTCGCAGCGGCCATGCTCGCCCAGGGTGTCATCTGATCCCTGAACAGACGCACGAGAGCCGCCTCCCTTCCCGGGAGGCGGCTCTCGTCGTGTGCAGCGGTGTTAGCTCTCGTCGACGGGCACCTTGACCACCTTGTTGTATCCGGTCACCGCCTGGTTCTCATCGAAGGCGACGACCTTCTTGCGGAAGCCCTTCGTGATGATGGCGAGGTAGATCAGCCCGATCGCCGTCCACACCAAGCCACCGCGCAGGGCGTCCTCGTGCAGGTTCGCCCAGAGCAGCCCCGTGAGGATCATGCCGATCCCCGGCATCACGATGAAGTTGAAGATGTCGCCGGGGGTCTTGCGGCGCCCCTTGCGGATCGCGAACCATGCGATCACCGAGATGTTGACGAACGTGAATGCGATCAGCGCGCCGAAGTTGATCCACGCCGCGATCAGTTCGAGCGTGAACGGGATCGCCAACAGCGAGATCGCACCGACCAGCACGATGTTGAACGTCGGAGTGTGGGTGCGCGGGTTGATGTACCCGAACGCCTTCTGCGGAAGCACGTTGTTGCGCCCCATCACCAGCAGCATCCGCGACACCGACGCGTGCGAGGCGAGACCCGAGGCGAGTGTCGCGCAGAACCCCGCGGCCGTCAGCACGGCCATCAGCACGGGCCCGCCGACCAGTTCTCCGATGACGGGCAGGGTCGAATCCTCCACGAACTGCATGTCGCCACCTGGTGCGAACTCGTTCCAGTCGGGGAAGCGCAGTTGCGTGAGGTACCCGGAGATCAAGAAGATCGCCCCGCCCAGCAGCACCGTGAGGAGGATGGCCTTCGGCATGATCTTCGGATCCTTCGCCTCCTCCGCGTACATCGTGACGGCGTCGAATCCGATGAACGAGAAGCAGACGATCGTCGCGCCCATCAGCACCGCGCTCATCGTCGCGCCGTCGTGGAAGAACGGCGTCATCGAGGCGATCGTGCCTGCCCCCTCTCCGCGCATGAGCTGCGCGACCACCATCACGACGAACACCGCCATCACGACGATCGAGAACACCAGCAGGATCATGTTCATGTTCGAGGTGCCACGCATGGTCAGGTAGATGACGCTCGTGACGAGGATGCAGTACAGCACCACCCAGATCCAGCCCGGGATCTCGGGGAAGAGCGCCTCCAGGTAGCTGCGGATGATGAGGCAGTTCACCATCGGCAGCAGCACGTAGTCGATCAGCGAGGTCCACCCGACCATGAAGCCCAGGTTCGGGTGGATCGACTCCCGCACGTAGGTGTATGCGGATCCGGCGCTCGGGATCGCACGGGAGATCTTGCCGTAACTGATCGCGGTGAACACCATCACGACCAGAGCGACGGCGTAGGCGGCAGGGACCACGTTGTCGGTGTCGCGGGCGACCATGCCGAAGGTGTCGAACACGACCGTCGGCGTCATGTAACCGAGCCCGAGCCCGACGATCGCCCACAGCCCGAGATTTCGTCTGAGCGTTCCTCCACCTTGCGCGAGCGGCTTCGTCTTCGTGGCCATGGGTACTCCTCAGGGGACAGCGCATGGGTCGGACTTCGGGTCGTCCGACGCTGAGCAACAGTATGGACCGGAGGTAATCGTCAGCGCTACGGCGAATCTGGCACGAAATGCGCATTTAACAATTCAAAAGCACACGCGATTCGAAGATGGGTGCGTCGGTTGCTGCGCCGATCGTCACCCGTGGCGCTACCGGTGGTGCGTCTGGTCGAGGCCCGAGTCGACGCTCACGTCGTGCGCATGCCGCGCGAGCGAGGTGCCGTAGCGCTCGGTCAGCTGCACCATCAGATCGGGGGTGTCCCGGTCGACGCCGAACACGTGCCCCGGGAAGTCGAGGTCGGGCTGTGCCGCCGCGATCTCCTGTTCGCGATCCGGGGAGTACAGCTTCGCCGGATCTCCCACGGCTACCCACCCGATCGGCACGACGGTGCCCTCCGGCAGCACCGCGCGGCGGAGCACGATCGCGTTGACGCGGATCTCGCAGCGTGGTCCGATCAGGGAGCCGTTGAAGAGCCGCGACCCCGAGGCGAGGAACGTCTCCTCGCCCACCGTCGCGCCGGCGATGCTCGAGAGCGTGCCGATCAGGGTGTGCGCACCGATGTGCACCGCGTTGGCCGCGGTCGCCCTGATGAGGGCGTTCTCCATCACGATGACGTGCTCGCCGAGGGTGATCGCCCCTCCTTCGGCGGTGATCACGGCGCCGTGCAGCACCTGGCAGCCCGGGCCGATCTCCACGTCGCCGGAGACGACGGCGGTGGGGGCGATGACGGCGGTGTCATGGACGCGGGGCCGAGCCCCGAGGTGCTCGTACAACATGCGGCCAGACTAGTCCTGCGACTGCCGCCGCGCGCTACTCGGCCTTCACCGGCTCGGGGAAGATCGCGGTGAAGAGCTGGCCGACCCACTCGAGCAGCGTAGCGTCGGTCAACGGCTCGAGACCGACGCCGACCGCGGCGGGGATGGTGGGCATCGGCACGACCAGCGCCTCTCCCCCGGCGACGAGCTTCGCCTTCGGGTACAGCCGCTGCAACCGCACCTTGATCGAGTCTTCGAGATGTGCCGGCGCGATGCGCAGGTTCGAGCCCATCACCACGACATCCGTCAGCCCTGCTCTGGCGGCACGGCGGCGCAGACGCGAGATCGCCAACAGCCCCTCGACCTCTTCGGGCGGAGTGCCGTACCGGTCGATGAGCTCCTCGATCACCAGGTCGATCGCGTCGTCCTTCGCCGTCGCCGCCGAAGCCGCCGAGAGCTTCTGGTATGCCTCCAGACGCAGTCGCTCGCTGTCGATGTAGTACTCGGGGATGCGGGCATCCAGCGGCAGCTCGAGTCGCAGCTCCTGCCCGGTCTCGACCTCGTCGCCGCGGAAGGTCGCGACGGCCTCGCCGATCATGCGCAGATAGAGGTCGAAGCCCACACCGGCGATGTGACCGGCCTGCTCTGCACCCAGCATGTTTCCCGCGCCGCGCAGTTCGAGGTCTTTCAGGGCCACCTGCATGCCCGAGCCCAGTTCGTTGTTGACCGCGATCGTCTGCAGACGGTCGGCCGCGGTCTCCGAGAGCGGCTTCATCTCGTCGTACAGGAAGTACGCGTAGGCGCGCTCGCGGCCACGACCGACGCGGCCGCGCAGCTGGTGCAGCTGGCTGAGGCCGTACTTGTCTGCACGGTCGATGATGATCGTGTTCGCGTTGGCGATGTCGAGGCCCGTCTCGATGATCGTCGTCGAGACGAGCACGTCGAACTTGCGCTCCCAGAAGTCGTCGACGACCTGCTCGAGCTGGTGCTCGCCCATCTGCCCGTGTGCGACGGCGATTCGGGCCTCCGGCACGAGCTCGGCCAACTCACTCGCCACGCGCTGGATCGACTGCACGCGGTTGTGGACGAAGAAGATCTGCCCCTCGCGCAGGATCTCACGACGGATCGCCGCGGTCATCTGCTTGTCGCTGCGGGGTCCGACGAACGAGAGGATCGGGTGCCGGTCCTCCGGCGGGGTCGCGAGGGTCGACATCTCCCTGATGCCCGTCACCGCCATCTCGAGCGTGCGCGGGATGGGCGTCGCGCTCATGGCGAGGATGTCGACGTTGGTCTTCATCTTCTTGAGCGTGTCCTTGTGCTCGACGCCGAACCGCTGCTCCTCATCGATGATCATCAGACCGAGGTCTTTGAAGATGACCTGGTCGGTGAGGATGCGATGGGTGCCGATCACCATGTCGACCGATCCCTCCAGGAGCCCCTGGAGGGTGAGCCGCGCCTCTTTGTCGGTCTGGAAGCGCGACAGCGGCTTCACCTTCACCGGGAAGCCGGCGAAGCGCTCGGTGAACGTCTCGAGGTGCTGCTTCACGAGCAGCGTCGTCGGCACGAGCATCGCGACCTGCTTGCCGTCCTGGATCGCCTTGAAGGCCGCGCGCACGGCGACCTCGGTCTTGCCGAAGCCGACGTCACCGGAGAGCAGCCGGTCCATCGGGATGGGCCGCTCCATGTCGGCCTTGATCTCGTCGATGGTCTGCAGCTGATCGGGCGTCTCGGCGAACGGGAAGGCCTCCTCCAGCTCGCGCTGCCATGGGGTGTCCGGTCCGAAAGCATGGCCCTTCGCGCTCATGCGGGCGGAGTAGAGCTTCACGAGCTCGACGGCGATGTCCCGAACGGCCTTGCGGGCCTTGCCCTTGGCCTGCGACCAGTCGCTGCCGCCCATCTTCGAGAGCGTCGGGGCCTCGCCGCCGACGTACTTCGAGAGGGCGTCGAGCTGATCGGTCGGCACGAACAGCTTGTCGCCCGGATAGCCGCGCTTGGAAGGCGCGTACTCGAGCACGAGGTAGTCGCGGATCGACTTGGTGGCGTTGCGGCCGCCGGTGGACACCTCGCGCTGAGTCATCTCGACGAAGCGGCCGATGCCGTGGGTCGCGTGCACGACGAAGTCACCCTGCTTGAGTTGCAGCGGGTCGACGACGTTCTTGCGACGGGACGCGAGCTTCTTGACGACACGCTGGTCGCCGCCGATCGTGCGGCCGTAGAACTCGTTGTCGGTGAGGACGGCGAGCTTCGCCTCCGCCACCTGGAAGCCGGCCTCGACCGATCCGGTGACCAGCGTCGCGACACCGCCCTCCGGTGCGTCGGTCAATGTCTCGACGACTCGTGCGGCAAGGCCGCGGTCGGCGAGCACATCGCGAGCCCGGTCGACCAGACCGTGACCGGCCGCGATCACCACCACCCGCCAGCCGTCGGTCACCTTCGCCTCGACGAAGGAGATCGCCCCGTCGACGTTGCCGTGGAAGGAGGGGATGACGGCGGCGCCGAGGTTCGCGGCATCGACATCGCCCTCGCCGAGCCCCGCGCCGAACGGACTCAGCCGCCACCACACACCTCCGCGGTCGCGCACCACCTCACGCAGCTCGGCGATCGTCAGGAAATCGCCGGCACCGAGGTCGATGGGAGCGGAGGCGCCGGATGTGGCCGCGCTCCAGGCGGCGTCGAGGAACTCGCGGTTCGTCTCGCGCAGGGTGATGGCGCGCGCTGTCGAGCGCTCGGGGTCGACGACGGCCGTGGCGCTGCCGGCAGGCAGATACTCGGCAAGGGACTTGAGCGGTCCGGCCACCGCGGGCAGCAGCGATTCCATTCCCTCGACCGGGATGCCCTCGGCCATCTTCTCGAGCATGCCGGAGATCGCCGGGAACGTGCCGACGAGCGCACGCGCGCGATCGCGGACGTCGGCCGTGAGCAGCAGTTCGCGCGTCGGAGGGAGGTCGACACCCGAGACATCGCCGGGGAGCGACCGCTGATCTGCGACCGAGAAGGCACGGATCTGATCGATCTCGTCGCCGAAGAACTCCACGCGGTACGGGTGCTCCGAGACCGGCGGGAAGACATCGAGGATGCCGCCGCGCACCGCGAACTCGCCACGCCGCGACACCATGTCGACCCGGGAGTACGCCCGCTCGACCAGTTGCTCGACGACACGGTCGAGCTCGTGGCCCCGGCTACCCGACGCGAGTTCGAGAGGGGCGATCTCGCCCAGGTTCCCCGCGATCGGCTGCAGTGCTGCCCGCACCGAGGCGATGACGACGAGGGGATGATCGCCCGACCAGTCCGCGATCCGACGGAGCGTCTGCAGGCGCTGACCGACCGTGTCGGGGCTCGGACTGAGCCGCTCGTGCGGAAGGGTCTCCCACGCCGGGAAGGTGAGGATGTCGGCGTCGGGCAGATAGGCCTGCATCGCCAGCGCGAGGCTCTCGGCTCGTCGACCCGTGGGTACGACGGCGAGGAGGGCCGCCGGGTGTCCCGCCGCGGTCCGATTCTCGAGCAGACCGGCGAGCGCCGGTGCGTCGAGTCCGTCGACCAGGCCGAGGTCGGCGTCGGTGTGCGCCCAGCTGAGGGCGTCACGGTACAGAGACGCCTCTTCCAAGGCGCGCAGAATCCCCGGAACAGTCACCGGATAAGACTAGTCGCGCCCACGGACACTCCGGCCCGCGCCCGTCGTCTCCGCTTCGGGCTCACTACTCTGTCGGGATGGAATCCGTCACCCTGACCACCGAACGACTCGTGCTGCGCGCACCATCCGAGGCGGATGTCGATGCGATCGCGAACGCGTGCCAGGACCCGGAGATCCCGCGGTGGACGACTGTCCCGAGCCCGTACACGCGCGGCGATGCCGAGTCGTTCGTGCGTCTCGTGACCGGCTCGTGGGCTGACGACTCGGAGTACGTGTGGGGCCTGCACGCCGACGGCGTCCTCATCGGCATGATCGGTCTTCACAACATCGGCGATCACTTCACCGGAAGGCACGCGGAGCTGGGCTACTGGGTCACAGCCGACGCCCGCGGCAAGGGGTACCTTCTCGAGGCCGCCCGCGCCGTGATCGACTGGGGTTTCACAGGGCTCGGACTCGCGCGAATCCGGTGGCAGGCCGTGGCGGGGAACATCCCCTCTGCGCGCGCCGCCCGTGCCCTCGGCTTCCGCTATGAGGGCCTCCAGCGCCAGGCCCTCACGAGTCCGCGTGGCCGCGACGACGGATGGATGGCCGGGCTGCTGCCGACGGATGACCGCACGCCGGTCGACTGGCCGATCCTCGAGGGCTGAGGGCGCGGTCAGGGCGCTCAGCCCTGACCGCCTCCGATCCGCTCGTACAGGGTCACGACACACGCGCTGCCGAGACCCAGGTTGTGCTGCAGCGCGAGCGTCACGTCCTCCACCTGACGCTCGCCTGCCGTTCCACGCAGCTGCCAGACCAGCTCAGCGCACTGCGCGAGACCTGTCGCACCCAGCGGATGCCCCTTCGACAGCAGCCCGCCTGACGGATTGGTGACGACCCGTCCGCCATAGGTGTTGTCGCCCGCGAGGATGAAGCGCTCGCTCGTCCCCTCGGGAGTGAGTCGCAGCGCCTCGTAGGCGAGCACCTCGTTCGTCGTGAAGCAGTCGTGCAGTTCCACGACCCGCAGATCGCGCGGGTCGACCCCCGACTGCTCGTACACGGCATCCGCGGCGCGCTGCGCGATCGACGCTCCGACCAGGGCCATGGCGTCTCCCTCGAACGTGTCTGCACGGTCGCTCGTCATGGCCTGCGCTCGAATGCGAACCGATGGGTCGATGCCGTGCGTCCGCGCGAAGTCCTCGGTGCACAGGACCGCCGCTCCCGCGCCACAGGTGGGCGGGCAGCACTGCAACCGCGTGAGCGGGCCGTGCACCGCCGGCGAGGCGAGCACCTCTTCCACCGTCACCGGATCACGGAACACGGCATAGGGGTTGGCGGCGGCGTGCCGGCGGGACTTCACGGTGATCTGTGCGAACACCGCTGGGTCCATGCCGTACTTCTCGGCATAGGCCGTCCCCGCGTCGCCGAAGAACTGTGCCGCCGGCGGAGCATCCGACTCCGGCCGGTGCAGCCGTCGCGACTCGGTGAACCGCCAGAGAGAATCCGGCCGGTCGCCGTACATGCTGCCGATCGCGCCACGCGCCATCTGCTCGAAGCCGACCACGAGCACGCAGTCGGCCGCGCCCGAGAGGATCGCCTGCCTTCCGAGCCACAGCGCGCTCGACCCGCTCGCGCAGTAGTTGTTGACGTTGAACACCGGAACCCCGGTCGTCCCGACCCCGTACACCGCGGTCTGCCCTGCGGCCGTATCGGCGTAGACGTATCCCGCATACACGGCGCCGACCGACTCGAGGCCGATCCCGGCATCCGCCAGCGCGGCGCGGATCGCGCGCTCCCCCATCACGTCGTAGGTCTCGGTGCGGGAAGGTGTGACGAAGGGGATCATCCCGACACCGGCCACGACGACGCTCACGAGACGACCTGCAGGCCGCGGCGGAGCGTGGGCTTGTCGATCTTGCCGACCGGATTCTTCGGCAGCTCCTCGAGGACGGCGATGTGCGTCGGGCACTTGAAAGCAGAAAGGATGCCGCGGACGTGGCTCGCCAGCAGTTCGGTGGACACCGTCGCACCAGGACGCAGCGACACGAATGCGACCGGCACCTCGCCCAGCACCGGATCGGGCGCCCCGACCACTGCGGCCTCGCGCACATCGTCGTGCGTGTAGAGCGCGTTCTCGATCTCTTTGGGGTAGAGGTTCTCACCCCCACGGATGATCATGTCCTTGATGCGGTCGACGATCTGCAGATAGCCGTCCGCATCGAAGCGTCCGAGGTCACCGGTGCGCAGCCAGCCGTCGACGATCGTCTTCGCGGTCTCCTCTGGTCGGCCGAGGTAGCCGGCCATGACGACGGGACCTGCGATGACGACTTCGCCCACCTCTCCGACAGGCACCTGCCGGCCGTCGCCGGCGATGACCGCGACCTGCTGCCCTGGCAGCGGAAGGCCGACGGTCCCCGGCTTTCGCACGCCGCGGAGCGGATTGATCGTCGACGCACACGTCGTCTCGGAGAGCCCGTAGCCCTCGACGATCGTGACCCCGAAGCGGCGTTCGAACCGTTCGATCAATTCGGCGGGCATCGGCGCTGCACCGCACACGGCGAATCGCAGCGAAGAGGTGTCCGGGCGCACGTCCTCAGGGAGCGACGAGAGCAGCGCGTAGATCGCCGGCACCGCCGAGAAGTAGGTGGGACGCAGCCGTTCGACGTCGGCGAAGAACCGGTCGCGCGAGAACCTTCCGGTGATGCTGACCTGCCCGCCGGCGCGCAGCGCCGACAGAGTGCCCAGCACGATGCCGTTCGCATGGAAGAGCGGGAGCACCAGCAGACTGTGGTCATCGGGACCGAGCTCGAACCACTCCGCGAACGAAGCGGTCATCGCGTCGAGGTTGGCGTGCGTGAGCATGACGCCCTTGGGGCTGCCGGTGGTTCCGCTCGTGTAGATGAGCAGCGCGAGGTCGTCTGCATCGAGAGCAGCGGGTTCGGGTGCGCCGCCACCGTCGGCCAGGTCGGAGACGAGCATCCTCGGCACACCGAGATCCGGTGCTCCCTCTTCCATGACGACAACAGCCGCACCTGCGTCGGCCACCTGATACATGGCTTCGGTCGGACCGAGCACCGGGTTGATGGGGGTGACCGCTGCGCCGAGCCGCCACGCCGCGAAGAGTGCGACGATCAGCTCGACGCGGTTGGGCAGAGCGAGGGCGACGACGCTGCCGGCCCGGATGCCGTGGTCGTACAGCGCACCGGCTGCGGCTTCCACCCGGGCGAGCAGGTCGGCGTTGGTGAGGGCGACCGCATCGTCGCGAAGGCTCGGGGCGGATGGCGCTTCGACAGCGCGGGTGGAGGGAAGCGTGGCGAAGTGCATGACTACTCCCGGGTGTTCCGGCGGGTGGCGAACGGATGGAGGACGGGGTGCCGCGCAGGGGACGCGGCACCCCTCTGGGGTGATCGAGGCGGGTTCAGACCCGCGTGATCACGGGTTCGGCGACGAGTCCGAATGCCCGCAGCTGTCCGAGCAGCTCACGGTGTCCGAACGCCTGGCAGGCCGAGGCGAAGCCCACCCGATGCGGTCGCTGCTGCATCAGTGAGAACGCCGCGAACGCCTGCAGGAGACCCGTCTGCTTGTAGTTGCTGTTGCCGTGGATGACCACGTGCGAGCGACCGAGCGGACCAGAGGCGTGCACCGAGTCGACCGAGCGGTTGACCCGTGGGTTCTCGCGCGGCGGCATGCTCGCCTGGAGTCCTGCCGCGATGTCGGCGAGGGCCTTCTCCTGGGCTTCCGGCTCGAGCGGACGGATCTGCTCCTCGAACATCTGCACCGTCTGCCCGACGTTCTCCATGATCGCGCGGTTGAGCACCCCGCCGATCGCCCGGACGCTCGACACCCGCGGGTCGTTCTGGAACCAGATCGGATGCGACATCCCGCCCCACGGCACGGCGACTGCCTGCTCGTGGTAGCCGGGAACGGTCACGTCGAACGCGGACAGATGGTCCCAGGGAACGAGCTGATTCTGCTCCAGGTAGAACCAGTCCGCTTTGAGGATCGTGAAGATCGTCTGGGTGGAGGCGAAGGTCGGCAGCCCCTTCCAGAAGACGAGGATGTCGAGCGAGTCGTACCCGCCCGGCTCGAGTGCGATGTTGGCCGCGATCTCGCTCGTCGTGTACATGTGCGCGACACCGGGCGCGAGCAGGATGTTCTTCGCGGCGAACTGCGCACCCCAGCGGTCGCGCGCCGACAGCACCCAATCCTGCTCCCCGGTGGTGTCGAGATAGTCGGCGCCGATCTGCAACGCGGCCTCGACGACCTCGGGGCCGAACTTGATGAAGGGCCCTGCGGTGTTGCAGATGACCTTCGCACCGTCGAAGGCCTCGACCAGCGCGGCCGCGGTGTTCTCCACTCCGATGATCTCGTAGTCGGCCGTCTCGATCCCCGGGATCTTCTCGACGACCTCGCGCACTCGATCCGCGTCGCGGCCGGCGGCCACGAACGGCACCCCCAGCTCCCGCAGGTACTCGCAGATCAGTCGGCCGGTGTATCCGCTCACGCCGTAGACGACGACAGGCTTGTCCGTACCCATGATGTTCCCCTCACATCCCCATCGCGCCGTCGATCGACAGCGTCGTTCCGTTGACGAATGCCGCATCCGACGACAGCAGGAAGGCGATGCCCGCTGCGATGTCGTCTTCGGTCGCAAGCCGCCCCGACGGGGTGAGCCCGACGACCGCGGTGACCGCATCCTGCGCAGAGGGGAACAGTCCGAGGCGCTCCATGTCGCCGGCGAGCTGGGCTCCCATCGCGTTCGGGACGAGCCCGGGACACACCGTGTTGACGCGGACGCCGTAGCCGAGCCGCCCCGATTCCGCGGCCGCGACCTTGGTCAGTCGCTCGACGGCGGACTTCGATGCGGAGTAGGCCGCGATTCCGGGGAACGCGATCGTCGCGGCGACCGAGGCGATGTTCACGATCGCCCCGCCGGTTCCCGTGCCGTCGTCCTGCCGCATCCCACGGAAGGCGTGCTTCACACCGAGTGCGGTGCCGAGCACGTTCACATCCAGGATCTTGCGCAGGTTCGCGGGGTCGAGATCGACGAACAGGTCGGAGATCTCGATGCCGGCGTTGTTGACGAGAGCGTCCAGGCCGCCGAGATCCGTGCGGACCTGCTCCATCGCACGACTCCAGGAAGCGTCGTCGGTGACGTCGAGGGCGACGAAGCTCGCGTTGCGCCCGTCGGCGGTCAGTGCCGCTGCGGCGGCGGCGCCGGCAGTCGCGTCGACGTCGGCCAGGACGACGGATGCTCCCCTCTCGGCGAGCAGCTGCGCGGTGCGCAACCCCAACCCCTTCGCGCCGCCGGTGATCAGGGCCCGAGTCCCCGTGAGATCAGTGGTCATGTCGATCTGTTCCTTTCGTCGTTGAAAGCGATGGGGACAGCAGATCAGAAAACTGGACACTTGACAAGGAAAACTTGGACGACTGTTCAAATCAGTCGATCTCCGGTGCTCACAGGGCGTATGATCGCTTCACATCCCGACCGGAGGAGGCCTGATGAGCGATGTCGTGACGCGCGCGGAGAAGGCAGGGACCGACAAGTTCGCCGCCCGTCGGCGCGAGCTCGCCGATGCCGCGCTGACCGCGATCGCCGAACGCGGCTTCGCCCGCACCGGCCTGCGTGATGTCGCCGCCCATACCGAGCTCTCCCACGGACTCCTGCACTATTACTTCGAGGACAAGGACGACCTGATCGGTCAAGCGATCTGGCAGTACAAGTCGGAATGCGCGCGTCGCTACGACCCGATCGTGGAGTCGTCGCAGACCGGATCCGAGCTGGCCGAACGATTCGGCGCCGAGATGGCCGCGACGCTGCGCGATGAGGCCGACATGCACCGGCTCTGGTACGACCTGCGCAACCAGGCGCTGTTCGATGCAGGCTTCCGCGACACGATCATCGCGATCGACGCCCTCCTCAGCGACATGGTGTGGGCCGTCGTCGAGCGCTTCTCCGCCCTCGAAGGACGCACTCCCGTCGTCGATCCGTCTTCGGCGTACGCACTGTTCGACGGAATCTTCCTCAATGCCCTGATCGCGTATCTTCGTGGCGACCTGGAGGCCGTCGAGCATCTGCGCGCCGCCAGCATCCGTCTTCTCCTCAGCGCCGTCTGAGCTGCCGCTGGCCCAGTGTCGACGGCGGATGGCAGGATGAACGCATGCCCGAGATGCCGGAAGTGCAGGGACTCACCGCCTTCCTCGGCGAGCGCGCCGTGGGTCGGACCATCACCAAGGCGACCGTCGCAGCGATCGCCGCGCTGAAGACCTACGACCCGCAGATCACCGCGCTGCAGGGTGCCACGATCACCACGTCCGCGCGTCTCGGCAAGTTCGTCGTACTCACCTGCAGCGACGAGTTGCACCTCGTGTTCCACCTGGCGAAGGCCGGGTGGCTGCGCTGGTACGAGACGCTCCCCACGACGCTCATCAAGCCGGGCAAGTCACCCATCGCCCTGCGCATCGCTCTCGATGACGGCAGCGGGTTCGACCTCACCGAAGCGGGGACCAAGAAATCGCTCGCCGTCTACGTCGTGCGCGATCCGCAGGAGGTACCGGGCATCACCCGGCTCGGTCCCGATCCGCTCGACCCCTCGTTCACCCGCGAGGCGTTCGCCGCGCTGCTCGACGATCGGCGGATGCAGATCAAGGGGCTGCTTCGCGATCAGGCGGTGATCGCGGGCATCGGCAACGCCTACTCCGACGAGATCCTGCATGCCGCGCGCATGTCGCCGTACGCGATCGCCGGAAAGCTCGACGATGCGGAGATCGACCGCCTGTTCGAGGCCATGCGCGAGACGCTGACCGAGGCGGTCGCCGAAGCCTCCGGCAAGCCGCCCGCCGATCTCAAAGACGCCAAGCGCCGTGGGATGCAGGTGCATGCCCGCCGCGGAGAGGCCTGCCCGGTGTGCGGCGACACGGTGCGCAGCGTGTTCTTCGCCGATCGTTCGCTCGAGTACTGCCCCACCTGCCAGACCGGCGGCAAGGTGCTCGCCGACCGGCGGCTCTCGCGACTGCTGAAGTGACGGCTACCGCTTCTCCGTGCTGCCTGTCCATGTCTTGGAATGAAATGTGTCCAGACGCGTTGAGTACACTCAGAGCAACAACGTGCTCCGGGGTCGGTGAGAATCCGAACCGGCGGTGACAGTCCGCGAGCGTCTCGAGAGATCGGGATGCCGATCCGGTGGAATTCCGGGACCGACGGTGATGTGAGGGAGACCTCGCTAGTCCGGAAGGGAGGCAGCACGAGGCGCATACGTGCGTCCGTTCCGCCACCCCCTCTCGCCCCTGGAGCCTCAGAGGAGGACGACGGATGGCAGTGAACGCGGCAGAGCGCAGCGCGATGGACCGCGCGCTCCAGCTCGCCACCCGCGGACCGCGCGGGGCGAACCCGCAGGTCGGCGCGGTCATCCTCTCCCCCGACGGCACGGTCCTCGCGGAGGGCTGGCACCACGGCGCGGGCACCCCGCACGCGGAGGTCGACGCGCTCTCGAAGCTCGCCTCGGGTGCTGCCACCGGTGCCACAGCCGTCGTCACCCTCGAGCCCTGCAACCACACCGGACGTACCGGACCCTGCGCTGTCGCGCTCATCGAAGCCGGTGTCTCGCGCGTGGTCTACGCGCTCGATGACCCAGGGGTCGCCTCGGGCGGCGGCGCCGAACGGCTGCGTGCCGCCGGCGTCGACGTCGAGGCCGGCGAGCAGGCGGATGCCGCGCAGGCTCTGATCGACGGCTGGCTCACGGCCCAGCGTCTCGGGCGCCCGCACATCACGGTCAAGTGGGCCCAGAGCCTCGACGGCCGTGCGGCCGCCGACGACGGATCGAGCCAGTGGATCACGGGACCGGCCGCCCGCGCCGACGTGCACCGCCGCCGCGCGGAGGCCGACGCCATCGCGGTCGGCATCGGGACCGTCCTCGCCGACGATCCTGCCCTCACGGCGCGCGACAGCGACGCCCTGCTGCCGCACCAGCCGATCCCGGTGATCATCGGGTCACGGCCCACTCCGGCGGATGCCGCGGTGCACCGGCATCCGCACACCCCGCTGTTCTTCGACACCCACGACCTGCATGCGGTCGTGGCAGACCTGCACGCCCGCGGTGTGCAGAGCCTGTTCGTCGAGGGCGGTCCGACGCTCGCCAGCGCCTTCATCGAGGCGGGGCTCGCCGACCGCGTGCTCGCCTACATCGCCCCTGTGCTGCTCGGCGGGCGCCGACTCGCCCTGACCGACATCGGGGTCGGATCCATCGACGAAGCACGCCGCCTGACCGTCGAGGAGTGGGTGCCCCTCGGCGACGACCTGCTCGCGATCGCGCACCCTGTCCAAGTCACAGATCCTCAGAACGACACAGATCCTCAGAACGAAGGAGCCGCCTGATGTTCACCGGAATCATCGAGGAGATGGGCGAGATCACCGCGATCGCACCCGCGGGCGACGGCTGGCGCCTGACCGTGCGCTCCCCTCGCGCCGCCGCGGATGCCGTGCACGGCGAGTCCATCGCCGTCTCGGGCGTCTGCCTGACAGTGGTCGGCTCGACCTCCGACACCTTCGACACCGACGTGATGAAGCAGACGCTCGACGTCGCCGCGATCGGGTCGGCATCCATCGGCACCCGAGTGAACATCGAGAAGGCGATGCCGGTCGGCGCGCGGCTCGGCGGACACATCGTGCAGGGCCATGTCGACGGCGTCGGCGACGTGCTCGAGGTGCGACCGGGCGCGCAGTGGAGCGTGCTGCGCATCAGCCTGCCGACCGACCTCGCCCCGCTCGTCGTCGACAAGGGTTCGATCTCGGTCGACGGCACCTCCCTGACCGTGAGCGCCGTCAGCGCCCCCGCCGACCCGTCCCCCTGGTTCGAGGTCTCCCTGATCCCGGAGACCCTCGCCGCGACCACCCTCGGCATGCGCGCGGTCGGCGACCGCGTGAACCTGGAGACCGACATCCTCGCCCGTCACGTCGAGCGCCTGCTCGCGTTCCGCGCCGCACCGGAAGGAGGCTCGCGATGAGCCTTTCCACGATCCCCGAGGCCCTGGACGCGCTGCGCGCCGGGCGTCCCGTTCTCGTCGCCGATGACGAGAACCGCGAGAACGAGGGCGATGTGATCCTGTCGGCCGAGCTCGCGACCCCGGAGTGGGTGGCCTGGACGGTGCGGTGGTCGTCGGGGTTCATCTGCGCCCCGATGCCCACCGACCTGGCCGACCATCTGAATCTGCCGCCGATGGTCGCCGCCAGCGAAGATGCCCGTTCGACCGCCTACACGGTGAGCGTCGATGCGGCCCACGGCGTCACGACCGGAATCAGCGCCCACGATCGGGCCCACACGCTGAACGTGCTGGCGAACCCGGACTCGACGTCGACGAGCGTCATCCGCCCCGGTCACGTGCTGCCGCTGCGCGCCGTCGACGGCGGCGTGCGTGAGCGCAGCGGTCACACCGAGGCAGCTGTCGAGCTCATGAAGCTCGCCGGTCTCCACCCGGTCGGTGCGATCGCCGAGGTGGTCGCCGAAGACGGCAGCATGATGCGTCTTCCTGGCCTGCTCGAACTCGGCGCCCGCGACGGCGTGCCCGTCATCACCATCGAGCAGCTCATCGCCCACCTCAACGAGATCGACCCGGAGGGCGCGACATCCGGCGCGCACCGCGGCCGCCGAGTGAGCCTGCGCGCCGACGCCACCGTGCCGACAACGCACGGCACCTTCCGCTTCCTCGCCTACAAGGATCGCGTCACCGGCACCGACCACATCGCGGTCGTCTCGGGCGAGCCCGGCGACACCGCTCTCGTGCGCGTGCACTCCGAATGCCTCACCGGCGAAGCGTTCGGCTCGCTGAAGTGCGAGTGCGGGCCGCAGCTCGACGCCGCGCTCGACGCGATCGAGAAAGAGGACGGCATCGTGATCTACATGCGCGGCCACGAGGGACGAGGAATCGGCCTCATCAACAAGCTGCGCGCCTACAGCCTGCAAGAGGAGGGGCTCGACACGGTCGACGCCAACCTCGCGCTCGGACTGCCGGCGGATGCCCGCGACTACGCCGCGGCTGCCGGGATCCTCGCCGACCTGGGCGTGTCGAAGGTGCGTCTGCTCACGAACAACACCGACAAGGTCGAGCAGCTGCGCGAACTCGGGCTCGACGTGATCGAGCAGGTGCCGCTGATCGTCGGCGTCGGACCGAACAACCACCAGTACCTCGAGACCAAGCGTGACCGGATGGGTCACATCATCGGCGAAGCGGCCCTCGCAGAGGCGCTCGCCCACGGAAGGGACGAGAAATGAGCGGCGCAGGAGCACCCGAGACCGGGAACATCGACGGACGCGGGCTGAACGTCGTCATCGTCGCCGGCACCTGGCACGAGACGATCTCGAACGGCCTGATCGCCGGCGCGGAGCGGGTGCTGGATGCGGCGCAGGCCACCCACCGCCTGGTGCGAGTGCCCGGATCCTTCGAGCTCGCGATCGCCGCGCAGGCGGCATTCGCCGGCGGAGCGGACGCGGTCGTCGCTCTCGGCGTGATCATCCGCGGCGGGACCCCGCACTTCGAGTACGTGTCGGCGGCGACCACCGACGGCCTCACCCGCGTCGCCCTCGATGCCGGCAAGCCGGTCGGATTCGGCGTGCTCACCCTCGACGACGAGCAGCAGGGCCTCGATCGTGCGGGTCTCGAAGGCTCCAAGGAGGACAAGGGTGCCGAGGCAGCCGACGCTGCACTGCGCACGGCCCTCGTGACCCGGGAGCTGCGCGGCTGAGGTCAGCCTGCCCTTGCTAGCGGCAGACCTCACCTCACTCGTACGGTGAGTGCATGGAGACTCTCCGCCACGTCGTCGTGTTCATCCACCTCATCGGCTTCGCCGTGCTGTTCGGCGCCTGGGCCGCGCAGGCGTTCGGCGGCAAGCGCCAGATCACGAAGATCATGGACTACGGCCTCGCCATCGCGGGTGTCGCTGGCCTCGCTCTCGCCGCACCGTGGGGTATCGAGTACGACCTGAACTACGTCAAGATCGGCGTCAAGCTGGTGGTTCTGCTCGTCATCGGCGCCCTGCTGGGCATCGGTTCCGCGCGTCAGAAGCGCGGCGAGACCGTGCCGCCCGCAGTGTTCTGGCTGATCGGCATCCTGGCGCTCCTGAACGCGGGCCTCGCCGTCATCTGGCGCTGAGCCTCAGCACTCCCCGGCACTCAGCGCTTCCGCGGCACTCAGCGCCTGCGCGGCGCCGCCGTGCTCTCGCGCACGATGAGCTCGGTGCCCACGAGCGGTGTCTGCTGACGCTCGACCCCGTCGAGCTCGGCGAGCAGCGCGTCGACCGCGAGCGCCCCCACGCGTTCCGGATGCTGCTGCACGGTCGTCAGCGGCGGCCACAGCTGTGCGGCATCGGGCAAACCGTCGAACCCGACGATGCTGACGTCTTCCGGCACGTCGCGCCCGACCTCGCGGAAGGCGCGCAGAACGCCGATCGCCATCTGGTCGTTCGCTGCGAAGACGGCGGTGACTCCGTCGATCTCCCGCAGTTCGACACCGGCCTCGTAGCCGGATGACGCCGTCCAATCCCCCGCGAGCGGCTCCGGTACCGCCCGCCCGTGCTTCTCGAGGGTCTCCCGCCACGCCTCGCGGCGACGCTCGGCGGAGTACGAGCGCGCGGGACCGGTGACGTGCCATACCGTGTCGTGGCCGAGTTCGAGCAGGTGCTCCGTCGCGAGCCGTGCGCCCTGGGCCTGATCGGTGTCGACGAACGGATGCGTCTCGCCGCGGTTCGAGTCGACGAACACGACCGGAAGCGCCTCCGGGATCTCGATGTCGGCCTCGTCGAGCTGATGCGCCTCGATCACGATGATGATGCCGTCGACCGCGTGCTCTTCGAGCCGTCGGAACGCGCCTGCCACGGTCTCTCCGGCGCTCGATTCGACGGGGATGAGGGTGAGGGCGTAGCCGAGCTGCGCGGCGCGCACCGCGATCGCATCGAGTGTGCGCTGATTGCCGTACGAGCTGAACGAGAACATCACGACGCCGATCGTGCGGAAGCGCCCTGACCGCAACGCGCGGGCAGCACTGTTGGGGCGGTACCCGAGGCTGTGCATGGCCGCCTCGACGCGCTCGCGTGTGGCGGCGCCGACATAGCCTCTGGCGTTGACGACGCGAGAAACGGTCTGGCCGGAAACACCCGCCTCACGGGCGACGTCTTCCATCGAGGGCTCACGTCGACGCGTCGGCGCCTCTGTCGGATGCTCTGGGATCACGATCACCCATCCCCTCATATGTTGACGTTGACACACTACCAGTCGATCCAATATGTTGACGTTGACACACGGCGCACGATGCGCCCGGATCTTGAGAAGGACTCGTCGATGACGACTGAAATCCCCGCTGCCCTGGGTGCCCGCGGCATCCGGCGCCGCGACAAGCGCGACTGGAAGGGCTGGGCCTTCGTCGGCCCGTTCATGGTCGTCTTCGCCCTGGTGTTCCTGACACCCCTCGCCTATGCGCTCTACCTCAGCTTCTTCCAGGAGAAGCTCATCGGCGGGACCGCGTTCGTCGGGCTGGACAACTACGTCCGTGCGCTCACCGACCCGCAGTTCTGGGAGGCGTTCGGCCGCGTGCTGATCTTCCTCGTGGTGCAGGTGCCGATCATGCTGCTCCTCGCCCTCGGTGCGGCCCTCGCCCTCGACAGCGCCCGCCTGCGCGGAGCATCGTTCTTCCGCATCCTGATCTTCCTGCCCTATGCCGTGCCCGCCGTGGTGGCGGTGCTGATGTGGGGCTACATCTACGGCGACCAGTTCGGCCTCACGAGCAACATCAACGACTTCCTCGGCGTCGATGCGATCACCCCGTTCGCCAAGGAGTGGATGCTGCTCTCGATCGGCAACATCGTCACGTGGGAGTTCGTCGGCTACAACATGCTGATCTTCTACTCCTCGCTCAAGACGATTCCGACCGACATGTACGAGGCGGCATCTCTCGACGGCGCCGGGGCATGGCGCACGATCTTCTCGATCAAGATCCCGTCCGTGCGCGGCGCACTCGTGATCGCGACGATCTTCTCGATCATCGGCAGCTTCCAGCTCTTCAACGAACCCAACATCCTGCGCCCGCTCGCCCCGAACGTGATCACCACGTTCTTCACCCCGAACATGTACGCGTACAACCTGTCGTTCGCCGGGCAGCAGTTCAACTACGCCGCGACCATCGCCATCATCATGGGCGTCATCACCGCGGTCATCGCCTATGTCGTGCAGCTGCGCGGCTCGAAGTCTGAGGTGCGCTGACATGGCACTCCCCCTCGCCCGTTCCTCGCGCACGCGTCACGATCCGATGAATCCGCGCAAGTCCAACACGTTGCTGATCGTGATGATCGTCTACGCGCTGTACACCCTCGTGCCGCTGGTCTGGCTGCTGTTCAGCTCGACCAAGACGCAGGCGGGGCTCTTCAGCTCGTTCGGACTGTGGTTCGCCGACGACTTCGCGTTCTTCGACAACCTCGTCGCCACCTTCTCGTATCGCGACGGCATCTTCCTTCGCTGGCTCGGCAACACGCTGCTCTACGTCGTGGTGGGTGCGGGAGGCGCGACACTGCTGGCCACCATGGCCGGCTACGGACTCGCGAAGTTCCGCTTCCCCGGGCGTCGTGCGGTGTTCGCGGTGGTCCTCGGGGCGGTGGCGGTGCCGGGTACCGCCCTCGCGGTCCCGACCTTCCTGCTGTTCAGCGAGCTGGGTCTGACCAATACGCCCTGGGCCGTGATCATCCCCTCGCTGATCAGCCCCTTCGGCCTGTACCTGATCTGGGTGTTCGCCTCCGAATCGGTGCCGACCGAGCTGCTCGAGGCCGCCCGCATCGACGGCGCCGGCGAGTTCCGCACCTTCTTCACGATCTCGATGCGGCTGCTGGCACCCGGCATCGTCACGGTCGCGCTCTTCACGGTCGTCGCCACCTGGAACAACTACTTCCTGCCGCTGATCATGCTGTCCGACCCCGCCTGGTACCCCCTCACCGTGGGTCTGAACCAGTGGAGCGCCCAGGCCATCGGCGCCGGATCCCAGCCGATCTACAACCTCGTGATCATGGGCTCACTGCTCACGATCATCCCGATCGTCATCGCCTTCCTGCTGCTGCAGCGCTTCTGGCAGTCAGGTCTCACCGCGGGAAGCGTCAAGCAGTAGCTCCCCGCACCTCTCCTGCATCACCTCTGCGATCCGACGCTGGATCGCACCTCCCGAAAGGACACAGCAATGAAGCACCTTCCCTCACCGACGCGGCGCACCCTCGTGGTGCTCGCCGCAGGAACCGTGGCGGCGCTGGCGCTGGCCGGATGCGGCACCGGCAGCGACGCCGGTTCCGGCGGCAGCGCGGGCTCCGGCTCGTTCGACTCGATCGAGGCCGCACTCGACAAGGGTGGCGAGATCACGTACTGGTCGTGGACGCCCTCCGCCGAGGCCCAGGTCGAGGCCTTCCAGAAGGAGTACCCGAACGCCAAGGTCAAGCTGGTGAACGCCGGCACCAACAACGAGGAGTACACCAAGCTGCAGAACGCGATCAAGGCCGGCTCCGGCGCCCCCGACGTCGTGCAGATCGAGTACTACGCCTTCCCGCAGTTCGCGCTGACGGATGCGTTCACCGACCTGTCGCAGTACGGGTTCGCCGACTTCGAAGACGACTACACCGCCTCCACCTGGAACTCGGTGACCGACGGCGACGCGATCTACGGCCTTCCGCAGGACTCCGGCCCCATGGCGCTGTTCTACAACAAGACGGTGTTCGACGCCGCGGGTGTCGCCGTGCCCACCACGTGGGACGAGTACTACGAGGCGGCCAAGAAGATCCACGCGGCGAACCCCGACGCGTACATCACCAACGACACCGGGGATGCGGGCTTCGCGACCTCGATGATCTGGCAGGCCGGCGGAAAGCCGTTCGAGACCTCCGGCACCGACGTCACGATCGACCTGCAGGATGCCGGCTCTGCGAAGTGGACCGAGAACTGGAACCGCCTCGTCGAGGAAGACCTGATCGCTCCCTACGGCAGCTGGAGCGACGAGTGGTTCCGCGCCCTCGGCGACGGCAGCCTCGCCAGCCTCGTGATCGGTGCGTGGATGCCGGCGAACCTCATCTCCGGCGCCCCCGACGGCTCCGGCGACTGGCGCGTCGCGCCGATGCCGACCTACGACGGCTCCCCGGCGAGCGCGGAGAACGGCGGTGGCGGCCAGGCCGTGACGAAGCAGAGCAAGAATCCGGAGCTCGCTGCCGGCTTCCTCTGGTGGCTGAACAACTCCGAGGAGAGCATCTCGATCGCCCTCGAGTCTGGTGGCTTCCCGTCCACGACCGCCGAGCTGTCCAGCAAGGAGTTCCTCGCGGAGGCCCCGGAGTACTTCGGCGGCCAGAAGATCAACGAGGTGCTCGCGGCCGCAGCCGATGACGTGGTCGAGGGCTGGAGCTACCTGCCCTACCAGGTGTACGGCAACAGCATCTTCGGCGACACCGTCGGCCAGTCGTACCAGAACGGCACCGACCTGAACGAGGGCCTCACCGCCTGGCAGGACGCGCTGGTCGAGTACGGCAACTCGCAGGGCTTCACCGTCAACAAGTAACACCCGCGGCTGAGTCGGTCCCGGTCCCCCGTCGGGACCGGCTCAGCCCGCCTTCATCGAAAGCACTCCCCCGTGACCTCTTTCTCCCTCGGCGACACCGACTTCCTCCGCGACGGACAGCCTCACCAGGTGATCTCCGGCGCCATCCACTACTTCCGCGTGCATCCGGACCAGTGGCAGGACCGCATCCGCAAAGCGCGGCTGATGGGCCTGAACACGATCGAGACCTACGTCGCGTGGAACGCGCACGAGCCCCGACGTGGCGAGTGGGACGCGAGCGGATGGAACGATCTCGGGCGCTTCCTCGATCTCGTGCACGCGGAAGGTCTCGACGCCATCGTGCGGCCCGGACCCTACATCTGCGCCGAGTGGCACAACGGAGGGCTCCCGGTCTGGCTGACCGGCGGCCTGGACGAGCTGCGTTCGTCTGCGCCGTCGTTCCTCGCGGAGGTGAGCGCCTACCTGCGCCGCGTGTACGACATCGTCGCCCCGCGGCAGATCGACCGCGGCGGTCCGGTCGTGCTGGTGCAGATCGAGAACGAGTACGGCGCCTACGGCTCCGACCGGGCCTATCTCGAGGCGCTGGTCGCCACCACGCGCGATGCCGGGATCACGGTGCCGCTCACGACCGTGGATCAGCCTGTCGACCGGATGCTCAGCGACGGGAGCCTCCCCGAGCTGCACAAGACCGGTTCCTTCGGCTCCCGGAGCACAGAACGGCTCGCGACGCTGCGCCGGCACCAGCCGACCGGGCCACTGATGTGCTCGGAGTTCTGGGACGGCTGGTTCGACTGGTGGGGCGGTGTGCACCACACGACCGACGTCGCCACCGCGGCAGCCGACCTCGACGAGCTCCTGGCAGCCGGGGCATCGGTCAACATCTACATGTTCCACGGCGGCACCAACTTCGGGCTCACCAACGGCGCCAACGACAAGGGGCGCTATCTGCCGCTCGTCACCTCCTACGACTACGACGCCCCGCTCGACGAGGCGGGGAATCCGACGGAGAAGTTCTTCGCCTTCCGCGAGGTGATCGCCAAGTACGCTCCGGTGCCCGACGAGCTTCCAGCCGCGGCCGATGCTGCTCCGGCGTTCGAGGTTCCGCTCGCTTCGGCGGGGGCATGGACCGAGGTCGCGGGGTCTGCCTCGGTGAGCCCGCGGCCCGACACCTTCGACGCGCTCGGGCACCTGAGCGCCCTGGTGCGCTACGACGCCGACCTGCCGGGCGGGAAGGGCGGACTCCTCGTCGTCGATGAGGTGCGCGACCTGGCTTGGGTGAGCGTCGACGGTCTCGTGGTCGGCACGCTCTCCCGCACCCGACACGACCGAGCGATGCGGATCCCGGATGGCCTCAGCCTCAGCATCCTGGTCGAGGATCAGGGGCGAGTGAACTACGACCACCGCCTCGGCGAGGAGAAGGGTCTGATCGGTGCCGTCACACTCGACGGCGCTCCGCTGTCGGGGTGGAGTTCGACACCGCTTGACGTCGCCGCAATCGCCACACATGTCGCCACGGAGATCGGCGCGGACGCAACCGACGAGATCGTGGGGAACGGACCGACTGCATGGACCGCCGAGTTCGCCCTGGATGCACCGGCTGACCTCTTCCTCGACGCGGGGTCCTGGAGCAAGGGCTTCGCGTTCGTGAACGGCTTCTTCCTCGGCCGGTATTGGCGCAACGGCCCACAGCGCACGCTTTACGTCCCCTCGCCCACGACGAGAGCAGGAACAAACCGTCTCGTCGTCCTCGAACTCGAGCAGCTCGTGGAGCCCCGAGCGATGTTCGTCACCATCCCCTCCCTCGGCGACACGGAAGAGTAAGAGCACACAGGCAACACTCAGGAAGGCGTAAACTCGCCCGAGTCCCCTGCGATATCGGGGGCTGATCGGAGGAGCTTCATGAGTACTGCCACTGCGCCGGCGAATCCTCGTTCGCGCGTCATCACCGCGAGCCTGGTCGGCACCACGATCGAGTTCTACGACTTCTACGCCTATGCGACAGCGGCCGTGCTCGTGTTCCCGGTGCTGTTCTTCCCCACCGGCGACGACACCACGTCGCTCCTCTCCTCGTTCGCGGTGTTCGGCGCCGCAATGGTCGCCCGTCCGATCGGCGCCGTGGTCTTCGGCCACTTCGGCGACAAGTTCGGCCGCAAGGCCACGCTCGTGGCGTCGCTGCTGACGATGGGCATCGCGACCTTCGTGATCGGCCTGCTGCCGACGTACCAGGACATCGGATGGTGGGCCGCCCTGCTGCTGCTGTTCCTCCGCCTCGCTCAGGGCTTCGCGCTCGGCGGCGAGTGGTCGGGCGCTGCTCTGGTGGCCACCGAGAACGCGCCGAAGGGCAAGCGCGCCTGGTACGGCACCTTCCCGCAGCTGGGCGCACCGCTCGGGTTCATCATCGCCAACTTCCTCTTCCTCGCGATCAACTGGTTGCTGCCGCACGCCGAGAACCCGGTCCTGAAGTCCGAGGCATTCCTCTCCTGGGGCTGGCGCATCCCGTTCCTGTTCTCCGCGGTGATGGTCATCATCGGTCTGTGGGTGCGACTCAAGCTCGTCGAGTCCGACACCTTCAAGAAGGCCGAGACGAAGGGCGTGATCCGCAAGCTCCCGCTCGCGACCGTGTTCCGTCACCACTGGAAGCAGCTCATCCTCGGCACATTCATCATGCTGGCGACGTACGTGCTGTTCTACCTGATGACGAACTTCACGCTCGCCTACGGCACCAAACCAGCGACGCTTGAGACCGCCTCTGCAGCAGCGAAGGCCGCTGCCGAGGCGACGGGCGCCGACTTCGACCCGATCAAGTTCGCAGCGCAGTTCTACCCCGGTCTCGGCTTCGGTTACACCGACTTCGTGCTGATGCAGATCATCGGCGTGGTGTTCTTCGGCCTCTTCACGCTGCTCTCCGGACCCATCGCCGATGCGATCGGACGCCGGAAGCTGCTGCTGTGGGTGACCGGGGCGATCATCGTGTTCGGCTTCACGTTCAACACGTTCCTGCTCCCGGCCGTCGATCCGAAGTTCACCGGTGCACTCGCACAGGCCTTCCTCGTGTTCGGGTTCATGCTGATGGGCGTGACATTCGGGCCGATGGGCGCCCTGCTGCCCGAGCTGTTCCCGACCAACGTCCGCTACACGGGGTCGGCGATCGCCTACAACGTGTCGTCGATCCTCGGCGCGGCTGTCGCGCCGCTGATCGCTCTGTGGCTGTGGTCACTGGGAGACGGTGCTCCCTGGCTGGTGGGGCTGTACCTGTCGGCCATGGGCGTGCTCACATTCATCGCCCTGCTCCTGAGTCCGGAGACGAAGGACAACGACTACGACGACGACCTCGGCGTCGCGGCGGCCGTCGAACTCTGACCAGCAAGAGCGGCAGCATCCCCACGAGGATGCTGCCGCTCTGCGTTTCAGGGCGCCCGTGTCGGTCAGTACTCGGCGACGATCGTCCGAGTGGCACCGTCGACGACCATCGTGCCGCCGTAGGGGAGGATCCACTGCGGCCGGGTGTGCCCGAACGGCGGACCGACGCAGACCACAGCTTCAGGGTTGTATCGGCCCACGACATCGATGACCGCGTCTCGCTGCGCCGCGCGGAGAGCGGCGGCCTCAGCGGGTGTCGGGTGGAACTCGAAATCGCTCACAGGCGGACGCGCGACGACCACTGCCGCCACCGCGCCGAGGATGCCACGCTCGCCCAGCCCGCGCAGCCACCGCGCCACCCAGCCTGCGGGCGGACGCTCCTCGCTCGTCTCCAGCAGCAGGATCGCCCCCTCGAGCGCCTCGGTCGCGGGGAGCCGGTCGGCGAAGGCGAGCCCGTCGATCACCTCGAGGCAGCCGCCCCAGGTCGCCCCTTCCACCCGTCGTGCGGGCCCGGCCCAGGTCCAGGGTTCGGTCGGGGTGCGCTCGCCGAACTCCACCAGTGAGCGGGGGTCGTTCCAGCGGCGCCCCACGTCTTCCGACTCCCCCGGCTCGGTGATCTCGAGCTCGCCGCCGTCGAGCAGAAGCGCGCGCAGCGACCGCAGGTGCAGGTCATCGACGCCGGGCCCAGGGCCCAGGTGCACGGCGGTCGACCCTCCGTAGTACCCCTGCACCCCGAGGCTCCAGAGCCAGTTCAGGATGTTCGTGTTGTCGCTGTACCCCACGAACGGCTTGGGGTCGGCCGCCGGCAGCGCCGGGTCGAGGTGCGGGACGACGAGGATCTGGTCGTCCCCGCCGATCGTGGCCAGGATCGCCCGGATGCTCGGATCGGCGAACGCGGCGTTCACGTCGGCCGCTCGCGCTTGCGGGGTCGCCCCGAGCTCGCGCGTGGTCGGATACTCCACCGGGATCAGTCCGGTGAGCTCCGTGAGGCGACGCAGCGCCTGTTCATGCAGTGCGGGTGCGACCGCCGGAGCTGCGAACGCGGGCGAGAGGATGGCGACGCGATCGCCGGGGATGAGCTTGGTGGCGGACAGCATCCATCCAGTCTGTCACGTCAACAGATATTGACAACCGCCCATCCGTCAATGATTATTGACGGAGGAGGTGCATCATGACAATGCCGACCGCGATCGCACAAGATGACGGGAGCGAGCCCCTGGCCGCGCTGCACCGGCTCGCCGAACTGCGCAAGGAGGTCGCCCGCGCCGAAGAAGGAAACGTCCGTCGCGCCCGGAACCTCGGTTACTCGTGGCAGGCGATCGCCAGCGCCCTCGGCGTGAGCAAGCAGGCGGCTCACCGGCGATTCGGCCGCTCCTAGGCCGCATACAGCCCCTCCATAGAATTCGACCGCGAACGAAGTACGGTCGAAGTACCATCTCCAGATCGAGGTCCCGCATGTCCGGTTCGGCGACAGCACGCCGCCGCGGACGTGGCGCACAGCCTGAAGGCCCGCGCGCCACCTTCCGCCAGCTCCTCCCCTTCCTGTTCGAACACAAGCGCACCCTCATCGTGGTCGCCGTGCTCAGCGTCATCGGCGCCGCGACCTCGCTCGTGCAGCCGCTGCTCGTGGGCCAGGTCATCGAAGCCGTGCAATCCGACACCGGGATCGGGATCCTCGTCTGGCTCCTGGTCGGCTTCGTGATCGTGTCGTCGATCATCTCCGGCTTCCAGCACTATCTGCTGCAGCGCACAGGCACGGCGGTGGTCTACTCGAGTCGTCGCCAGCTGATCGCCCGCATCCTGCACCTGCCCACCTCGGAGTTCGACGCCCGGCGCACCGGCGACCTCGTCTCGCGCGTCGGCACCGACACGACACTGCTGTACGCCGTGCTCACGCAGGGACTGGCGGATGCCGTCGGCAGTGCCGTCCTGTTCCTCGGCGCCCTCATCGCGATGCTGGTGATCGACCCCGTCCTGCTGCTGCTGATCGTCGTCGTGATCGGCGTCTCGGTCACTGTCGTCGTGCTCCTGAGCGGACGCATCCGCACGGCGTCGACCGCGCAGCAGGAGAAGGTCGGCGAGCTGGCCTCCGGTGTGGAACGCGCGGTCGGCTCGATCCGCACGATCCGCGCCTCGGGAGCGACCGAGCGCGAGGCCGCCGCGGTGACCGAGCTCGCCTCCGAGACCTACGGCATCGGCGTGCGCATCGCCAAGATCTCGTCCCTCGTCGTGCCCGTCTCCGGCATCGCCCTGCAGCTTTCGCTGCTCGTGGTCCTCGGCGTCGGCGGCTTCCGGGTCGCAGCCGGTGCGATCACGATCGCCTCGCTCATCTCGTTCATCATGTTCCTGTTCCTGCTCGTGATGCCGCTCGCCACCACCTTCGGCGCGATCACCTCGGTGAACCAGGCGCTCGGCGCACTCGGCCGCATCCAGGAGGTGCTCGACCTGCCGACCGAATCGCAGGAAGACGAGAAGATCGCCGCGTCGCTTCCCCACGAAGACGCAGCCCCCGATGCACCGGCCATCGAGTTCCGCGACGTGCACTTCCACTACCCCGCGAACGTCGTCGCCGCCCGGCAGGCGGCGGCGAAGGCAGCGCGGAACCTCCTCGCTGATGCGCACCTGGAGTCTGCTGAGGATGCCGCGCCCACGGTGCAGGACCACGAGGTGCTCCGCGGAGTGTCGTTCGCCGTGCCTCACGGCGCCAGGGTCGCCCTCGTCGGCCCCAGCGGCGCGGGCAAGAGCACGATCCTGTCGCTGATCGAGCGCTTCTACGACCCGACCGGCGGATCGATCCGGCTGCACGGCCACGACGCGCGCACCTACCCGCGCGACGACCTGCGCGCCAACTTCGGCTACGTCGAGCAGGATGCGCCCACCCTCGCCGGCACGCTCGCCGAGAACCTGCGCCTCGCCTCGCCCGATGCGACCGATGCCGACTGCGAACGCGTGCTGCGCGCCGTGAACCTCGGCGACGTGCTCGAGCGCAACCCGCTGGGCATCGAGGCCCCCGTCGGCGAAGACGGCGTGATGCTGTCAGGCGGCGAGCGTCAGCGCCTCGCGATCGCCCGCGCGCTGCTCACCGACGCCCCGATCCTGCTGCTCGACGAGTCGACGTCGTCGCTCGATGGCGTCAATGAACAGCGCATGCGCGAAGCGATCGACGCGGTGTCTACCGACCGCACGCTCATCGTGATCGCCCACCGCCTGTCGACGGTGGTCGACAGCGATGTGATCGTGGTGCTGCAGGACGGCGTCGTGGTCGGCCAGGGCACCCACGCGGAGCTCGTGGAATCGACGCCGCTGTACCGCGACCTCGCCAGGCATCAGCTGCTCACCTGATTCACGTCCGTTCCCGGACAACACGAAGGCGGGACGTCGGAGACCACTCAGCCATGGGTTCGTCTCTGATGTCCCGCCTTCGCGGGTGTGAGGGTGCCGGCTCCCCCGAACCGGCACCGGTCTGGGGGAACTACGCCTTGTCGAGGCGGTAGCGCAGCGAGGCCAGCTCGGCGCGCAGTGCCGCCGGAACCTTGTCGCCGAAAGTGTCGTAGAACTCCTCGGTCAGGTCGGCCTCGGTCTTCCACGCCTCGGCATCGACCGAGAACAGCTCGTCGAGGTCGGCAGCGGGGATGTCGAGCCCGTCGAGGTTGAGGTCTTCCACGCGCGGCAGGCGTCCGATCGGGCTGTCGACCGCTGTCACGTCACCCGCGATGCGGCGGATGATCCAGTCGACGACACGCGAGTTGTCGCCGAAGCCGGGCCACAGGAACCGGCCGTCATCACCGCGACGGAACCAGTTCACCTGGAAGATGCGCGGTGCACGGTCGAAGCGCAGACCGCGACCGACCTTCAGCCAGTGACCGAAGTAGTCGGCCATGTTGTAGCCGCAGAAGGGCAGCATCGCGAACGGGTCGCGGCGCAGCTCCCCGACGGTTCCTTCGGCGGCGGCGGTGCGCTCGGACGAGATGTTCGATCCGAGGAAGACGCCGTGCGTCCAGTCGGTGGCCTCGACCACGAGCGGCACGTTGCTCGCGCGGCGTCCGCCGAAGAGGATGACGTCGAGCGGCACGGCCTCTTCCCAGTCCTCGGAGATCTGCGGGCACTGCGCCGCCGACACCGTGAAGCGGGAGTTGGGGTGCGCGGCGGGCCTGCCCGACTCGGGAGTCCAGTCGTTGCCCTCCCAGTCGATCAGGTTCGCGGGAGCCTCATCGGTCAGCCCCTCCCACCACACATCGCCGTCCGGACGGAGCGCGACGTTGGTGAAGATCGTGTTGCCCCACAGCGTCTCGACCGCGGTGACGTTGGTCGACTCGCCGGTGCCGGGTGCGACGCCGAAGAAGCCCGCCTCGGGGTTGATCGCCCACATGCGGCCGTCTTCACCCGGACGGATCCAGGCGATGTCGTCGCCGAGGGTCTCGACCCGCCAGCCGGGGATGGTCGGGCGCAGCATGGCGAGGTTCGTCTTGCCGCAGGCCGACGGGAACGCGGCGGCCACGTGGTACGCCTTTCCCTGCGGGTCGATCACTCGGATGAGCAGCATGTGCTCGGCGAGCCAGCCCTCGTCGCGGGCGATCACCGAGGCGATGCGCAGCGCGAAGCACTTCTTCGCGAGGATCGCGTTGCCGCCGTAGCCGGAACCGTAGGAGTAGACCTCGAGCGTCTCGGGGAAGTGCACGATGTACTTGTCGTCGTTGCAGGGCCACTCGGCATCCTGCTCCCCCGGGGCGAGGGGTGCGCCGACTGTGTGCACGGTCTTGACCCACGGCGCGCCCTCGGCGATCTGACGCGTGACGGCGTCGCCGACGCGGGTCATGATGCCGATCGAGGTGACGGCGTAGGCGCTGTCGGTGATCTGGACTCCGATGTGCGAGAGCGGGCCGCCGACGCGTCCCATCGAGAACGGCACGACGTACATCGTGCGGCCACGCATCGAGCCCTCGAAGATCTCGTCCATCTTCTGGTGCATCTCGGCCGGGGCCGCCCAGTTGTTCGTGGGACCGGCATCCTCTTCGCGCTCGGAGGCGATGAAGGTGCGCCCCTCGGTGCGGGCGACGTCGCTGGGGTGCGAACGGGCCAGGTACGAACCGGGACGCCATTCGGGGTTGAGCTTGATCAGCTTGCCCTCGTCGACGAGTCCGCGAAGCAGCCAGTCGTTCTCGGCGCGCGAGCCGTCGACCCAGTGCACGGAGTCGGGCTGGGTGAGCTCGCGGATCTCCTCGACCCAGGCGGCCAGCTCGGCCATGGCAGGGGTGTCATACGTCGGAGTCGCGCCGAACGTACGCGTCGGTGCGACGGGAGACGTGCGAGGGGTGAAGACTTCGGCGATGGCCATGACTGGTGCTCCTTTGAAGTGTGGGGCGTTGCACCTATCTTCTTCCGGTTCGAGGGTGCCTTTCGGCCAAAACGGGCGATAAGAACATGGATTCTTTCGCTACACTCAAGGAATGGCGTCCTCCGGCATCCACCTCACGACTCTCGGCCACCGCATCCGTCACCACCGGCTCGAGAACGGGTTCACCCTCGACGAGCTCGGTGCGCTCGTCGGCGTCGCGGGCTCGCAGCTGAGCCTGATCGAGAACGGCAAGCGCGAACCCAAGCTCTCACTGCTGCAGGCGATCGCGCACGCCACGAGCACCGAGGTGACCGATCTCATCTCCGGCGAGCCGCCGAACCGTCGCGCCGCACTCGAGATCGCGCTCGAACGTGCACAGGAGAGCCCGGTCTTCCGTCAGCTCGGCGTCGCGCCGGTGCGCGTGACCAAAGGTATGAGCGACGAGACGATCGAGTCGGTCCTGGGCCTGCACCGCGAGCTGGAACGTCGGGAGCGCGAAGCCATCGCGACGCCGGAAGAAGCACGGCGCGCGAACACCGAGCTGCGGCTGCGCATGCGCGCGCAGAACAACTACCTCCCCGAGATCGAGAAGCTCGCGGAGAAGCACCTCAAGGCCGCGGGGCACGTGCAGGGCGCGCTGACCCACCGCACGGTGAGCATCATGGCCGAGAAGCTGGGCTTCGAACTGATCTACGTCAACGACCTCCCGCATTCCACCCGTTCGGTCACAGACCTCGAGAACGGACGCATCTACCTGCCGCCGGCCTCCATCCCCGGCGGTCACGGTCTGCGCTCGATGGCGCTGCAGGCGATGGCTCACCGGTACCTCGGGCACCGGCCTCCGACCGACTACGCCGACTTCCTCCAGCAGCGCCTGGAGATCAACTACTTCGCCGCCTGCTGCCTGATGCCGGAGACCGCGGCCGTCGCGTTCCTGCAGCAGGCCAAGAAGGACCGCAACCTCGCGGTCGAAGACTTCCGCGACGCGTTCGGCGTGACGCACGAAGGTGCGGGCATGCGGATGACGAACCTGCTCACGCAGCACCTCGGCATGTCGCTGCACTTCCTGCGCGTGGACTCCACCGGCGCGATCACCCGCGTGTACGAGAACGACGACCTGCCGCTGCCGATGGATGTCACCGGCGCCGTCGAGGGCCAGCGGGTGTGCCGCAAGTTCCAAGCCCGCGCCGCGTTCACGCAGCAGAACCGCACCACCGAGCACCACCAGTACACCGACACCCCGTCCGGCACGTTCTGGTGCTCGACACAGACCGGCTCGTCGAGCGACGGGGAGTTCTCGGTCACGGTCGGGGTTCCGTTCGACGATGCACGCTGGTGGCGTGGACGTGAGACGAACGACCGCGCCGTGTCGACCTGCCCCGACGAGTCGTGCTGCCGACGCCCCTCGGAAGAGCTGACGGAGCGCTGGAACGGGCGGGCCTGGCCGAGCGCCCGCGTGCACACGCACATGTTCTCCCCTCTCCCCCGCGGTGCGTTCCCCGGCGTGGACGACAACGAGGTCTACAACTTCCTCGGGCGTCACGCGAGCGAGTAGTCGCAGCGGCCGATGACTGACGCTGCTGCTCCCGCTCAGTCGTCGGTGAACCGGGCGAAGCGGGCGAGGGCTGCGGCCACGGCGGCAGGATCCTCGGACTGGACGAACAGCGCGGGCGGTGCATCCCTCGTCGCGCTCGCATGCGACCAGGTGCCGATGACCCGTCCCCGCTCGATGAGGGTCGGACGCACCATCCCGTTCTTGCCTGGGCCGACGGCTGCCAGATGTTCCGGAGCGCAGACGGTCGTGCGGTCGGCGTAGGAGATGTAGTACTCGTCGAACGCACCGAGGGCGTGAGCGGATGCCGCACCGGTCGCGCGTCGCGGGCGTCGGAGCGCGGCGAAGAGTCCGGCGTCGACTTCGTCGACCCGGGAAGCGGCACGTTCAGCCGCCTCGCGCGCCTGCCCGAGCGTGAGCCCCGACCACCAGGCGAAGTCGGCGACACCGGCCGGACCGTGTCCGTCGATGTAGCGCACGAAGAGCTCGGCGAGCGGGTCGGCGGGGCGGTCGTGTTCGGGGATGTGGTCTTCGACGAGGACGAAACGCTGCTCGCGTGCGATCCCCTCACGTGCCACGACGGGCCCCTGGCAGATCAGGCCGTCGATCGTGAGGGTGAAGAGCAGATGGATGCCGCGCTGGCCTGCGGGGTCGATGCCGATGCCCTGGAGGATTTCGAACACCTCGGCGCGGGTGCGTCCGCCGTCGTGCAGGGCGGGGGTCAGGGCACGGACGGTCGCGGCGATCATGTCGTCGTCGATGCCGAGGTCGCGGTGCCGCGAGGCCGCCTGCTGGCGCTGCCGCCCCGCGGTGACCTGCAGCATCCACCCGAGGTCTCGTGCCGGGACGGTGTGCAGCGTGCCGCGCATGGTCCAGCCCCGCACGATGTCGCCACGATCGAAGGCACGATCGACGTCGCGCAGTCGAACCGGATCCTTGGTGCGGACGGCGAGGGCCCACCGGCCGGCTGTGAAGTCTTGACTCTGCACGGCGAGCATGTGGTGCGCGGCATCCGTCACCGTGCGCGTCGGCGCGGTGAGGCGGTGCGATCGGAGACGCTCGGCGAGCAGGGTCGCAGTCTTCATGACCCCATCATGCCGGGCGCCCCGACGCCGCGCACGGCTGCGCTCAGCCCTGCAGGGTCACCTCGCGGCGCTCGGGGAGCACGATCGGATGCGAGCCGGCCATGACCTCGAGCACGCGGATGACCTGGCACGAGTAGCCGAACTCGTTGTCGTACCAGACGTACAGGATGAGGGTGTCTTCGTCGGCGATCGTGGCGAGTCCGTCGACGATGCCCGCGCGGTGCGAGCCGACGAAATCGGTCGAGACGACGTCGGGGCTCTCGACATAGTCGATCTGCTGGCGCAGCTTCGAGTGCAGCGAGACGCGGCGCAGGTAGTCGTTGACCTGATCCTTGGTCGCAGGGCGTTCGATCGTGAGGTGCAGCACCGCGAGCGAGACGTCGGGGGTGGGCACGCGGATCGAGCTGCCCGTGAGCTTGCCCTCCAGCTGCGGGAGCGCCTTGGCGACGGCCTTCGCGGCGCCGGTCTCGGTGATGACCATGTTGAGCACGGCCGAGCGTCCGCGCCGGTCGCCCTTGTGAAAGTTGTCGATCAGGTTCTGGTCGTTCGTGAACGAGTGCACGGTCTCGACGTGTCCCTTCACGACGCCGTACGCCTCGTCGATCGCCGCGAGCACCGGGGTGATCGCGTTGGTCGTGCAGGAGGCGGCCGAGAGGATGCGGTCGCTCTCGACGACGCGATCGTCGTTGATGCCGTGGACGATGTTCTTCAGCGGGCTCTTCCCCGGCGCCGTGAGCAGCACGCGGGCGACACCCTTCGACCGCAGGTGCTGCGAGAGGCCGGCCTCGTCGCGCCAGCGTCCGGTGTTGTCGACGACGATCGCGTCGTGGATGCCGTGGGCGGTGTAGTCGATGGTCGCCGGGTCGTCGGAGTAGATCACCTGGATGCGGGTGCCGTTGGCGATGATCTGCTCGGCTTCTTCGTCGACCGTGACGGATCCGGCGAAGCGGCCGTGCACCGAGTCGCGCAACAGCAGAGAGGCGCGCTTGACGAGGTCGTTCTCGGCGCCGCGACGCACGACGATCGCGCGCAGCCGCAGTCCGCTGCCGCCGCCGGTGTGGGCGATGAGGATACGGGCCAGGAGGCGGCCGATGCGCCCGAAGCCGTAGAGCACGACATCGGTGGGCTCGGCGGCGACAGCCCCCATCGCGGGTGAGAGCGCCTCGGCGAGGTAGGTGTCCAGCGACTGGCCGCTCTCGGCGTGCTCTGCCACGAGGCGTGCGAGGTCGAGGGAGGACGCACCGGGAGAGAGCGAGTGGATCGCTTCCAGCACGGCGAGACTGTCTTCGATCGGGAGCCGTTCGTGTCCGAGCTGGGCCACACGTTCGTGCACCTCGACGAGGCCGGTCGCCGACAGCCCGAGCAGCCGGTGTCCATGCAGGGAGGTGACCACGTCGTGTTCGCGTCGGAGCGCCCCGATGAGCGGGATCATCCGCTCAGCCAGCTCTTCGCTCTCGGTCCAGTCGTCGCGGTGTGCCGCGGAATCGTTCATCTGCGTCCTTGCATGTGTGAGCGCGCACCGAGATCGCCGGCGCGCGAGTTGCCGGGTGAATCGGGGGATGCGTCCAGCGTACAAGTCGCGGGAACCCGTGCCGAATCCGGATGTCGAGAATCCGCGGCCGGGTCATCAGGTTGTGCTGACGCCCGACTGTGCTGACGTCCGGTTACGCTGACGTCTGGCCGTGGTGACGTCAAGCCGCGATGTCGAAGCGCGCGCGACCGCCAAGCCTCGGGGTCCGCTCAGGGTCGACGTATCGCGGCGGTATGAACCACACCTGCGCCGCACTCCCGCTTCCGCTCCCGCTCCCGCTCCCGCTCCCGGCAGCATCGATGCGGATCTCCCACCCGTTGTCATGGATGCGGTGATGACATGTCTCGCACAACAGCACCCCATTGGAGAGATCCGTCGGCCCAAGATCACGTTTCCACCACCGGATGTGATGCGCCTTCGTCATTTCCGGAGGCAATCCGCACATCGCGCATCCCCCGTCACGCTCCACCAACGCCAACCGTTGGGCTCGGGTGAACAACCGTCTCTCCCGCCCCCAGTCGAGAATCTCACTGTCCCCACCGAGAACACACGGAATCACGCCGCCCCCGGCGGCCATCCACCGCGCGGCTCCGACACTGACCGGCTGATCGACACCGTCCACAGTCGCTGACCCGGTGCCGGCCTCCAGATCGTCGAGGTTCATCCGTACGATCACGGTCGCGCCCGCCACCGGAACCCGCCGCTCGCACCCGAGCACGTGCGCGCAGAACACCGCGAGGGCATCAGCCTGAATCATCGGGACCGTCCGCCGATCGGCATCCGGAGCATCCGCGTCGGGAGTGTCTTTCCGCGCAGCGAACGCCGCCGTCACGAACCCCCGGATCGCCGTCACGACCGGTGCCGCGGTCTCGACATCGAGGACCGCGTTCAGATGCACCATCCCATCCCGCTCGAACAGCGAAAGTACGCGCTTGTTGCGGCGGTCTTCCTCCTGAGGCTCCAGACCATCAGGATCGAGCCACGCCTCCACCCTGACCACGAGCTTGCGCACGTCATCGAGCGCCAATCCTGCCGCCTTCTCCGCCAGCATCCGCTCCCCTTCAGCGATGCGCTCCACCCCGGCGACGATGCGGCACCGATCGAGCGCGGCGATGATCATCGCCGCTGCGGGGGCGCCGAGCGCACCCGAATCGAGCGCCTCACTCACCAACGGATACTTCGCCGGCAGACGTGCGCCCAGGAGATCGCTACGCGGTGCCGTTGCCTCGCCCACCTTGACGAGACGCGAGGCATCGCCCGTCGACACGCCCGTGGCTGCCGCGATCAACGTCGCCGGATTGCGGAAGCCCTGCTGCTTGGCCAGGCTCTCGGCCCCGAGCTCGGGCGGGACTCGCGAGAGATACACGCCGCCACCGAGACATGCACAGCGTCCAGCCGACGCCGCAGCACTCCGATCGATTCGCTCACCGCGATCAGCTGCTCTCTCGACAGTTCTCCCGAGTCACCCGCATCAGACCACACCTCATCGAGGCGGGACACCGCCTCGTGCAATGCGGTCAATTTCGACATACTTGATTTTACCGCGACCGAGGCAGACATTAGAAGTTTTGTTCGATCTAATGCCGGGATATCAGCGGTGCATCTGCCCCTCACCCCGCTCCAGAGCCGCCCTCGCCGAATGCACGTGCCCGCACTGCAACTCTCAGCCGCCGCCCGAGGGAATCCCCCGCACGCCCCTCGCGTTTCTCCCCCTGAAACACCACGAAAGGCCCCCGATGACAGATCGCCCTCGCCGCTCGGCGTGGCCACCTCTCCTGGTCGCGATCGGGCTCGAGGTCACGGCGACCCTCTCGCTGCGCGCGGCCGAGGGGTTCACTCATCCGCTCTGGCTGATCTTCGTCGTTCTCGGCTACTCCGGCTCGCTGTGGCTGCTGTCGGTCGTGCTCGATCGCGGGATGCCGGTGGGCGTCGCGTACGGCATCTGGTCGGCATTCGGTGTCGTGCTCACCGCCGTGTTCGGCACCGTGCTGTTCGGCGAGCTGCTGGGCCCGGTGCAGATCATCGGCGTCGGCGTGATCGTGGTCGGAGTGCTGCTCGTCGAACTCGGTTCACACAAACGCGAGCCGACGGAGGTCGCCTCATGACCTGGGTGCTGCTCGGGCTCGCGATCGTCAGCGAGGTTACCGCGACGCTGAGCCTGCGCGCATCCGAGGGCCTGCGTCGCCGCCGCTGGATCCCCGTGATCGTGGTCGGCTACCTCGCCGCGTTCACACTGCTCGGCACGATCCTCGCGCTGGGGATGCCCGTGGGCGTCGCATACGGCATCTGGGCCGCGGCCGGGGTCGCACTGACCGCGGTGCTGGGCCGGGTGATCTTCAAGGACCATTTCTCGGCCATGATGGCCGTCGGCGTCGCGCTCATCGCGGTCGGAGTCGGGATGATCGAATTCGGCGGCGGCCACTGACGACCACGCGCCTGCAACGTCGCCGCAGCATGGTTCACTGGTTCCCGAACGGCAACTGACAGAGCGAAAGGCGCACCATGGGCACTTGGGGACCGGGGAACTTCGACGACGACACGGTCGCTGACGGACTGAGCGAGATCACGGACGATCTCATCGCGAAGATCGCCGAGTCGTTCGCCGATGAGGACGATGACACCGAGCTGCAGCCCGACGAATGGGGCGGCAGCATGGTGCCGGCGTGGCTGGAGATCCTCACCGACATCGGATCGGCGGGCCGCGTCGGCGCGACGTTCCCGCCGAGCACCACACTGGAAGCGTGGCGGGACCGCTACGTCCGCGTCTGGGACGGTTACATCGACGAGCTCGAGCCCGATGAGGACTACCGGAAGGACCGGCGTCAGGTCATCGTGTCGACCTTCGACCGCGCCGTCGCCCTCGCGCACGAGCGCGAGCAGTAGACAGGGCCCTCAGCGCTGAGACATCACGGAAGGTACTGAGCCTCACGCACCCAGAACAGCCCGCTTCGCCGCGTCGACGAGTTCCGTGCAGTTCGGCATCAGCGGCTCGACCAACTTCGTCTCGAGCTGCGACTCCAGATCCCACAGCACGCGCTGCTCGGCCTCGTCGACGATGAGCTGTTCGGCATCGTGGGCGGCGGCGAGCCATTCGAAGAGAACCAGAGCCTCGGCGGTCGTCAGCCGCAATTCGACGTTCTCGCCCGTCATGTCCGTTCCTTCGCGATCTCCCGGCGACGTTGGCATCATTCCGAAGCCTAGCGAGTGTCCCCCGCCAACCGTGTCCGCAACAGCTCGACGACTTCGAGGGTCTCGGAATCACTCGGTCCGCGGAGCCCGGAACCGCTCTTCGGCATGATCGTGAAGGCGATCGCCTCCCCTGTCTTCAGCGTGACCACCGGCATCGCGTACGTCATGCTCGTGGGCTCGCGGAGCCGCACGTCGCGTACTTCCTCGAAGGAGATGCTCCACTGTTCCCTCGGTCCGCCGAGGCCAGCGGAATCACGCCGGAACTCGATCTCCAGACGGTCGTTCCAGACGAGCACGTACCCCCGCCTCGCGGAATCCGCCACCGTACCGGAGCCATCGAGGAACTCGATCTGCAGGATCGCGTAGTTCGCAGCCGCGTTCCGGATGCGCCCCGCCTGGGATGCGCGTCGCATCACGGGCACTCCGCGGAAAGCAGTGATCAGCGAGGCCGTGACAAGCAGGACTCCCACCACCAGCGGGAGGAGCACATTCGGCCACGGTGCCAGACTCAGCGACACGATGATGAGACACACGACCCCGACGAGCGCGGCGGTTATGGTCTGGAGATTGCGGCCGAGGGTCATCACAGGCCCGATCGGGGCGACGAGGATGCCGTTCGACGCCACGGCGGCTCGTGGCGCATTGCTCTCGTCTGTCATCAGCTCACCCCGACGCTGTTCTCGGCTAGAGATACTGCCCGCTTCACATTCGAGATCGGAGCCGACGCTCCTTGCGCGACATCGGCCGCTCTGACGTCTCAGGCTCGCTGCGCAACCCCGTACGGGACATCTCGTCGACCTCCTGTCGACGGCGGGTGTTCTGCAAGACGATCAGCACTTCGACAAGCTGAGGGATCAGCAGAATGACGAAGAACATGGCGAGGGAGAACAGCTTCGCTTCCCAGGGGTACGGCGGAATCAGGGTGATGACCGCCACAAACGGAAGGATCATCAGGACGCGAGTGAAGTACGTCTTCACGAACTCCCGCAGCATCAGCCCAAGCCCTTCTCGACCACACTCGCCCGCGCGGAATCGCTCATCCAGCCCCTCAGTATTCCGCCGAGAACGCGCCGTCGGACTTCAGCAGCTGCCCCGAGATCCAGCGGCCCTCGTCCGACACGAGGAACTCCACCACGGCCGCCACATCGCGAGGCTGCCCGAGCCGACCGAGCGGGGTCATACCCGTCAGCCCTGTACGCGTCTCATCATCCATCCATCCGGTGTCGATCGGGCCGGGGTTGAGGACGTTCGCGGAGATCCCCCGAGGGCCGAGCTCGCGCGCGGCAGAGATGACGAGCCGGTCGAGCGCGCCCTTCGATGCGCCGTACGGAAGGTTGCCGGTCACGTGGTCGCTGGTGAGCGCCAGGATCACGCCCCCGCCGTCGCCGGCCTGCCGCGCGAACGCCGCGATCAGCAGCAGACTCGCCCGTGCGTTCACGGCGACGTGCAGGTCGAAGCTCTCGGCAGTGGTGTCGAGGATCCCCGATTCCACGTCGTGCGCGTGGCTCAGGATAAGGGCCGAGATCGGACCGTGTGCGGCGTTCACCTCGGCGATCAGCGCCTCGGGGCCTTCATGCGTCGAGAGATCGGCGGGGTGGTCGGCATCTTGCAGGTCGCTGGTGACGACGGTCCAGCCGGCGGCGCGCAGTCGAGGCACGATGCCGGCGGCGATGCTGTTGGCACGGGCGGCGCCGGTGATCAGAGCGAGGGGCATGCCGCCACGCTAGCGGAACCCGGCCCCCGCATCAGGTGGCGAGGCACATCACGGCGGCACCGGCAGCCAGCGCCCACGACTCGACCGCGATGAGGCGTGCAGTGCGCCCGTGATGGATCGGTTCGACGATCCAGTCGGCGACGACCGTCCACAACACCACGCCGATCACTCCGGCGACGATCAGCACCGACAGCAGACCCGAGAGGCCGCCGTGGCCTCCGTGCACTCCGGTGCTCGCCCCCGCGGCCGCACCCGCACCCGTCGCCGCGCTCTCGAACGAGCAGACGGCCAGGAGCACTGCGATGAGAGCACGACGGAAGCACTCACCGGCGGCCGGCGTTCCCCGCACCCCGACCGTGCCGAGCATGGCGGAGAGCAGCAGTACAGCCCCGAGCACCAATGCGACCATGGCGACGTCGCCGACGAGCGCGGTCGTGACCATCGCCGCCGCCATGACCAGCACCACCTGCCGGCCCTGCCACGGCACAGAGCGTCCTGCGATCAGCGAGGCCACGACCGCGACGACCGCAGCGCCGACGAGCAGCCAGGGCGCTGCCGGCACGAGATCATCCACACCCGAATCCTATTGACGCCGGAGCGCAGCAGGGCCGCGGGCGTGGCATCCGGAATTCCGCGAGTGCGGCGATCAGGCGAGGGGTGCGATCAGGGGCGCGCAGAAATCAGTGGAATGCAAGAAATCAGGCGAGGACGGCGATCAGGCGAGGATGGCGATCAGGCGAGCGCGGCGATCGCGTCGCGGAGGATGCCGTCGGCGTCGTCGAGGGCGGAGGCTGCGTCCTGCGGCGTCGCATCGGCTGCGAGCATCAGCAGCGCGAGCTTGACCGAACCCTCCGCCGCCCGTAGCGCCGCAGCCGCCTGATCGGTGTCGACGCCCGCGAGCTGCGACACCGTACGGATGGAGCGCGCGTGGAGCTTCTCGTTCGTCGCGAGCAGGTCGACCATCACGCCGCGGTACGTCTTTCCGAGGTTGATCATCGACAGCGTGGTGAGCATGTTCACGACGAGCTTCTGCGCCGTGCCGGACTTCAGCCGCGTCGATCCGGAGATGAACTCGGGACCGGTGACGACCTCGATCGCGATCTCCGCAGCAGCCCCGATGTCCGAGCCGGCGTTCGATGCGATCGCCGCGGTGAACGCGCCCACGCTTCGGGCGTAGTTCAGTCCGCCCACGACATACGGCGTGCGTCCGGATGCGGAGATGCCGACGACCGTGTCGTTCTCGGAGAGGTCGAGATCCCGCAGCGAGACCTCCGCTGCGGCATCGTCATCCTCGGCGTTCTCGACAGCCGAGCGGATCGCGGTCTCGCCACCGGCGATCAGGCCGACCACCATCGAGGGGTCGGTGCCGAAGGTCGGCGGGCACTCGCTCGCGTCGAGCACACCGATGCGCCCTGCGGTGCCGGCGCCGATGTAGATGAGCCGCCCACCCCGGCGGAATCGCTCGGTGATGCCGTCGACGGCGAGCGCGATCTCCGTGGCGCGCTCGGCGACAGCGTCGGGCACCCGACGGTCTTCGGCGTTCATCCGCCGCACGAGCTCAGCCGTGCCCAGCAGATCGAGGTCGCCGCGCTCGGTCGTCGAGGCCTCGGTGTCGAGGCGATCGAGCACGGTGAGGAGGGCGGCGAGGCGGGAGTCGTCATTCGGCACGGTGGACGAACCTTTCGTGGGGGAGGTCGTTGCGGTGCGCGAGCAGCAGCGCACCGTCGAGCGCGTCACCGCTCGCGGGCACGACCCGGCGACCGGCGGTCTGGAGCGAGAGGGTCAGGGATTCGCGGAACCATGCGTGGTCGGCGAGACCGCCGTGGACCACGATGTCGGCGGTGCGCACCGAAGCTGCGGTCGCCGTTGCGGTGAGAAGCCGGATGCCCTCGGCGACGATCTCGCGAGCCACAGCATCGCCCGCCTCTGCCGCGTCGAGGACCAGGGGTGCAAGCGTCGCGAGGCGCCGCGGGAGTGGTCCACTTCGAGCGAGCCACGCCTGGACGTCGGATGCTGCACCGATGGGTGCAGCGATCGCCTGCGCCAGAGCAGTCTTCGGGGCCAGCCCGTCATCTGCGCGCAGAACAGCACGCAGGGTCTCTCGACCGAGCCATGAACCGCTGCCGAAGTCACCGAGTTCCGGCCCCCACCCGTCGATGAGTCGTGCGCCATCGGCGTCGATGCCGAGTGCCACCGCTCCGGTTCCCGCGATGAGGAGCACACCCTCACCACCGTCGAGCGCACCGGCGTGCGCGGTGACGACGTCAGAGGCGACAGCGACCCCGGCATCGGTGGCGCTGGCCAATCGGAAAGCCAGTTCCTGCGCGGCATCCGGAGCCATCCATGCCCCTGCGGCGCCGACGCCGATCAGATCGATGTCGGTGGGGGAATCGATGTCGGTGCGGGAGAGGAGCGGGAGGATCGCGTCGAGCGCTGCGGTCACCCCGTCGGCAGCGGCGAGGCCGGGGGCACCCACGTCAGCCCGTTCCACGCGCGTGCCCTCGCCGGTGATCACGACGCGGCACCGCGACTTGCCGAGATCGACGGATGCGGTCGTGCGCGCGCTCATCGGCTCTCCTCGGTGTTCAGAAAAAGGGTAGTGAAAAGAGACTACATGCGAAGTAGACTCAACGAAAAGAATTTACACCGAACCGACGGAGGACCGATGAGCATCCAGTCGACGATCGAAGCCGCCGCCTCGACGCTGCCGCCGTCGCTGGCCCGCATCGCGCTGGTGGTCCGCGAGAACCCGTCCCTCGTGATCGAGAACACGATCAACGAGCTCGCCGAGGAATGCCAGACGTCCGTCGCATCCGTCGTGCGCTTCTGCCGCGCGATCGGCTTCAGCGGCTACGCCCCGCTCCGCATGGCACTGGCCGCAGAGCTCGGCAAAGAGGCTGCTCAGTTCTCCGCCAGAGGCGCCTACGGCTCCGAGATCTCCGACGGCGACACACTGCGCGAGGCCGTTTCGAAGGTCGCATCCCTCGAACTCCTGGCGATCGAGGAGACCGTCGCCCAGCTCGATTTCGAGGTGCTCGAGGCGGCGGTCGATGCGATCGACCGCGCCGAACGCATCCTCCTCTACGGGCTGGGCGCCAGCCGATTCGTCGCAGAAGACCTCACCCACAAGCTCCTGCGCGTCGGCCGGAACGCGCACATGCCCGCCGATCCGCACGAGGCCGTCGCAGTGTCCGTGCTGCCCACCGCGCCGACCGTCGCGATCGGGTTCTCCCATTCGGGTTCGACGCTCGAGACCGTGCGGTTCCTGGCGACCGCGCGCGCCAGCGGTGCCGCGACGATCGCGGTCACGTCGGCGAAGGACTCCCCCCTCGCCCGCGCGGCCGAGCACCCGCTGTTCACCGAGGTGCGCGAGTCGACCTTCCGCGCCGGCGCCATGGTGAGCCGCATCGCCCAGCTCACCCTCGTGGACTGTCTGTTCCTCGGCGTCGCGAAGCGCCGATATGCCGAGACGGTCGACGCCCTGCAGCGCACCGGCCAGGCGACCCGCGCACTTCGAGGCTGAACGGCCGCAGCGGGTCTTGAAGCCCCCTTACCTCCCACCTCTTCCGTTATCCTTTCGTTATCTGAGCCTTGACTCAGAGCCTTCGAATTCCCCTTCGAATGTCGGTGGCCTCTGATGGACTGAAGCCATGACCGCACTCCGCGACGCGACAGACTCCCAGATGGCGATGCTCGCCGATCTGGTTGCGTCGCTCGAAGCGGCCGAAGCGACGCTGAGCAGCATGCAGGCTGCTCGCGACGGCATGCTCGCGATGGCGGGCCGCCTCGCTGTCGACATCGCGCGCGAGTCCGCGCACCCCGACCATGGCGACATGGCCATCCGCACGGTGGCGGCCGAGATCGGCGCAGCGCAGCGGGTGAGCGACCGCACGATCGAGCGGCGCATGGCTGAGGCGTCGTGGCTGGTGGAACGTTTCCCCGCGGTCTGGGCGGCCCAGGGCGAAGGGCGCATCAGCGGCGCACATTCACGAGTGATCGTCGAAGCGGGCGCCCACCTCGACGACGCCGTCGATCGCCAGGCCTACGCGGCAGAAGCCGTGACGCTCGCCGAGTCCGAGTCTCCGAACCGGCTCCGACGACTCGCACGAAGGCTCGCCGAGCGGTTCCAGGAGCGCACGATCGCCGAACGACACCGCGACGCCCGCGAGAAGCGGCGCGTGTGGGTGAAAGACCTCGACGACGGTATGGCCGAGCTGGGCGCACGCGGCCCGGCCGCTCTCGTTCACGGCATGTTCGACCGGCTCTCCCAGATGGCGCATGCCGTGAAAGAGGAGAACGCCAGGGCTGCGAATGCCGCCGCGAGCGGCACCGATATCGACACCGACATCGCAGGAGAGCATTCCGTCGGCGAAGAGTATGTGGCAGACGAGCGCTCGGTCGACCAGCTGCGCGCAGATCTGCTCGCCGACCTCGTGCTCACCGGCGCACCGACCGGACACGACACGACCGAGGGGCTGCTCGGCGCGATCCACGCCCGTATCGAAGTGTCCGTGCCGGTGATGACGCTGATGCAAGACGATCAGGCGGGTCCGGAAGCGAACGACCTCGACCTCACCGGCCTCGGTGTCGGCGGTGGCCTCGATGTCGGCAACGGCCTCGGTGTCGGCGATGGCCTCGACCACAGACTTGACGGCGTCGATCCCCGGTTGACCGACCGCGACCTGCCTCCTGCTGAGCTCGACGGCACGACGCCGATCGACGCGAGAACAGCCCGCGCGCTGGCCGGCTCTGCGACGGGATGGGACCGCGTGTTCACGCATCCGATCTCCGGCGCGATGCTCGCCGTCGATCGATACCGTCCGAGCGAGCATCTGCGACGGCATCTTCGAGCGCGAGACCAACGCTGCAGGTTCCCGGGATGCGGAATCAGGGCGAGAAAGTGCGACCTCGACCACAATCACGCCGCTGCGAGCGGAGGACCGACCTCCGATACGAACCTCTCCGCGTTCTGCCGACGTCATCACATGCTCAAGCACAACTCCCCGTGGCATGTAGAGCAGCGGGCGGGCGGCGTCTTGGAATGGACGAGCCCGACCGGACGCGGTTACATCGACAGGCCACCGACCCAGAACACCGTCGTGTTCACCGACACGTCCGCTCCTTCACCGTTCTGACGATCCGACGAGCCTCGGGCGGCCTGACCATCCGACGAGCTGACGAGCTGACGAACCGACGAGACTCGGGCGGCCTGACGAGCTGGCGAGATTCCGACGCCCTGACGAGCCGACGGGACTCGGGCGGGCTGACGAGCTGGCGAGATTCCGACGTGACGAACCGACGAACCTACAATCCGACGAACAGACGCGACCCGGCGTCCGAAGGACTCGCACCTGGGTCCGGCGCACACACGCGAACGAGCCGCCCGGACCTGGAGGTCTGGACGGCTCGCTCGGTGCTGCGGGTACTGCTTCTGTTACTGGTACGACTTCACGATCTCGAGGAGGCTCGGGACGTTGGCGTAAGCCTCAGCCGCGTTCTCCTTCGTGACGATGATCGGGTCGAGCAGGTACGACGGGACGATCTTCTTGCCGTTGTCGTACTGCTCGGTGTCGTTGACATCGACCTCTTCGCCCTTCTGGAGCTGGCCGACCATCTTGATCGACTGCTCGACGAGGAGCGTGGTGTCCTTGTTGATCGTGGAGTACTGGATGCCCTCCATGATCGACTTGACCGACTCGACCTCGGAGTCCTGACCCGTGACGACCGGGACCGGCTTGCCTGCACCCTGCACCGAAGTGATGATGGCGCGGGCGAGGGTGTCGTTCGGGGACAGAACGCCGTCGAGCGTCTCCGAACCGTACGAGGAGGTGAGCAGCGAGTCCATACGGCGCTGCGCGTTCTCCGGCTTCCAGCCCTCGGTCGCGGTCTGCGCGATCTCGGTCTGGCCGGAGACGACCTTCAGCGTCCCGTCATCGATCTTCGGCTGGAGAACCTCCATCGCGCCGTTGAAGAACACCGGCGCGTTGGCGTCGTCCGGCGAGCCCGAGAACAGCTCGATGTTGTACGGCGCCTCGTGGCCTGCGCGCTCGGCGAGACCGTCGAGCAGCGCCTGCCCCTGCAGCTGGCCGACCTTGAAGTTGTCGAACGCGACGTAGTAGTCGACGGCCTCGGTGTTCTCGATCAGACGGTCGTACGCGATGACGGTGACGCCGGCGTCGCGGGCTGCCTCGACCTGCGTCGACAGCTGCTTGCCGTCCTTCGCACCGATGATGATGACCTTGGCGCCACCGGTGACCATCGCCTGGATCTGGTTCTGCTGCTCGGCGACCGTGTTGCTGGCCGGCGCATACTGCACGTCGGCCTTGAAGCCGGCCTTCTTCAGGCCGTCGGTGAACAGCTGACCGGCGAGAACCCAGTTCTCGGAGGTCTTGTCCGGAAGGGCGACGCCGATCGTGGCATCGGCGGCGAAGCCCTTGGCCTCGTCTCCCGATCCGGAACCGGTGTCACCGCCGCGCTCCGAGGAGCAGCCGGTGAGGGCGAAGGCGCCCGCGACGACAAGCGCTGTCGCCGACAGAAGAATCTTCTTCATGTGATCTCTTTCTCTGGTGTGTGAAGGTCCAGGCGCGTGTGCGGTGCGCGACTCGACCCCTACTTTCCGCGCGTCTCGTCGACGGCGGGGGCTTCGTACTTCTGGCTGGTGGGGTAATTGGCCTTCGGGTCGAAGGTCTCGAGTGCGGGGTCTTCCTTGCGACCGAACCGTCGCGTCAGGAACCCGATGATCGAGGGGCGGCCCTGCTGCTTGTTCCAGACGTCGACACCGACCGCGAACAGGAGCACGAGGCCCTTGATCATCGAGACCACGTCAGCGCCGGCGCCGAGCAGCGCGAGTCCGTTGTTGAGGAACGCCATCACGAGACCACCGATGATCGACCCGATCACGGTGCCGATGCCGCCCGAGACGGCGGCACCACCGATGAAGACCGAGGCGATGGCGTCGAGCTCCCAGCCGTTGCCGTCCTGCGGACCGGAGGCCGTGGCACGAGCCACGTAGATCATTCCAGCGAGCGAGGCGAGCACCGACATGTTCATCATGACGAAGAAGTCGACCCAGCGGTCCTTCACGCCCGACAGACGCGCCGCCTGGCGATTGCCACCGACGGCGTAGATGTGGCGGCCGAACACGGTGTTGTTCGTGATGAACGAGTAGAGGATGACGAGGGCGAGCAGGATGACGCCCGAGATCGGGAAGCTGGTGCCTTCACGCCCAGTCGCGAACAGCCACCCCGCGATGAGGATCACGGCCGAGATCAGCACGACCTTCGTGATGCTCACCCAGCGGGGCGCCATGTCCGAGCCCATCTTTGCCTGCGCGCGGCGGGTGCGGATCTCCGAGATGACGATCCACAGCACACCGATCAGGGCGAGGACCATCGTCAGCACGTTGAACGGCACGGGGATGAACGACAGCTCGGGCAGGTAGCCGGCGCCGATGACCTTGAACCCCTCCGGGATCGGGATCGACTGCGAGTCGCCGACCCACTGGTTCGCACCACGGAAGAAGAGCATGCCCGCCAGCGTCACGATGAATGCGGGCACCCCGACATAGGCGACCCAGAATCCTTGCCAGGCACCCACCAGCACGCCTACGCCGAGGCCGAGGAGGATAGCCAGCGGCCACGGCAGATCCCAGTCCGCCATCGCCTTGGCGACGACGATGCCGGTGAACGCCGCGACCGATCCGACCGACAGATCGATGTGCCCCATGATGATGACCATCACCATGCCGATCGCGAGGATCAGGATGTAGGAGTACTGGTTGACGACGTTGATCAGGTTGCCAGAGGAGAGCGTGAGTCCCTGACCTTTGAAGATCCAGGTCAGCACCTGGAAGACGACCAGGATCACGACGAGGCTGCCGAGGATGCCGAACTGGCGGAGGGTCGACTGGCCGCCGCCGAACATCTTCGTGATGTCCTTGAAGTGGAAGCCGCGCTTCGTGGCGGTGGTTTCGGTGGTCATGCGGATGCTTTCTGGGTCGCGGAGGTCATGCTGCGCATGAGGTCCTCAGGTGTCGCCTGATCGGCCGGGATGCAGTCGGTGACCCGACCTTCGAAGACGGTGTAGATGCGGTCGGAGATGCCGAGGAGTTCGGGCAGCTCGCTGGAGATGACGATGACGCCCTTGCCCTGCGACGCGAGCTGGTTGATGATCGCGTAGATCTCGTACTTGGCGCCGACATCGATACCGCGGGTGGGCTCGTCGAGGATCAGCAGGTCGGGGTCGGTGAACATCCACTTCGCCAGCACGACCTTCTGCTGGTTCCCACCGGAGAGCTTGCCGACGCCCTCTTCGACGGAAGGGGTCTTGATGCGGAGCGCCTTGCGGTACTCCTCGGCGACCGCGAACTCGGCACGCGAATCGACGACGCCGCGCTTGGCGATCTTGGAGAGCTTGGCCGCGACGACCGACCGCTTGATCGTGTCGAGCAGGTTGAGCCCCAGCACCTTGCGGTCCTCGCTGACGTACGCCAGCCCGTGCTTGATCGCCGATGCCACGTCGTACAGGGCGATCTCCTGACCGTCCTTGATCAGGGTGCCGGAGAGGAACGAGCCGTACGACCGGCCGAAGATGCTCATCGCGAACTCGGTGCGCCCTGCCCCCATGAGGCCGGCGATACCGACGACCTCGCCGCGGCGCACATTGATGCTCGATCCCTTGACGACCATGCGCTCGGCAACGGTCGGATGCTGCACCCACCAGTCCTTGACCTCGAAGAACACCTCGCCGATCTCGGGCGTGCGATCCGGGTACCGGCTCTCGAGCGAGCGGCCGACCATCCCGCGGATGATGCGGTCTTCGTTGATCTCGCCACGGGAGATGTCGAGCGTCTCGACGGTGCGACCGTCACGGATGATCGTGATCTCGTCGGCGATCTGCTCGATCTCGTTGAGCTTGTGGCTGATCATGATCGACGCGATGCCCTTGGCCTTGAGCCCGAGGATCAGGTCGAGCAGGTGCTGCGAGTCGTTCTCGTTGAGAGCTGCGGTCGGCTCGTCGAGGATCAGCAGCTTGACGTCCTTGTTGAGCGCCTTCGCGATCTCGATCAGCTGCTGCTTGCCGACGCCGAGGGTCTTGATCTGCGCGTCGGGGTCTTCACTCAGCCCGACCCGGGCGAGGAGCTCGATCGTCCGCTCCTTCTGCGCCTGCCAGTCGATGCGGCCGAGGTGCTGGATCTCGTTGCCGAGGAAGATGTTCTCGGTGACGGAGAGCTCCGGGATCAGCGCCAGCTCCTGGTGGATGATCGCGATGCCGGCCTGCTCGCTGGCGACGATGTCCTTGAAGCGCTGCTCTTCCCCGTAGAGCAGGATCTCTCCGTCGTAGGTGCCGTACGGGTACACCCCGGACAGGACCTTCATCAGAGTCGACTTCCCGGCACCGTTCTCGCCGCAGATCGCGTGGATCTCCCCGGCGCGGACGGTGATCGAGACGTCGGCGAGTGCCTTGACCCCTGGGAACTCTTTGGTGATGCTGCGCATCTCCAAGATGGGGCCTGACACGGTAGGCAACGTTGCTGTGGTGCTCACGGATCTTTCCTCGCGACGTGCGGTCACCTTCGATGTGACCGTTCACATTGGATTACATCGTCCACTCACGGCGATCCTCTGTCAAGTCCGCGCGCCGATTTCGTGTCGTTACCGTGATGCATCCGAGCGAAAATGCTGGGAGCGGTCCCGTCGCGAAGCGCTATCTCGACGCGGCGGACTCGCGCGCACGCACGATGGTCTGCAGCGGACCGAACTCCGGCAGCTGCTCTCCGCGGATCTGCGCGAGGAGGATGCGCACAGCACGTCGCCCGAGCTCGGGGAAGTCCTGGTGCACGGTGCTGAGCGTCGGTGCGACGTGGGCGGCGACCGGGATGTCATCGAACCCGATGACGCTCACGTCGTGTGGGACCCGCAACCCGGAGTCGCGGAAGCCGTGCAGCAGCCCGATCGCCATCAGGTCGTTCGCGGCGAAGACCGCCGTGAAGTCCCGCCGGAGCGACAGCTCCTTGCCCGCGAAATAGCCGAAGTCCGCCGTCCAATCGCCACGGATGGGCGGGAACGTCGGCAGGTCGGCCTCGCGCAGGCCGTCGAGATATCCGCGCATTCGCGACTCCGCCTCGATCCAATCCTGAGGCCCGGCCAGATGCAGGATATCGCTGTGACCGAGCGAGATCAGATGCTCCGTGGCCGCCCTGGCACCCGCCACCTGGTCGGCCGACAGGCTCACTCCGTCCGAACCCGATGCCGTCTGCAGGGTCACGAAGGGCATATCGACGGACATGCCGCGAAGCACGTGGAATACCCGCACCTGCGGGGCGAGCACGACGATCCCGTCGACCTGCTCGCGCGACAGCTGGCGCACTGCATTGCCGATGGCTTCCGGCGTCGTATCGGCGAGGTTCAGGGTCGAGACGGAGTATCCCTCTTCACGCGCGGCATCCTCGATGCCGGCGATGGAAGAGGTCGGACCGAACTCCCCGATCGTCGCGGACAGGATCCCCAGCATGTTGGACTTGCTGGTGACCAGAGCGCGGGCGGCGAGGTTCGGCCGGTAGTCGAGCACCGAGATCGCATCGAGGACCTTGGCCTTCGTCTCGGGCCTGATGCTCGGGTGATCGTTGAGCACTCGGGACACGGTCTGATGCGAGACCCCGGCGAGTCGCGCGACGTCGCGGATACTCGGCAACCGCGCACGCTCGGAGGCGGTGGACATCACTTGCCTCCTTGCGTGTGCACGGTCACATCCCCACTACATTATGTCTGTCGCGGCTGCTGCGTGCACCTCTCTGCGATCGGGTCCTCCCAGATCGGGTTGTGCGTCGGCACCGGAACGACCGCCTGGTTTCGTCCGACGGCACCGGAACGGGCCCGTCCTGCATGGCATGGTGACAGCGTGGACACTCTGCTGCGCGGCGGGCGCGTCATCGACCCGAAGACCGAAACCGACCGGATCACCGACCTCCTGATCGCGGACGGACGCGTGGCCGCCCTCGGCGACGGACTCACGGCACCGACCGATGCCGAGGTCGTCGACGTCTCCGGCCTGATCGTCGGACCGGGCTTCGTCGACCTGCACAGCCACGTGCACTCGATGGCGGGGCAGCGGCTGCAGGCGATGGACGGTGTCACCACCGCGCTCGATCTCGAAGCAGGGCTGATGCCGATCGCCGAGGCGCTCGCGCGGGCCGCTGCCGACGGGCGACCGCTGAACTACGGCTTCTCCGCCTCCTGGTCGCAGGCACGGGCGTACGCCCACCTCGACCGGGTACCCGTCGCCGACTTCACGGCGTCGATGGACCTGCTCGGCAAGCCGGACTGGCAACGGGCTTCCTCCCCCACCGAACGCCGACGTTGGCTGGGCCTGCTCGAAGACGAGCTCGGTGCCGGCGCACTCGGGATCGGCGTGCTCATGGGCTACGCACCGCGCTCCGATCCGGACGAGTATCTCGACCTCTCCCGCCTGGCCGCCGCCGCGCACGCCCCGACCTTCACGCACGTGCGCGAACTGATCGAGGCCGACCCGCGCACCCCGATCGACGGGTCTGAGGAGCTGGTCCGCGCCGCAGCCGAGACCGGAGCCGCGATGCACCACTGCCACGTCAACAGCACCTCGCTGCGCCACGTCGACCGTGTGCTGGCCCTCCTCGACCGCAGCCGTGCCGCCGGCTCGCGCGTCACCGTCGAGGCGTACCCCTACGGCGCGGGCAGTACCGCGATCGGGGCCTTCTTCCTCGCCCCCGAGAAGCTCGCAGGTCTCGGCATCACACCGAGCTCTCTCGTGCTCGTCGACACCGGCGAGCGCATCGCCGACGAGGCGAGACTGCGTGAAGTGCGCGCGATCGATCCGGGGGCGACCTGCATCGTGACGTTCCTGGACGAGGCCGACCCCTTCGACCGCGCGCATCTGCACCGAGCCCTCGCCTACCCCGACTCGATCGTCGCGAGCGATGCGATGCCGATCTCCTGGACGGGCAGCGACGGACGCCCGGTGTACGAGCAGCGCGAGTGGCCGCTCCCCGCGGGCGGGCACACCCACCCGCGCACGGCAGGGACCTTCGCGAAGTCGCTGCGCCTGATGGTCCTCGAGAGCGCTACCTGGAGCTGGCTCGAGGCGTTCCGCCGCTGCTCCTTCCTGCCTGCACGCGTGCTCGACGAGGTCTCATCCGGTATGCGGAGCAAGGGCCATCTGACGGTCGGAGCGGATGCCGACATCGTGGTCATCGACCCGGCGACACTCACCGACCGTGCCACCTATTCCGACCCGACTCGTCCCTCGCGAGGTGTCCGCCAGCTGTATGTGCACGGTGCTCCCGTCGTGCGTGGCGGAGAGATCGTGACCGATGCTCTGCCTGGGCGCCCCGTGCGCGGAGACGCCTGACCAGGAACCCGCCGGAGCGGGATCCTTCGTCCGGACGAACCAACGTCTGCGCAAGTCTCGTCGTCGGGCACCAACGAGTCGACGGAGCACGCGAATAGTCTCGGCCCCATCGCCGTCGCCCCGAAGACGACGGCCACTCGACGAAGAGGAGCGCACGTGTCCGACCTGAACGAAATCGGCAGCTGGGTGCGGGAGAACCTTCCCACGATGCTGGCCGACGCGCATATCCCTGCAGCATCCGTCGCGATCCTGGCCGGTGGCGAGATCTTCACCACCGCCGCCGGGATCCTCAATCGCAACACCGGCGTCGAAGCCGACGAGGACTCGGTCTTCCAGATCGGCTCGATCACGAAGACCTGGACGGCGACGCTCATCATGCAGCTCGTAGATGAGGGCCTGCTCGACCTCGACGCCCCGGTGCGCGACACCGTCCCCGCGTTCGCGATCGGCGACGACGCAGCCGCGAGCGCGATCACCGCTCGACAGCTGCTGAGCCACGTGAGCGGGTTCGAGGGCGACCTGTTCAACGACACCGGCGTGGGCGACGACGCCGTGGAGAAGTACCTCGCCACGATCGCCGATGCCCCGCAGCTCTTCACCCCCGGCGAGCGCTTCTCGTACAACAACGCCGCATTCGTCGTGCTCGGTCGCATCGTCGAAGTGCTGCGCGGCACCTCGTACGACCAGGCGCTGCGCACGCACCTCGCCAGTCCTCTGGGGCTCACGCACGTGGCGACCACGGCCTCCGAGGCGATCATGTTCCGGGCAGCCCTCGGGCACATCCCCGCCGAGGGCAGCGACGAGCCGGTCCCCGCGCCCGTCTGGAGCCTCGTGCGCTCGAACGCCCCTGCCGGGTCGATGCTCGCCATGACGGCGCACGACCTCGTGAGCTACGCCCGCATGCACCTCGACGGCGGCGTCGCCCCCGACGGGACCCGCATCCTGTCCGAGAAGAGCGTCCGCGCGATGCAGGAGCGTCAGGTCGATCTCCCCGAGCTCGGCATCATGGGCGATGCGTGGGGTCTCGGCTGGGAGATCTTCGACTGGGACGGCGGACCCGTGATCGGCCACGACGGCGGCACGATCGGCCAGAACGCGTTCCTGCGCATGGTCCCGTCCGCAGGCATCGCCGTCGCGATCCTCACGAACGGCGGGCGGACCGTCGACGCGTACCACGCGATCACCGCGAAGGTGCTCGCCGCTCTCGCCGGGGTCACGGTGCCCGCGTTGCCGGCGATCCCGGAGTCGCCCGTCGCGGTCGACGTGGAGCGGATCCTCGGCAGCTACTCCTCGTCGGTGTCGGACTCGACGGTCCGGATCGACGACGACGGTCGTATCTGGCTCGAGCGCACCATGAAGGGCATCTTCGCCGAGCTCGGCCCGGCGCCGGAGCCCGTCGAACTCGTCGGCTGGGAGGGAGACACCCTCGTCCCCCGTGAACCGCAGAACGGCATGCACATGCCGCACGCGTTCGTGGGCGACGACGGCTCGGGGCGTGCTCTGTACCTTCACACCGGACGCGCCGACCGTCGGGTCGGCGCATGACCGTGGCCACGGCGACCACGTCGGACATCGGACAGGACATCGCCGAGATCTTCGCGGATGCCGGGGCCACGGGTTTCCTGCACGCGCGGCAGATCGGTGTCGTCGACGGCCCCGAGGTGAACGCGGGTGCCAACGAGCCGGTGGTGCTCGCGTCGGTCTTCAAGATCCTGGTGCTCACCGCCTTCGTCCGAGCCGTCGCCGCCGGTGACCTCGACCCGACGGAGCGCACCACCGTGACGGCCCGCTACCGCATCGGCGGTGTGGGCACAGCCGGCTTCGCAGACGATGTCGAGGCGAGCTGGCGTGATCTCGCGCTGAACATGATGACGATGAGCGACAACGCAGCCACCGACGTGATCTATCACCGCCTCGGCGCCGACGCCGTGAACCGGGTCGTCAGCGATCTGGGTCTTCAGAAGACGCGTCTCATCGGATGCTGCGAAGACCTCTTCGCCACCGTGGTCGCCGACCTCGGCGGTGATGCCGACAGCGATCTGGACGAACTGCTCGAAGGCGCGACCGCTGAGCAGATCCTCGCGCTCGACGTGGTGCATCCGCTCAAGACCTCGCACTCCACCCCGCGTGACGTGGCGACACTGTTGAACGCACTGTGGACCGACACCGCGGCACCGGCAGAAGCCTGCCGCCAGGCACGAGACACCATGGCTCTGCAGATCTGGCCGCATCGGCTGACCTCCGGGTTCCCCGGCGAGGTCAGCCTCGCGGCGAAGACCGGCACACTGCCCACCTGGCGCAACGAGGCCGGCGTCGTGACCTATCCCGACGGCCGCCAGTACGCGGTGGCGGTGTTCACCCGCGCCGGATCGCTCGCCGACCGGCAGCCGCTCGTCGACGCCTCGATCGGCCGTGCGGCCTTCGCCGCCGTCGAGCACCTGCGCGCACAGACCGTCTGACCCGCACCATCCCCTGCACCATCCCCTGCACCATCCCCTGCACCATCCCGCAATCACCCTGCACCATCCCGAACACTGCTGGAGGCTTCTGATGCGTTCTCGTACCCCGCTGATCGCGCTGCTCGGCGCTGCGGCGCTCGCCCTGACATCCTGCGCCGCCGGCGCCTCTCCCGGCGGAGGTGACAGCACCGACGGAGTTCTCGCCGACGGCAAGACCTTCACCTCGGTGATCTCGACCGATCCGGGAAGCCTGGATCCGTTCGTCACCGTGATGTCGGTCGCCCGCTCGATCGACCGGTTCCTCTACGCCCGCCTGGTCGAGGTGATGGAGGACGGCAGCATCACCTCCGGCCTCGCCGAGTCGTGGGAGGCCGACACCACGACCGCGACCTTCACGCTCCGGGACGGTCTCAGCTGTGAAGACGGCACGCCGCTGACCGCGACCGACGTGGCCGCGAACATCACCCACATCGGCGACCCCGCCAACGCGTCACCCCTCATCGGCCTGCAGGTGCAGCCGGGGACCGCGGCAGTCGGCGACGATGAGGCCGGCACCGTCACCGTCACCAGCGGGCGCCCCGACTCGTTCCTGATCGAGAACATCGGCAGCATCTCGATCGTGTGCGGCACGGTGATCGACGACCCCGACGCCCTCGCGAAGGGCGAAGGATCGACGGGCATGTTCACGATGACCGAGATCGCGCCCAACAGCCAGTACACCCTCACGCGACGGGACGACTTCGCCTGGGGCCCGGGCGACTGGGACCCGAAGCAGAAGGGCCTGCCCGACAGCGTGGTCTTCCGCGTGGTCCCGAACGAGACCACCGCCACGAACCTGCTTCTCTCCGGCGAGGTCAACGCGGCCACGGTGATCGGCCCCGACAGTGCACGCGTCGAGGACGCGGGGCTCTTCCACACGTCGATGGAGACCCCGGGCGGATCCTTCACCTTCAACCAGGCGGAAGGACGGCCCACGGCCGACCAGGCCGTGCGCGACGCCCTGATGGAGGCCCTCGACCTCGACCAGATGCGTCAGGTCATCGGCAGCGGCAAGGCCACCGTGCCGACGGGGCTCGTCACCGTATCCCCCAACCCGTGCCGTGCCGACACCGTCTCGGGGCACCTCCCCGAGCTCGACGTCGACGCGGCGGCCGCAGCCCTCGACGATGCCGGCTGGACGGCTGGATCCGACGGGGTGCGTTCGAAGGAAGGCAAGACTCTCACCCTCCGGATGATCTACTCCTCGCAGCTCGGAGACGCCGGCAACGCCGCGGCCGAACTCGCCCAGGCCGCCTGGAAGGACCTCGGTGTCGACATCAGCGTCACCGCCGTCGATTCGCCGACCCTCAGCGAAGTGCTCTTCTCGACGGGCGACTGGGACATCTCCGCCGCGCCGCTGACGGTCTCGCTGCCGAGCATGCTCGTGCCGTTCTACTCCGGACCGACCCCGCCCAACGGCACCAACTTCGCCTCCATCGACAACCCCGACTACACGGAGGCCGTCACCACCGCATCCACCAAGGCCGGCAGCGAGGGCTGCGACGACTGGGCCGCCGCCGAGGAGGCACTGTTCGAGACGACCAGCGTGGTGCCGTACGCGAACATCTCCCGGATGACCTTCGCGACCAAGGCGACCTTCACCGAGGGCGACGGCATCGACCCCACGTCGATCCGCATGTACGAGTAGACCGAAGACCGGAGACAGCCGATGGCCAGCACCACCGCCACGCAGGCGATACTGATCAGATCCGCACGGTCGGACAACCCCTGGGTTTCCTTCCTGGTCCGTCGCGGAGGGCAGTTCGTCCTCTCGGTGTGGGTGCTGGTCACGGCTGCCTTCCTCATGATCCATCTCGTGCCGGGCGACCCGGTGCGCGCAGCCCTCGGGCTGAACGCCCCGGCAGAGCTCGTCGAGGCCAGGCGCGCGGCGCTCGGCCTGGACCAGCCGCTCATCGTGCAGTACTTCCGCTACATCGGCGGGCTGTTCACCGGCGATATGGGCACCTCGATGATCACCAGCCAGCCGGTGTCCGAGATCATCGCCACCCGACTCCCCGCGACTCTGCAGCTCGCCCTGCTCGCGGTCGTGCTGGTGCTGCTGGTGGCCGTCCCCCTCGGGGTGACCATGGCCGTCGCCACTCGCGGCGGCCGACGACGCGGCCTCGAGCTGGCGTTCGCCACCGGGTCGGTGATCCTGGCCGCCATCCCCGAGTTCCTCCTCGCCGTCGGCCTCGTCTACGTGTTCGCCGTCTCGCTCGGGTGGTTCCCGGTGGCAGGCAACACCGCCCCGCTCTCGCTCGTCCTCCCCGTGCTCGCACTCGCGGTCGGACCGATCGCCGTGTTCTCGCGCATCATCCGGGTCGAGGTGCTCTCGGTGCTCGGCCAGGACTTCATCCGCACCGCACGCGCCAAGCGACTCGCCCCGCACCGCATCTACTCGCGCCACGCGCTGCCGAACGCCATGACCGCGACGCTGACCCTGACCGGACTCCTCCTCACGGGCATGGTCGCCGGCACCGTGCTGGTCGAGAACGTCTTCGCCTGGCCGGGCCTGGGCACCATGATCGTGCAGTCGATCCTCACCAAGGACTACTCGGTCGTGCAGGGCATCGTGCTCGTCTACGGCGTCGGCGTGCTCGTCGTGAACCTCGTGATCGACGTGATCCTCGCGCTCCTCGATCCTCGCTCCACCATCAGGGAGGCATGATGTCGGCACGCACGGCATGGTCAGGTATCGACGCCATCTCCCCGAGCCCGCGATCCACCATCAGGGAGGCATGATGTCGGCACGCACGGCATGGTCAGGCATCGTCCGGTCGCCACTGGGGATCACCGCGCTCGCGTTGGTGCTGCTGGTCGCTCTCGGCGCGATCTTCGCCCCGATCATCTGGGGCGCCCAGGCGGAGCAGGTCAACCCCGCCGAGATCACCCAGGGACCCAGCGCCGCGCACCTCCTCGGCACCGACACTCTGGGACGCGACGTGCTCGCCCGTGTGCTGGTCGCCACCCGGCTCTCCGTGGTGCTCGCAGTGATCGCCGTGGTCATCGGCGTCGTCGCCGGAACCCTGCTCGGCACCGCGCCGTCGGTGCTCCCCCGCTGGGTCGGGCGCCCGATCGTCGGCTTCGTCAACATCGCGGTCGCCTTCCCCGGCCTCCTGCTTGCCCTGTTCTTCGCGGTGATCTTCGGGGTCGGCTCCACGGGCGCCGTGCTCGCGATCGGCTTCGCGATGGCTCCGCAGTTCGCCCGGCTCACCCAGACCCTGTCGGCGGCGATCGCGGGCCGCGACTTCATCTCCGCCGCACAGGTCGCAGGCGTCTCGCGCTTCCGCATCCTGATCCGGCACATCCTGCCGAACATCGGCGAGCCGCTCATCGTGAACGCGACTGTCGCGGCGGGCTCAGCACTGCTCGCCTTCGCGGGCCTGTCCTTCCTGGGCCTGGGCGTGCAGGTACCCGAATACGACTGGGGTCGCCTGCTCGGCGAGGGCTTGAACCGCATCTACCTGAACCCCGGGGCAGCCCTCGGACCAGCCGTGGCCGTCGTGATCGCCGGACTCGCATTCAACCTCCTCGGCGAGACCGCGGCCGCAGCCCTCGGCGGACGATCGGCCCGTCCCAGCCATCGCCTCCCCGCCATCGCGCTCCCCGGCGCAGCCAAGCCCGCGCAGGTCGACGGTGAAGAAGTGGTGCTCCTCGTCGACGACCTGCGCGTCTCCTTCCCCACCCCCTCCGGCTGGGTCACCCCGGTGCGCGGCGTCTCGTTCACCGTCTCGCGCGGCGAGGCGATCGGCGTCGTCGGCGAATCCGGATCGGGCAAGAGCCTCACCGCCCTCGCCGCCGCCCGGCTCATCGAACGCCCCGGCCACGTCGACGCCGCCCAGCTGGACTTCTGCGGCACCCCGCTGCTGACCACGTCGGACCGCGCGGTACGGAGCCTCCTCGGCACCTCGCTCGCGATGGTGTTCCAAGACCCGATGACCTCGTTCAACCCCACCAGGCGGATCGGGTCGCAGCTCGCCGAAGCCGCGTCCGAGCACCAGGACATCACGAAGAAGCAGGCCATGGACCGGGCGATCGAACGCCTGCAGTCGGTGCGGGTGCCTGCAGCCGCACGACGTGCCCACCAGTACCCGCACGAGTTCTCCGGCGGCATGCGGCAGCGGGCGATGATCGCCATGGGGCTCATGAACCACCCGCGCCTGATCATCGCCGACGAACCCACCACCGCACTCGATGTGACCGTGCAGCGCCAGGTCCTGCAGCTCCTCGCCGGAGTGCGGCGAGACACCGACGCCGCGATCCTGCTGATCAGCCATGACATCGCCGTGGTCGCGCAGACCTGCGACCGGGTGCTCGTGATGTACGCGGGCCGCATCGTGGAGGACCTGCCGGCGGCGACGCTGCACACCGACGCGCGGCACCCGTACACCCGGGCCCTGCTCGAGGTCGTGCCAGAGCTCGACGCCGACCGCAACGAGCCGCTCAAGATGATCCCCGGTCGTCCACCCGCACCAGGCGCCTTCCCGGTCGGCTGCGCATTCGCCGCACGCTGCCCGCTCGCCACCGACCTCTGCCGCGAGAGCGACCCCGAGCTCGAGGCGGATTCCGAAGGGCACAGGGTCGCCTGCTGGCATCCGATCAGCGGCGAGGCACCGGTGCCGGTGACGATCGCCACGGCTGCTGATCAGACGGTTGCCGATGAGACGGCCGCAGAAGAGGAAGAGACGGTGCTGCGATGAGCGAACTGCGTTTCGAGCAGGTCAGCGTGCGCTACGGCACGCATCGGGCAGGTCTCACCGCCGTCGACGATGTCTCCCTCGTCGTCCCGTCCGGATCGGTCGTCGGACTCGTCGGCGAGTCAGGGTCGGGCAAATCGACGCTCGCCCGCGCGGCGATCGGCCTCGCCCCGATCAGCGAGGGCTCGATCACGCTCGACGGCGTGGACGTGCGCAGCTTCCGCCGTCGCCGTCCGATCCAGATGGTGTTCCAGGATCCCTTCTCCTCGCTCGACCCGCGCATGACGATCGGCGAGTCGATCGCCGAGGCCCTCCCCCGCGACATCCGCGGCGCAGCGGCCCGACGCGCCGAGGTGGCCCGTCTGCTCGACCTCGTCAGCCTCGACGCCGACCGCGCGCAGGCGCTCCCGTCCGCGCTCTCGGGCGGACAGCGTCAGCGCATCGCCCTGGCCAGAGCGCTCGCCGCCCGACCCGAGGTCGTGATCGCCGACGAGATCACCTCGGCGCTCGACGTCTCCGTGCAGGGCTCGGTGCTCAACCTCGTGCGGGAACTGCGTGGCGAGCTCGACCTCACGATGCTGTTCATCTCGCACAACCTCTCGGTCGTGCGGTATCTGAGCGATCACGTCGCGGTGATGTACCTCGGGCGCATCGTCGAGTTCGGGCCCACCGAACAGGTGCTCGCCGACCCGCAGCACCCGTACACGCGAGATCTGCTCCAGGCCGCGCCCACCCGGCACGGGAACCTGCTGGCGGTCGACCCGCTCGCACCCGTCGATGTCGAGCCCGCCGATCCGCACGCGCCGCCCAGCGGATGCCGCTTCCACCCGCGCTGCCCGATCGGTCCGGCCGCACGACCCGACCGCCAGATCTGCGTGATCGCGGCCCCTCCACTGCCCTCGGGTACGGCGGGTGCGGCCTGTCATTTCGCCGGGACGCATGCCGACGCCCCACTCGGAACTGTGCCCACCTCCCAAAGCTTCCCCCTGGTTTCGGCCGCGACCACAACACGGTCACCGCTCTCAGCGGACACAGTGAACTGACCATCCGATTGGAGCTCTCATGAACCGCGTCACCGTCGACGAACTGCTCTCCGTCCGCACGCCCGAGCAGCCGACGCTGTCTCCGGACGGCACCCGCATCGCCTTCGTGCTGCGGACGACCGACCGCGACGGCGACCGCGAAACGCGCGCACTGTGGCAGGTGCCGACGGCCGGCGGAGCCCCCGCTGCCTTGACCCACGCGACCGCGGACTCGACCCCGGTGTGGAGCCCCGACGGTTCGCAGCTCGCGTTCCTGCGGGCTCAAGACGGCCCGGCCCAGATCTGGGTGCTCCCGGCAGCCGGCGGCGAGGCGCGCGGGCTCACGACTCTTCCGCTCGGCGCGGGAGCACCGGCCTGGAGCCCCGACGGCACTCGCATCGCCTTCACCGCCCCGGTCGACAGCGCAGCCCTCCCCGGCGAGGGCACCGACACGATCCTCGCTCGCCGCTCGGCGCCGACAGCCACCGATCGCCTCGGCTACAAGGCCGACGGCGCCGGGAACCTGGGCACCCTCGTGCAGCAGCTGCACGTGCTCGATGTCTCCTCCGGTAAAGCCACAGCGCTCACCCACGGACGCTCCCATGCCTCCGACCCGTTCTGGTCGCCCGACGGCACGCTCCTCGCCTACTCCACGAGCACCGACGACGACGCTGATCTGACGATGCGGATCCCGGTGTTCGTGCGCTCCTCGACCGACCCGAACAGCGAGGCCGTGCGGGTCAGCGCCGCAGACGTGCAGGCGACGGCCGTGGGCTGGACTCCGGACGGACGCCATGTCGTCGCAGCCGGACGCACCGACACCGAGGTCGGCAACGCCGGTCTCCTGCTGTTCCCGATAGACGGCGGTGAGTCGCTGGACCTCACGGGCGAGCTCGACCGCAACGTCATGCCCGGAGGCCCCGGCTACCCGGGCGGGATGCCGCAGTTCACGGACAGCGGGGACATCGTGTTCTGCCTGCGCGACAACGGGTACTCCCACGTGTACCGCGTCTCGCAGGACGGTACGGGCGCCGTTTCGCTCGTCGACGGCACCGCGAACGTCTCCGGACTGTCGGTTGCCGCCTCTTCCGCCGCGATCGTGCTCGCCACCCCGGAGTCGTTCGGCGACATCGCACTCGTGGACCTCGCCGACGGGACGACGCGGGTGCTCACCGAGTACGGCGCCCCCGACTTCGACCTCGTCCCCGCCGAGGAACACCGCTTCACGATCTCTGACGGCACTGTCGTCACAGGGTGGCTGCGACGCGATCCCGATGCCATCGGTCCTCTGCCGCTGCTGCTGGACATCCACGGCGGTCCGCACAACTCGTGGAACGGCGCCGCCGACCTCATCCACCCCTATCACCAGGTGCTCGCGCGTCGCGGGTGGGCGATCCTCACCCTCAACCCCCGTGGCAGCGACGGCTACGGCGACGCGTTCTTCTCCGCCGTGTCCGGCGGCTGGGGTGTCAACGACGTGAACGACTTCCTCGAGCCGATCGACCAGCTCGTGGCCGAGGGCATCGCCGACCCGACACGGCTGACCGTCACCGGCTACAGCTACGGCGGCTTCATGACCTGCTTCCTCACATCGCGCGACGACCGCTTCTCCGCGGCTGTGGGCGGAGGCGTGGTCACCGACCTCTTCTCCATGGGCGGCACTTCCGACTTCGGCCACTACCTCTCGGCGAAGGAGAACGGCGGTCTGCCGTGGCGCGACGAGGAGCGCATCTCGGCGCAGTCGCCGTTCACTCAGGTCGATCAGGTCGACACGCCGACGCTCATCCTGCAGGGTGCGGCCGACGATCGCTGCCCCGTCGGCCAGGCCGAGCAGTGGTTCACCGCACTGCGCGAGCGCGGGGTGCCGACGCGCCTCGTGCTCTACCCCGGCGGTTCGCACCTGTTCCTGCTCTCCGGCCCGCCCTCGCACCGTGCCGACTACTCGCAGCGCGTGATCGACTGGGTGGAGCAGTACGCACCGCCTGCCGGCAAGCCCGTGCGCGCGCGCCTCGACGCCCGGCATTGGCAGCAGCGGCTCAGTGCTCTGGCCGAAGCCCATAAGGTTCCGGGTGCGACGCTGGGCATCCTCCGTCTCGGCGAAGAACCCGTATATGCGCATCACGGCATACTCAACGTGCGCACCGGCATCCAGACGACGGACGACTCGGTGTTCCAGATCGGCTCGATGGGCAAGGTGTGGACCGCGTCCGTGGTGATGCGGCTCGTCGATGAGGGGAAGCTCGACCTCGACGCCCCGATCGTCGACTACCTGCCGGAGTTCTCCTCCTCCGACCCCGAGGTCACCCGCACCGTGACGATGCGCCACCTGCTCAGCCACACCAGCGGGATCGACGGCGATGTCTTCACCGACACCGGCCGTGGCGACGACACGCTCGAGAAGTACGTCGCCCTGCTCGACGGCGTCGCCCAGAACCACCCGCTGGGTGCGACCATGTCGTACTGCAATTCGGGATTCGTGCTCGCCGGACGAGTGATCGAGAAGATCACCGGCACCAGCTGGGACCAGGCGATGCGCGATCAGCTCTTCACCCCGCTCGGGCTCACGCATTCCTGCACCCTCCCGGAGGAGGCGATCATGTTCCGGGCCGCGAGCGGTCACACCGAGGTCGGCGACGACGGCCCGACCCTCGCGCCTGCGTGGATGCTCCCGCGCTCGATGGGGCCGGCCGGTCTCATCAACTCGACGACCGCCGATGTGCTCGCCTTCGCCAGGATGCACCTGACCGGCGGGCTCGCCGCCGACGGCACCCGGGTGCTCTCCGAAGCCAGCGTGCGACGGATGCAGCAGCACGAGGTCGACGTGCCCGACCCGTACTCGATCGGCGACAGCTGGGGCATCGGTTGGATCCTCTTCGACTGGGAGGGACGCAAGCTCATCGGCCACGACGGCAACACGATCGGACAGTCGTCGTTCCTGCGCATCCTCCTCGATGAGGGCGTGGCGGTCACGCTGCTCTCCAACGGCGGCAACACCCGTGACCTGTACGACGCGCTGTTCGGGGAGATCTTCGCCGAGGTCGCCGACCTGCAGATCCCCGCCGGTCTCGTTCCGCCGGAAGAGCCCTTCGCCGATGACTTCTCGGAGTTCGAGGGCGTCTACGATCGGGCGGGCGTGCGCACCGAGATCTTCCGCGACGACGACGGACTGCGCATGCGCACGACGCTCAACGGACCCCTCGCGGCCCTCCTCCCCGACCCGGTGCAGGAGCATCCGCTGGTGCCTGTCCGCGCCGGCGAGTTCGTGATGCGCACGGAGGGCGAGCAGGCCTGGCACGCCGTGGTGTTCTACTCCCTGCCCAGTGGCGAGCGCTATCTGCACCACGGTGTCCGCGCGGCACCGAAGGTGTCGTGATGACCGTGCAGGCGGATGTCGACCTCGACCTGGTCCTCGCCGACATCGAGACCCTCGTCTCCTGCGAGTCGCCGTCCGACGACCTCGACGCGGTCGCCCGGAGCGCCGACGTCGTCGCAAGCCTCGGCGAACGGCTGTTGGGTGTCGCGCCCGAGCGCATCGTGATCGACGGGCGCACGCACCTGCGTTGGCGGTTCGGCGAGCCCGCCGTGTTGCTCCTCGGGCACCACGACACCGTCTGGCCGCTCGGCTCGCTGCAGCGGCTGCCGTTCCGCATCGAAGACGGTGTGCTCCGTGGCCCCGGATGCTTCGACATGAAGACCGGCGTCGTGATGGCCCTGCACGCCGTGGCGGCGCTGCCCGATCGCACCGGCGTCAGCATCCTGATCACGGGCGACGAGGAGCTCGGCTCCCCCAGCTCGCGCGCGTTGATCGAGCAGGAGGCGCTCGGCTGCGCCGCGACTTTCGTGCTCGAGGCCTCGGCCGACGGCGGAGCTGTGAAGATCGCGCGCAAGGGCGTGTCGCTCTACCGGGTGCATGTCTCCGGCCGGGCGGCTCACGCCGGGCTCGAACCGGAACGCGGGGTGAACGCCGCGATCGAGACGGCCCACCTTCTCCTCGCGATCGCCGAGCTCGGTGACGCGTCGGCGGGCACGAGCGTGACCCCGACGCTCGTGCGGGCCGGCAGCACCACGAACACGGTGCCGGCAGCGGCGGAGTTCGCGGTCGATGTCCGCGTGCGCACCATCGCGGAGCAGGACAGGGTCGACGCGGCTCTCCGCGCGATCCCGGCCACGCTCCCCGGCGCGTCCGTGCGCGTGGAGGGCGGCGCGAATCGTCTGCCGATGGAGCCCGACGCCTCGGCGGAGCTCTTCGCAGCGGCCGTGACGATCGCCGAGACCGCCGGACTGGCGCCGTTCGCAGGCGTCGCGGTGGGCGGAGCCTCCGACGGCAACTTCACCGCCGGAATCGGCGTGCCGACCCTCGACGGCTTGGGTGCGGTGGGCGGCGGCGCGCACGCCGACGACGAGCACGTGGTCGTCGCGATGATCCCCGAGCGCATCCTGCTGCTGCAGGGACTGATCTCCTCGGCGCTGGCCGGTCGAGAAGCGCCGGCCGGAGGAAGGGCATGAGCATGACGGATGCCGCAGCTTTCAGCGCCTCACCCCAGGAGGCCGCCGATGCGGCGAGCGCTGCCGCATCGATGGCGGGGGTGGAGATCCGACTGCTCGAGGATGTGGGCGACTTCGCCAGGGTCGCCGACCTGTTCCAGAGCATCTGGACCAAGGAGGGCGAGAACTCGCCCGTGAACGTCGAGACGCTGCGTGCGCTGTCGAAGGCCGGCAGCTACGTGGGCGGGGCGTTCGAGGACGACGAGCTGGTCGGCGCCTGCTTCGGGTTCTTCGCTGCCCCTGATCAGCGCGCCCTGCACAGTCACATCGCCGGCGTCTCCTCACGGATGCGCGGGCGCAGCGTCGGCTTCGCCCTGAAGGTGCATCAGCGCGCCTGGGCGATGGAGGAGGGGCTCGACGAGATCTCCTGGACGTTCGATCCGCTCATCAGCCGGAACGCGCACTTCAACCTCGTGAAGCTGGCCGCGACGCCGACGTCGTACCACCGCAACTTCTACGGACACATGGCCGATGCCCTCAACGGGGCCGACGACACCGATCGGATGCTGGTCACCTGGTACGTGCGCGATCCCCGGGTCGTGGCCGCCTGTCACGGGGAGCCGGCCGTCGCGGGCGAAGACATCGCCGCTGCCGAGCCGCTGCTCAGCGTGGGCGAGGATCTCGGGCCCCTCCGGCATCGCACCGACGCGCGCCTCGTGCGGGTGGCGCTGCCGCGCGACATCGAGACCCTGCGCCTCACCGAGCCCGCACGGGCGACCGCGTGGCGTCTGGCGCTGCGCGAGACGCTCGGATCATCGCTGGAGGGTGGCGGGCGTGTGCTCTCCTTCGACCGCTCCGGCGCGTACACCATCGACAGAGGAGATCAGGGATGAAGCTCACCGGATTCGAGCTACGTGTGATCGAGATGCCGCTGGTGTCGCCGTTTCGGACATCGTTCGGCGTGCAGACCGTGCGTGAGGCACTGGTGGTCAGGGCGGTCACCGACGAGGCGGAGGGCTGGGGCGAGGGCGTCGCGATGAACGACCCGCTGTACTCCTCCGAGTACGTCGAGGCGAGTGTCGATGTGATCACCCGATTCCTGCTGCCGGCGCTCGCGCAGGTGAAAGACCTGGATGCCGGTGGAGTCGCCCCCGCGCTCGCGAAGTTCAAGGGGCACCGGATGTCGAAGGCCGCCGTCGAGCTGGCGATCCTCGACGCCGAGCTGCGGGCCGCCGGGGTGCCGCTCTCGCGCGAACTCGGAGCCGTGCGCGACCGGGTCGACTGCGGTGTCTCGGTCGGCATCATGGACTCCATCCCCGAACTGCTCGATGCTGTGGGCGGCTACCTCGACGAGGGGTACGTGCGCATCAAGCTGAAGATCGAGCCGGGTTGGGACATCGACCCCGTGCGCGCGGTGCGCGAGCGCTTCGGCGACGACGTGCTGCTGCAGGTCGACGCGAACACCGCCTACCACCGCGGTGATGCCCGACACCTCGCCAAGCTCGACCCGTTCGACCTGCTGCTGATCGAGCAGCCCCTCGACGAGGAGGATCTGCTCGGTCACGCCCAGCTCGCCAAGGCCATCACCACCCCGGTGTGCCTCGACGAGTCGATCGTCTCGGCCCGTGCCGCCGCGGATGCCATCGCGCTCGGGGCATGCTCGATCGTGAACATCAAGCCCGGCCGGGTCGGCGGCTACCTCGAAGCGCGCCGCATCCACGATGTGTGCGTGGCCAACGACATCCCGGTGTGGTGCGGCGGGATGCTGGAGACCGGGATCGGCCGCGCGGCGAACGTCGCTCTCGCAGCTCTCCCGGGATTCACGCTCCCCGGCGACACCTCGGGGTCCGGTCGCTACTACGCGCGCGACATCACCGAGCCGTTCGTCGTCGAGGACGGCACGCTCACTGTTCCCACGGGCCCCGGGATCGGCGTCACGCCCGACCCGGACGCGCTGGATGCCGTGACCGTGCGCACTGAGTGGATCACCTTCTGAGCGGGGACTGACCTCCCTCGTGGGGCACGATGATCCTGTCGAGATCGACCAAGAGTCGATACGATTTCGTCGTGCCCCACAGTTCCCCCACCGGCGGTCGCCCCCTAGCCTGGGCCCTGTGCTCATGTCAGTGACGACCAGGCCCCGCGCCAGCCTCGGCCGAGTCATCGAAGACCTCGGCAACACCCTGCTCGAGGTCGTGAGCGGTGCGGTCGACGACGACGCCGAGATCGAGACGGTCGTCATCCACGACGTCCTCGACGACGCGATGCCGATGCGTGGCGCCCTTGTGCTTGGCGTCGGACTGAGCGATCCCGACGAGATCGCAGACCTGCTGCGGACCCTCGCCGCCCAGCACGCCTCAGCCCTCGTGCTGCGCGCTCCGGTGCGGGCGGAACAGCCGGTCCGCGAAGCCGCCGAAGCCACCGGCATCCCGGTCCTCGCCCTCACCCGAGGGGCTTCGTGGGCGCAGCTGGCGGCGATGCTGCGGTCGCTCATCGCCGAGGGCGACGTCGGAGATCAAGCGGCCACGACGCTGGGTGGCATGCCCTCCGGTGACCTCTTCGCCCTCGCGAACGCGATCGCCACCCTGCTGAACGCCCCGGTCACGATCGAGGACCGCAATTCGCGGGTCGTCGCCTTCTCGGGGCGCCAGCACGAAGCCGACCCCGCGCGCATCGAGACCGTGCTCGGACGGCAGGTGCCGGAGCGGTTCGCCCGGCAGCTCGAAGAGCGAGGCGTCTTCCAGGAGCTGTACCGCAGCGAGGATCCGATCGACGTCGGTCCGGTGCTCAACACCGAAGGCCTCCCCTCCTTCCCCCGCGTCGCGCTGGCGGTGCGCGCAGGCGATGAGATCCTCGGGTCGATCTGGGCCGCGGTGCAGGAGCCGCTCTCCCCCGATCGCGTGCGGGCGCTCAAAGACTCCGCCGGCCTCGTGGCCCTGCACATGCTGCGCCTGCGAGCGGGTGCCGACGTCGAGCGCCGACTGCGTGCCGACCTGCTCGCCACGATCCTCGAGGGAGGACCGGGTGCTGCGGATGCCACGGCGCGACTGCGTCTGAGCGATCACCGCTGCGTGGTGCTCGCACTTTCCGCCGCGGAGGAGGCCGACGACGAGCCCTCAGCCGGAGCCCGCGGAGTGGCCGAGCGGCAGCGGATCGCCGACGCCTTCGCCGTGCACCTGGGAGCTGTGTACCTCCGCTCGGCCGTGGCCGTCATCGGCAACGTCGTGTACGCGGTCGTCGGCATCCGCCCTGAGCAGGGTGATGCCGACACCGACGTCGAACGCAGCGATGCGGACAGCCGCGCCGCACGCGTGGCGACCGACTTCCTCGGACGCCTCGGGTCGACCAGTGAGATCCGCATCGGCGTCGGCACCGTGGCGGATGACACGGCCGTCATCCCGTCATCGCGCGCGAACGCCGACCGGGCACTCCGGGTGGTCCGCCAGGCGTCGTCGCGCGAACCCGTCGCACGGTTCACCGCCGTGCAGATGGAGGCGCTGCTGGTCGAGCTCGGCGACCTCGTCCGGGCCCGTGGCGATCAGCCCACCGGTCCTGTCGCGCAGCTGTTGGCGCAGGACAGGGAGAAGGGCACGCATCTGGTGGAGACGCTGCGGGCCTGGCTCGACGCCTTCGGTGATGTCGCGGTGGCTGCGGCACGGGTCTACACGCACCCCAACACGTTCCGATACCGGCTGCGCCGACTGTCGGAGATCAGCGGACTCGATCTGACCGATCCGGAAGCCCGGTTCTCGGCCATGGTTCAGTTGCGCCTGCTCGTTCCCCACGACTGAAGCGCGGACGATACTGACATCAGGGGATTGTGCCTGCCCCGCCCCCCTTGCTCGAAGAGGCTGCTGCGGGGACGGGGCCGGCTGAGGCTCGTGGCCCGTCGCCGTCTGCACTCGGCTCGTACGGCTCGTGGCCTCGGCGATCGAGTGCGCGTGGTGTCCGCTCGTGACCGACACCCTGCGTATCTGACACTCATCTCAACACACGGCGATCATTCAGACCATAGAGTGAGTTCTGATTGATCGATCCGATCAGTCGCGACCCCACGACGAAGGCGACGGTGATCGGAATGGCCAACCTCGATGAGACCGACCGGAGGATCCTCACGGTCCTCGACACCGACCCCCGCCGACCCGTGGCCCTGATCGCCCAGGATCTGAACCTCGCCCGCGGCACGGTGCATGCCCGGCTGGACCGACTCGAATCCGGCGGGTACCTGCGCGCGCACAGCTCCCGCATCCTCCCGCAGGCGCTGGGTCGCGGTGTCGCGGCCTCGATCCTGGTCGAGCTCGACCAGCACCAGATCACCGCCGCGATCGACGCGCTCAGCCGGGTCCCCGAGGTGCTGGAGTGCTTCGCCCCCGCCGGCGACACCGACCTGCTGCTGCGCGTCGTCGCGAAGAGCCCTGAAGACCTCTACCGCGTGGCCGAGGTCGTGCGCCTGTGCCCCGGCATCCTCCGCACCTCGACGAGCCTGTTCCTGCGCGAAGTCATCCCGTACCGGGTGAGCGCACTGCTGCAGGCGGAGTAGCGGTCTCCAGAGAGGTCTCGGCCTGAACCATCAGGTCCGTGGCGCGAGCCCGGCGTAGAGCACCGCGCCGCTCTGCGGGTCGTTCATGACCAGCACCTGCTCCCCCACCCGCGGGATCTCCAGACGCGAGACGAGCGCCTGCACCGCGACCGCCTGCGCGCCGAGCTGCAGAGTGAGCACGATGTGCGGGTTGTCGTTCACGGTCTGACCCGTGTCCTGCAGCCCGAGCACCGTCACGGTCTGGGTCGGCACGCCGGCCGCCCGCAATGCCGCGACGTGCTCGGCCTGGTGGATCGACGAGGTCGCCTGCTGCATGGCCTCGGTGAACTCGCTCCCCATGAACGCCTTGGTCATCTTGCCCATGAAACCCCGGCCCGCGGCGATGTCATCGGCCATCTGCAGAGCCTCTTCCTGACGGTCCTGCGACGACTTCCTGTTGAAAAGTCCCATGATCACTCCTCCTGAACGATGCTTCCCTGATGGGTGTGACGCCAGGTTATTCAGGCGCCACGACTACCGATCACAGGAATCGATGAACACCGGATGAACCGCGGATGCCGGAGCAGGGGCGGATCCAGAAGCAGGGGGCGGATGCCGAAGCAGGGGGAAGGACGCCAGACGGATGCGGGCCAGAAGGGTATCTGTCAGCCGATGATGCGCGCGCCCGGAACGGGGCCGTGCACGTGCAGTGGGTCGAACCCGGTCTCACGCAGGGAAGACTGCACATCCTGCGCCGTCTCTGGATCGGGGCAGAGAAGGGCGACTGTTGGCCCGGAGCCCGACACGATGCCCTGCAGCGCACCCGCCGCGATCCCCTGCCGGATCGTCTCGGCGAGGTCGGGGCGCTCGTAGAGAGCCGCAGCCTGCAGGTCGTTGAAGAGCGTCTCGGCGAGCTGCGCCGGCTCGCCCGACCGCAGCGCCTGGAGCACCGGGATCGGCACGTCGAGCGAGGGAAGCGGATCGTCGGCGAGCGCACCCTCCTCCTCGCGCAGCAGGTCGAGGCGCTCGTAGACCACGGGCGTCGAGAGCCCCTGCTCGCTGGGCACCAGGATCCAGTCGAAGCGTCCGCGCGCGAGCGCCGGATTGAGCTGATCGCCGCGCCCCGTGCCGACCGCCGTGCCACCGTGCAACGCGAACGGCACATCGGCGCCGAGACGGGCCGCGAGGTCATGCAGGCGTGCCTGAGACAGGCCGGTGCCCCACAGTGCGTCACAGGCGACGAGAGCGGCCGCGGCATCTGCCGAGCCGCCGCCCATGCCACCTGCGACAGGGACGCTCTTGCGGATCTCCAGGGCGACTCCACCCCGGTGATCCACGGCGACGGCGAGCAGCTTGGCCGCGCGCATCGCGAGGTTGCGGTCATCGAGCGGGACCGCATCGATGTCTTCCACGCCGGAGACCGTCACGGAGAAGTCGTCGGCCGCGCGCGCGATCACATCCTCATAGAGGGAGACCGCCTGGAAGACCGTCGCCAGCGCGTGGTAGCCGTCGTCATGCCGCCCGCCGACCCCGAGGAAGACGTTGATCTTCCCCGGGGCGCGCACGTGCACGGAATCGGTGAACGCGGCATGGCTCATGATCGGGTCACAGCTCCGAAGACTTCGCCCACAGGTTGACGTCGATGGCCCCGGCGAGCTCGTCGATGCGGGCGAGCTCTTCCGATGTGAACTCGGGGCCGTTCACAGCCGCGATGTTCTCATCGAGCTGCTCGGGACGCGAGGCGCCGATCAGCGCGGAGGCCACCACGGGGTTGCGCAGCGTCCACTGCAGGGCGAGCTGCGCGAGCGACTGGCCACGCCCCTTCGCGACCTCGTTCAGCGAACGGAGCGTCTGCACGGCCTCGTCGGTCAGGTGCCCCTCGGGCAGCGAGCCGCGCTTCTGGGCACGCTCGGCGGTGCCGTCGCCGAGGTACTTGTCGGTGAGCAGCCCCTGGGCCAGCGGGGTGAAGGCGATCGCGCCCAGGCCCGTCTGCTCGAGGGTGTCGGTGAGGCCGTCTTCGACCCAGCGGTTGAGGATCGAGTAGGCCGGCTGGTGGATGACCAGCGGGGTGCCGAGATCCTTCGCGACCGCGACGGCCTCTGCCGTGCGCTCTGCGCTGTAGGACGAGATGCCGACGTAGAGAGCCTTGCCCTGACGCACGAGCGTGTCGAGCGCGCCGACCGTCTCAGCGATCGGCGTCACGGGGTCGACCCGGTGCGAGTAGAAGATGTCGACGTAGTCGAGGCCCATGCGCGTGAGCGACTGTTCGGCGCTGGCGAGGATGTACTTGCGGCTCGCGAAGTCGCCGTACGGGCCCGGCCACATGTCCCAGCCGGCCTTCGACGAGATGATCAGCTCGTCGCGGTACGGACGGAAGTCTTCGGCGAAGATGCGCCCGAAGTTCTTCTCGGCCGAGCCGTAAGGCGGACCGTAGTTGTTGGCCAGGTCGAAGTGCGTGATGCCGCGGTCGAACGCGTGGCGCAGCAGCGCGCGCTGGTTGTCGAGCGGGATGTTGTCGCCGAAGTTCCACCACAGCCCGAGTGAGATCGGGGGCAGGTAGAGGCCGGACGTGCCGACCTGACGGTAGGCGAACTGCTGGTAGCGGCTCTCGTCCGCGGCATACGGACGGTGCAGCTCGGGGACATCGGGGCGGAAGCGGGGGGACTCGGTCACGGTGCCAGATTACTGGGTGGGAGCGACATCGTCAGCGAGTACGTCGGCCGCAGCGGCCTGCTGCGCGATGCGCTGATAGTCCTCGACCGTGAGGTCTTCCCCCCGAGCCGTCGGTGCGACGCCCGCGGCGATCAGCACCTCGGATGCCGCAGCCGAGCTGCCGAAGAGCCCGGACAGTGCCTGGCGGAGCATCTTGCGGCGCTGATTGAACGCGGCATCCACGATCTTGAACGTGCGGCGACGCTCGTCTTCCGTGCCGCGTTCCCCTTCGGAGCGGTCGAACCCGACGAGCAGGCTGTCGACGTTCGGCACCGGCCAGAACACCTGGCGGGAGACGTTTCCGGAGAGCTTCCAGTCGCCGTACCAGGCGGCCTTGACGCTGGGCGAGCCGTAGATCTTCGAGCCGGGCTTCGCGGCCAGCCGCTCGGCGACCTCGGCCTGGACCATCACGACACCGCGCTGCAGGTAGGCGAAATTCTCGAGAAAGTGCAGCAGCACCGGCACCGAGACGTTGTACGGCAGGTTGGCCACCAACACGGTGGGCTCGCCCGGCAGCTCGGTGATGCGCAGCGCATCCGCATCGACGACCGTGAGACGCTCGGCCTCGACTCCGTGCTCGGCAGCGGTCTGCGCGAGGCGGGCCGCGAGGCGGTGATCGATCTCGACGGCCGTGACGGATGCTCCGGTCTCGAGGATCGCGAGCGTCAGGGAGCCGAGCCCCGGACCGACCTCGACCACACGCTCATCCGGCTGCACGCGAGCGGCCGCCACGATCTTGCGGACGGTGTTCGCATCGGTGACGAAGTTCTGGCCGAGCTTCTTCGTCGGGGTGACGTCGAGCTCGGCAGCGAGGCGGCGGATCTCGGTGGCGCCGAGCAGGGTGACGGTCATCCCCCCATTCTCCCCCACCAACCCGATGTCCCCCGCCGTCAGTAGTCTTCTCTGGTGCCTTCCCTCGGTGAACTCATCGCGCCCCGCCGCATGGGCCGAGACTTCCGCTGGCTGCTCGCGTCGTCGTGGACGAGCAACGTCGGCGACGGCGTCGCGCTCGCAGCTGCTCCCCTGCTCATCGCATCGATGACCTCATCGCCGATCCTGGTGGCGGCCGGTGCGATCCTGCAGTTCCTCCCGTGGCTCCTGTTCGGGCTGCACGCGGGCGCGATCGCCGACCGCTTCGACCGTCGGCGCCTGGTCATGCTCGCGAACGCCGCCAGGGCCGTGGTGCTCCTGGCGCTCTGCGTCTTCCTCGTCACCGGCGTCGCCAACATCTGGATCGTCCTCGCGGTCGCGTTCCTCTACGGCACCGCCGAGGTGTTCGTCGACACGGCGGGCAGCACGCTCTTGCCGATGCTCGTCAAGCCCGCCGACCTCGGCATCGGCAACGCCCGTCTCCAGGCCGGATACCTGGTCGCGAACCAGTTCGCCGGTCCGCCGCTCGGCGCGTTCCTGTTCGCCGCCGGCACCGCCTGGCCGTTCCTGCTCGAGGTCGTGTGCGTGAGCTTCGCGGTCGTGCTCATCTCGCGCATGGCGAAGACCCCCGTCCCGCCGAGGGAGACCGACGCCCACCCTCCCGTGCACACCGACATCGCCGAGGGGCTCCGCTGGCTGTGGCGCAACCCGCCGGTGCGCATGCTGGTGCTCATCATCCTGGTGTTCAACATCACGTGGGCAGCCCCCTGGGGCGTGCTCGTGCTCTACGCCACCGAGCATCTGCACATGGGTGCGGTCGGCTACGGAGCGCTCACGACCGCATCGGCCGCTGGCGGCATTCTCGCCACCCTCAGCTTCGGATGGCTGGAGCGGCACGTCTCCTTCGCGACCCTGATGCGCGTGGTGCTCTCGCTCGAGGTGCTCATGCACCTGTCGTTCGCGCTCACCACCGCCGGCTGGGTCGCCCTGGTCATCATGTTCTTCTTCGGCGCGTACGCGTTCGTCTGGGGCACGATCTCCACGACTGTACGACAGCGTCTGGTCCCCGCCGAGCTGCAGGGCCGGGTGGCGTCGGTGAACATGGTGGGGGTGTTCGGCGGCATGGTCATCGGGCAGGCACTCGGCGGCGTCATCGCCGAGGTGTGGGGACTCACCGCTCCCTGGTGGTTCGCGTTCGTCGGCGCCGCGCTCACGCTGCTGCTGGTGTGGAAGCCCATCTCGCAGATCGTGAGCGCGAAGCCGGTGCAAGAGATTCAGTCGAACGAACCGTAGACCCGCAAGGTGTTCTCGGCAAGCTGCGCGCACAGCTCATCGACGTCGATACCCAGCTCGGCCGCCATGAAGCGCACCGTGATCGGCACGAGGTACGGCGCATTCGGGCGGCCTCGCAGCGGCACCGGAGTGAGGAACGGGGCATCCGTCTCGACCAGGATGCGGTCGAGAGGGGTGACCCTCAGCGCATCGCGCAGGTTCTGGGCGTTCTTGAACGTGACGTTGCCCGCGAACGACAGGTGATACCCGGCATCGGCGCAGATGCGCGCCATCGCGTCATCGCCCGAGAAGCAGTGGAACACCGTGCGCTCCGGGGCGCCGACACGGGCGAGTGTCTCCAGCACCGCGTCGTGCGCGTCGCGGTCGTGGATCTGCATCGCGATGCCGTGCTTCTTCGCAAGGGCGATGTGCGCCTCGAACGACTCGAACTGCGGCGCCTGGCGCTCGGGCTCGGTGCGGAAGAAGTCGAGCCCCGTCTCGCCGATCGCCCTGGTGCGAGGGTGTGCGGCGAGCTCGTCGATCACCGCGAGCGCCTCATCCAGACCGACACCGCCCAGGCGCCCTTGCTCGGCATAGGTCGGCGCATCGTTCGGGTGGATGGCGACGGCGGCGAGCACGCGAGAGTCGGATGCCGCAGCCTCGACCGCCCACCGCGACGACTCGATGTCCCCCGAGGCCTGCACGACCCCGGCGATGCCGACGGCCGCCGCGCGGTCGAGCTGCTCGGTCAGCGACAGCGGCTCATCGCCGTCGACGATCTCCAGGTGCGCATGGTTGTCGTACACCGCAACGGTCAGCGGCTCGGGGGCGGACGGATACTTCAGATCCTTGCGTCCGTCACCCGAGCGCTCGCGAACGTACGTATCTGCCATGTGGTTCAGACCTCGGCTCAGGCCGTGGGCTCCACCCGCGGGAACAGCGGCGCGAGGCCGTTGACGCTGGTGCCGGGGCGCAGCACGCCCCAGGCTCCGGCCTCGCGGATCGGCTGGTCCTGCAGACGGCCCAGGGTCTCGGCGGCGCCGATCGCGATCCAGAGCTTCTCGGTCGACTGGGGCATCACCGGCGAGAGCAGCACGGCCAGCGCGCGCAGGCCCTCTGCGCAGGTGTACAGCACGGTGCCGAGGCGCGCGCGCTGGTCTTCATCGCGGGCCAGGGCCCACGGCTCGTTCTCGGTGATGTAGCCGTTCAGCGCATCGACGATCGTCCAGATCGCCGAGATCGCCTCGTCGATGCGGAACTGCGCGATCGACGCATCCGCGTTCGCCGCAGCATCCGCCACGATCTTCTGGATCGTGAGGTCTTTCTCGGTGTACTCGGCCGCGGGCGGCACGATCCCCTCGAAGTACTTCTCGATCATGGCGGTGGTGCGCGAGGCGAGGTTGCCGAAGCCGTTCGCGAGCTCGGCCTGATAGCGGGCGGACAGGTCTTCCCACGAGAACGACCCGTCCTGGCCGAAGGCGATCGCGGAGAGGAAGTAATAGCGGTACGCGTCGGAGCCGAAGACGTCGGTGATCTCGGTCGGCGCGATGCCGGTGAGCTTCGACTTCGACATCTTCTCGCCGCCGACCAGCAGCCAGCCGTGCGCGAACACGCCCTTGGGCACCTCGAGGCCGGCAGCCATCAGCAGGGCGGGCCAGATCACGGCGTGGAAGCGCAGGATGTCCTTGCCGACCACGTGGTACGCGGGCCAGCGGCGCTCGAACGTCTCCTCGTCGGAGCCGTAGCCGACGGCCGTTGCGTAGTTCAGCAGCGCATCGACCCACACGTAGATGACGTGCGACTCGTCCCACGGCAGCGGAATGCCCCAGTCGAAGGTCGAACGCGAGATCGACAGGTCCTTGAGACCCTGGCTCACGAACGATACGACCTCGTTGCGCGCCGAGTCGGGGCGCACGAAGTCGGGCTGCGTCTTGTACAGCTCGAGCAGACGGTCCTGGAACTCGCTCAGCTTGAAGAAGTAGTTCTTCTCCTGCAGCAGCTCGAGCGGCTTCGAGTGGATCGCGCAGACCTTCAGCCCCTCGAAGGGACCGGTGCCGTCGACGATCTCCGACTCGGGCTTGAACTCCTCGCAGCCCACACAGTAGAGGGCCTCGTACTCGCCCGCGTAGATGTAGCCGCGGTCATACAGGCGCTGGAAGAACGTCTGCACGTTCGTCTCGTGGCGCTCCTGCGTGGTGCGGATGAAGTCGTCGTTGGCGACGTCGAGCGTCGTCAGCAGCGGGAACCAGCTCTCGCTGACGAGCTTGTCGACCCACTCCTGCGGGGTGACGTTGTTCGCCGCAGCGGCCCGCAGCATCTTCTGGCCGTGCTCGTCGGTGCCCGTGAGCATCCAGGTGTCATCCCCCGCCTGGCGGTGCCACCGTGCGAGCGTGTCGACGGCCACCGTCGTGTACCCGTGGCCGATGTGAGGCACATCAGAGGGGTAGTAGATGGGCGTGGTGATGTAGAAGGATTCGCCTGCGGGCATGGAGCAATTCTAGGTGGGATACCGCGGGTGGTTACGCCGTTCGCACGCAGGCCCGCCCCGGGCTCACGCCACCGACACGTCGATGCGATGCCATCCCTGCGCACCGTCGGGCGCGGGGGCTGCCGGATCCGATGTCTGCGTCTCGCCAACGACACTGAGCGCCCGGCATTCGACGGTGTGCGCGCCACTCTCCGCCGTCCAATCGAGGCTCCACTGCACCCAGGTGTCGGTGGAGATGGCGGTCGCGAGCTCGGCCGCACGCCACGGACCGTCGTCGATGCGCACCTCGACCCCGGCGATGCCGACGTGCTGCTGCCAGGCCATCCCGGCGATCACCGCGTCGCCCGCCTGGATCGATTGACCGCGCCGCGGCACGTCGATGCGCGACTGCAGCTTGATGGGCCCGTGATCAGACCAGCCCCGTGTCGTCCAATAGGCCTTGGTGCGGTCGAACCGCGTCACCTCCAGCTGTGTGACCCACTTGGTGGCGGACACGTAGCCGTAGAGCCCTGGCACCACCATCCGCACCGGGAAGCCGTGCTCGATCGGGAGCGGCTCACCGTTCATGCCGATCGCGAGCAGGGCATCGCGGTCATCGGTGAGCGCCTCGATCGGCGTCGAGGCGGTGAAGCCGTCGGCCGAGGTCGAGGTCGAGAGCACCATGTCGGCATCGGCGTCGACGCCCGCACGCGCGAGCAGCTCCCGCACCGGGAGGCCCAGCCAGCGGGCGTTGCCGATCAGCGATCCGCCGACCTCGTTCGACACGCAGGCGAGCGTCACGTCCGACTCCTGCATCGGCATCGCGAGCAGTTCGTCCCAGGTGATCTCCACCTCGCGGTCGACCATCCCGTGGATGCGCAGCGACCAGTCGGCCGGGTCTACCTGCGGGACGATCAGCGCGGTGTCGATGCGGTAGAACTCCGCGTTCGGGGTCACGACAGGAGCGAGGCCGGGGATCGCCAGCTCCGCACCGGCAGGGACCGCAGCTGCCGCTCGTGCCGCCTTGGGCAGCCGCAGGGCGGCACGAACCGCCTCGATCGAACGGCTCGCACCGCGCGCGACATTGCCGACGATGAGAGCGACGGCGCCCGCTGCAGCGACCCCTGCGGTCCACACGAGGAACCGCCTGCGATCTTCGTCATCGGGGCCGAGGCCGGCGACCGGACGCAGCCGGCGGATCAGCATGCGCAGGATCAACACCGCGACGAGACCTGCGACGAGACCGGGGAGCCACGCGAACGGACCCGCGCCGGGGCGGATCATCGCGGCCACGACGGCGAGCGCACCGAGCGCCCCGAGGATCACCGCACCGATGCCGGATCGTCGAAGCTCCAGAATGCCGGCACCCGCGGCGACCACGACGAGCACCAGGGCGATGCCCACGATCAGCGCTGCCTTGTCGCCGGTGCCGAACAGCGCGATGGCCGTGTCCTTCGCCCAGCTCGGTGCGAGGTCGATGAGCCCGCTCCCGATCACGGCGAAGGGGCTCGCGCTCGGCTCCACCACCGCGGCGATGAGTTCTGCCAGGCCGACGGCGAGGAACGACGCGCTCAGGCCGGCAGCGGCCGACCTGAGCGTGTCTCCCCGCGTCGCGTGCATCGCGTGCGTCATGACCCGAGGCTAACCCTCCGGGCACGCCACGATTCACCGCAATTCTTACAAACCGCGGATCTCACGATCCTGAGCACGTGTCGATCAGAGACCGTTGCGACGCGCGACCTCTCCGAGCCAGGCCAGCGAGGGCTTCGGCGAGCGCACGAAGGTCTCGTGGTCGAAGCCGATGAGGCCGAACGTGGGACGGAAGCCGCTGGCCCACTCGTAGTTGTCCAGTGCGCTCCAGTGCTGGTAGGCGCGCACGTCGATGCCGTCGGAGATCGCGCGGTGCAGTCCTTCGAGCGCACCCTGCGTGTAGGCGATGCGACGCGTGTCGTCGGCGGTCGCGATGCCGTTCTCGGTCACGAGCACCGGCACTCCGCCGCTGCGCTCCCAGGCGCTGCGCACGCCCATCTCGAGCGCCTCGGGGAAGAACTCCCAGCCGGTCAGCGTGGTCTCGACATCAGCCGACACCGGGCGAGGACCTTCTGGACCGATGAAGGTGCGCGTGTAGGCCTGCACGCCGACGAAGTCATCGCCGGCCGACTGGTCGAGGTACCAGTGGTCGCGCGGGTCGCCGTACTCGGCGAGCATCTCGTCGGCTCCGGGCTCACCGGTGGAGTGGAACGCCTGCGTCGCGATCGTCCATCCGGCCTTGACCCCCGGCACAGAATGCAGGATCTCGGTGGCACGGTGGTGCGCATCGAGCAGCGTGTCGGCCACGGCGAGGTCGGGGTTCGGGAGGCCGTAGGCGACGAGGTTCGCTGCGTCTTCTCCCCCGGCGAGCATCGCGGCGATGTTCGGCTCGTTGATGGTGCACACGTAGTCGATGCCGTCGAGGATCGGGAGGACCGTCTCGACGTAGCGGGCGAACAGGTCGACCGCGTCGTCGGCACGCCAGAAGCCGTCCTTCTGGAACCACTGCGGCACCGTGAAGTGCATGAGCGTGACCGTGGGGTCGAGCCCGTTCTCACGCGCCGTGTCGATCATGCGGCGGTAGTGGTCGAGCATCGCTCGCGAGACGAAGCCGCGCTCGGGCTCGATCCGCGCCCACTCCACCGAGAACCGGTAGGAGTTCAGCCCGGCCGCGGCGAGCAGCCGCATGTCCTCCGGGTAGCGATGGAAGTGATCGGCGGCGTCACCGGAGGGCTCCACCATGGGCGAGCCGGGCGCGTGTTCCATCGCCCACCAGTTGCTCGTGGTGTTGTTGCCCTCCACCTGGTGGGCCGCTGTCGCGGCACCCCACAGGAAGCCGTCGGGGAATGCGAGCACGAGTGCTCTCCTCTCTCTTGTGTTGAAGTCGTGATGGTCAGCGAAGGCGTGCGGGATTGGGCACGGCATCCAGCAACTGGATCGTGTACGGATCCTCCGGATGCTGCAGCACCTCCGCGGTCTCGCCGCGTTCGACCACCCGGCCGCCGTTGAGGACCAGGATGTTCTGGGTCACGAGCCTCGCGCTCAGCAGGTCGTGCGTGATGTAGAGCATGCTGATGCCCCATCTCTCGCGCAGATCCTCCAGCAGTGCCAGCACACCGGCTCGCAGGGATACGTCGAGCATCGAGACCGGCTCATCGGCGATCAGCACCTGCGGGTCGCTCGCGAGCGCCCTGGCGATCACCACGCGCTGCCGCTGGCCGCCGGAGAGCTGATGCGGCAGCTTGGCCGCGAACTGCTCGACGGGCGTGAGACCGACCGTCTCGAGCAGTTCGAGCACCCGGGCCCTGGCCTCCGGTCCCCGCAGCTTCGTGTAGTTCATGACCGGACGGGTGAGGGCGTACTCGACCGTGTGCAGCGGATTGAGCGCCGCATACGGGTCTTGGAACACCATCTGCACGTCTTTGCGCAGGTCGCGCAGACCGTGTCGCTTGAGAGAGGCCACGTCGACATCGCCGAAGTGGACCGTTCCGGAGGTCGGCTTCTCGACGCCGGTGAGCATCTTGGCGATGGTCGACTTGCCCGAGCCCGAGGCGCCGACGAGCGCGAGCGCCTCTCCGGGTTCGAGCCGGAACGACACGTCGTCGACCGCTGTCACGGCATCCTGTCCGCGGCGCGGAGCCGGGTAGTGCTTCGAGACGCCGTCGACCACGATCGCCGCATCCGCACGACGGGCGTCGCGCGACGACACGGTCGGCAGCGTCTCGGTGACATCGGTCCGCGAACGTCCTTCGCTGCGACGCGTCCCGAGGTCGACGAAGCCCGGGATCGACAGCGTCTTCGCGCGGGGGTCCGCGTAGTGGCTCAGCAGCATCCGCGTGTACTCGTCCTGCGGGCGCTGGAGGATGTCGATGCTGGGCGCATCCTCGACGATGTGTCCCTCGTGCATCACCATCACCCGGTCCGTGGCCTCGAGCACGATGCCGAGGTCGTGGCTGATGAGGATGGCGGTGAAGTGCTCGGCGCGCTGCAGCTCCTTGATCGTGTCCATGACCGCGTGCTGCACGAGCACGTCGAGCGCCGTGGTGGGCTCGTCGAACACCATGAGCTGCGGTTCGAGCGAGAGCGCGAGCGCGATGGAGGCACGCTGGCGCATGCCGCCGGAGAGCTCTCCCGGGTAGCGGGCGAGCACCGACGCCTCGAGCCCCACCTTGCCGATGAGCTCGCGGGCACGCGCATCGCGGGCGTCCTTGGGCACGTGGCCGTGAGCGGCGAAGATGTCGCGGAAGTGGTTGCCGATCGTGCGCACCGGGTTGAGGGCGTTCATGCCCGACTGCAGCACCATGGCGAACCCGCCCTGGCGCTGACGGCGCAGCTCCTCGGCATCCAGCTCGCGGATGTCGCGTCCTCCGAAGAGGATGCGTCCGGCGCTGATCCGCGCCGGCGGCTTCTGCAGGCGGGTGAGGGCGAAGCCGAGAGTCGACTTGCCCGACCCCGATTCGCCGACGAGCCCGACGAACTCGCCGCGGCGGAGCGAGAACGAGACGTTCTCGACCGCGGTGACGGGCTTGGTGCCGGGTGAGGCGTATTCGACGGACAGTCCCTGCACATCGAGCAGGATCTCGTTGGAGTCCATGGCAGTCATCGGCCCTTCCCCTCTCGCAGGCGCGGATTGGAGATGCCGTCCACGCCGAAGTTGATCAGTGTCAGGCTCAGCGCCAGAAGTGCGATGCACAGACCGGGCGCGAACAGCAGCAGCCACTGTCCGGTGAGCAGAGAGTTGGAGTTCTGCGCCCAGTAGAGCATGGTGCCCCAGCTGACGATGCTGGAGTCGCCGAGGCCGAGGAACTCCAGGCCCGCCTCCGCGAGGATCGCCGCTGTGGCCGCCCCGAAGAGCGTGCCGGCGATGATCGACGTCATGTTCGGCAGGATCTCGCGGAACACGATGCGCGTCCTGCTGTCACCTGAGAACTGCGCCGAAGTGACGAAGTCGTTGCCGCGCAGCGACTGCGTCTGACTGCGGAGCACGCGAGCACCCCAGGCCCAGCCGGTCACCACGATCACGGCGATGATCATCAGGATCCCGCCGTTCTGCAGGTACGCGGCGATCACGATCATCAGCGGGAGTCCGGGGATCACCAGGAAGAGGTTGACGATGAAGCCGACCACCTCACCGGCGAAGCCGCGCATGTATCCCCAGCTGAGGCCGATGAGCACGGCGACGATGGTGGACAGGATGCCGGCGGCGAAGCCGACCAGGAGGCTGATCTGCGCGCCGTAGATGAGCTGGCTGAGCACATCTTCCCCGGCGGCGGTCGTGCCGAGCCAGTGCGCCCACGAGGCGTCCGCGTTGCGCTCGAACGTGTTGTCCTTCGCGCCGTAGGGGGCGAGGATCGGGGCGAACACCGCCACGAGCACGAAGAAGGCGAGCAGGCACAGCCCGAGTCGAGCCTTGCCGTTGCTCCAGAGCGTGGCGACCATGCGCCCGAAGGCGCGCCACGGGCTGGGCGCGGCGATGCGCTCGGCGGGGATCTTGACGTTCATGGTGGAAGTCATCGGCGCGTCCTTGGGTCGAGAACCCCGTAGAGGATGTCAACGAGGAAGTTGGCGATGAGCACGCTCACGGTGATCATCAGGAAAAGTGCCTGCATGAGCGGGTAGTCCTGCCCGATCACGGCGTTGAACAGCAGATACCCGATGCCCGGATAGCCGAACACCTGCTCCACGAGGATCGATCCGCCGACCACACCGCCGAGCGTGAGCCCGAAGCCGGTGAGGTTCGGCAGGATCGCGTTGCGCGCGGCGTACCGGAGGGCGATCGTGCGGCCGTGCAGACCGTTCGCCTCGCCGAAGGTGATGTAGTCCTCGCCGAGCGTGTTGATCATGGCGTTGCGCATCCCGATGATCCAGCCACCGAGCGAGGTGAGCAGGATCGTCAGCGCAGGGAGGAACGCATGGCTGATCAGGTCGCCGAGGAACTCCCAGGTGAACCCTGGGGTCGTGGTCGCCGAATAGGCGCCGGTGGTCGGGAACCAGTGCAGCACGTAGCCGAAGAAGAACAGCAGCAGCAGCGCCGTCCAGAAGTAGGGGAACGTGCTCAGGAACGAGCCGGTGAGTGTCGGCAGCGTGTCGAGCCAGGTTCCTCGGCGCCAGGCGGCCGCGACGCCGATCAGCGTGCCGATCACGAACGCGAGGATCGTGACGATGCCGACGAGTCCGATCGTGTAAGGCAGGGCCGTTGAGACCATGCTCGACACCGACTGCGGATAGAACGTGTACGAGACGCCGAAGTCGAGCCGGGCGACCTGGCCGAGGTAGGCGATGTACTGGTCCCACAACGATCCGGTCGGAACACCCAGCTGCGCCTCGATGGCTGCGCGCGTGGCGTCGGAGACCGGCCCGTTCTGGGACAGCTTGGCGATCGCGGCATCCGCCGGGGATCCGGGCATCATGCGCGGAAGGAAGAAGTTCAGGGTGATCGCAGCCCACAGCGTGAGGACGAACAGGCCGAACTTCTGGAGAACGTACTTCATCGGTCATCCCCGTCCACGCGCTTGAGGTGAGTGAAGATCATCAGCGGCGCTGAGTCGTAGTTCTGCGGGATCATGTACGGGTCTTCCTCACTCGGCCAGCCGGTGAACTTGGCGTCGTTGAACAGACCCCAGATGCCGCCGTAGTAGAGGCCGATCACGGGCATCTCGTCGTAGACGATGCCCTGCAGCTCCTTCACGATCTCGGCCTGGCGGGCGGTGTCGACGGTCTCGCGGTACTCGGCGAGCAGCGCATCGACCTTCTCCGACTTGAAGCGCTCGAAGTTGTTGGCCGTCGGCTTTCCCGACGGCACGTAGAACTCGCTCGAGAGCAGGTTGTTGTATGCCTGGTAGACGTCGCCGTTGCCCATGCCGCCGATCGCCATCTCGAAGTCGCCGTTGCTGATCGCGCTCTGGTAGCCCGCCGGCTGCGGGAGCTTCAGCGTGACCTTCACACCGACGTCGGCGAGCTGGCTGCGCACGGTCTGCGCGGCTCTCGTCCAGTCGGTGAAGCCATTGGCGGTGGTGAGTGCGAACTCGAGCTGCTCCCCGTTCGCGTCCACGAGACGGTCGCCGTCGAGGGTGTAGCCGGCCTTCTCGAAAGCGGCGAGAGCTGCGTCCTTGTCCTGCGTGATCATGCCCTGGTCGGGGATGCTCGGATCGAGGTACTGCTCCTGGTTGGGAAGGATGAGCCCGGTCTGACCTGCCGGCTTCATGTATCCCTCGGAGGCGGTCTCGGCGATCTCCTCACGGTCGAGCGAGAGCGCGATGCCGCGACGCACGTTCACGTCGTCGAAGGGCGCGACCTCGAGGTTGGGCATCAGCGCGATCACGCCGCCCGGCGGGAACCACCAGGAGTTGTGCTCGCTCGCCGCCCCCCAGGTGCCCTCGACGTCGGAGATGAAGGCGTACGCCCAGTCGTAGCCGCGGCTGACGGTGTCGAGCTGCGAGTTCGTGGCGGGGAGGATGATGTGCTCGATCTCGATCGAGTCGGCCTGCCAGTAGTCGGGATTCTTGTCCATCGAGTACTGCTGGTCGTTGTAGTTGCCGAGCACGAAGGGGCCGGTGCCGACCGGATTCTCGTTGCGGTAGGTGCCGGGGTCCTTCACATCGGACCAGAGGTGCTCGGGCACGATCATGGTCTGTCCGAGGATCGACAGTGAAGGAGCATCTTCGGTCTTGAGGTGCAGGATGACATCACTGCCCTCGGTCTCGACGCTGTCGAGGTGCTGCCACGCGCCCTTGATGTCGAGGGAAGGGTTGTCCTTGAGCAGCTGGAACGTGAAGGCCACGTCCTCGGGCGTCAGGTCTTCCCCGTCGCTCCACTTCACACCGTCGCGGATCGTCATGACGATCGTGCGGGCGTCGGGCTGGGCCCATTCCGAGGCGAGCCACGGGTTCTGCGTGCCGTCGAGCGGGTTGATCAGGATCAGCGGCTCGTAGATCCACCGCGACGCGGTGCGCGTGTTGGTGAGATACGGGTTGAAGTTCTTCGTGAAGAACGGGTTGCCCTTGTCGGCGTTGATCAGCATCGTGTCGGCACCGATCGATGGATCGGGTTGGGATGTGATCTGGATGCTGCAGCCGCTGAGTGCGACCGCGACGGCTGCGAGGCCCACGATCGCTGCTCTGCGCCAGCGCTGGATCAAGCGCCCTCTCGGCGTTGTGCCACCTGACATCTGCCACCTCATGTCGTCTCTGTCATGAAGGGCGCTCCTCCCGGAACACCGGATCTTCGGAACACCCGCACGGCCTTCGCCGTCTCAGGACGGTTCTCACCGCCTCAGTGATTGTAAGCGCATACATTTTGCGATCGCAACCCCTTGACACCGACGCGCCGGCGTGAGCGACCCCGGTCAGGAGGGGCGCTGCGAGCTCTCGCGCAGCAGGATCTGCAACGGCAGGCGCGCGACGACGGGCTCGGCCTCCGCGTTCTCCAGGCGTCGCGCGAGCACCTGCACGGCCGCCCTTCCGAGGTCGATCATCGGCTGGCGGATCGTGGTCAGCGGCGGCCGGGAGAGCGCCGCCGCCTCGATGCCGTCGAAGCCGGTGACGAGCACGTCGTGCGGCACGCGGATGCCCGCTCCACGGAACACGTCGAGCGCGCCGAGCGCCATCTGATCGTTCGCCGCGATGAGGGCTGCCGGCACGCCCGAGTCGACCAGCTCCTCGGCCGCCCGGCGCCCGGATGCCCGAGTGAAGTCGCCACGCAGAACGGTCACGTCGTCGTGCGACCGGCCGGCCGCCGTCACGGCCGCGGCGAAGCCCTCCCATCGCTGCAACCCATCAGGCGAATCCGCGGGCCCTGCGAGGAAGGCGAGCCGCCCATCCCCCACCTGCGCCAGTACGTGTCGGGTCAGCTCGGCCATCGCCTCGGCGTTGCTCACCGTGACGTGGTCGTAGTGATCGCCGCGCGGTGGTCCGGAGAGCACCACCACCGGGATGCGCCGCGCCAAGCGCGCCAGCACGTCGTCCGGCACGCTGCGCGCGAGGACCATCAGCCCGTCGACGCGCCCGGCCATGTCGCGCACCGTTGAACGGTCGGGGTCGTCGCGTCCCACTCCGACCATGAGCACGAAGCCCTGCTTCCAAGCCTCGAGCTCGGCACCACGGAGCACCTCGTCGAGGAACAGCATCGATGAACGCACACCGTCGGCGTCCGTCTCATCGCGGACGATCGCGAACGGCGGCGCATCGGCACGGGCGGCTGAGAGCGCGTCGAGCGGCGGGGCGTCCTCCGCCGCATCGAACCCAGGGAAGTACAGCCCGAGCACGCCGGTGCGGCGCTCCGCGAGCCCCCGGGCGCTGCCGCTGGGGACGTAGCCGAGCGCCGAGACGGCATCGAGCACGCGCTCACGGGTGACCGGACGCACCGCATCCGGCGAGCGCAGCACGCGTGAGACCGTGGCGATCGAGACGCCGGCCCGGTCGGCCACGTCATAGACGGTCGCCGCCTTGCTCACGGTCACGCCCCTCCGGAGCGGGCGGCCAGGGCCGCCTGGTAGAGGTCGCGGGACGACAGACCGCTGAGGGCGGCGACCTCGGAAGCGGCATCCTTCAGCCGGATGCCGTCGGCGACGAGCTTCTGCACCTGGGCGAGCGCGTCTTCCGGCGAGGCGTCGCGTCGGGTCGCCCCCTCGACGACCACGACGATCTCGCCCTTCACGCCGTTCTCGGCCCAGGCCACGAGCTCGGACGCCGTGCCGCGACGCACCTCTTCGTAGAACTTCGTGAGCTCCCGGCACACCGCGATCCGCCGCTCGTCACCGAACGCTGCGCCCATGTCGCCGAGAGAGCTCGCCAGGCGTGCGGGAGACTCGAAGAAGACCATCGTGCGTGGTTCGGCGGCGAGTGCCCGCAGCGTCGAACGCCGCTCCCCCGGCTTGCGCGGCAGGAAACCCTCGAACGTGAAGCGATCAGTGGGAAGACCCGAGATCGCGAGCGCCATCAGCACCGCGCTCGGTCCGGGGATCGCCGTCACCGTGACCCCCTGGGCGACCGCCTCGGCGACCAGCCCGTAGCCGGGGTCGCTCACGGTCGGCATGCCGGCATCGCTCATCACCACGATGTCGGTCTCCGCCGCGAGTGCTGCCAGCTCGGCGGCCTTCTGCTTCTCGTTGTGGTCGTGCAGGGCGATCAGGCGGGGGCGGTTGGTGATCTCCAGCGCCTTCAGGAGTCGTTGCGTGGTGCGGGTGTCCTCCGCGACGACGACCTCGGCGTTCTCCAGCACCTCCACCAGACGCCGTGACGCGTCGCCGAGATTTCCGATCGGAGTGGCGGCGAGGATGATCACCCGCCCAGCTTAGGCGGGCAGGATGCAGCCGACGGAGAAGGCGCGTTGTCTAGGCTGGAGCGGTGACCGCGCCCGTGCCCCTGCTTCCCGCTCCCGAGGAGCGTCTGACGCGCTACGGGCAGCTCCGCGATCGCCTGCTGCGCGACCCGGACTGGGGGCGGGCCATCCGGTGGCTGGCACCCCTCGTGATCACCGCGATCGCCGCGGTGCTGCGCCTGGTGGGCGTCGCGCATCCGCACCAGCTGGCGTTCGATGAGACCTACTACGTCAAGGACGCCTGGTCGCTGTGGACGCTCGGCTACGAGGGCACCTGGGGCGAGAAGGCCAATGACGCCTTCATCACGCTGCAGAATCTGCCGCTCTCGGGGCAGGGCGCGTTCATCGTGCATCCTCCACTGGGCAAATGGCTCATCGCGCTCGGCATGGCGATCGGCGGCCCCGACAACAGCGGCGGCTGGCGACTGGCGACAGCGGTGCTCGGCGCGGGCTCCGTGCTCCTGGTGTACCTGATCGCCCGACGCCTCAGCGGCTCGGTGGTCGTCGCGAGCGTGGCAGGCACCCTGCTCGCGATCGACGGGCTCAGCATCGTGATGAACCGCATCGCCCTGCTCGACGGCATCCTGACCTTCTTCGTCCTGCTGGGCGTGCTCTTCGTGCTGATCGACCGGCAACGGACGATCCCCGTCCTCGAGCGGCGAGACCCGGATTCGCCCGACCCGTTCTGGGGCCCCATCCTCTGGCGTCGTCCCTGGCTGATCGCTGCGGGGGTGGCGCTCGGTGCGGCATCCGCCGTGAAGTGGTCGGGACTGTACGTGCTGGCGGGCTTCGGCCTGTACGTCGTCGTCACCGATGCGCTGGCCCGCCGCCGTGCGGGTGTGGTCCTGTGGCCGACCTCCGCCGCGTTCCGCCAGGGCCCCGTCTCGTTCGCGCTGCTCGTCTTCCCGGCACTGGCGGTGTACCTGGTGAGCTGGACGGGCTGGCTCGTGACCGCGGGCGGCTACGACCGGCAGAGCGACCCCAACCCGCTGATCGCGCTGTGGAAGTACCACGAGTCGATGCTCGGATTCCACGTCGGCCTGACCCGCGGGCACCCGTATGCGAGCCCCGCCTGGGAGTGGCCGCTCCTGCTCCGTCCGACCGCGGTGTGGGTCGATTCCGACCCCACGGGCTGCGGCACCGACCACTGCATCGGCGTGATCTCGGCGATCCCCAATCCGCTCATCTGGTACGCGGGCGTGGCGGCGGCCGTCTACCTGCTGTACCGACTGGTGCGCGGCTGGATCACCCGGCAGCCCGTCGGTCCGGAGCTGAGCATCCCCCTGGTCGGCCTCGCCGTCACCTACGTGCCGTGGTTGATGTTCCCCGACCGCACGATCTTCCAGTTCTACACGGTCGTCATGATGCCGTTCCTCGTGCTCGCGCTGGCGATGACGCTGCGGATCATCGCCGGCAGACGCGAGGATCCGCTGTATCGCCGACGATCCGGCGAGCGCACGGTGATGATCTTCCTCGCGTTCGTCGTGCTGGTGTCGGCGTTCTTCCTGCCGCTGTGGACCGGGATGAGCGTGCCGTACGAATTCTGGCTGCTGCACAACTGGCTGCCCGGCTGGGTGTGACGCACTAGCTCGAGAGCACCTCGTCGGTCGCGACGTGCTCGACCAGCGGGAGAACCCTTCCGGAGAGATGGGTGCGCATCGCGATGGACGACGCCGTGCGGGCGACGCCCGGCACGAGCGCGACCCGGTCGAGCACCTCCTGCAGCTGCGTCGCGTCGCGCGCCACGAGCCGCAGCTGCATGTCGCTGGCACCGGTGACGGTGTGCATGTCGACGATCTCCGGCACGGCATCGGCGAGTGCCACCGCCACGTCGTCGTGCCCGACCTTCTGGTCGATCTCGACCAGGCAGAACGCGACGACGCCGTAGCCGAATCCGGCCGGATCGATACGTGGCACGATCGCCTCGATCACTCCGCCCTCATGCAGGCGCGCGAGGCGACTCGTCGCGGTACCGCGGGCGATCCCGAGCCGCCGCGCGCACTCCAGGATCGGAAGCTGCGGCGACTGCGTGAGCAGACGGATGAGCTGGGCGTCGAGGCGATCGATGCGCACGATTACTCCCGAGCCACGCCGGGTCGTGCGACACTCCTGGTCGCACGGGCGATCACCAGGAGCACGGCGGTGAGGCCGAGCGTCAGCAGCAGTTGGATGCGCGCGGCCGGGTCGATCATCGCGAGCCCGATCACGGCGGCGAGCAGCACCAGGCACAGCCACGACAGCCACGGGAAGCCCCACATCCGCATGGGCATCGCCTCGCCCGCACGGTCCGCACGGCGGCGGAGGATGATCTGCGCGATGGCGGTCGCCGTCCAGATCACGAGCAGCGTCGAGCCGACGACGTTGAGGAGGGCGGGGAGGACCACATCGGGGAACGCCCAGTTGAGTCCGACCGTGACGAAGCCGAAGACCACCGATGCCAGCACCGCGACGAACGGCACACCCTTGAGGCTCGTTCGGGTCGCGGCCAGCGGAGCGAGCCCGCGCTCCCCCAGCGAGTAGGCCATGCGGGAGGCGCCGTAGATGTTGGCGTTCATGGCTGACAGCAGCGCGATGATCACGATGAGATCCATCACGAGACCGACGCCGGGCACGTTCAAGGTCTCGAGCACCGCCGAGAACGGGCCCGCCTTCACCGCAGGGTCGTTCCACGGCAGCACCGAGACGATCACGAAGATCGATCCGACGTAGAAGACGAGGATGCGTACGAGCACCTCGCGCACGATGCGGCGGATGTTGTGCGCGGGATCGTTCGACTCGGCCGCCGCGATCGCGACGACCTCGGTGCCGCCGAACGCGAACACCACGATCAACAGCGCGCCGGCGATCCCGGTGATGCCGTTCGGGGCGAAGCCGCCGTTGTCGACGAGGTTCGAGATACCGGTCGCTGCCACCCCGGGGATGAGGCCGACGATCGCGCACACCCCGACCACGAGGAAGGCGATGATCGCCGCGACCTTGATCGCCGCGAACCAGAACTCGAAGCGGCCGTAGTTGCGCACGCCGAACAGGTTCACCGCGGTGAGCGCCACCACGAAGATCAGCACCCACACCCAGGCCGGGATGCCGGGAGTCCAGTTGGAGACGATCGCGCCGGCACCGGTCGCCTCGGCCGCGATCACCACGACCAGCTGGATCCAGTAGAGCCAGCCGACCGCGCTGCCGGCGCTGCGCCCCATCGCCTTCTGGGCGTAGGAGCTGAAGGCACCGGAGCTGGGCCGCGCGGCGACCATCTCGGCGAGCATCGCCATCACGAGCACGACGATTCCCCCGGCGACGAGGTACGACACCAGGACGGCGGGGCCAGCGATGCTGATCGCCTGCCCCGATCCGACGAACAGGCCGGCCCCGATCGCACCGCCCAGCCCCATCATGGAGATCTGGCGGCGGGTCAGCCCTGGATGCAGGCCCTTGGTGGTCGTGGTGGTCGGCGGAACCTCGGTGGTCATGCGGCAGCCTCCGCACCGTCGATGGAGACGGTCGATGTGGATGCTGTGAGCGCGGCCTCGACTCGGTCGATGTCCTCCACCGAGCCCGAGGAGATGCGGATTCCCTCGCCGGCGAAGGCGCGCGCGATCACGCCGCCCTCCTGCAGCAGGCACTCGAGCTCCGCCGTGCGGTCGGCGGACGGCACCCAGACGAAGTTGGCCTGCGAGCGGACCGCCGGCCAGCCCGCCGCCGTGAGCACGTCGTGGAGGCGATCGCGCTGGGCGACCACCTCGTCGATGCGTGTCGCGAGCTCATCCTCGGCATCCAACGAGGCGAGGGCCGCGGTCTGGGCGAGGTCGGTCACCCCGAAGGGCACCGCGACCTTGCGCTGGTTCTCGGCCACCGCGGCCGGTGCGATCGCGTAGCCGATACGGAGGCCCGCGAGCCCGTACGCCTTGGAGAACGTGTGCAGCACGGCCACGTGCGGGTGGCGTCGGAACAGCTCGATGCCTGCACCCCTGCTCTCGGTGCGATCGAAGTGCACGTACGCCTCGTCGATCACGACGAGCACGTCCTGCGGCACCGCGGCGACGAAGCGCTCCAGCTCGTCGGCGCCGACAACGGTGCCCGTCGGGTTGTTCGGGTTGCACACGAAGATCAGGCGGGTGCGCGGGGTGATCGCCGCGAGCATCGCGTCGAGGTCATGACCGTGATCGGCGTCGAGCGGCACCGGGACCGGCGTCGCACCGGCGATGCGGACGAGCGATGGGTACGCCTCGAACGAGCGCCACGCGAAGACGACCTCGTCACCGCTGCCTGCGACCGCATGGATGAGCTGGGCGGCGATCTCGACCGATCCGGCCCCGACCGTGACCTCCGACGCGTCGACGCCGTAGCGGGCGGCGAGCCTTTCGCGCAGGGCGGCGGCGCTCATGTCGGGGTAGCGGTTGATGCCGTCGAGGCGATCGCGCACGGCCTGGACGACCGAGGGAAGCGGCGGATGCGGGGACTCGTTCGAGGAGAGCTTCGACGCACCGGCCGGGGCCGAGCGGCCCTGACGGTAGGCGGGAACGGCGTCGAGTCCGGCGCGGGTGGGGAGGGGCATCGTCAGAGCGTCCTTGCTGTGATCCGTTGGCGGCCCCTGGACGGCGCCGCCTGCTGTCGCGCAACACTAGAACGGATGCCGTCCACTGGGCAATCGGCGCACCGGAAGCTGCGCATCCCGCGCAATCGACCGGCAAGAAGGGAAGGAACCCTAGGCAGATTGCACAGTGAGGAGGATCAGACGGCAGAGGTCGCGAGCCTGAACCCGATGCCCACCGCGACGAGGTCGGCCTCGTCGGGCGGTGTCCCCCGCAGCAGTGTTCCCGCCGGGATGTCGACCCAGTCGATCTGCTGCGCGGCCATGCCCGTCCCTTCTTCGAAACCGGTTCGTTTCCTGCGTGGGAGCAGCTGAGGGAGCGCGGGCCGATGGTCAGCGGATGATCGACACGTCGGCCGGGTCGCTCACCGGCAGCCGACACACGAACGCGCGGCAGTCGTAGGCGCGTTCCGCCGACGCATCCTTCCCTTCGAACAGTTCGAACCCGGCATCCGCGAACGCCCGCGCCTGCTCCGGGGCGACGACGGCGACGACCTCGGCGTCCGCACCCCTGGCGACCACGGCGAGGGCGCTGTCGCGCGCTCCGGTGACAACGACGAGCTGACGGGGCGGAACGGCGAGACCCGCGGCCACCCGCAACAGCGTGCCATGGGCGAACGGCTGCTCCAGCGACCGCACGGCGAGCGCGCCCACGGTCGCCACCGCCGCCTCGCGATACCGGTCTCCCGCTCCCAGCCACCATGCGGTCAGCGCGGCGCCGGCGACCGCAGCGGCATCGGAGGGCAGGTCGCCGTCGGTCTGGTCCGGCGAGGTCGCGATGCCCTGGGCCGACAGCAGCGGGTCGTCGCCGGCTGTCCCTTCGAGCGCCTCGTCGAGGATGCCGCGCGCCGTGACGGCCCAGGTCACCTCGCCTGTCGCGAGCGCGAGCGCGAACAACCCGTCGGCGAGAAGCCCCAGGTCGGCGGCGGTCGCGACCGCGGCGGATGCGCGACCGTCGAGGGAGGCGCGCACGAGCGCACCCTTTTCGTCTCGATTGACGTGCAGCACGTGTTCGGCGGCGGAGGCTGCGGCATCGATCCACGCCTGCTCCCCCAGTGCCGCCCCGGCCCTGGCGAGGGCGCCGATCGCGAGTCCGTTCCAGCCGGTGATCACCTTACCGTCGACCGCGGGCGGCTCCAACCCCGCGCGCTCGGCGAGCGGACGGAGGTAGTACCCGCCTTCGTTGCGCGCTCCATCGATCGTCGACTCCGAGTCCTGCGCCGACCCGAACCCGCCACCATCACGACGGAGCACATCGATCAGGAAGGCGGCGATGCCGCGCACGGTCCGCTCATCTCCCGCGTCACGCGCGACATCGAGCAGCTGCGCGTTGTCGGTCAGCATCCGCTCGTAGTGCGGCACCGTCCAGTCGCGCTGGGTCGCGTAACGGAAGAACCCGCCATCGGCATCGCGCAGGTCGGAGCCCGCCATCGCCGTGAGTGCCCGCGAAGCAGCGGCCGACGCCTCCGGAGCGCCCTCCCGCACGAGCGGGTGCTGCAGGAACCGCAGCGTCGTCGCCACCGGGAACTTCGGGGCGCCGCCGAAACCCCCGAACTGCCGATCCTCCCGCTGCGCGATCACCTCGGCCGCAGTCGCGATCGCGACCATGTCGGGCAGCTCCGACGGCGCGGAGTCCGCCGCACGGGCGAGCGCGTCGGTCACAGCATCCGCCGACTCCTCGGCCTGCGCACGACGCAGTGTCCACGCCTCCCTCACCGCAGCGAGCACGTCACGGAAGGCGGGCATCGGCGGTCGGGCCTCGGGCGGCCAGTAGGTGCCGGCGTAGAAGGTGCGCCCACGCGGCGTGGCGAACACCGTGAGCGGCCAGCCGAGGTTCTGCGTGAAGGCCGAGGCAGCGGCCATGTAGGCGCCGTCGACCTGCGGATGCTCCTCGCGGTCGACCTTCACGGCCACGAACCCGTCGTTGATGAGCGCGGCGGTGGCAGGGTCTGCGAACGACTCCCGAGCCATCACGTGGCACCAGTGGCAGGTCGAGTATCCGATCGAGATGAGGAGCGGCACATCCCGCCGCCGGGCCTCCTCGAAGGCCGCCTCACCCCACGGGTACCAGTCGACGGGGTTGTCGGCGTGCGCACGGAGGTACGGGCTGAGGGTGTCGGCGAGCCGGTTGGTCATGCCTTCACGCTACGCCGCGCGGAGAGAGGGTGGTCAGCCGACGAGCAGCTCGACCGGACGCGACGCGGCATAGCCCACAAGCGGCAGGGCACGCTCGGCAGCCAGCGAGATGCGCGCGTGCAGCACGTCGGAGGTGATCTCGTACCCGTCGAAGTCGGTGTTGCTCGCGTAGACCCCGAGCGGAAGGGTGAGCGCCTGGAAGAACGCGAACAGCGGACGCAGCTGGTGCTCGATGATCAGCGCATGCTTCTCGCCGCCGCCGGTCGCGGCGAGCAGCACCGGCTTGCCCACCAGGTCGTACTGCCCGACGAAGTCGAACAGGTGCTTGAAGAGCCCGGTGAACGAAGCGCGATAGACGGGGCTCCCCACGATCAGCAGATCAGCGGATTCGATCGCCTGCAGCTGCGCCTCGACCTCGGGCGGCAACTGGTCACGCTGGAGCGCTCCGGCGAGCCCTGGGCCGATCTGCGTCAGCTCGATGAGTTGCGATTCGACCGGGGCGCGCTCGGCGATCGCGGCTGTGATCGCACGGACGAGGGCGGTCGTCTTGCTGGGCTCGTGCAGGGATCCCGACACGGCCACGACGCGGAACGGAGCTGTCATGCCTCGACGGTACTCACGCGAACGCCCCGTGTCGCGCGAGGCGACACGGGGCGTCATGTGGGCCAGGGACCCGGGTTCGCAAGGAGCGGGTCAGTTGACCTCGTCCGGGTGCGAGCCGACGCGGCCGGAGCCGTCGAGCGGGTCGAGAGCATCGATCGCCGCGATCTCGGCGTCGGTCAGCTCGAAGCCGAAGACATCGAGGTTCTCGCGCAGGCGCTCGGCGCGCACCGACTTCGGGAACACGATGATGCCCTTCTGCAGGTGCCAGCGCAGCACGGCCTGCGCGGGGGTGACCCCGTGGGCAGCGGCGGCATCCGCGACAGCCGGGGTGCCGAACAGGTCGTACTTGCCCTGACCGAGCGGACCCCACGCCTCGATGCGCACGCCGTTCGCCTCGGCCCACGCGACCACGTCGCGCTGCTGGTAGGCGGGGTGCAGTTCGATCTGGTTCACGGCCGGAACCACACCGGTCTCCTTCACGGTGCGCTCCAGGTGCGGCACCAGGAAGTTCGAGACGCCGATGCTGCGGGTGAGGCCCGCCTCGCGCAGTTCGACGAGCTTCGCGAACGCGTGCACGTAGTCGTCCTTGGCAGGCGTCGGCCAGTGCACCAGGTACAGGTCGACCTTCTCCAGCCCGAGCTTCTCGAGGCTCTCCGCGATGGCCGCGCGCGGCTCGTCGTCGTGGTGGCGGTCGTTCCAGAGCTTCGTGGTGATGAAGAGCTCGTCGCGGGCGACTCCGGATGCCGCGATGGCCGCGCCCACGCCCTCTTCGTTGCCGTAGATCGCGGCCGTGTCGATGTGACGGTAGCCGATCTCGAGCGCCTCGCTCACCGCGCGCTCGGTCTCTGCCGGCGGCACCTTGAAGACGCCGTAGCCGAGCTGCGGGATGGAGTTGCCGTCGTTCAGTTCGAGTGCAGGAATCGTCATGCCTCCAGCCTATGACCTGTGATGACAGGCGGCTCCGGACGGTGACGAAAGATGTCAGTCGAGACCGCTGAGCCCCTGCGACATCACCAGGAACGCATCGACCGCGCGCACGGCGGGGCGCGGTCCGTCTGGATCTGCGGTCCACTGTTCGAGGCCGACGCGGATCGCATCGGTCGCGACGGCGGCGATCAGCCTCGCCTCCCACCCGGCGACTCCCCGCTCCTGGAGGATCTCGCGGAGCCGACGCTCGGAATCGTCGTTGACACGCAACCAGACGTCGCGCATCGCCGCATCGTCGTCGAGACCGCGGAGCACGCCGAGCATCGTCTCGAGCTCGAGCCCGTCGCCCTCTGCGAGCTGCGCGCGGATCACCCCGGGGATCTGCTCTCGCAGCGAACGCTCCCCGACCTGCGCGAAGGCCTCCTGCCAGCGCTGAGCGCCGAAGCTGAGGATCGGCGCGATCGCATCTTCCTTGCGCGCGAAGTACCGGTAGAAGGTGCGCACCGAGATGCCTGCTCGCGCGGCGATCTGCTCGGCGGTGACGCCTGCCACTCCCTGCTCGGCGAACAACGCGGCGGCGGATGCGGCGATGTCACGCTCGGTCGCAGCCTTTCGGCGCTCGGTGAGGGTTGTGGTCTCCACCGTCACAGCGTACGGGAATAGGTCACCCAATCGGCAGGTTAGGTCTATGTGGCACGATCTGCCATACAGGCATAGTCTGCCTACAACGGAACGTCGATACGACGACACCACCACGAAGGGAAGATCATGAACCGCTACGAAGGACGTCGGGCTCTCATCACCGGCGGAGGGTCGGGCATCGGCCAGGCCACGGTGCTGCGCATGCTCCGCGAAGGCGGCAGTGTCGTCGCCGCCGACGTCAGCGCCGCCGGCCTCGAAGACACGGTCGCCAAGGCCGGACCACTCGCCGAGCACCTCACGACCGTGACGATGAACATCGCCGACGAGGCCTCCGTCTCAGCAGGCGTCGCCGAGGCCGTCGCAGCTCTGGGCGGACTCGACGTGCTCGTCAACGCCGCCGGCATCCTGCGCTCCTCGCACACTCATGAGACGACGCTCGACCAGTTCGAGCAGGTCATCCGGATCAACCTGGTCGGCACGTTCCTCGTGATCCGTGCAGCGATCCCCGCCTTGCTCGAAGGCCAGTCGGCCGCCGTGGTCAACTTCAGCTCGACCTCAGCCGGCTTCGCCCACCCCTACATGGCGGCCTACGCGGCCAGCAAGGGCGGCGTGCAGTCGATGACCCACGCGCTCGCCGCCGAGTACGCGAAGAGCGGCATCCGCTTCACCGCGGTGCAGCCCGGTTCGATCTCGTCCGGCATGACCGACGGGTCCGGCCAGAGCAACCAGAGCAACGGCCCAGGGCTCCCCGCCGACGCCGACATGAGCCTGTTCATGAAGCTCGCGCCCGCGATCGGTCAGGGCTTCGCCGGGCCGGAGTCGGTCGCCGGAGTCGTGGCGATGCTCGCAAGCGAAGACGGCGCCTTCATCACCGGCACCGAGGTGCGCATCGACGGCGGCACCCACTTCTGAGAGACCGCAGGTGGGGGCACCCGACCCGATGCCGGCGCCCCCACCTGCTCACTCACTAGCCCAGCCGGATGGACTTGACCTCGTTCACGCGCACGATGTTGGTGCCCGTCGCGCTGCCGGCCCGATAGGAGAACACCGACGGGGAGCCCTCGGCCTGCAGAGCCGGAGTCGCATCGGTCGTGGACACCTGCCACGCCGTAGGCTCCGGCTGGCCCTCGGCCCACAGCTTGGCGCGGATCGTCGTCGACGGTGAACCGGACGTCTCGGTCGACAGGTGGAAGACCGTCCCGGCGCTCCAGGTCAGACCGGGAACCGCCGCGCTGGCGATCGCCGTCCCGTTGCGCTGGATGACGACCCAGACCGCCCCGTCGGCGCGATGCCATGCCAGCGCGCGGTACCCGCCGTCACCGGTACGACGAGAACCCGCACCGACGTATGCCGTGCCGGACTCCGGACCGCCCGAGAGCGTATACGACATCGTCGTGGCGGAATCCCGCACCGACGCGTCGTCCAGCAGCATCTCGCGCGTCTGCCCCGCAGCGAGGTCGATGACCCCGGCACCGTCGACCACGGAGAGCGCGGTCGACTTGCCCTGCATCGGCGTCCACACATCACCCACATCAGCGGTGCCCCAGCCGGAGTCGACCGCACGATCGAATCCGTCCGTCGCCACCACGACATCGGCCACGACGGGAGCCGTCACCACGACCTGCTTCTCGCTCGACGCCGACAATCCACTGTTGTCGGTCACCGTGACGCGCACCGTGTAGGTGCCCGCCGCCGCGTACTCGTGCGACGCGGTCACACCCGTGGCCGTCGAGCCGTCGCCGAAGTCCCAGGCGTAGGCGCTGATCGATGCCGCACCGTCCGCGACCGAACCGGACGCGTCGAGCGCCACGCTCAGATCGGTCGGCTGCGCCGTGAAGGCCGCCGTCGGTGCCTTGAGCCCCTTCCCCACCTGGAAGTGCGCACGCACCTGATCCGCGTTCAACGCGACCGGGTACACCGCGGCCTCGTCCAGCGAGCCCTTGAAGTAGTTCGACGAGGGCGCCGACGGCCAGCCCGTGAGCAGGTCGCCGCCGATGCGGAGGTAGGCGGGATCGGTCTTGGCCGTCGTCACCGCGGGATCCGAGGCGACGAGCTCGCCGTCGACGTACAGCTTCATCCCCTCCGCGCCCTGCGAGACGACCGCGTGATGCCACGTTCCGTCGTTCAGCGCCTTGTCCCCTGCGACCGTGGCGCGGGTCTGACCGGCGGAGACCCCGAAGGTCAGAGTGCCGCTGTTGGTCATGTAAAGCTGACGGTCGACGCTCGCGGAGCTCCCCGTCTTGGCAGCCCCGGAGCCGATGAGCATGCCGCCGGTCTTCGTGGTGGTCTGGAACCAGATCTCCGAGGAGAACTCCTTCGACACCGCGGCCTTGGCATCGGACGAGACCCGGCCGTTCGTCGTGCCGTTGAACGTGGTCGATCCAGTGCCGCTGTTCTCGATGCCGGACGACGAGACCGTGGCGCCCGTGCCGTTCACCGGGTTGTTCGCGCCCGCCCAGTCCTTCGAGACGTTCCCCATCGGGTAGTACAGCGACGGACCGTCCGCGAGAACCTTCGTCGTATACGCCGATGCGGTCCCCGCCGTGGCCTTGGCGTTCACGCTCGCACTCGTGGCGGTGTTGCCGTTGCCGTCCTTCGCGACCACCGTGTAGCTCTGCGTCGCACCGGGCGTCGCCGTCGGGTCGTCGAGCGTGACCGTCGTGCGCTTCCACCAGGTGCCGTCCGCGGTCGTGCTCGCCACCGGTTCAGCCGTTCCGGCTCGGTACAGCTCGTAGGTGAGCGTCAGATCATCCCGATCCCAGTTCGTCTCGATCGACACACGGGCACGGCCGGGCACCGGTGACGTCCCGGCGGTCGGCTTCCAGCTCGCATCGGAGACCCGGGGGCCGTCCTTCGCACCATCGGGCGGGTTCGTCGAGAAGCGCACCAATCCCTCGAACTGGCCGTTGTTGACGGATCGGAACTCACCGCCGATCGAGATCATGTCGCCAGCGCCCGTGATGGACAGTCCGGCCTGACCGAGTCCGGTCGTGGTGCCGACCGACCAGTCCGGTGCCCACTGATAGGGCGACGGAGCCGGGGTTCCCGCCCAGTTCGCGTACCCGGAGTAGGTGTTCGCGGCGAGGGTGCCGCGCGCATCGGCCGTGTATGCCTCCGCGTACTGGTACACCGCGGGGTTCTTCTGCGGCTGCAGGCCCATCGTGTTGCAGGAGTGCATGTGGCTGGTCGTGTAGACCACCTTGCCGGTCGAGTACACGCCGTAGTGGACGCCGTGGCAGTCCGCGATCCAGCGCACCGCGCCCGTGCCGGCCTCCGCCGCGAACGTCCCCTCGAGGTTTCCCCCGCCGGCCCAGCTCCAGCCGGTGCCGTAGACGGTGTTCGCGTCGGTGGCGAGTGCGAAGATGCCGGAGTTGCTGCTGCTCCCGCTGTTCTTGACGACCTTGGAGATGCCCCAAGCGGTGTCAGCCGCGCCGGTGGACTTGTCCACTGCCGCCGAACCGCGCAGGCTGCTTCCGTTGACCGTCGAGAAGCGCCCTCCGACGATGACGTTCGTCCCAGCCGGATCCATCACCAGGGCATCGACCTGGCGGTCGGCCTGGGGTGCCCAGCTCATGAGCGCGCCGTTCTTCTGGTCGAAGGCGGCGAGGTTCTTGCGTGCGACGCCGTTGGCCTGGGTGAACAGACCACCGAGGTAGATGTTCGACCCGTCGGTGGTGATCGCGTACACACCACTGCCGCCGATCGACGGCGCGAACTGCGGCACCAACTCGCCGGTCTTCGCATCCAGCGCCGCGAAGTTCCACCGGTCCTTGCCGTTGACGTTGTTGAAGGATCCGCCGATGTAGATGCGCGATCCGTCGGGAGAAGCTGCGACCGCCTTGATCACGCCGTTGACCTTCGGGGCGAACGACGACAGAGCGCCAGACACGATGTCGTACGCCAGCACGTTCGACCGCGCCGTCAACGACGTACCAGGTGCCGCCTTCGGCTCCCGCGCGTTGTCGAACTTCCCCACCGCGTACACCGTCGTACCGATCGTGGTCTGCGCCCACACGTACCCGTTGTCGATCTGCACCGTCGGAATCGGATCCGACGTCACCACATTCTCATCACGCTGCAACTGCGGTGGCGTCGACGGCGGCACGTCGGCCGCAGCCGCCGCCGTCGCCCCGACTCCGGACAATCCCGCGATCAACAGGCCCGCGGTCAGCACTGATGCGACAGCACCCCGTACTCCGCGCCCAAAACTCGTGTTCCCCACAACGACTCCCCAGTCATGTTCTTTCGGACGCGAAGTCACCTTCACACCGCGCGCTCGATGACATCGAGGCGGCGAAGAACGCCGCAAACGCGGTGGTGTGAACTCCCCAGTTCGAAACTCCCCAGTCCCGACCCTGAAACCGGGCCGGTCGCGAACGCCAGAAAGCGCTGCGCTCCGACGCTAGCACATCGCCTCGCCCACCCCCATCCGCGAGCGGCGTCCGACCTGCTCAGCGCCGGGGTACCGCCGCCATCGCCGCGGCGCCTCGGCCGACCAGACGTTCGAGCGGTCCACGTCCGAAGAACATCGACCAGAGTGTCGTGACGAAGAGCAGTCCGATCGCGGTCGCGGCCCAGAACGAATTGCTGGAGAAGAACGCGCCAGGCCCTCCGACCAGCACGATCGAGACGACGTGCGCGCTGTATGCCGTCAGCGGCATGGAGCCGAGCGCTCCCAACGGGAGCAGTACCCAGCGGAGCGGCCTGCTCAGCAGCAGACACAGCGCGATGACCACGAGCGCGAAGCCGCCGGAGCCGAGGATCTCGGCCGTGCCGCCGCTGTGCGGGTCGACCGCGAAGACCGCGGTGAGCACGGCGCCGAGAGGATCGCTCTCGGCGAGCGCCTGCGGGTAGCTCTCCCAGCCGGACGGTGCCGTGCCGATGCTGCCGGACCCGCCGTCGATGATCGAACTGCCCTCGCCCGACGAGAACGAGCTGCTGCCGAGGGAGCCGGTGATGCCCGCAGCCTGTCCGATCCCTCCCAGGCCGTAGCCGACGACCACGAGCGCGAGGCCGATGCCGAGAGCGACCACCGCAGTGCGAAGCTGCCCGATGTGCAGACGCCCGAGCGCCATGCCCGCCAGCACCAGCGACATCCAGACCGTGATCGGATACGTGCCGTAGAGCACGAACCCGATGCCGGAGCCATAGGGGTGAAGCATCACCGCGTTCAAGAACGCGAGCAGTGCGGGCCCGAGGAGCGCGAGCACCGCAGCACCCGTCAGCAGCTGCCAGGGTCGCCACCGCAGGAAAGGGATGACCGCGACATACAGCAGGCCGTACAGGGTGAGGATCACGGCGATCGGGGTGTTCAGCATCTCCAGAGCCAGGCCGATGAGGAAGATCACCGCACCGCGTCCGATCAGGTTCAGCCGGATGCCCGGGATGCGCTCGCGCTCGGGCACGGCGCTGCGTCCGGTCATCAGGGCGATCGAGATTCCTGCGAGCACCGCGAACAGGATCGAGGAGCGCCCGTGCACCAGGTCGGTCCATGTCGCCGGGTCGAGCCACTCGAACGGCTCGGTCTCGCCGATGTGCGCTCCGGCCATGCCGAGGATCGCCAGCCCCCTGGCGATGTCGAGTCCGAGGATGCGCGGGGGCCGTCCGAACTCGCGGAACCACTGCAGCACTCTCGTCATCCGACGATCGTATGTGCTCGATCCCGGCATACGATGGAGGGCTATGTCCTCCCCTGTGATCTCCTATCCCCCGGAGCTGCCCGTCAGCGCTGCCAGGGCCGAGATCGCCGACGCCATCCGCGACCACCAGGTCGTCATCGTCGCCGGTGCCACCGGATCGGGCAAGACCACCCAGCTGCCGAAGATCGCGCTGGAACTCGGTCGGGAGCGCATCGCGCACACGCAGCCTCGACGCCTCGCAGCCCGCACGATCGCGGAGCGTGTCGCAGAAGAGCTCCAGGTCGAGCTCGGCACCCTCGTCGGATACAAGGTGCGCTTCACCGACAAAGTGTCGGAATCCACCCGCATCGCCCTGATGACCGATGGCATCCTGCTCAACGAGATCCATCGCGACCGGCTGCTCACCCGCTACGACACGATCATCATCGACGAGGCGCACGAGCGCTCCCTCAACGTCGACTTCCTGCTCGGCTACCTCGTGCGCATCCTCCCCGAGCGCCCCGACCTGAAGGTGATCATCACCTCGGCGACGATCGATCCGGAGAGCTTCGCGAAACACTTCGCCGCACCGTCCGACGCAGAGGGCGACCGCATCCCGGCACCGATCATCGAGGTCTCGGGCCGCACATATCCGGTGGAGATCCGCTATCGCGGGCAGGTCGAGGGGGCGGACGACGAGGACACGCCCGCCGAACCGGAGGACGAGGTCTCGGCGATCGTCGCCGCCCTGCGCGAACTCGACCGCGAAGCTCCGGGCGATGTACTCGTCTTCCTCCCGGGCGAGGCCGAGATCCGCGACGCCGCCGATGCCGTGCGCGGTGCGTACGCGAACGACCGCGCGCCCACCGAGGTGCTGCCCCTCTTCGGCCGCCTCTCCGCCGCCGACCAGCACCGGGTGTTCGAGCGCAGCCGGGTCGCCGGCGTGCGCCGCCGGGTCATCCTCGCCACGAACGTCGCCGAGACGAGCCTCACGGTGCCCGGCATCAAGTACGTGATCGATACCGGGACCGCCCGTATCTCGCGCTACAGCAACCGCTCCAAGGTGCAGCGGCTGCCGATCGAGGCGATCTCGCAGGCGTCGGCCAATCAGCGCTCCGGCCGTGCGGGCCGTACCAGCGACGGCATCGCGATCCGCCTCTATTCGGAGGACGACTACGACAAGCGGCCGGAGTACACCGAGCCCGAGATCCTGCGCACCTCGCTGGCATCCGTCATCCTGCAGATGCTGTCGCTCGGCTTCGGCGACATCACCGCCTTCCCCTTCCTCACCCCGCCCGACTCCCGAGGAGTGAAGGCCGCGTTCGACCTGCTGACCGAGCTCGGCGCCGTCGAGCCGTCCCGCAGCGATGGTTCCCCGCATCTCACCCGCACGGGGCGCGACATCTCGCGGATGCCGATCGACCCACGGTTCGCGCGCATGCTGATCGAGGCAGGACGCTCGGGTTCCGGCGCAGGAGTGACCCGTGACGTCCTCGCGATCGTCTCGGGCATGACGATCCAGGATGTGCGCGAACGACCGGAGGAGCGTCGCGAGGAGGCTGACCGACTGCACGCGCGATTCGTCGACCCGACCAGCGACTTCCTGACCCTGTTGAATCTGTGGAACCACCTGCGTGAACAGCAGCGGGAGCTCGGGTCGAGCGCGTTCCGTCGCCTGTGCCGCTCCGAGCACCTCAATTACGTGCGGGTTCGCGAGTGGTTCGACGTGCATCGCCAGCTGCGCACACTCGTGAAGACCCCCGACCGTGGCGGCGACGACACCCGGACCGGCAGAGACGGCGGCGCGAGCGACCCCGACTCGATCCACCGCGCCATGCTCGCCGGTCTCCTGTCGCAGATCGGCATCCTCGACGAGCGCACCGCCCCTGCGGGCAAAGCGCACTCCCCCGCCAAGGAGCCCAAGGGCCGGCGGAGTGCGGAGTACCGCGGGGCCCGCGGTATCCGGTTCTCGATCTTCCCCGGTTCGGGGCTGCGCAAGAAGAGCCCGCGCGCGGTAATCGCGGCCGAGATCGTCGAGACCTCCCGCACCTTCGCGCGAACGGTCGCCGCGATCGACCCGGCCTGGGCGGAGCCCCTCGCCGGCGATCTCGCCAAGCGGCAGGTGACCGAGCCGCACTGGTCGAAGGATGCCGGCGCCGCTGTCGCGTTCGAGAAGGTGACGCTGTTCGGGCTCGAGATCATTCCGCGTCGACGCGTGCAGTTCGCGCGGATCGACCGGGCAGCGTCTCGCGAGTTGTTCGTGCGGCACGCGCTCGTCGAGGGCGAATGGGACCCGACGCGGATCGACAAGCGTGTGAGCGCGTTCTGGCGCAGCAACGCCGAACTTCGCAAGCGCCTCGAGAAGCTGGAGGAGCGCGAGCGCCGCCGTGACATCCTCGCCGGCGACGAAGCCGTCTTCCGGTTCTACGACGAGCGCATCCCCGCCGACGTGTTCGATGTGCGCTCCTTCGAGAGCTGGTGGCGAGAGGCCATGGCGACGACGCCGAAGCTGCTCGTGATGCGCGAGAGCGACCTGATCGACGACGAGGAGCGCGCTGATCAGCGCGAGTTCCCGACGCGGTGGACGCAGGGCGACCAGGTGCTCGGCCTCGCATACCGGTTCGAACCCGGCGCCGACGACGACGGCGTCAGCGTGGTCGTGCCGCTGCCGCTGCTCGCCCAGATCGAGGACCGTGGCTTCGACTGGCAGGTTCCGGGTCTGCGCGCCGAACTCGTGACAGGCCTGCTGCGCGCGCTCCCCAAGGCGATCCGTCGCCATGTGGTCCCTGCCGCCGACTGGGCCGAGAAGTTCGGTGCGGAGCTCGCCGAAGAAGGCCCGGAGTCGCACGGCGGCCTGCCCCCGCGCACTCTCAAGGAGGCCCTGGCCCGGCGCATCCAGCCGCTCGCGAACCAGCTGGTCTCGGCGGCCGACTTCGACGATGAGCGGGTGCCCCCTCATCTGCGCATGAACTTCCGTGCCGTGGACGAACGCGGCAGGGTCGCAGGCTCCGGCCGCGACTTGCGGGCACTGCAGGCGCAGCTCTCCGATCGGGCCCGCAGCAGCGTCGCCCGCTCGATCGCCGCGCCTGCGCGCTCCGGAGGACCGGGCGGGAACCGGGGTGCCGAGCGCAGCGGTGTCGGCGGGGGTGTCGAACGTATCGCCGCCGCGTCGATCGAGCAGACCGGTCTCACGGCCTGGACCTTCGGCGATCTGCCCGAGGTGCTCGACACCCGCGTCGCCGGCGGCGTCGTGCGCGGGTACCCCGCCATCGTCGATCAGGACAAGAGCGTGTCGGTGCGCGTCGAGTCGACACCGGATGCGGCTGCCGCGGCCACCCGCGACGGCGTGCTGCGGCTGGTGCTGCTGGGCGTGCCCTCCCCCTCCTCGTACGTGCAGGAGCACCTGACCAGTCAGGAGAAGCTCGCCCTCGCTGCCTCGCCCTACCAGTCCGCTGCCGCCCTCATCGAGGATTGCCGCGCCGCGGTCGCCCGCAGTGTCATCCACAAGACGGTGCCGGGCGGCATCGTCCGCAGCGAAGCCGAGTTCGCACGGGTGCGCGATGCGGTCTCTGCTGTCCTCGTCGACGAGCTGTTCGCCTGCGTCTCACTGGTGGCACGCATCCTGACCAAGTCCCGCGAAGTCGAACGCGGCATCAAGTCGCAGAACTCGCTCGCCCTGCTCGGACCGCTGAACGACATCCGCACCCAGCTCAGCGGGCTGCTGCACCCGGGGTTCATCTCCGCCGCCGGCGCCGAGCGGCTCACGCACTTCCCTCGATACCTGGAGGGGATGGTCGACCGCCTGAAGACCCTGGCCAGCGAACCGGGCAAGGACCGCGCGCGCATGACCGAGTACGAGCGGATGGCGAAGGCCTTCGAAGACGCCGGCGGCACCATCCCGCTCCCGGCCGATGCGCCGACTGCGCTGGTCGAGGTGCGCTGGCTGCTGGAGGAGTACCGCGTCAGCGTGTTCGCCCAGCGCCTGGGTACCGCCCAGCCGGTGTCGCCGCAGCGCATCATGAAGGTGCTGTCCGGCCGCTGATCCGCAACCGCGGGTGCCCGGCGCGGGTAGCCTGAAGGCATGGCCAGCGCGATCGTCTACACCGAGTTCGGTTCCCCCGATGTCCTGCACCTGATCGAGGTCCCCGATCCCGTCGCCGCGCGCGGCGAGGTCGTCGTCCGCATCGAGGCGGCCGGCGCGAATCCGATCGACGCGAAGATGCGCAGCGGCAAGCGGCCATCGCCTCCGATCACCGAGCCGCGTCCGGTCGGCTTCGACGGAGCCGGCATCGTCGAGGCGCTCGGCGAGGGCGTCGACGACTTCGCGGTCGGCGACCGGGTGGCGATCCGTGACGGGCGTGGCACCTATGCCTCGGCGCTCGCGATCTCGACCGAGAACCTCGCGAAGCTTCCGGACTCCGTCACGACCGCGGAGGGCGCCGCGATCGGCATCCCCGCCGGCACCGCCTACCAGTCGCTGCGCTCGCTCGGCGTGAGCGGCGGCGATGTGCTGCTCGTGCACGGCGGCTCCGGCGCCGTCGGACAGGCCGCGGTGCAGTTCGCCGTGGCCTGGGGCGCGACCGTGATCGCGACCGCGAGCCCCGCCCGACACGAGCAGCTGCGCGAACTGGGCGCGATTCCCGTGGCCTACGGCGACGGTCTGCTCGACCGGGTGCGCGAGGCCGCGCCCTCCGCTGTCACCGTGGGGCTGGACTGCGCCGGCACCGACGAGGCCATCGAGACCTCGCTCGCGCTCGTGGCGGACCGTGAGCGCATCGCCACGATCGTCCGGGGGCCGGACGCCGCATCCTTCGGCATCCGCGCGTTCTCCGGCGGCTCGCCCGTACCGTTGACCGACCAGGAGCTCGCCTGGCGTGCCGAGGCGCTGCCCGAGACGATCGCACTCCTGTCCACCGGCGACTTCGTCGTCGACCTGGGCCCGCAGCTGCCGCTCGCCGAAGCGGCGCAGGCCCATGAGCTCATGGAATCCGGCGCCGCCTCGGGCAAGATCGTCCTGCTGCCCTAGCCGGAGGTCAGACGGCGGTATCGATCGCTGCGCCGACGATGCCGACGACGATCGCCTCGGCGACCGCCTCCGCATCGAGCCCCGTGACGATCCTGGTCTCGCCCTCGCCCGGGTGGAATCGGCTCACGCCCTCGATCTCTCCACCCCGGAGGATCTCGATACGACCACGTGGCGAGAACGCGAAGAGCTCGGGCTGCGTCAGCGTGAGCACAGTCACGGGGTCGTGCGGCACGTTCCACTCCGTGCCCCAGAACTCCCACCACTGCCTGATCTCGGCATCGATCACGCGCCCGAGCTCCCCGGATGCGCTCATCCGCACGAGGGCATCGCTTCCCATCGTGATGAGTCGTGTGATCTCGAGGCCCGCCACGGTCGTGGGGATACCGGCGGCGAAGACGATCTCGGCCGCGGTGGCGTCGCTGCGGAAGTTGTGCTCCGAGTCTTCTTCCACGGCGAACGAGCCGCCCATGACCCAGAGATGCCGAACCGCACCTGCGAATCGCGGCTCGCGCTCGATGGCTGCCGCGATGTTGGTGAGGGGTCCGATCGCGATCACGTCGACGGTGCCCGGCTCGGCACAGACGGTCTCGATGAGATGGTCCACGGCGTCGTCACCGTCGAGCAGGTGTCGATCGAGGTCCTCGTAGAGTCGGGCTTCGTGCCCGGCCCACCAGATCTCGCGTCCGGACAGCGTCTCCGACTCCCCGGCGTGGACGGGGATGGTCACGCCGGCGATCTCGGCGATGCGCTTCGTCATCCGCCCGCGCAGCGCGGTGTCGCCGTACACCGTGGTCACACCGAGGAGCTCGATCTCCGGAGAGCCGAAGATGAGCGCGAGCGCCATCAGGTCGTCGACATCCGTGCCGATGTCGGTGTCGAGGATGACGTGGTGGAGTGCAGACATGTGTCGTGCGCCTTTCGTGTTCTGCGTCACTACTTCAGACCCGTCGTGCTGACGGACTGGATGAAGTAGCGCTGGAAGCCGAGGATGATGGCCAGTGGGATGAGGACGAGGATCATGGATGCGGCGAACAGGACGCCGTAGTCCACCTGGAACTGCCCCTGCATGTTCGACAACGCGACCGGACCGAGGATGTGGTCGCTGTCGGTGCCCATGAGCAGCGGCCAGACGTAGGCCTGCCACTGGAACAGGAAGAGCATCAGGCCGGCGCCGATCAGCGCGGGGCGCGAGAGCGGCAGATAGATGCGGGTGAAGATTCCCCACCAGCCCAGGCCGTCGAGGCGCCCTGCCTCGACGAGCTCTTCGGGGATCGCGAGGAAGAAGGTGCGCAGCAGGAAGATCGCCATCCCGTTGCCGACCCCGGGAAGGATGAGCCCGAGGAAGGTGTTCTGCAGCTGCCAGTCGCGGAACATCGCGGCCAGCGGGATAGCGATCGCGTCGAACGGGATGAGGAACGAAAGGATCACCACCGAGAACAGCACCGTCTGCCCCCGGAATCGGAATGCGGAGAGCCCGAACGCAGCGGTCGCGCAGACCACCAGCCCGACGATCACCGTCACCACGCTCACGAAGAGCGAGTTGAGGATGGCGCGTCCGAGGTCGCTGTCCAGCAGCGCGGCGTAGTTGTCGAGTGTGGGCGTGAGGGTGAAGAACGTCTGCCACTGCAGCGGGTTCAGGTAGCTGAAGGTCTCAGACCCGGGGCGGAGCGAATTGATGAAGGTCCACCACAGCGGGGCGAGGAAGGCGATGCCGACCGTGATGGAGAGCAGCGTCGACCACAGGATCAGGATCGTCTTGCGGGAGAGGCGCCGTCGTGCGCCGGTGCGGGTAGAGCCTGCGGCGATGCCCGGCGTGTCTTCGGCTATGCCCGTCATGGCTGGTCCTCCGTCTTGAGCAGGCGGAACTGCAGCGCCACGATCACCACGGTGATGAGCACCAGGATCACGACCTCGGCCTGCGCCTTGTTGATGTCGCCGAACGTGAAGGCTCGGGTGTACAGATCGTGCATGAGCAGGTTGGTCGAGCCGTTGGGGCCGCCCTTGGTGAGGATCTGCACCGGCGCGAACACGAGGAAGTTCGACACCGTGTCCGCGACGAGCACGAAGGCCAGCGGTCGGCGCAGCAGCGGCAGCGTGATGGACCATGTCTGCCGCCACCAGGACGCCCCGTCGAGCGATGCCGCCTCGTAGTAGGAGGTGGGGATGTCGTTGAGGCCGGCGATCAGGAACATCATCCAATAGCCGACGCCGATCCAGGACAGCAGGATCATGATCGAAAGCAGCGCCTGATACGGCGAGGTGAGGAACGGCTGCGGCGGAATGCCGAAGACCGCGAGGAAGCCGTTCGCGAGTCCGTCCGGGCGGTAGATGACACTCCACACGACCGCGGAGACGGCTGGCGGCACCGCGATGGGGAGGATCACCATCGAGCGCCAGAACTTCGACCCGACGGCCCTTCGCGTGAACAGCACCGCGAGCAGGAACGCGGCGGCGATCTGCACCGGGTTGATGATCACGGCGAAGAGCAGCGTGACAGCCAGCGAGTTCTGGAAGTCGGCGTTCGCGAACAGCTCGACGTAGTTGCCGAGGCCCACGAAAGAGGTACCGCCGAGCAGAGTCGTGCGCGACAGGCTGTCGACGAGAGCGACACCAGCCGGGGCGAGACGCAGCAGGAGCAGGGCGATCAGTGCCGGAAGCAGGAAGAGCAGCGCGATTCCTGCGGGGCTCCGACGGCGATGCCGCTCGCCCGATCCGCGGGTGCGGGAATGGCGATTCACCACTCCCGCACCCTTGGTGGGGGTACTCATCGCAGCTGACTCCAGGCATCCTCGATCTGGGACTGCGCCTGCACGAGACGTTCGCCCGCGTCTGCGCCGTTGCGGATATCGCCGAAGGCCTTGTTGATCAGCGACTCGAACTGCACGTAGCCCACCGAGACGGGCCGGGCCACCGCGGTGTTCTCGATCTCGGAGGTGATGAGATCGGCGACGCCCGTGCCGTGGTCGCCCGCGAGTGCCTCGAGGGTGGGGAGGTAGGTCGCGGCCGCCTCCGTGTTGGCGGGGATGATCGTGGTCGCCTCGGTCGTTGCGAGGCTGCCTTCCGGGTCCAGCGCCGCGAACTCCAGGAACTCCTGGGCTGCGGCCTTGTTCTTCGACGCGGTGTTGATACCCCACGACCACGAGCCGGTCGGCGTGACCTCCGATCCGCCCTCGAAGTACGGGTGCGGGGCGATGCCCCAGTCGAAGTCGGCGTTGGCCGCGAACCCGCCGACGTCCCACGGCCCGCCGACGAAGAACGCGACCTTCTGGTCGGTGAAGACCGCGCTGGTCTGGAAGCCGCCCACACCGCGTGGCGACAGTCCGGACTGGAAGGTGTCGGCGTACCAGGAGAGCGCCTTGTTCCAGCCGTCGTCGGTCACATCCACCTCGAGCATGTCCGTGCCGGAGATGCCGGAGCCACCACCCGCCGACTCGATCAGGGGCTGCAGCTGGTAGTAGGCCTCAACCTGCTCCAGGAGCAGCCCAGACTCGGCGCCTGCGGTCTGCGCCGCACGTCCGGCCTCGGCGACCTGCTCCCACGTCCAGCGCGACGCCGGATCGATGGCGGGCGCATCGACTCCCGCGGCCGCGAGGAGGCTCTTGTTGTAGAACAGCATCTGGGTGGAGTTCCAGATGGACAGGGCGTACATCTTGTCGTCGTAGATGTTGATGTCGTACTGCGCGGCGGAGGTCGCCTTCTTCGCCTGGTCCTTGAGATCGCTCAGATCTTCGAGGAATCCCTGCGCGGCGATCTGCGCGAGGTTCGGCTGGTCGACCGCGAAGACGTCGATCGTGTCGTCCTTCGCCGAGAGCCGCTGCTGGAGCGTGGTGGCGTACTGGTCGAACGGCACCTGGGTGTACTCCACCGTGATGTCGGGGTGTCCCTTCTCGAACGCGGCGATCACCGGGGCGAAGACCTGGGGATCCTCCGGCCCGAGGAACCGCACCGTGCCCCCGGCATCCTCCGAACCCGATGCACCGGCATCGGCACCGGAGCAGCTCGAGAGCGCGAGAGCGGCGATAGCCAACCCTGCGATCGCGGCGACGTGTCGCTTCATGTTCTTCTCCCTTGAACGAGCATTGAATCTATGCGGTTAGACGATGCGGTTAGATGGACTATAGTCCGAGATGGACATCGAATCAAGTGAGTATCGGCAGGCCCGGTGCTAGCCTGACACCGGTGAATCTAACCGCTTAGTGGGGGGAACGGCATGTCAACCGCCAAGGACGTAGCTGATAGAGCCGGCACTTCCACGGCCGTCGTGAGCTACGTGTTCAACAACGGTCCGCGCAACGTCTCCCCCGCGACGCGGGAGAAGGTGTTGCAGGCCGCGACCGAACTCAGCTACCGCCCCAACGCCCTGGCCCGCGCGCTGAGCTTCGGCAAGACGCAGTCGATCGGCCTGATCGTGCCTGATATCGCCAACAGGTTCTTCGGCGAGCTCGCCCGCGCGCTCGAAGAGGCGGCGGCAGCGCAGGGCAACCTCCTGCTGATCGGAGACTCGGGGCTCGACGTCGAAAGAGAGCACTCGCACGTCGCGGCCTTCGTGGAGCGACGCGTGGACTCGGTCGTCATGGTGTCGATGTCGGACACCCCTGATCTGCGCGCCTTCACGGATGCGGGCATCCCGATCGCGGTGCTGCACCCCGTCGCCCCAGGGCAGCAGGCATCATCGATCTCGATCGACTACCGCGCCGCAGCCGAGGCCGCGACCGCCCATCTGATCGGTCACGGCTACCGCTCGATCGCCCTGCTCAACGGACCGAGCGACTCGGCCGGATCCCGCCAGCATCGCGACGGGTTCTTCCGCGCGATCGAGGCGAGCGGCGTCGTGGTCGAGACGACGGAGCTGCAGACCGAGATCTCCCGCGCGCACGCGGCCCAGGTCGCCCTCGACGTGCTCGCGCGACCCTCGCGACCCCGCGCTTTCTACTGCTCCACGGACGAGCAGGCCCACGGCGTGATGTTCGCGTGCCACCGCCTCGGCCTTGCGATCCCCGACGACGTCGCCGTGACCGGGTTCGACGGCACGGAGCATTCCGCCTATACGTATCCCCCGCTCACGACGGTGCGTCAGCCGGTGCCGGAGATGGCGGAGCGGGTGATCGCCCTCCTCACCGGACCAGCTGACCTCCCCGTCCACGAGACCGCACCGTTCGAGCTCATCCTCCGCGAGTCGTGCGGCCCGCACGAGCGCCCGCAGTCCTGAAGGACTCGGGGTCAGACCGGAGCCACCGGCCGTCCGATCGACAGCATCAGCCGGTTGGCCCAGTTGAAGAACGCGGCGCCGTGGATCACGTCGGCCACCTCGAGGTCGTCGAGCCCGGCAGCGCGCAGACGTGCGATCTCGTCCTCCCCGAACGCACTCGGGGTATCAGTGAGCGCGACCGAAGCGGCGACGATCGCGTTCCACCGCTCGCCGAGATCGGCGTCGATGCCTTCGTCGAGCAGCAGATCGACATCCTCCACGCGCTTGCTGTGGTGTGCGGCGAAACGCGAGTGCACCGATGCGCAGAACACGCAGCCGTTGCGACGGGATGCCGCGGTCGCCGCGAGCTCGCGGTCGGCCCGAGGAAGGCCCTCCGCAGCGTTGTAGAAGATGTCCTTGTCGACGAGAGTCCGCGCCCTGAGCACTTCGGGGTCGCGCGCGAGCAGACGGAAGTAGTCGTTCTTCGCCCTGGCCGCCTCGACGAGGCCGTCGTAGTGCCGCTCGGTCAGCTCCTCTTCCGCGAGGGGTTCCAGATGCGGGACCCAGCCGACCTCCCCGCGGGTGAACTCATGCGGGTGCGGGGCGTCATCGTGGCGGAGCACGGTCTGTTCGGCGGTCATGCGGCTTCCTCCTCCTCGGAGATCTCGGTCGTCTCGGTCTCGGTCGCGGTGGCGAGTCCTGCGGCGGCGAGCACTCGGAGTCCGGTGACGACCCGTTGCTGGAAGGCGAGGAACGACACCAGCTGCGACAGCGTCACGATCCCGTCCGTCGACCAGCCCGCATCGAGCAGCCGGCCGAGGTCTGCACTCGACGATTCACGGGGCCGGAACACCAGCAGGTGCGTGTGCGCGAGGGCCGCGGAGAGTCGTTCTCCGACGAGTGCGATGACCGCATCGGACGGCGCATAGCGCTCCCCCTCGGTGTTCTCGCTCTGGAGCCCCAACTCGGTGTAGGCACCGAACGGGCCGCTGACTGCTGCGTCGGCCGCCTCCGCGAGCACGACGGTGGCCCGCTGCGGATCTGCCGCCTGCGCGCGGGCGGCATAGAAGCCCGCGGTCGCGTCCTCGGCGCCGGCCAGCCCCGTGGCGAACGCCGCAACGAGGTCGCGCTCCGACAGCGAGACGTGCTCGATCGTCACCGGACGGAACAGGGCGTCGAAGCTCGCCTGCAGCTGCTCCCTGGTGACGGGGCGGCGGCGGCGCAGCGCATCGAGCTCCGGCGTCACCTCCACGATCCGGTCCACGATGTCGTCGGTCATGCGTTCTCCTTGAGGGTGAGGTTGTCTTCGGCGGAAGGGGTGAGCGTGTAGCCGAGGGCCGGGGCGACCTCGTCGGCGAAGAGCGCGATCGAGCGCAGCACGTGCTCGTGCGGAGCATCGACCGAGTGCACTTGGAAGGCCACCTCGGTCGCACGGGCGAGAGTGGTGTCGGCGGCGAGCGACTGCGCCACCTCCTCCGGCGTGCCCAGGTGCGTGTCGAGCGCGGCGATCAACTCGTCGATGGTGTCGCCGGGGATCGTCTGTCCTTGACGGCGGAACCCCTCGGCCGCCCGGCGCAGACCGACCTCGGCGAACCGCAGGGCTTCAGCCCGGTCATCGGCGACGAACACGGTGCGCGAGGCTGTGATCCGCGGTTCGACGTCGTCGGGCAGAGCATCGAGATATGCATCGATGATGGGATCCTGCAGCTCCGACAGCGGCGCGTGCAGACGATCGGCGCGGCGCGGCTGTGTGCGGGAGAGTAGCAGCCCGTGCCCGTTGATGCCGGCCCGATGCCCACCGGGCACCGAGAAGGTGGCCTGCCAGACGCGGTCGGCGAGGTCTCCGGCATCCGGGTAGAGGGTGTTGCCCGCACCGACATCACGGCCCGCGAGGCCGTCGAGCAGGCTCCGCAGCTTGCGGTCGTAGGTCGGGCCCTTGTCACGCACGTCCTCCCCGAACGGCACGAACGACGACGGGGTTCCGCCGCTGCCGAGGCCCAGATCCACTCGCCCCCCGGAGAGCAGATCGGCGACCACGGCATCCTCGGCCACCCGCACCGGATCCTCCAGCGGCAGCGTGATCACCCCGGTACCGAGGCGGATGCCTCGGGTCACTGCGGCGACGTGCGCGAGGAAAACCAGCGGCGACGGCAGCCCGCCCTCGGCCGCGTGGAAGTGGTGCTGAGCGACCCAGGCCCGTCCGATCCCGTGACGCTCGGCCTGCTGGATCTGCGCCGTCGCCAGCGCATAGCGTTCGGCGGGCGACGCGTCATCGAGCAGGCGCGTGAAGAAGGCGACAGTGGGTGCGGCGGTCATACGACGGTCTCCGTTCGTCCGGGTACCGCGGCGAGCAGTTCCCTGGTGTAGTCGTGCTGCGGGTCGTGGAAGAGGCCTTCGGTCAGCCCCTCCTCGACGATCCGGCCGCGGCGCATCACCGAGACCGTGTGACTGATCCTGCGCACCACCGCGAGGTCGTGCGAGATGAAGAGGTAGGTGAGTCCGAGTTCAGCCTGCAGCGACGTGAGCAGCTCGAGGATGCGTGCCTGCACGGTGACGTCGAGGGCTGAGACCGCCTCATCGAGCACGACGATCTCCGGGTCGATCGCGAGCGCCCTGGCGATCGCCACCCGCTGCCGCTGCCCACCCGAAAGCTCACGCGGGGTGCGGCGTGCGACGTCGGACGGCAGCGAGACCCTGTCGATGAGCGCGAGGGCGCGATCCCTGCGCTCGGCACGGCTGCCGACCTGGAAGCTCTGCAGCGGCTCGGCCACGATGTCGACGATCTGCTGCCGCGGATCCAACGAGGCGAACGGGTTCTGGTAGACGAGTTGGATGCGCCGGCGCAGCGCCCGCAGCTGCTCACGTTTGGCGTGGGTCACATCTTCCCCGGCGATCTCGATCGTCCCGGCATCCGGCTGGTGGAACCGGGTGATCAGCCGCGCCGTCGTCGTCTTGCCCGACCCCGACTCCCCCACGAGTGCATGCGTCGTACCCCTGCGCACCCGGAATGAGACATCGTCGACGGCGCGGAAGCGCTCGCGCCCTGCGACCCGGAACTCCTTCACGAGGCCCTCGCCGATGATCGCGTAAGGGTTCTCCGCCGCCACCGCCGAAGCGTCCCGCAGGAACGGCGGCGCATCGGGCCGACGGAAACCCGTCGCGAATGCGGGAGCGTCGGCGAGCAGCTGCCTCGTGTACGCATCGGACGGGGCGGCGAGCACCGTATCGCTCGGTCCATGCTCGACGATCCGTCCGTCTTTGAGCACGACGAGTCGCTCGGCCCGATCGGCAGCGACGCCGAGGTCGTGGGTCACGAGCAGGATGCTGGTGCCTTCCTCACGCTGCAGCTCGTCGAGCAGGTCGAGCACCTTGCGCTGCACTGTCGCGTCGAGGGCGCTGGTCGGTTCGTCGGCGATCAGCAGACGCGGGCGCAACGCGATGGCGGTCGCGATCAGCACACGCTGCCGCATGCCGCCGGAGAGCTCGTGCGGGTACTGGCGGGCGCGCAGGTCGGGGTCGTCGATGCCGACGCGGTCGAGGAGTTCGATGGCCCGCGCACGACGCGAACGCCGATCCCGATGACCGTGCAGGCGCAGGATCTCCTCGACCTGCGCACCGATCGGACGCACCGGATCGAGCGAGGTCGTCGGGTCCTGCGGCACCAGACCGATCTCCGCGCCGCGGATGCCTCGGAGCGCGCGATCCGTCCATCCGGAGATGTCGAGGTCGCCGAGCACGACCTTGCCGCCATCGACACGGCCGCCGGCCGGGAGAAGGCCGAGCAGCGCGTGCGCGGTCGTCGACTTGCCCGATCCCGACTCGCCGACGAGAGCCAGGGTCTCCCCCTCGGCGATCTCGAACGAGACGCCGTGCACGACCTCGCGGCCGGCGTAAGAGATCCGCAGATCCGTCGCTGCGAGTACGGCCAAAGCACTCATCGGGCGTTCCTTCCGATACGGTGGCTGATCCGGTTGGCGCTGAGCACCACGGCGACGACGATGAGGCCCGGAAGGGCCGTGAGCCACCAGGCGGTACCGACGTAGTTGCGGCCCTCGGCGATCAGCAACCCCCACTCGGGGGTGGGAGGCGGCGCGCCGTAGCCGAGGAACCCGAGAGTGGAGATCGCCAGGATCGCGGTACCGAACTGCAGTGCGGCGAGGGCGACGATCGGGGTGAGCGAGTTCGGCAGCACGTGACGGCGGAGCACCGCGAAGAAGGTGCCCCCGCTGCCGAAGCCTGCCTCGACGTACTCGGTGCGGCGCACCCGGGCGACCTCGGCGCGCATCAGGCGGGCGAAGGCTGCGACGCTGCCGAGGCCCACCGCGAGCGCGGCGTTGACGGTGCCGAACCCGAGCAGGATGATCACCGACAGCGAGAGCAGGAGCCCGGGGATCGCCAACAGCACGTCGACCACGCGCATCAGCACGTCGTCGACGACCCCGCCGACGGCCCCGGCGATCGCCCCGAGCACGGTGCCGAGGGCGAGCCCGACCGTGACGGCGATCAGCGCACCGGAGAGCGAGTTGACCGCACCGTGGACGACGCGGCCGAACAGGTCGCGGCCGAGGGTGTCGGTGCCGAACCAGTGCGCCGCGCTCGGCGGCAGGAGCTTGTCTGCCGGCACACCGGTGAGCGGGTCGCCCGGTGCGAACACCCCGGGGATGACCGCCCAGAGCACGGCGAGGGCGATCACGGCGAACGCAAGATACAGGCCCCACGCACGGCCGCGCAGGTGTCCACGGCGACGAGGCGCCTCGGCACTTACCGGTGCGGGCGCTGTCGGCGACGTGTCGGGCTCGGCGATCGTCTCGGCGATCCCTGATCCAGCCACTGATCCAGTCGCTGCTGCGGTCACGGGAGCGGTCATGCTGCCACCTCCTGGGGTGCTCGTCGCGTGGCACGGGGCCCGGTCGATCGTGCGACCGTGCGCTGACGCGGATCGATGAGCGGGGTGACGAGGTCGACGGCGAAGCTGATGATCACGAACCCGAGGGCCGAGAGCAGCACCACGCCCTGCAGCACCGGGATGTCCTGGTTCGCCACGGCCTGCTCGGTCAGCCGGCCGATGCCGGTGCGACCGAACACGGTCTCGGTGACGACCGCTCCCCCGACGAGTTCGCCGAACAGCACGCCGGCGATCGTCAGGGTCGGCACGGCGGCATTGCGGGCGACCGAGCGTGTGAGCACCCACAGCGGCGGTGCGCCCTTCGCCCGGACCACCGTCACGAACGGCTGCGCCTGCACCTGGTCGACCGCCCGCACCAGCACCTGTGCCAGCGGCGCCGAGATCGGGACCGCGAGCGTGAGCACCGGAAGGATGAGTCCGCTCACCGGGTCGGCGCCGACGATCGGCACCCACCCGAGCCCGAACGAGAACACCTGGATGAGCAGGATGCCGAGCCAGAACACCGGCACCGCCACGAACAGGCCCGGCACCTGGCGGAGGCCGTCGCGCAGCCACGCGAACGGCGCGAGCGAGGAGAGTCCTGCGATCAGGACGGCCAGCAGAAGTGCCACGACGAGTCCGAGCGACGCCAGCAGCAGTGTCGCGGGGAGCGCCTCGGCGAGCATCGTCAGCACCGGTGTGCCGAACTGCGTCGAGAAGCCGAAGTCCCCGGCGAGGAAGCCGAGACCCGCGTGCACGTACTGCTCCCACCAGGGCAGGTCTGCGCCGTAGGTGGTGCGGATGCTGTCGAGCTGGTCCGGCGACAGCCCGAGACTGGGGTCGGAGAACTTGATCAGGATCGCATCACCCGGCAGCAGCTGCAGCAGGAAGAAGGTGGCCGTGAAGGCCGCGATCAGAACGATCGCGGCCTGCCCGGCTCGTCGGAGGACGAACGTCATCGATGCACCATGCCGATCAGTGCTCGGCGAGCCAGACGCCGGAGAACGTCGGGCGTCCCACCGACTCGAAGGCGACGCCGTGCACGTAGGTCGCGGTGCCGTACACCTGCGGCTCCTCGAACAGCGGGATCACGTAGGCCTGCTCGGCGATGTAGTCCTGCACGGCCTGGGAGGCGGCGACGCGCTTGTCGGCATCGGGCTCGGATGCCACGGCGAGGAGCAGTTCGTCGAGCTTCGCATCCTTCGAGATCAGCACGTCACGGTTCTTCGTGAAGTACTGGCTCTTGATCACGTCGAGATCCGCGCGACCGACCATCGAGTGGTAGAAGCCGGTCTTCAGCGGGTCGCGGGTGTCCTCCGCGTAGCTGCCGGCATCACCGGGCTTGACCGAGAGCTCGACACCCACCTTCGTCAGCTGCTGCGCGACGAGTTCGAGAGTCTGCTTCGACAGCGGTTGCGGCTTCGCCTCGTAGACCGTGATCGACAGGCGCTCGCCGTCCTTCTCGCGGATGCCGTCGGCGCCGGGCTTCCATCCGGCCTCGTCGAGGAGCTTCGCGGCCTTTTTCGGGTCGTACTCGTAGTGCTCCGACTCGTCCTTGTAGCCGAGCGCCTGGGAGGACAGCACCGAGGTCGCCACCGGGTAGTTCTCGGTGAAGAGGGTGTCCACGACCTCCTGCGCGTTCACGGCGGCGATGATCGCCTGTCGCACGCGGATGTCGGAGAGCAGCGGGTTCTCGGGGCGCAGCGCGATCGAGTTGTTCACGCCGCGGGTCTGCGGGGCGTAGAGCGTGAAGCCGGCGCTCTCGACGCGGTCCTCATCGAACGCCTGCACGTAGCGGACGTAGTCGGCCTGGCCGGCGAGCAGCGAGCCGATGCGCACCGAGTCCTCCGGAGTGATCAGCACGTGCACGGCATCGAGGTAGGGGCGGCCGTCGTTGTCGACGCTGTCGGGGCCCCAGTCGTAGTCGTCGCGGGCGGTGAGCGTGTACTCGGTGCCGAGCTTCTCGCCCGTGACCGTGAACGGACCTGATCCGACGATCTCGGCGGCATTGCCCGCACCGAAGTCCTCGATCGTGCCGTCGAGCGTCTCCGGCGACAGGAGGCCGGAGTTGATGGTCGAGGTCGCCTGCAGGAAACCGGGTGACGGGGCGGTGAAGTGGAACGTGACGGTGTCGTCGTCGACCACCTCGCTGCTGGCGTAGTTGTTGATCGCCTCGGAGACGGTGAGGCCGCGCTCCGCATCGCCCAGGCCGTAGGTGTCGAAGTTCTTCTTCACGGCCGCGGCGTCGAGCACCGTGCCGTCCGAGAACGTGACGTCGGGGTTCAGATTGAACGTGTACTCGGTCGCATCGTCGTTCACCGTCCAGTCCGAGGCGATCCACGGCTCGATCTCGAGCGTGTCCGGATTCTGCCAGGTGAGACGGGCGGCGATGTTGTTCACGATGCCGCCGTTCGGGTAGAAGCCGGCCTGCGGCGGGTACAGGTTCGTGTACGCCTGGTGCTCGAGGTAGGTGAGCGTTCCCCCGGTGACGGGGTCGCCGCCTTCTGCTGGCGAGTTCGCCGGGGCGGGCGTCGACGCGCAGGCGGCGAGGCTCCCTGCGAGGACGAGCGGCAGCGCGATGGCGGCGGCGCGGATGAGACGACGGTTCATGGGAGGGGCCTCCTGGCTTCGGGGGTGCAGTGCTTCGGGCGCGTGCTGTGCTTCGGGTGTGTGCTGTGGTGAGGTGTCTTCACGGTAGGAATCGGTGATGCCGTGGCGCGAAGCGGCGGACTCCGGATGTCGCGTGGCGAAACGTGTGGTCACGCGTCGACATACGAGGAAATGCGCAGGCGGTCGCGAAGCGTCGCTCCAGCGCCCTCCTCCGCGCCTCGCAGCAGTCCGCGACGGCGAAGTTCCGGCGCCGCGATCCGAGTGAACGCCTCGAACTGCGCGGGTTGGAAGGCCGACAGCACGTTGAATCCGTCTGCCGCCCCCTCGTCGCGCCAGGTCTCGAAGTGATCCGCGATCGTGCCGGCGTCGCCCACGACGAAGGCCGCGGGCACCGCGTTGGCCGCGACGAGGTGCCGCCAGGTGAGCGGGTCGGCGCCCGCAGCCCCGGATCCGGAGATGCCCGATCCGGAGACGCGCAACCCGGCGATCAGGCCGAGTCTCTCGATCAGCGCGGCGCCGCGTTCGCCCAGCCGCAGGGCCTGGGCGGCGGTCACCGGCGCGTCGAAGGTCGCAGAACGCAGGGGGTCGTCGTGCGGGACGTCGAACGCATCGGCGAGGGCTGCGACGGTGCGGTTCGGCGGGAACGCCGTGCGCGCGGCCTGGTGCCCCTCGGCGAGCGGCACCAGGGCGAGCAGACGCTCCACGATGCGTCGGGCGTCGGCATCCGTGTCCGCGACGACGGGAAGCACCGGAGCGATCACCTTCAGCGCGTCGGGCGACCTGCCGGCGTCTGCCGCGATCTCCCTCAACAGCCGACGCGTGGCGATCGCATCGGCAAGCGTCGGCGCGGCGGTCAGCGCGAGATCGGCCTCGGTGGCCGCGAGCGCCCTCGACCGCGGCGAGGTGCCGGCATGCACGATCGGGATCCGCCCCTGTGGTGGGCGGGCCACGTTGAGCGGACCGGTGACCCGCACCTGTGCACCCCGGAAGTCGGCGGGGTGCAGCCCCTCCGGATCGATCAGCACGCCGCGCTCGGCGTCGGCGATCCAGGCGTCCTCTCCCCACGAGTCCCACAGCCGCCGCAACACCTCGACGAACTCCTCCGCCCTGTCATAGCGGGTCTCGTTGTCGGCGTGCGCATCGCGGCCGTGGTTGCCTGCGGCACGCGGCTCGGCGCCCGTGACGAGGTTGACGCCCGCGCGACCACGGGTGAGCACGTCGAGCGATGCCAGCGAACGTGCCGTCGTGTACGGGTCGGCGTAGGTGGTGTTCACGGTGGCGATCAGACCGATCCGCGAGGTGATCCCGGCGAGGAAGAGCACCGCGCTCACCGGGTCGATCCGGGCGAGCAGATACGGGTCACGGAATTCCAGATCGGGGCCCGTGGCGAGCCAGTCCCCGAAGAAGAGATAGTCGAGACCGGCGGCCTCCCCCTCCTGCGCGATGTGCCGCAGGATGTCGGCGTCGGCGGCAGGATCACGGTGCGCACCCGGCTGGCGCCAACCCGAGGGATAGGCGCCGAGGGTACGCACCATGGCGCCGATGATGAGGGGTTCGGTCATGCCGTCACGGTAGGAGTCGTCGACGGCCCGCTGCCACGGCCCCGATGCCGGGCGTCACGGGATGTAACAGTCCGTCACACCCACCGCACCCCCTACGCTGAGACCATGACAGGTCTTCGGTGGGGAATCCTTGCGACCGGCGGTATCGCCGGCGCGTTCGCGTCCGATCTACGCACCGCGGGGCTCGACCTCGTGGCGGTCGGCTCGCGCTCGCAGGAGTCAGCAGACGCTTTCGCGGCCCGCTTCGACATCGCCCATGCACACCCCTCTTACGAAGCCCTGGTGGCCGACCCCGATGTCGACATCATCTACGTGTCGACGCCGCACCCGATGCACCACGAGAACGCCCGGCTGGCGCTCGAGAACGGCAAGCACGTGATCGCCGAGAAGGCCTTCACACTGAACCGTGCAGAGGCGGCAGATCTGCAGGCGCTCGCGGCGGAGCGCGGCCTGCTCGTGATGGAGGCGATGTGGACCAGGTACCTGCCGCACATGATCCGCATCCGCGAGCTCATCGCCGAAGGCGCGCTCGGCGAGATCCGTGCAGTCAGCGCGGATCACACCCAGCTGCTGCCCTCCGACCCCGCACACCGGCTCAACGACCTGGCACTCGGCGGCGGCGCACTGCTCGACCTCGGCATCTACCCGATCTCGTTCGTCTGGGACATCCTCGGCGCCCCGACCACGATCCGTGCCCTCGGACGTCTCATCGAGACGGGGGCTGACGCCGAGGTCGCCACCGTCATGACCCACGAGGGCGGCGCGATCTCGACCACCCTCTCGTCGTCGCGCGCGGCGGGACCCAACGTCGCGAGCATCATCGGCACGGCTGCTCGCATCGACATCGACACCGTCTGGTACAGCCCCACCACGTTCCGGGTGGTGCTTCCCGACGGCACGGTGCAGGAGACCTACACCTCCGAGGTCGAGGGGCGCGGCATGCAGTACCAGGCGCTCGCCGCCGAGCGACTCGTACGCGACGGCATCCTCGAAGGCGACATCCTGCCGATCGCCGAGAGCGTCGCGATCATGGGAACCCTCGATGAGATCAGAGCGCAGATCGGCGTCCGCTATCCCCGCGAGGAGGTCTGATCATGGCTGAGACCACCGATGCCCGCGTCGCCGTCTACCTCGACTTCGACAACATCGTCATCTCCTGGTACGACCGCGTGCACGGCCGCAACGCCTACGGCAAAGACCGTCAGCGGATCAGCGAGAACCCGAACGACCCTGACGTCACCGACCGCCTGAGCCGCGCGATGATCGAGGTCGGTGCCATCATCGACTACGCCGCCTCGTTCGGCACGCTGGTCCTGACACGGGCCTACGCCGACTGGTCCTCTCCCGTCAACGCCGTGTACCGTTCGCAGCTCGTGGCGCGTGCGGTCGACCTCGTGCAGCTGTTCCCCGCCGCCGCCTACGCGAAGAACGGCGCCGACATCCGGCTCGCGGTCGACGCGGTCGAGGACATGTTCCGACTGCCCGACCTCACCCACGTCGTGATCGTGGCCGGCGACAGCGACTACGTGCCGCTGGCTCAGCGCTGCAAGCGTCTCGGCCGGTACGTGATCGGCGTCGGGGTGTCCGGCTCGACCGCCAAGTCGCTGGCCGCAGCGTGCGACGAGTTCGAGTCGTACGACTCGCTGCCCGGCGTGGTGCGCCCGGTGAAAGCCGCCCCCGTGGTCGCCGCCAAGGCCCAGCCCGTGGTGGAGGCGCCCGCCCCCGTCGCCGACGCCGTCACGGAGAACGTCGCCGAGACGACCTCGAAGCCGAAGACCACCCCGAAGCGCACGCGCGCCAAGTCCGCACCCAAGGCGGAGGAGCCCAGGGTCGAGGACAAGGTCGACGATCAGGAGGTGGCGACCCAGTTGCTGGAGCGCGCGCTGCGCCTCGGTCACGACAAGGCCGACGCCGACGAGTGGCTGCACAGCTCTGCGGTCAAGACGCACATGCGCCGCATGGATCCGTCGTTCAGCGAGAAGGCCCTCGGCTACCGCTCGTTCTCCGACTTCCTCAAATCGCGCGACGACATCGCCGAGCTCGAGGAGACCGGCCACGAGCGGTTGGTCCGTCTCCGCGAGCCCGCCGCCTGACAGCGACGGCGTCACTCGACAGCGTCAACTCGACAGCGTCACTCGACAGCGTCACTCGACAGCGTCACTCGACGAAGTCGTACTCCTGGAACGTGGCGACCTCGGGAAGCCAGCGCTCCGAGACGAACGCCCGGTGTGCGGGGTGCCCGTCGTACGCGTCGTAGGCGTGCTGATCGGTGAACACCATCGAGAACTGATGGCTGAGGTCGCTCTTCGCGCTCACCTGACGGCGGATGGTGAAGTCCTCGACGCCGGGGATGGAGGTCAGGACCGCGTGCCCCGTCGCCAGGAACTCCCGCTCCTCGGCGGACCCGGCCGGGTGGATCAGGCGGAAGACGACGGTGTGCTGGATGGACATGAGGCTCCTGTTCTGACGATCACTGGCTGACGATCACTGGTTGCTGAACGCGGCGTCGAACGAGGCTGCGGGCTTCGGCCACAGCAGAGATCTCACGAATCCCAACGCCTCGGGGGCACCGTGCAGGCGGTCCATACCGGCATCCTCCCACTCGATCGAGATGGGTCCTGCGTAGCCGATCGAGTCGAGCGCACGGAAGGCGTCCTCCCACGGCACATCGCCGTGTCCCGTGGAGACGAAGTCCCAGCCGCGCCGGGGGTCGCCCCACGGCAGGTGCGAGCCGAGCACTCCCGCACGCCCGTTCCGGGGCCGCATCCTGGTGTCCTTGCAGTCCACGTGATAGATCCGGTCCGCGAAGTCGACGATGAACCCGACCGGGTCGATGTTCTGCCACATCATGTGCGAGGGGTCCCAGTTGAATCCGAACGCCTCACGGTGCTCGATCGCCTCCAGCGCACGCACCGAAGACCAGTAGTCGTAGGCGATCTCGCCCGGATGCACCTCGTGCGCGAAGCGCACACCCTCGCCGTCGAAGACATCGAGGATCGGGTTCCAGCGTCGGGCGAAGTCCTCGAATCCGCCCTCGATGACGGATGCCGGAACCGGAGGGAACATCGCGAGATACGGCCAGATCGATGATCCGGTGAACCCCACGACCGTGTCGATGCCGAGCTTGCGTGCGACCCGTGCCGCCCGCTTCATGTCGTCGGCTGCCCGCTGCCTGACCCCCTCGGCCTCGCCGTCGCCCCACACGTAGTCGCGGAGGATGGCCATATGGCGGAAGTCGATCGGGGCGTCGCACACGGCTTGACCTGCGAGATGGTTCGAGATGGCGAAGATCTTCAAGCCGTGCCGGTCGAGGATCTCCTTGCGCGAGGCCACATAGGCGTCGTCCTCGTCGGCGCGCTTCAGGTCGAGGTGATCCCCGGAGGCCGCGACCTCGAGCCCGTCGTACCCCCACTCCGCTGCGAGACGAGCGACCTCCTCGAAGGGCAGATCGGCCCACTGACCGGTGAACAGGGTGACCGGGTGGCTCGTCATGAGGACTCCTTCGTCTCGACTCGTTCGAGGTCGTGCGGGTTCAGGTGCCGAAGGCGCGCAGCGCGGCGATGCTGCGCGCGGCGAGCTCGTCCTGGCTCGGGGCGAGCGGACGCCAGACGGAGGCCGCGACCGCGATGGTGGCGTTCTCCCCGGTGAAGCTCTCCAGGCCAAGCGGACCTCGATAGTCGGCGTCATCGAGAGCGCGGAGAAGGCCCGGCCAGTCGGTGTGGTCATCGCCCACGGCGCCGCGATCGCTGCCGCACACCTGCACGTGGGCGATCGCCGCCCCCGCCGCACGGATCGCGTCGTCGGGCTTCTTCTCCTCGATGTTGAGGTGGTAGGTATCGAGAGCGAGTCCGAGCCCCGGGCCGATCAGCGGACCGAGTGCGTCCAGACTCTGCTCGACCGTGTTGAGCACACTGGTCTCGTAGCGGTTCAGGGGCTCGATCGCGAGCGTCACTCCCCGGGCAGCGGCTTCATCGACGAGTCCTGCGAGGTTCTCGCGCAGCTCCCCGACGACGGCGGCGCGTTCTTCGGCGTCCATCCGCCAGGTCATGCCGGTCGGGGCGTAGAACGGACCGGCCACGACCCGCGCGCCCAGAGCCTCTGCGGCCGCGATGCAGGATCGGAGATACGCCTGCGTCGCACCGACATCCCCCGCGCGGGCCACGAGTGAGCGTCGTGGACCCATCGCTCCGATCACGATCGTGCCGAGACCCAAGCTGTCGAGCACAGCACGTGCGCGCTGCGGATCCCAGTCGCCGACGCTCTCGAGCGGCAGCTCCAGGGCGTCGTACCCGAGGCCTTGGGCCTTGCGGGCGAGCGGTTCGAGCATGGCATCGGTCAGCGGAGACGTCCACACCCAGGTGTTGACGGCGATCGTGCGGGGCATCGTTGTCCTCTTGATCGTGAAGTCGATCCCACCCTCCCACTCCACGGGTGCGGAGCGGAAGGGTGGGATCGCACATCGGTTACGGGATCTGTCGTTCCTGCCACACCGTCGGGTAGCCGGGAAGGTTCTCCCCACCGAACTTGGCGTAGTGGCCGTCGGGCATTCCCTCGTTGGCCTTGAGGTAGTCGTCGAGCTCCGGCTCCGTGATCGGCTTCTGCGGTAGCACCCACTCCTTCGGCACCTCTTCGCCGGCGAAGATCATCTGCGCCGCGAGCAGCGGAGTGCGCCACTGGAAGTTGGAGTACACCGGCGCGAGACCCGTGAGACCGGTGTCCTTCCACTTGCGAAGGAAGCTCATCTCGTCCTCGCCGGTCATGACCGGGTAGTCCGCTCCGGCGTCCTCGAACGCCTCGATGGCAGCGACCGCGCCGTCACCGGCGTCCATCCAGATGCCGTCGACGTCGCCCTTGGCGAGCTCGTCGCTGATGATGCTCTTGATCTCAGCGGGATCGGCACCTGTGAAGTGGTCGACGGCCTCGATCCCGGCCTCGTCGAAGAGCTTCTTCGCTCCGGCCCAGCGGTGCTCGAGCACGTCGACACCGGGCAGGACCCGGAGTGCAACGACCTTGTCACCCTCCTTGAGGTTGTCGATCAGGAACTCCGCGGTGTCGATGCCCCAGGCGAAGCCGCCGATCGGGTGGATGAACGTCACAGCACAATCGGTGTTCACACCGCGATCGAACACGACCACCGGCTTGCCGGTGTCGCACGCCCGCTCGACGGCCGGAGTCATCGCCGCCGTGCTGTTCGGCGAGATGAGGAAGACATCACATCCGCCCTCCGCGATGAAGTAGTCGATGTCGGCGATCTGCGTGTCGTCGGAGTCCTTCGCGTCACGGGTCTCCATGTCGCTGATCGCGCCGGTTTCCTGCAGTGCCTTCAGCTGCTGGTTCATCGTGATCCAGCCCGTCTGACGCCACGGGTTGGAGATCGATGCGTTCGCGAAGCAGGCCTTCTTGGCCCCTTCGCTCGCGAACTCCGACGTGTCGACCATCTCGGCGTTGATGTGCTGCAGGTACGGCTCATCGGCCGGTCCCTGCGGGTCGACACCGCGCTCCTCGTCCTGTTTGTCGAAGAGCTCCTGGTCGAACCACTCTGTCGTCTCAGCCGTCGCATCGGGATTCTCCGACTCGGCCGGCGCCACTGACGGGTCGGTCGTACACCCGGCGAGCGCGATGAGGCCGAAGAGAGCCACCCCTGCGGTGGCGATCTTCATTGATCGTCGCATTGCTAATCTCCTCTGGTTTCTGTGTGGATGGTGCTGTTGGCGTGGATGGTGCTGTTGGCGTGAATCGTGCTGGTCGTTGTTGCGGGTTCTGAGGTGGTGGGATCGGGAGAAGGCTGTGGGCCGCGCTTGCGTCGTGCCCGGAAGGCGACGGCGGAGTAGGCGACGGCGGCGATGATGATGACGCCCTGGACGGCATCGCGAAGCGTCGAGGGGACGCCGGCGATGTTCAGCAGCATGAACAGGGCCTCGAGGGCGAAGGCGCCCGCGACCGCACCGACGATCCAGCCTCGCCCACCGCCGAGCACGACTCCGCCGAGGACGACGGCGGTGATCGCGGTGAACTCGTAGCCGCGACCGACCGAGGGGTGCACGCCGGCGTATCCGACCAGGAGCACTGCCGAGAGCGATGCGGACAGCGACGAGATGATGAACGCTCGCGTGGTCACCCAGGCCCGGCGCGCCCCGGCGTAGTCGACGGCGCGGGCGTTGTCGCCTACCGCGATGAGCGTCTTGCCCAACGGGCGCTTGGTGATCCAGATGCCGAGCGCGAGCCAGACGATGAGCAGCAGGACGGCCCAGGGGATGAACTCGAGGAACGGCACGTCGCGGATGCCGCCGCGGCCGATCTCGCGGAAGCTGTCGGCGGGATTCCCTGTCGCCGCGCCGCCGGTCCACCACATCACCCCGCCGAGGAGGGCGAGCATCATGCCGAGCGTGACGATGAAGGACGGCACCTTGAGCAGTGTCGTGATCAGACCGTTCACGAGTCCGACGGCCACGGCGAACACGATCATCAGCAGCAGCACCGGGATGGTGCGGGAGTCATCCTGTCCGACCAGGTTGCCGGCGATGATGACCTGCGCCGTGATGAGCGATCCCTGCGACAGGTCGAACTCTCCGGCGATGATCACGAAGTACTGGCCGATCGCGACGATCGCGATCGGGGCCACCCGCTGGATGAACCGCATGAACTGGCCGGGTTCCGCGAAGCTCGGGTTGAGGATCGTGACGGCCACGAGCAGGATCACCAGCAGCAGGAACACCGCCCCGCGGGGACTCACGAGTGTGCGCAGCGCGTTCATGAGCGCCCTCCTTCCGCAGCAGGGCTCGTATCGGGGGTGGCACCGGGGGTGGCATCGACGAGCTGCGACACGGCAGCGGCCATCGCGGGCGCCGCGGCCTTCGCCGCGTCATCACCGCCGGTGCGTGTGCCCCCGGAGCCGAAGCGCGGACGCCGACGGACGATCGAGCGACGGCTGTATACGGCCACGGCGGCGACGATCACCACTCCGCGGACCACGTCCTTGAGGAACGGGTTGATCTGCATGACGCTCATCACGTTGTCGACGACCGCGAGGATGGCGACGCCGCCGATCGTGCCCCAGATGGATCCGCGTCCGCCGAGCAGCAGGGTGCCGCCGAGCACGACCGCCGCGATCGACAGCAGCGCGTAGCCACCCTGCTGGCCGACCGTCGGGCTGCCGACGCCGAGACGACTTGCGAGGAGAAGGCCGGCGAGCCCCGCGAACACCGAGCACAGCACGTGCGCCCAGATCAGCGGCATCCGGATGCGGACGCCCGAGAGCCGGGCGATCTCGGGGTCGCCGCCCACCGCGTAGAGGTGCGCTCCGGTGCGGGTGCGGTTGAGGAGCACCCAGACGACCACTGCCAGCACGATCATGATGAGCGTGGACACCGGGATGGGGCCGACGCCGGTGGCGCCGATGAGCTGGAACGCCCACGGAACACTGCCGGCCGAACCCTCGAAGTTCGTGTTGAGGATGCCCTGCAGGATGAGCCCGACGCCGAGAGTGGCGATGAAGCCGTTCACTTTGAGGACGGTCACGATGAGCCCGTTCACGAGGCCGACACCACCGCACACGAGCAGGGTGACGATGACGGCGACCGGGATGTTGCCCGCATTGCCGTTCATGATCGTTGCCGCGAGCAGGCTCGACAGGCTGACGACGTACGTGACCGAAAGATCGAGAGAGGCACCCAGTACGACGAGCGTCTGCCCGACCGCGACGAGGCCGAGCACGCTCATGCCCGTGAGGACATCACGAATGTTGCCGGGGCTCAGGAAGTTGCGCCCGACCGTGGCGACCAGGATCGCGCCGACGACGATCACGAGCAGGAGGATGCCGAGCACGATGACGGTGGAGTCGATGCGGAGGCGCTTCATCGCGCACCCCCTTCCGCCACGGTGCCGGGATCGCTCGCACCGGTCGCGGCTCCGAGTATCTCGTGCTCCGCAGCTCCTGCCGGCAGCTCCGCGACGAGCTCGCCGTCGTGCATCACCAGGATCCGATCGCTCATGCCGATCACCTCCGGCAGTTCGCTCGACACCATCAGCACGGCCTTCCCCTGGGCTGCGAGCTCACGCATGAGCTGGTAGACGGCGTACTTCGCGCCGACATCGATGCCACGCGTCGGCTCGTCGAAGAGCACGATCTGCGGCTGGGTGAGCAGCCACTTGGCCAGCACGACCTTCTGCTGGTTGCCGCCGGAGAGGAAGCGCACCTCCTGATCGACGCCCTGTGAGCTGACTTCGAGCGAGCTCAGCACCCCTGGCACCTCACGGCGGGAGGCAGCTGTGCGGCTCGCGAAGACACTCCGCACGACCAGCAGCGCATTGTCGAGGATCGACTGTCCGAGCGCGAGTCCCTGTGCCTTGCGGTCTTCCGACACCAGGGCGAGCCCGGCCCGCACCGCCGCCCGAGCGCTGGCGATGCGCGCGGGCACCCCGTCGATCCGCATCGAGCCCCTGGTGAACGCCTGGATGCCGAACACCCCTTCCACGAGCTCGGTGCGCCCGGATCCCTGCAGCCCCGCGATGCCGACGATCTCCCCTGCACGCAGCGTGAGCGACACCCCGTCGACGTAGGCGTTGCCGCAGCCGTCGAGCTCGAGCCGCGGCTCACCGACCGTCGTGCCCTCGAGCGCATCGGGGAAGTACGACTGGATGGACCGGCCGACCATACGTCGGACCAGCTCGTCGGTGGTGAGGGCTGCCGTGTCGTCGGTCGAGACGAGCGCACCGTCTTTGAGGATCGTGATGCGGTCGCACAGGTCGAAGATCTCCTTCAGCCGGTGCGAGACGTAGATCACCGCGACACCGCGCGAGGTGAGACGACGGATGATCGCATAGAGCAGCTCGACTTCGCGGTCGCTGAGCGCGGCGGTCGGCTCGTCCATCGAGATGACCCGCGCATCGAACGAGAGAGCCTTGACGATCTCGACGATCTGCTGCTCCGCGACCGTGAGCGAGCCGACGCGCGCCTGCGGCTCGATGAACGAGACCCCGAGGTCGGTCAGCAGCTCGGCCGTCCTCGTGTTCATGGCACGCTGGTCGACGAAGCCCCCGCGGCGCGGCTCGCGGCCGAGGTAGACGTTCTGCGCCACCGTGCGCTCGGGGAGGAGCGTGAACTCCTGGAAGACCGTGACGATCCCGGCATCCATCGCCTGTCGCGGGTGCGCGTGATGCACCTCTTCCCCGCGGTAGGAGACCACTCCGTCGTCCGCCGGCTGCACGCCGGCGATGATCTTCATGAGGGTCGATTTGCCGGCGCCGTTCTCTCCGACGAGACCGTGCACCTCCCCCGGTCGCACGTCGAAGTCGATGCCCTTGAGCACCTCGACGCCGAAGAAGGACTTGCGGATGCCTGTCACGCTGAGCACCGGTTCGGTCGTGATCGTGATCATGCCGTCGCCTCCACCCATCGTCCGCCCGCTGCCGCCGATTCGAGCACGGCCTCCGTCAGCACGACCGAGCGGTACCCGTCGGCGAAGGTCGGCAGGCCGTCGGGATGCGCTCCGGCGATCGCCGCGTACACATCGGTCACGAACCCGTTGAACGCATCCTGATATCCCATCGGGTGCCCGGCGGGCACACGCTGGAGCCGCGCCGAATCCGGAGCGGACGTGGCGGGATCGCGCAGCAGCAGCAGGGACTCATCGCGCGAGCCGATCCAGAGCTCCTCCGGTCTCTCCTGCTCGAAGCGCAGACTCTGACGCGAGCCGTGCAGCTCGAGCGTGAGGGCGTTCTTGCGCCCGGCAGCCATCTGCGAGATGAGCAGCGTGCCGAGGGCGCCTGACTCCGTCTCCACCAGCACGGCGACGATGTCCTCCGTGTCGACCGCATGCCCCGAACGCTCGGAGAAGACTCGCCTGGTACGGGCGCTCAGTGTGCGGATCCGCTCGCCGATCACGAACTCGATCAGGTCGCACAGGTGCGAGCCGATATCGGCGAACGCACGACTGGCGCCGCCGGACTCGGAGCGCACGCGCCAGTCGTCATCGCTCGAGAGCAGCATCCAGTCCTGCAAGTAGGAGCAGTCGAGGGTGAGGAGCTCCCCCGCCTCGCCGCGCGCGATGCGCGCCCTGGCCTCACGCACCATCGGGTGGTAGCGGTAGATGAACGGCACGGCTGCCACGCGCCCGGTGGCCTCGGCAGTCTCGGCGAGCAACCGGGCATCGCGCGCCGTCGTCGCAAGAGGCTTCTCGCAGATGACGTGCTTACCCGCGTTCAGAGCCTGGAGGGCGAGATCGGCATGGGTCGCGTTCGGCGTGCAGATGTGGACGACGTCGATGTCAGCCGCGTCCAGCAGTGCCTTCGCGTCGTGCTCCGCCCGGTCGGCGCCGAGAGCCTGTGCGGCATCGCGGCCGCCCTCGACGGAACGGGTCGCTATCGCGCGCAGTTCGCCGCCGGCGTCTCGCGCCGCGGTGCGATGCACGCGGGCCATGAATCCTCCGCCGAGGATGCCGGTTCGGATCGTTCCGAGACCGGTGTCAGTGACATCCGTTGTCATGCCGCCGATTCTGACACAGTCCTACCGACTTTTGCTAGAGCTTCGTCAAAAGTTCTCTGAGACAAATCCGAAGTCAATCGGCGAGACGCCGAAGTGCTGTGGTTTACTGACGCAATGGTTGACGTTCCCAAGCCGGCGCCGGCGGTCTCCTCCGGCACCGGAGAGATCTTCCAGATCCTTCGCGACGGGCTCGCCAGAACCAAGGCCGAGATCTCCGCGCTCACGGGCCTCGCCCGCTCCACGGTGGCGCTCCGCGTCGACGCGCTCCTCGCCGCCGATCTCCTCCGCCCGGCCGGCGAAGCGGTCTCCACCGGCGGAAGGCCCCCGGCACGGGTCGCATTCAACCCCCGTGCCGGACTCGTGGTCGCCGTCGACCTCGGCGCGACGCACGCGACGGTCGCCATCGCAGATCTCGCCGGGATCATCCTCGACTCCCGGACCCGCACGATCGACATCGGAGACGGGCCGGAGAGCCTGCTCGACACGATCATCGCCGACGCCACCGGCCTGCTCGCCGCCACGGCCGCAGGGCTCCCTCTGGTCGGGGTGGGTATCGGTGTGCCCGGCCCCGTCGAACACTCGACCGGTCGCCCCACCAACCCGCCGATCATGCCGGGATGGGACAGGTTCGACGTTCCCGCCTACGTACAGAAGACGTTCGACGTACCGGTGCTGGTCGACAACGACGTCAACATCCTGGCCCTCGGCGAGCAGGCGACGAGCTGGCCCCGGGTCGACGATCTGATCTTCGTGAAGGTGTCGACCGGGATCGGGGCCGGCATCATCGCGGGCGGTCAGCTGCAGCGCGGCGCCCAGGGCTCCGCCGGCGACATGGGCCATGTGCAGGTGCCCACCGGAGCGGGGTCCACCCGCGCGCCGGGCGACGAGCGCGACCTCGAGGCTCTCGCGAGCGGCTCCGCCCTCGCGATCGCCCTCCGCGAAGACGGTCTCGAGGTGAACAGCGCCTCAGACGTCGTCGACCTGGTGCGCACGGGGAACACCGCCGCGATCGAAGCCACCCGTCAGGCCGGACGCGACGTCGGCGAGGTGCTCGCCACGGTCGTCAACCTGCTGAACCCCTCGATCATCGTGCTGGGCGGCAGCATCGCTCGCGCGGGAGAGCATCTTCTCGCCGGGGTGCGCGAGGTGGTCTACCGACGCTCGATCCCGCTCGCGACGCAGCACCTCGCCATCGTGCAGTCCCAGGCGGGAGATCGCGCTGCGGTCCTGGGCGCGGCGATCATGGTCGCCCGCGAGGTGCTCTCGCCGGCGAGCGTCGACCGCTACGTGGCGGCGAAGGCGCGTTGATCCGCATCTCCGCCGCCACGATCGGCCGCTGTCAGAGCGTCGCTTCGAACGGATCGAAGTCCGAGGCGATCGAACCGACCTGATCGAGCGTGCTCTCGACGGCGACGAAGCCGCGCGCCTCGGCGGCCTCCTCGATCGAGAGGAGCGTGTCGAGCACGTGGTAGCCGAACTCCCCCGTGGCGACGTGCGGGCGACCGGCGGCGATCGAGCGCGCCATGTCGAGCAGTCCTACGCCGCGACCGGAGAGCACGCCCTCCTGCTCGACGTCGACGATGTCCTGCTGGATAGGCTCCGGCGGGATGAACAGTCGCGTGAGAGGCCGGGTGATCGAGATCGCGCCGCCGAAGGTGTTCGGGTCCGGGATCACGATGGTGCCCTCGGTGCCGGTGATCTCGACGATCCCCTGCCGGATCACGGGCGAGTCGGTGCTGTAGATGCTCTGCGCCTGGCCGCCCTCCTCGAACGCCATCAGCACGCTGAGCGTCGAGGGGATCTCGACCGGGAACTCCTGACCGGCCAGCTCGCCGACCTGCACGCGCCGGGTGGGCGTGCCCTGCAGCCCCAGGGCTGCGACCGAGGCGACGGGTCCGAACACGTGCACGAGAGCCGACACGTAGTACGGCCCCATGTCGAGCAACGGTCCGCCGCCCTTGGCGTACAGGAACGCGGGGTTCGGGTGGAAGATCTCCGGACCCGACCACTGGAAAGTGGTCTGCGCGAACAGCGGGCGGCCGATGTCGCCACGCGCGATCGCCCGTTTGGCCGTCTGCACCCCCGGTCCGAGCACGGTGTCCGGGGCGACGCCGACCCGAAGGCCAGCGGCATCCGCCTTCTCCAGCAGCCGACGCGACTCCTCACGGCTCACGCCGATCGGCTTCTCGGTCCAGACGTGCTTGCCCGCCGCGATGATCGCCTCGGAGACCTCGACGTGCACGGCGGGGATCGTGAGGTTCACGACGATGTCGATCTCGGGGTCGTCGAGAACCGTGTCGACGCCGCCGGCGCGCGGCACGCCGTACTTCTCGGCCTGCGCCTTCGCTCGCTCCTCGAGGATGTCGCCGATCGCGAGGACGCGGACGTCGGGGAAGGTCGTGAGGTTCGACAGGTACTGGTCGCTGATGTTTCCGGCGCCGATGATGCCGACGCCGACGGGGCCTGTGCCGATTGAGCCTGTGCCGATCACCATCAGCCGGCGACCTTCTCGTCGAGGTAGACGCGGCTACGCTCGATCGCGTCGAACAGGTCTCCCTCGTAGTGGTCGAACTCCACGATCGCGAGTTCGAGCGCGGGAGCCGCCGCGATGGCTTCGACGAGCGGCACAGCTCCTTCACCCGCCGCCACCTGGTCGGCCGGCGGGTATGCCGCGGCGAGTGCCGGGTCGAGTGTGCCGTCCTTCGCGTGCACAGCGATCACGCGGCTGCCCAGGCGCTCCAGCAGTGCCACGGGGTCGACGCCACCGCGAGCGACCCAGTACAGGTCGACCTCGAGCACGACGCGGTCGTCGAGGAGGTCGGCGAGGACCTCGAGCCCGGTGACGCCGTCGAACACGGCTTCCAGCTCGTGGGCATGGTTGTGGTATCCGACGCGCACTCCGACGGTCGCACCGATCTCGGCGGCCTCGTTCAGCAGCCGCGCGGTCTCCTCGATCTGCTCGACCGACTCCCAGCGCGCAGGCGCCGTGTACGGGTCTATGACGGTGTCCATGCCGAGCACCTTCGCGGCGGCGAAGACCTCGGCGGGCGACGGGACGGGCACCGTGGTGCCGCTGCCGTCGGGGTTCACGAACGACTCAGAGGCGAGGAACGCGTGACCGGAAGGAGCGACCAGCCCGGCAGCGGTGAGGGCTGCGGCCAGAGGTTCCGCCCGGCGGACGAAGTCGTAGGGCTCAACGGCGGTGAAACCGCGGGCGGCTACCGCCGCGAGGGAGGATTCGAGGTCGGCCTCCAGCTCGTCCTTGATCGTGAACAGCTGCAGGGAAGTCCGAATCGTCATCGGTCGTGCTCCTTCGGTCATCGGTGACATGGCGGGATCTGTGCCCCGTGCAGGCACGCTATCACCAAATACCTCCATGCGGAAGTTTTGATTCGCTAGACTCCGATCATGCCCGCCGACACGTCAGATCACGCCGAGCCGCCACGCCAGCGTGGCGCCTACGCCAAGGGGATCGCTCGACGACAGGAGATCCTCGACCGCGCGATCGAGGTCTTCGCCGAGCGTGGCGCCGATCGCACGAGCCTGCGGGCGATCGCACGCGAGGTGGGGGTCACCCATGCAGCGCTCACCCACTACTTCGGCTCACTCGAAGAGCTCCTCGTCGCCGTCTACCAGGAGAGCACGGCGCCAGAGCGACAGCCGAGCTCGCCGGCGGATGACGCGACGCCGGTGGAGATGATGATCGAGTCCGCTCGCATCAACCGTGCGATCCCGGGTCTCGTGCAGTTGTATTCCACCCTCGTCGCCACCGCGCTCGAAGAGGGGCATCCGGCGGCGCGCACGTTCGCCACCGACCGCTTCACCCGCCTCCGTGGCCGACTCGCCGACATCGTCCGAGAGCAGCAGGCGGATGGGCGGATCCGGAAGGACATCGATCCGGATGCCGTCGCGGCGCTCGTCGTCGCCGCGTCCGACGGCCTGCAGACGCAGTGGCTGCTCGATGGGACCGCACCCCAGCACGAAGCGCTCGCACTCCTCGATCGACTGCTGCGACCGGAGTCCTGAACGCAGCCGCCGGAGCGCATCGAGAGCATCCACCATCGGGCTAGGCTCGAAGAGTGACGCCTGTGCCGCAGTCCCCCTACGCCAGGGCACTCGGCGAGCGCACCGATGATCTGCACCCGCGTCTGCAGGCATACTTCGCGGCGATCCCCGACGGCGCTGTCGGCATCGGCGAAGGGGTGTTCCAGCGGGTCGGCACTCCGCGGCGCTGGCTCTGGCCGTTCCTGCGTCTTCTCGAACGCCGTGGCGTCGTCGCTGCGGGCTGGGAGAGCGACGTGCCGTTCCGCGTGGAGAACCGCACGATCGCATCCAGGGCCATCGGCGAGCGCACCTTCCATTTCGCGCGACGGCAGTGGGTCATGCGCGACGCGGTCGCGCTCACGCGCCACGGACGTGTGGTCGATGAGCTCGGTGAGCCGGGGGTCATCGCCGCCTGCTTCGACGTCGCGGTCCACGAAGGCGCGCTCCGCCTCACCAGCCGTGCCGTCGGCATCCGCCTCGGACACCTCAGGGTGCGCATCCCGTCCCCCATCGCCCCGGTCGTCCACCTCACCGAGCGCTTCGACGACGCACTCGACCGGCAGCGGGTGACCCTGACCGTCGACGCGCCCCTCATCGGCCGCGTGTACGAGTACCGGGGCGACTTCACCTATCGCATCCAGCACACCCATCGCATCCAGCACGTCGGCGAGCACCACGACCCCGCAGAGAAGGAGCAGTCCGAATGAGCACAGGTCGGGTCGTCATCGGCGGATCCACGGGCTTCATGGGCCGTTTCCTCCTGCCGCGGTTGCGGGCAGAGGGCCGCGAGGTCGTCACGATCTCGCGCTCGGGCGCCGACATCCGCTGGGGAGATCAGGTGGAGATCGACCGCGCGATCGACGGGGCGTCCCTCGTCATCGGGCTCGCCGGCAAGAGCGTCAACTGCCGCTACACACCGGCGAACCGCGCCGAAATCTTCCGCTCTCGCCTCGACACCACCGCCTCCCTGAGCCGGGCGATCATGAGGGCGCCGAATCCCCCCGCCCTCTGGGTCAACTCCTCGACGGCCACCATCTACCGGCACGCCGAAGACCGCCCGATGACCGAATCCACCGGCGAGATCGGCACCGGCTTCTCGGTCGAGGTCGCGAAGGCATGGGAAAAGGCGCTGTTCGCCGACGAGCTCCCCCGCACGCGCCGCGTCGCGCTGCGCAGCACGATCGTCCTCGGACACGGCGGGGTCCTCGGGCCCGTGAAAGACCTGGCTCGCCTCGGTCTGGGCGGATCTCAGTACGACGGACACTGGCCGGTCAGCGCCGCACGACGGGCGGCCGGAACGGGGCACTTCCCCGGCGCACGCCGCGGGCGTCAGCGATTCAGCTGGGTGCACATCGAGGATGTGGCCCGCATCATCGACTTCCTCGAGCAGACACCCTCACTCGAGGGACCGGTCAACGCGGCATCTCCGCATCCGGTCGACAACGCCGAATTCATGGCGACTGTTCGACGAGTTCTGGGCGTGCGCGTCGGCGTGCCGATGCCCCGATGGATGCTCGAGCTCGGAGCGATCGGCATGCGCACCGAGACCGAGCTGATTCTGAAGAGCCGATGGGTGCTGCCGGAGAAGCTCACCACCGCGGGGTTCGAATTCCGATACCCGACGCTCGAAGACGCGATCCGCGAGTCCTTCGACCGCCCCGTGGCCGTCTAGGAGTCGGACCCGACTGCGCCGGTCGACGCATCGCCGTCGTGCCGGCGCTTCTCGATCTCCTCACGCCGCCGCCACTCCGCGATCTCACGGTCGAGGTCGGCGATCTGCTGCTCGGTCGTCCGCGTATCGGTCGGCGGAGCCGGGCGCACGTCGGTCTGCGCCGTCGGCCGCTCAGCTCTCCGCATCCGCGGGATCGAGAGTCCGGATTCGCCATACTCCCGGCCGATCGTGAACCACAGCAGTCCACCGATCAGCGGAAGCAGGATCACGATGATGATCCAGGCCAGCTTCGGGAGGAACTTCACCAGCGAGTTGTCGCGCGTGATGATGTCGATCAGCGCGCCGATCATCAGTGCGATGACGAGGAGCGAGAACAGGAACGACATGAGTTCAGGGTAGACGACGACGCATGATGCTGCTCGGCCTACGGGAGCAGGTGCCCGCCGGCGCGGAACAGCTCGTACCACTCGGGGCGGGTGAGCTCGATGTCGGCTCCGGCCGCGGCGTCGCGCACTCGCTGCGGCGTGGTGGTGCCGAGAACCACCTGCATGCCGGCGGGGTGCCGTGTGATCCAGGCCGTCGCGATCGCGATGGGCGTGACACCGTGCACTGCCGCGAGACGGTCGATCACCGCGTTCAGCTCCGGATACTCGGAGTTGCCGAGGAACACCCCGTGGGAGAAGCCGTCTTGGAACGGCGACCACGCCTGGATCGTGATGCCGTTGATACGGCAGTACTCCACGATCCCACCGCCGTCACGGACGATGCTCTGCTCGTGAGCGGCCATGTTGGCTGCGACGGGCTGCGCGATGATCGGCGCGTGCGTGATCGACAGCTGCAGCTGATTCGCGACCAACGGCTGACGCACCGCTGTGCGGAGGAGGTCGATCTGACGCGGCGTGTGATTGGAGACGCCGAATGCCTTGACCTTTCCTGCGCTCTCCAGGTCGTCGAACGCCCGGGCGACTTCCTCGGGCTCGACGAGCGCGTCGGGGCGGTGGAGCAGGAGCACGTCGAGGCGGTCGGTGCGCAGAGCGGCGAGCGATCCTTCGACCTGAGCCATGATGTGCTCGTACGAGAAGTCGAACATCCCCTGCGACGGCACGATGCCGCACTTCGTCTGGAGCACGATCTCGTCACGCTCGGAGGAGCTGAGCTGCAGCGCATCGGCGAACCGCGCCTCGCAGTGATGCATGCTCCCGCCGTAGATGTCGGCGTGATCGAAGAAGTCGATGCCCGCTGCACGGTTGGTCTCATACAGTGTGCGGATGTGAGCGTCGTCCTTGTCGTCGATGCGCATCATGCCGGCGATCACGGCGGGGGCGGTGGCTGATCCGAACGACACTGTCTTCATACGCACCACGCTACAGCCCGGCACCGACGTCGTCAGGAGTCGTCGGGCGCCGCGCCGGGGAGCAGAGAGGTGACCGGGACGCCGAGAACCTCCGCGATGCGCACGAGGTCGACGACCGTGAAGTCCTCCATGCCGTCCAACAGATCGCCCAGCGCCTCAGGGCTGATGCCCGAGCGCTCGGACAAATCCGAGAACGACACTCCGGCGTGGAATCGCGCCCCATCGACCTCGGAAGCGAGCAAATGACGCAATTGTGTCCCCATACGCCTACACTAGCGCCACAAACGGACACGCATGGGGGTCGAATGGACCAGAATGGCAGCATTCTGGCCTCGAGTCGCTGCTATGGTGAGCCAGGTGAAGACACCTGCCGAGGAGTTCAACGACGCTGTCGGTCGACAGATGCGCGCCGAGATCGCTGCATCTCGCAGCAGCATCGCGGCGATGGCGCGGAGCATCGGGATCGCCCGCAGCGCGCTCGACAACTATGTGACGGGCAAGCGTGCGATCCCCGTCCCGGTCGTGTACGCGGTCTGCGCCGACCTCGGAGTCGAGCCCCACGTGCTGCTCGCTCGCGCCGAAGAGCGCCTCAGGGCAGACGGCGAGACCACCGCGCGCATCACTCCGATCCGACGTGCACCCGATGTCGCCGGTCCGCGCGAAGATACCCGAGAGGTCGCTTTCGAGTCCCGCGTGCGGCACGACACCGACACGGACGACCTCTACCAGTAGAGCCGGAACCGCAGTCCCGGCGCGAAGAGATCCGCACGAGGAGGAGTCCCATGCAGCACCTCCTCCGCCTCGCCGAAGACCAGCGGCTGCGCGTGATCGAGCGGGTGGGCCGCACCCCCGGTGGCTACGACCCCGTGACACGCACGATCCGTCTCGATCCGGGGATGAGCAGGCGCACGACTCGCAGCGTGCTGGCGCACGAACTCGGCCACGCCTGCCTCGGGCACCACCCGGCTCCCACCCCCGCCGTCCGCGCCCAGCAGGAGCGTCAGGCCGACGAATGGGCAGCATCCCGGCTGATCACCCCGCACGCCTACGCCGAGGCAGAGGAGATGCGCGGGCCGCACCTCGCGAGCCTGGCCTTCGAGCTGGAGGTCACGGTCGAGCTCGTGACCGCCTACCAACGGCTGCTGCGTCAGACGCTGCTCCTCGCTGGTTGAATATGGTCATGGCTTTCCTCGTCGCCCCCTCCCCCATCACGCTCACCGGTGAACTCGTCGAGCTCCGCCCCCTCGAGCCCTCGCACGTCGACGGGCTGATCGAGGCAGTGCAGGAAGGCGACCTGTGGAAGACCGCGTGGTACACCTCGGTGCCGGCGCCCGACGGTGTCGCCGCAGAGGTCGAGCGACGCATCGGGCTCATCGCGAAGGGCGAGATGGTGCCGTTCACGGCGTTCGACGCCACGGGCCGCATCCTCGGCCTCACGTCGTACTACGACATCGTCGCCGATGTCCCACGCCTGCACATCGGCTTCACCTGGAATCGGCCGTCCGCGCACGGCACCGGCACGAACGCCGAGTCCAAACTGCTGCTGCTGCGGCACGCGTTCGAGACGCTCGGGGTCTTCCGCGTGGGTCTCACCACGCAGTGGGTCAACTTCCAATCGCGCACCGCGATCGAGCGGCTCGGCGCGAAACAGGACGGCGTGATGCGGGCGATGAGCCGGTACCGCAACGGAGCGCTTCGCGACAGCGTGGAGTATTCGATCATCGAGCCGGAATGGCCGGCGGTCAGGGCGAACCTCGAGGCGAGACTCGCCAGACACCGCTGAAAGCGCTCAGCGACGATGAGCGGTCAGCGACGCCGAGCGACGCGCGGACCGCGAGAAGTCACTCGGTGGCGTTGCCCGACCAGTTGTTCGACCGGCGGGTGGCCGAGCCGCCCTGACGGAAGATGAAGGCGAGAGCCAGCGTGACCAGCAGGAGACCGCCGCAGAACGCGAGCGCCTGGAAAGCCGGCAGCCCGAACGAGATGCCCATCAGCAGGATCCCTCCGATGAAGAGGATCATGAAGAAGAGGAAGCTGAGGATCACGGGATCTCCTGTCGTCGGTACCGTCTACCAGGATAGCCCGGACTCGGAAACCCCCTGTGCACGCATCGCACCGTCTGGTCTGCTCGGAGCATGAAGACACCTCTCACCGCGGTCGCCGTCTCCTGCACCCTGAAGCCGTCACCCACCTCCTCCAGTTCCGATCTGCTCGCAACCCAGCTGCTCGATGCACTCGCGGACCACGGCGTCACCGGAGACCTGGTGCGCGCCGTCGACCTCTCCCTGCGTCCGGGAGTCGAGAAGGACATGGGCGGCGACGACGAGTGGCCGCAGATCCGTCGCCGCGTACTGGACGCCGACATCCTCGTGTTCGTCACGCCCACGTGGATGGGTCAGCATTCGAGCGTCGCGCAGCGTGTGCTCGAACGACTCGATGCCGAGCTCGGCGAGACCGACGCCCGCGGACGCCCCACTCTGTTCGACAAGGTGGCCATCGCGGGCATCGTCGGCAACGAGGATGGAGCCCATCACATCGCCGCGATCCTCTTCCAGTCGCTCAACGACGTCGGCTTCACGATCCCCGCTCAGGGCTCGGTCTACTGGAACGGCGAGGCGATGCACACCACCGACTACAAGGACCTCGACGAGACCCCGGAGAAGGTCGAATCGGCCATCGGGACAGCAACGAGGAACGCCGCGCACCTGGCCCGGCTGCTCAAGGGGCAGGAGTACCCGGCGGGCTGACGGAGGCCAGGACCGCGAGGTCGAGTGCCCACTCGTTCACGGCCAGCTCCGCGCCGCGGAACTGCATCGTCATCGTTCCCGACAGGACGAAGCCTTTTCGCCGGCAGACACCGTTGGAGCCGGGGTTCTCGACCCCGGGGAACGCGGTCAGGAACCGCCTGCCCGCTCGATGCGCGCGCGCGTCTTCGATGAGCAGCGCGAGTGCGGCCGATGCCACCCCGCGCCTCTGCGCCTCGGGCCGGACGAACCATCCGGTCTCCAGCGCGGGCTCGTCCCGCCACACGACGTGCCAATGGCCGATCGAACCGAGCGACAGACCTTGCTCGTCCTCGATGACGAACATCCTCGCCTCACCGGAGGCGACGAGGCGCAGATAACGGGCATGCCGCTCCACGATCTCGTCTTCGGTCTCTGGCCCGTTGAGGTGGGCGGTCATCTCCGGGGTGTTCGCGGCGTGCAGCAGCTCGAGGTCGTGCTCTGACCAGAGCCGGAGTCGGAGGGTTTCCATGTTCGGATCATGGCACGCGCCGCCGACACCCACTCAGTGCGCGGGTGGGCGCGACGCCGGCTCCGACGGTCCTCGGAACGTGATGACCTCGCCCCGGCGCGTGTTCTCCAGGGCGAGCCCCACCAGCTCGAGTCGTCGATACACCCGTCTCGGCAGCGCGGGGAGTTCGGCGGAGACGCCACGCGGCGGTTTGGCGAGTCCGGCGAACAGCGACAGATCGACACCGGCACCACGCACCTCGATGCGCGCGTAGTCGCTGCGGCACCGCCAGCGCAGGAACTCGAGCTCACGGAAGGGGATCGTGTGGAACTCATCACCCACCCGCACACGCAACTCGTCGTTCCCGAAGGCGACCGTGCATGCTTGCGTGCGACGGCGCAGGATCGCCGTGAACACGAGGTAGACCGGGAGTCCGACCACGATCCCCATGAGCACGATCGCGATCCGCGGACCCATCCGCATCACGATGTCGTCGAGCGCGATCAGGATCGCGACGCCGAAGAGGCCGACGACCACGACGATCGCGACGATCGCCTGGGTGAGGGTGCGCAATCGGAGCTCGATGGCGGTGAAGCGCACGATCGATCCGTCGCCGCTCGCCTCTCGTTCCCAGTCCGGCGACACGAGCGGCGGCCGCTTCTTCGCATCCCGGCGCGCGAAGAGGTCGGTGATCCGGCCGATGACCCCGAGCCAGATCCACCCGGCAGCGGGTATCGCCGCCAGCTGCAACACCACTGCGACTCCGCTCACCCACTCGGGGAACGGATCGAGCAGGTCTCCCCCGAACTCGATCACGAACGCGACCAGTGCGCCGAGCACGACGGCCACTCCGACATGCAGGATCGCGCCGTTGCGGGCGGGGACCATGCCCAGGGTCGCGTTCACGAACGCGAATCCGAAGCACCACCCTCCGACCAGCATGAGCAGGAACGGGAAGAAGCTGAGGTCATCACCCGCGAGCGTGAACCAGATGGCCACGAGCAGCAGTACGGCACCCCACACGAGCGGGTTGCGCACGAGCGCGCGTGCCACTTTCGTGCGCACGCGCACTTCGGCGGCGGTCTCCTCGGTCATCGGGTGAAGGGGGCTGTTACGGCTGCTTGTCGGCATTGCGGTATTCGACGACGCCGCGGCTCGCGAATGTCGCCGCGGCGACGAACATGACCGTTGCGGTGACGACCGTCCACCACTCGATCGAGTCGGTGCGCAGGGTGTAGACGCCGACTCCGGCGAACAGCACCGCAGCGAGCGCGAAGTAACCCCAAGTCTTCATGCGTCCGATCGTACAGCGCACGTCATCCGGGCACCGGAGCAGAAAGCCCCGGTCGGACGCTCGAGATGAGCACCCGACCGGGGCCTTTGTCGCGTCAGCTGTTCAGCGGCCGACGAGCGTCTGTCAGAAGTCCCAGTCGTCGTCTTCCGTGGCCTCGGCCTTGCCGATGACGTACGACGAACCCGACCCCGAGAAGAAGTCATGGTTCTCGTCGGCGTTGGGCGAGAGAGCCGAAAGGATCGCCGGGTTCACGTTCGTGACGCTGGAGGGGAACATCGCCTCGTAGCCCAGGTTCATGAGCGCCTTGTTGGCGTTGTAGTGCAGGAACTTCTTGACGTCTTCGGTCAGACCGACTCCGTCGTAGAGGTCCTGCGTGTACTGCACCTCGTTGTCGTAGAGCTCGTAGAGCAGCGAGAACGTGTAGTCCTTGAGCTCGTCGCGTCGCGCCTGGTCGACCGTCTCGAGTCCGCGCTGGAACTTGTAGCCGATGTAGTACCCGTGCACGGCCTCGTCGCGGATGATGAGGCGGATCAGGTCTGCCGTGTTGGTGAGCTTGGCGCGGCTCGACCAGTGCATCGGCAGGTAGAAGCCCGAGTAGAAGAGGAAGCTCTCCAGCAGGGTCGAGGCGACCTTGCGCTTGAGCGGGTCGTCGCCGCGGTAGTAGTCGGTGACGATCTGCGCCTTCTTCTGAAGGTTCGGGTTCTCCACCGACCAGCGGAACGCCTCGTCGATCTCCTTGGTCGACGCGAGCGTCGAGAAGATCGAGGAATAGCTCTTGGCGTGCACCGACTCCATGAACGCGATATTCGTGTAGACGGCCTCCTCGTGCGGGGTGATCGCATCGGGGATCAGCGAGACCGCACCGACCGTCGCCTGCACCGTGTCGAGCAGCGTGAGTCCGGTGAACACGCGCATCGTGAGCAGCTGCTCTTCCGGGGTCAGCGTGTTCCACGACTGGATGTCGTTGGACAGCGGGATCTTCTCGGGCAGCCAGAAGTTGTTGACGAGGCGGTTCCACACCTCGACGTCCTTATCGTCCTGGATGCGGTTCCAGTTGATCGCCTGCACGTGGTCGACCAACTTGAGAGGTTCGTGCGGAGTCATGATTCTTCGTCGTTTCTCGAGTTCAGGGGCGGATCAGAGCATGCACGAGACGCACTCGGCCATGTCGGTGCCCTCGAGCGCCATCTGGCGCAGACGGATGTAGTAGATCGTCTTGATGCCCTTGCGCCATGCGTAGATCTGCGCCTTGTTGATGTCACGCGTGGTGGCGGTGTCCTTGAAGAACAGCGTCAGCGACAGCCCCTGGTCGACGTGCTGCGTGGCGGCCGCATACGTGTCGATGACCTTCTCGTAGCCGATCTCGTACGCGTCCTGGTAGTAGTCCAGGTTGTCGTTCGTCATGAACGCAGCCGGGTAGTAGACGCGACCGAGCTTGCCTTCCTTGCGGATCTCGATCTTCGACGCGATCGGGTGGATCGACGACGTCGAGTTGTTGATGTACGAGATCGAGCCGGTCGGCGGGACGGCCTGCAGGTTCTGGTTGTAGATGCCGTGCTTCTGGATCGACGCCTTCAGCTCAGCCCAGTCGTCCTGCGTCGGGATGTGCTTGCCGGCGAACAGCTCCTTGACCTTCTCGGTCTCCGGCACCCAGGCGCGGTCGATGTACTTGTCGAAGAACGCACCACTCGCGTAGGTGGAGTCCTCGAACCCGTCGAACGTCGTGCCGCGCTCGATGGCGAGGTTGTTCGACGCACGCAGCGCGTGGAACAGCACCGTGTAGAAGTAGATGTTCGTGAAGTCGATGCCCTCTTCGGATCCGTAGTACACGTGCTCGCGAGCCAGGTAGCCGTGCAGGTTCATCTGGCCGAGGCCGATCGCGTGAGAGCGGTCGTTGCCGTCTTCGATCGAACGCACCGAGCCGATGTGGCTCTGGTCGCTCACCGCGGTGAGTGCACGGATCGCCGTCTCGACCGTCTGGCCGAGGTCGTCGGCATCCATCGACAGCGCGATGTTCATCGAGCCGAGGTTGCAGGAGATGTCCTTGCCGATGTTGTCGTACGACAGGTCGTCGTTGTAGGTCGTCGGCGTGTTCACCTGCAGGATCTCGCTGCAGAGGTTGGACATGTTGATCCGACCCTTGATCGGGTTGGCCTTGTTCACCGTGTCTTCGAACATGACGTACGGGTAGCCGGACTCGAACTGGATCTCGGCGACGGTCTGGAAGAACTCGCGCGCATTGATCTTGGTCTTCTTGATGCGCGGGTTGTCGACCATCTCGCGGTACTTCTCGGTGACCGAGATGTCGCCGAAGGGAACGCCGTAGACCTTCTCGACGTCGTACGGCGAGAACAGGTACATGTCCTCGTCGTTCTTGGCGAGCTCGAACGTGATGTCGGGCACGACGACGCCGAGCGACAGCGTCTTGATGCGGATCTTCTCGTCGGCGTTCTCACGCTTGGTGTCGAGGAAGCGCATGATGTCGGGGTGGTGCGCGTTGAGGTACACCGCACCTGCACCCTGACGGGCGCCCAGCTGGTTGGCGTAGCTGAAGCTGTCTTCGAGGAGCTTCATCACGGGGATGATGCCCGAGGACTGGTTCTCGATCTGCTTGATCGGAGCACCCGACTCGCGGATGTTCGAGAGCAGCAGGGCGACGCCGCCGCCGCGCTTGGAGAGCTGCAGCGCGGAGTTGATGCCGCGGGCGATCGACTCCATGTTGTCTTCGATGCGCAGCAGGAAACAGCTGACGAGCTCGCCGCGCTGCGCCTTGCCGGCGTTGAGGAAGGTCGGGGTCGCCGGCTGGAAGCGACCGGAGATGATCTCCTCGACGAGGGCGACCGCGAGCTTCTCGTCACCGTCGGCGAGGCCGAGGGCGGTCATCACGACGCGGTCCTCGAAGCGCTCGAGGTAGCGCTTGCCGTCGAACGTCTTGAGCGTGTAGCTCGTGTAGTACTTGAACGCGCCGAGGAACGTCTCGAAGCGGAACTTCTTGCCGTAGGCGAGGTCGTTGAGCTTCTGGATGAACTCCATCGAGTAGTTCTCGATGACGGCGCCCTCGTAGTACTCCTTCTCCACGAGGTAGTCCAGGCGCTCCTTGAGCGAGTGGAAGAACACCGTGTTCTGGTTCACGTGCTGGAGGAAGTACTCCCGCGCTGCGCGCTTGTCGGCGTCGAACTGGATCTTCCCGTTCGCGTCGTACAGGTTCAGCATCGCGTTGAGGGCGTGATAGTCGAGACCCTCGTAAGAGGGGTTCGCCTTGAATGCCACTGTCTCGGTCACTGCGTCACGCTCTGCGTGCTCTTCGACTGCAATACCCACCGTCGTTCCAATCCGTCGCTCACGCGATCCACATCGTCTTGTGTGCCGAAGATCTCGAGCCGATACAAGTGAGGCACGTTGCACTTGCGGCTGATGATGTCGCCGGCGAGGCAGAAGGCATCGCCGAAGTTGGTGTTACCCGCGGAGATCACGCCGCGGATGTGACGCCGGTTGCGCTCGTCATTGAGAAACCGGATCACCTGTTTGGGAACGGACCCCTTCTCGACGCCGCGACCCTCTCCCCCGCCGTAGGTGGGGGTGACCAGCACGAAGGGCTCGTCGACGACGAGTTCTTCTTCGTTTCGGTGGAGGGGTATGCGTCGGGCCGGGAGCCCGAGCTTCTCGATGAACCGCGCGGTGTTACCCGACACGCTCGAGAAGTAGATCAGGAGCGGCGCTGCGGTCGCGACGGCGCTCATGGGGCGTCACGCCAGACGGGAGGCGAGCTCGTCGATCTTGTCGGGACGGAAGCCCGACCAGTGTCCCTCGTCGGTGACGACGACGGGCGCCTGCAGGTAGCCGAGCGCCTTGACCTGCTCGAGCGCCGTCGGGTCTTCCGACAGGTCGAGGATCTCGTACTCGATGCCCTTGGCATCGAGGGCGCGGTAGGTGGCGTTGCACTGAACGCAGGAAGGCTTTGTGTAGACCGTGATCGACATCTTTTCGTAACCCCTCAAATCTCTGGCCTGCATCTCATCAGGCTGTTTCCCGGTAGACCCCCTGCCGGGACTTCAATACTACATATGGGGACCGACATTGGGGGCGACCACAAGGGGTAGTAGTTACATCCATGTAGTTATCCACCGTTCTCCACCGTTACAACACAGGTTCTCCACCGTTTCTTCCACAGGCCGAGCGCCCTCGGAGAGACACTCGAACCGCATGAAATCGCGGCTGGGAAGCCCCTGTGAGCGATCCATCCACAGGGGGCACGCTACGCCGGGCATCCGACATTCCGATTCCTGTGGAAATCGCCTTTCGGCGTGTCGTGGGCGTGTCGCCTCAGGACCTCTTCGACGGCCGACCCCGAGGCCCGGTACCGTTGTCTGGTGGCGGGATATCGGGATCTTCTTCGCACGCCTGGAGTGGCGCGCATGATCGCGGCTCAGCTGACCGCGCGCTTCCCCAACGGGATGATGTCCTTGGCGATCCTGCTGCACGTCGAGCAGCAGACCGGGTCGTACGGATTCGCCGGTCTCGTCCTCGCCGCGACCAGCGTGGGGCAGGCCGTAGCCGGCCCCATCACGAGCCGGTGGATGGGCGTGTGGGGCATGCGGCGCGTGATCACCCTCACGCTCTCGGTGTGCGTCGTCGCGGTACTGTGCCTCGCCACTCTTCCTCTCGACGTGCCGGGCTACATGGCGTTCGGGATGGTCGCCGGCCTGTCGACCCCGCCGATCCAGGCCGCCGTCCGCACGATCTACCCGAAGCTCGTGAACTCCTCGAACCTCACTCCGCTGTTCTCCCTCGACGCCTCGCTGCAGGAGATCATCTGGGTCCTGGCCCCGGTCGTCATCACTCTCGTCTCCACCCAGATCGGCACGACGGAGGGCCTGCTGCTGGTGGCGATCGTCCTCGTCGGCGGCGGCGCCTGGTTCATCCTCTCCCCCGAGGTCGGCCGGGTGCGGATCCCGCGCAGCCGCAATGCGCTCGGCAAGGTCGTGCTCAAACCGCCCGTGCTGCTGGCGACCGTGATCGGCTTCCTCCTGATCGGTGCGTGCTCCGCCGTGGAGGTCGGTGTCGTCGCGACCTTCGAGCACGGAAGCCTCACGGCCGGTCTCGTGCTCGCCGTGTTCTCAGCGGGAAGCCTCGCCGGAGGTCTGGCGTTCGGGCACATCCCCATCGGCCCGTGGGCCATGGCGCGCCGGCTGCTGATCGTCACGATCGGACTCGGCCTGACGATGGTCATGCTCAACGTCTTCTGGCTGGGCGGCACTCTGATCCTCGCCGGCATCGGCATCGCTCCGGCTCTCGCCGTGCTCTTCGCCATCACCTCGGCGAGTGTGAAATTCAGTGAGACGGCGGAAGCCTTCGGCTGGGCAGGCACCGGCCAGCTCATCGGTGCCGCCGCCGGATCCGCCGTGGCCGGCTTCCTCGTCGACGTCGGCGACTGGCGCGGCGCCTATCTCGCCGCCACGATCTTCGCGGCGGTCGGACTGCTCGTCTCCATCGTCTTCGTACGTTCCTTCCCCGACCTGCGGCACCGCGACGCGAGCCCGCATCCCGACACCGAACCCCTGGCGGTCACACCTTCATGAGCTCTCCTTCTTCTCCGACCTCTGCCCCCGCGATCGTCTGCATCGGCGAGACCATGGCGCTGATCACCCCCACAGACGCCCGCCTCGCCGAGGCCGCAGAGGCGACGATCGGTCTCGCCGGCGCGGAGTCCAATGTGGCTGCCGGCGTGGCATCCAGCGAGCACCGCGTCGCCTGGGCATCGCGTGTGGGCGCCGACCCGCTCGGCGAGCGCGTCGCCTCGGAGCTCGATCGTCGCGGCGTCGAGCTGTGGATCGAGCGGGATGATGCCGCCCCGACCGGAGTCATGTTCAAGGATCCGGGAGCCGAGTCGTCCTCGGTCTACTACTACCGCCGAGGGTCGGCCGCCTCACGGATGGAGCCTGGTTTCCTGACTGCGGAGCGGCTCGAGGGCGTGCGGATCGTGCACACCACCGGCATCACCCCCGCACTCTCCGCATCCTGCCGCGAGATGGTCGATCGGCTCTTCGCCGACGCGCGCGAGGCGGGCGCCCTCGTGTCGTTCGATGTGAACGACCGTCGCCCGCTGTGGAGCCGGGAAGACGCCGCAGAGACTCTCGCCCGCCTCGCAGACGCCGCCGACATCACCTTCGTCGGACGCGACGAGGCCGAGCGCATCTGGGGAACCGAGACTCCTGCCGAGATCCGTGCCTTCCTGCCGAACTGCGCCTTGCTCGTCGTCAAAGACGGTGAGGTCGGTGCGACCGCCTTCGACGGCGACGCCGAGCCGGTGTTCGTTCCAGCCCCCGTGGTCGACGTCGTCGAACCGGTCGGCGCCGGTGACGCGTTCGCCTCCGGGTTCCTGGCGGCGACGCTCGACGGCGCCGACCTCGCCGCACGTCTCTCCGCCGGACACGCGGCCGCAGAGCGCGTGCTGAAGATCGCCGCCGACCTCCCGCCGCTGGCGCCGCTCGGCTGACAGGCCGCGCCGCCCCACCCTGCAAGGGCTCGTGTGTTCGACCGGTCGTAGGCTGGTGCCATGCCTGCACCGCTCACACTCCCGCGCATCTCGTGGGGTTCCCCGTCGGCATCTCGTCGAGCTCTCCTGGTTCACGGTCTCGGCTCGTCCGGCGCATTGATGTGGCGCCTCGGTGACGCCCTCGCCCAGGCCGGGTGGCAGGCGACGGCGGTCGATCTCAGAGGTCATGGTGACGCCCCGCGTTCCCTCGACTACTCGGTCGGTGCGTACGGTGCCGACCTCGCCGTCACACTCCCGCAGGGCGGCGGAGCCTGGGACGCGGTCATCGGCCACTCGCTCGGCGGCGCCTCCAGCACCGTCGCCGCGGCCGCCGCCCCGGAATGGACCCGGCGTCTCGTGCTCATCGACCCGGCCATCCACGTCGACGGGCGCGATGCGGCGATCGTCCGCCGGAGCCAGGAACGCGCATTCGCCGACACGAGGCTCGAGGTCGTGCAGCAGGAGCATCCGCACTGGCACCCGCAGGATCAGGAGCTCAAGGTCGATGCCGTACTGCGGGCGAGCGCCTGGGCAGTGGAGCAGACCAGCGTCCAGAACCAGCCGTGGGACGTGCGTGCCGAGGCTGCGCGCCTGACCGTGCCCACGCACGTGATCGGCGCCGATCCCGCCGTCTACAGCATCTTCACCGGTGACCTCGCCGACGAGGTTCTCGCCGCGAATCCGCTGATCACCATGTCCGTCGTCGAGGGCGCGGGGCACTCCCTTCATCGCGACCGGCCGGACGAGTCGATCCGTCAGCTTCTGGAGGCACTGGTATGAGTACGTTCGACCCCGCACAGTTCGACCCCGCGGCGTTCCTGCCCGACGACCTTCTCGAGCGCATCCGCGAGCGCGCACCGATCCACGACCGCGAGAACACCTTCCCCCAGCAGGATCTCGACGAACTGCGGGCAGCCGGCTATCTGTCGATCCTGGTCCCGACCGCGCGCGGTGGTGCGGGGCTCGGACTCGCCGAGGCCGCGATCCTGCAGCAGCGTCTCGCGGGGGCAGCTCCGGCGACAGCCCTGGCGATCAACATGCACCTCGTGTGGACCGGAGTGGCGAAGGTCTTCTCCGATCGAGGCGTTCCCGGTCTCGAGTTCGTGCAGGACGGCGCGGCCGCGGGCGAGGTCTTCGCCTTCGGCATCAGCGAGGGCGGCAACGACCTGGTGCTGTTCGGCAGCGACACCGCAGCGGTGCCGGACGGCGACGGCGGCTACGCGTTCACCGGCACCAAGATCTTCACCTCCCTCGCTCCGGTCTGGACGCGATTGGGCCTGCATGGCCTCGACACCACCAGCCCCGACGGGCCGAAGCTCGTCTTCGCCTTCGTGGAGCGCACGGATGCGGTCACGACCTCCGACGACTGGGACACCCTCGGCATGCGGGGTACGCAGAGCCGGACCACCCGGCTGAACGGCGCTGTGGCGGGTGCCGCCCACGTGGTGCGACGCATCGATCCGGGCCCCAGCCCCGACCCGATCGTGTTCGGCATCTTCTCGGTGTTCGAGATCCTTCTCGCCTCGGTGTACACCGGCATCGCCCGGCGCGCGCTGGAACTCGCGGTGGCGACGGCGCAGAAGCGGCACTCGAAGAAGACGGGCCTCGCCTACAGCCAGGACCCCGACATCCGCTGGCGCATCGCTGACATGGCCATCGCCTACGACGCTCTGCCTCCGCAGATCGCCGCTCTCGCGCATGATGTCGACGACCGCATCGACCACGGCGCGCTCTGGTTCCCGCAGCTGTCAGGGGTCAAGCATCGGGCGATCACGATGGCCAAGCATGTGGTCGACGAGGCGATGCTCGTCGCGGGCGGTGGCTCCTACTTCTCCGCCAACGAGCTCTCGCGTCTCTACCGCGACGTGCTGGCAGGCGCGTTCCATCCCTCCGACCCCGAATCCGCCCACTCGACCGCGGCGAGCGCCTGGTTGGGACCACTCGAGTCCTGACTTCCTGCCGATTCCGCTGGATTAATAGCTCAATTCTGCGAAATCGGTTGCCGGGAGCCTCGCGGAGTGCCAGGATCGCACCATGAGCCCGGCGAAGAAACACCCTTCCCTCGATGCGGTCTCGAAGACGATTGTCGAACTCCTTCAAGAAGACGGTCGTCGTTCGTACTCCGACATCGGCCGCACCGTCGGGATGAGCGAGGCCGCCGTGCGCCAGCGGGTGCAGCGGCTGACCGAGTCGGGCGTCATGCAGATCGTCGCGGTCACCGATCCCATGCAGCTGGGCTTTCACCGCCAGGCCATGATCGGCGTCCGCGTCTCCGGCGATGCGCGTCGCGTCGCCGAGGCCATCGCCGCGATCGAGGCCGTCGACTACGTCGTGATCACGGTCGGCTCGTTCGACGTGCTCGCCGAGGTCGTCTGCGAAGACGACGACGACCTGCTCGCCCTCATCAACGACGTCATCCGCCCCATCGAGGGCGTCCTCTCCACCGAGACCTTCATCTACGCCAAGCTGCAGAAGCAGCTCTACAACTGGGGGACCAGATGAGCACCGCACGCACCATCCCGTCGGAGTCCGAGCTGCAGAAGATGGCGAAGGACCATCTCTGGATGCACTTCACCCGGCAGTCCACGATGGCCGAGTCCGGCGTTCCCATCATCGTCAAGGGCGACGGACACCGGATCTGGGATGCGAAGGGCAAGGAGTACTTCGACGGTCTCGCCGGCCTCTTCGTCGTGAACGCCGGTCATGGTCGGCGTCGGCTCGCCGAAGCCGCGGCCGCGCAGGCATCCGAGCTGTCGTTCTTCCCGCTGTGGTCCTACGCGCACCCGGCGGCGATCGAGTTGGCGGACCGTCTTGCAGATGAAGCACCCGGCGACCTCAACAAGGTGTTCTTCTCCACCGGCGGCGGCGAGGCGGTCGAGACCGCGTTCAAGCTCGCCAAGCACTACTGGAAGCTGCAGGGCAAGCCCGCCAAGCACAAGGTCATCTCTCGCGCTGTGGCCTACCACGGCACTCCGCAGGGCGCTCTGGCGATCACCGGCATCCCGGCGATGAAGTCGATGTTCGAGCCGGTCACCCCCGGCGGCTTCCGCGTGCCGAACACGAACTTCTATCGCGCAGCCGAGATGGGCGGACCGTCCGACGACCTCGAGGCGTTCGGCCGCTGGGCAGCCGACCGCATCGAGGAGATGATCCTGTTCGAGGGCGCCGACACCGTCGCCGCGGTCTTCCTGGAGCCGGTGCAGAACTCCGGCGGCTGCTTCCCGCCCCCTCCCGGATACTTCGCCAGGGTGCGCGAGATCTGCGACCGCCACGACGTGCTGCTCGTCTCGGACGAGGTCATCTGCGCCTTCGGCCGCCTCGGGCACACCTTCGCCTGCACCGGTCTCGGATATGTGCCCGACATGATCACATGCGCCAAGGGCATGACGAGCGGGTACTCCCCGATCGGCGCGACCATCATCAGCGACCGCATCTACGAGCCGTTCTCGAAGGGCGACGTCTCGTTCCCGCACGGCTACACGTTCGGCGGACACCCGGTGTCGGCCGCGGTCGCGCTGGAGAACCTCGCGATCTTCGACGAGGAGGGGTTGAACGCGCATGTGCGCGAGAACTCCCCGTTGTTCCGCGCCGAACTTGAGAAGCTGCTCGACCTGCCGCTGGTCGGAGACGTGCGTGGTGACGGGTACTTCTTCGGCATCGAGCTCGTCAAGGACAAGGCCACGAAGGAGACCTTCGACGACGCCGAGTCCGAGCGGCTGCTGCGCGGATTCCTCTCCCCCGCGCTGTTCGAGGCCGGTCTCTACTGCCGCGCCGACGACCGCGGTGACCCCGTGATCCAGCTCGCCCCGCCGCTCACCGTCGGCCCTTCGGAGTTCCGCGAGATCGAGCAGATCCTGCGGGATGTGCTGTCTCGCGCCCAGTCCGTTCTCTGACCGACGCGCGACGCACGGTCACCCCGGGGAGGTCGTGCTCCGCTTCGCCAGCAGCGCGAGGTGGAGAGCCGCGAGCGTCTCGCCGTCGTCGAGGTCGACATCGAGCAGATCGCCGATCAGCGTGAGGCGCTGATAGAAGACCGATCGGGAGAGGTGGCTCGCGGCCGCTGCGGCGGAGCGATTGCCGGGATGGGCGACGAGCGCCGACAGCACATCGAGCAGGTCGCCGCGACGATCCCGGTCGTATGCCAGGACCGGCGCCAGCATCCGCGAGCTGTGGGCGAGCAGTCGCTGATCGTCGCGCAGCGAGGCGACGAAGCGCTCCAACGGACGATCATCGACACGGCGCACACGCGGACCGGTATCGGAGCGATCGCTCGCCGACAGGTCTCTCGCTGCACGCAATGAGGCGAGCAGACCCAGCACATCCTCGGCAGGAGGGCCGACGAAGACCGTCCGGTCAGGGCCGGCTATGCGCACAGCGAGCGCATCGGTGAGTACGACGGATGCCGGGAACGACAGCAGTGCGACGTCGTCGTCGCCCACCCGCGCGGCGACCACAGCTCCCCCGGCCTGCCGCGCCCGGTAGGCGAGCTCGCTCGGCGAAACCGCACCTCGGGCGACGATGCCGTGGCAGTGGCGGCCCGGCACTGTGAAGCCGCCGGTCGCGAGACGTGCCGCGATGTCGTCCGGATTCGCGAATCGCGCGCCGAGCAGGTCGTCGATGATTCCGCGCTGCGCGAGCAGCGACCACTCGGCATCACCGCCATCCGCAAGACATCCGAAAGCGAGAGCCGTGGCCCCCTGCTCGAGGACGGTGAGACGGCCTGCCGGGTGCGCGGGCCCCGGCAGAGCGAGCAGGCTCCCCCACCGCACCCCTCTCGCCTGCACCGGAACACGGTCGGCGGAGTCGAGCTGCGCCAGCGCCTGGGCGACCGGCATCCGCATCGTCTCCTGCGCGATCACCTCGTGCGCGAGGTTCTCCAACACGACGGGCGCGCCGAGTGCTCGCGCCGTCTCGGCCACGACGACATCGGCCGGCGCACCCTGCAGGCTCAGCGCGGTGAACAGCTCGTGCAGGTGCTGACGCTCGCGCAGCGCATCGGTCTGCGCCGCGATCAGAGCTCGGTGCACCGTCTCGGTCACGGCGACGAACTTGATCTCGCGGGTCAGGGCGATCAGAGCGAGTCCGACCTGCCTGCACACCTCGGTCATGGCCTCCGGGATCTGCGTCTGACCGGAATCGAGCTCGACGACGATTCCCGCGACCCCCGCGCGATGCAGCGCCCTGGCGAAATCGCGCAGTGCCTCCGGAGCAGTCGGCCACCCCGCTCCGGTGCTGAGCAACAGCTCCCCGCCATCGAGGAGGCGGGCGACTCCTGCGCTGTCGGAGACGTGCACCCAGCGCACCTCTGCGTCGAGCGCCTCGCCACCGACGATCACCTCGGGCGCACCGGCCTGCACCACCGGTTCGCCGAGCACATCGGCGACCGTGAGCAGCGCGTCCGACCGCGCCGGACGATCTGTCCGATTCCACTCGAAGTCCTGACGATCTGACATCACGCTTCGCTCTCCTGCTCTGTGATCATTGAGGAGTATCAGCGTACCGAACCTCGGTCAGAGTGTTCGAAACCGCATTCTTCAGCCCTCGGAGGAACATCGTGGACATCGTCCGTCACGTCATCAACGCCGCGGAGACCGCGGAAGCGGCCCGCACCGGCCAGGTCTTCGATCCCGCCACCGGCCAGGTGTCGAAGCACGTCGCCTTCGCCTCGACCGCCGAGGTCGATTCCGCGATCGCCGCCGCCGCAGCCGCTCTCCCCGCTTGGCGCGAGACGAGCCTCATCAAGCGCGCCGACGTCTTCTTCCGTCTGCGTCAGCTGCTCAAGGAGCGCACACCCGAGCTCGCGGCGATCGTCACCTCCGAGCACGGCAAGGTGCTCTCTGATGCCGCCGGCGAGGTGTCACGCGGCATCGAGAACGTCGAGTTCGCGGCCGGACTCGTGCACCTGCTCAAGGGCGAGCGCAGCGAGCAGGTCTCCCGCGGCGTCGACGTGCACTCGGTCAAGCAGCCGGTCGGCGTCGTCGCGGCGATCACGCCGTTCAACTTCCCGGTCATGGTGCCGCTGTGGATGGTCGCCTCCGCGATCGCCTGCGGCAACACCGTCGTCCTCAAGCCCAGCGAGAAGGACCCGTCAGCAGCGGTCTGGATCGCGAAGCTGTTCTCCGAAGCCGGCCTCCCCGCCGGAGTGCTGAACGTCGTCAACGGCGACAAGGAGGCCGTCGACGCCCTCCTCGAGTCGCCCAGGGTCGACGCCATCAGCTTCGTCGGTTCCACCCCGATCGCCCGTTCGATCTACCAGCGCGCCTCGGCCGCCGGTAAGCGTGTGCAGGCTCTCGGCGGCGCGAAGAATCACATGGTCGTGATGCCGGACGCCGACATCGATGGCGCTGCCGACGCCGCGGTCTCCGCAGCCTACGGTTCCGCTGGCGAGCGCTGCATGGCCGTCTCGGTGCTGGTCGCGGTCGGCGACATCGCGGATGACCTCGTCTCCGCGATCGCCTCGCGTATCGACGGGCTGAAGATCGGCCCCGGTACCGACGCCGAGAGCGAGATGGGTCCGCTGATCACCCGAGAGCACCGCGACCGCGTCGCCTCTTACGTCACAGGCGCAGAAGCCGAGGGCGCGAAGGTCGTCGTCGACGGCACGCTGAAGCAGTTCGACTCGGAGGGCTTCTTCCTCGGGGTCAGCCTGATCGACCAGGTCGCCCCCGGCATGAAGGTCTACGAAGACGAGATCTTCGGCCCCGTGCTCACCGTCGTCCGCGTCGAGACCTACGCCGAGGCGGTCGCCCTCGTGAACGCGAACGCCTACGGCAACGGCACGGCGATCTTCACGCGCGACGGCGGCACGGCGCGACAGTACGAATTCGACATCGAGGTCGGCATGGTCGGCGTGAACGTGCCGATCCCGGTTCCGATCGGCGCCTACTCGTTCGGTGGCTGGAAGGACTCGCTGTTCGGCGACTCGCACATCTACGGCCCGGAGTCGGTGCACTTCTACACTCGTTCCAAGGTCGTCACCACCCGCTGGCCCGACCACACGCCCTCCCAGATCGACCTGGGCTTCCCGAGCAACCACTGATCAGGAGCGATGACGACGATGACGAACTTCACCGACCGGCACGGCATCTCCCACCCGCTCCCCGCTCCTGAGGCCGAGGCACAGGTGCGGGCAGACGACCGCGGCCACGTGTTCCACTCCTGGAGCGCGCAGGGCCTGATCGACCCGCTGCCGGTCGCCGCGGGCGAGGGATCGACGTTCTGGGACTACCAGGGCAACGCCTACCTCGACTTCTCCAGCCAGCTCGTGAACCTGAACCTGGGGCACCAGCATCCGGATCTCGTTGCGGCCATCCAGCAGCAGGCTGGTCGCCTCTCGACGATCCAGCCGTCGATCGCGAACGACGTGCGCGGAGAGCTCGCGCGCCTGATCGCCGAGGTCGCCCCGGAGGGCCTCGAGAAGGTCTTCTTCACCAACGGCGGCGCCGAGGCCAACGAGTACGCGGTGCGCATGGCCCGGCAGTTCACCGGTCGCCGCAAGGTGCTCTCGATGTACCGCAGCTACCACGGCTCCACCGCGACCGCGATCTCGCTGACCGGCGATCCGCGGCGCTGGGCGAACGACACCGTCGACTCCGGCACCGTGCGCTTCTTCGGTCCGTACCTCTACCGTTCGCCGTTCCACGCCGAGACCCTGGAGCAGGAGTCCGAGCGGGCGCTCGCACACCTCGAGCAGACGATCCAGCTCGAGGGGCCGCAGACGATCGCGGCGATCATCATCGAGACCGTCGTCGGCACGAACGGCGTGCTGGTGCCGCCGCCCGGCTACCTGCAGGGAGTGCGCGAGCTGTGCGACCGCTACGGCATCGTCTACATCGCCGACGAGGTCATGGTGGGCTTCGGTCGGCTGGGCGAATGGTTCGGCATCGACGCCTTCGACGGAGAGCCCGATCTGATCACCTTCGCGAAGGGCGTGAACTCGGGCTACGTGCCGCTGGGCGGCGTGGTGATCTCCGAGCGCATCGCGAGCGCATTCGACACGATGCCGTTCGCCGGCGGGCTGACCTACTCCGGTCACCCCCTGGCGTGTGCGGCGGGTGTCGCGACGTTCGAGGTGTTCCGCCGTGACGGCATCCTGGAACGGGTGCGCGACCTCGGCACACGCATCGTCGAGCCCACGGTGCGCAGCTGGGCCGAGAAGCACCCGAGTGTGGGCGAGGTGCGTGGGCTCGGACTGTTCTGGGCGGTGGAACTGGTGCGCGACCAGGAGACCCGCGAGCCGCTCGTGCCGTTCAACGCCTCGGGCGCGGACGCCGCCCCCATGGGCGCCTTCGCTGCGGCAGCCAAGAAGGCCGGGGTCTGGCCGTTCACGCACTTCAACCGCATGCACGTGGCCCCGCCGCTGGTGATCAGCGAAGAAGACCTGATGCGCGGACTCACCGTGCTCGACGAGGCACTGTCTGTGGCCGACGAGGCCGCCGCGGGCTGATACGAGCGCAGAAACAAATGAAGCCCCGGCGACGCGAGGTCGCCGGGGCTTCATGTCTTCGGGCTCGCCTGCGCGCTCAGCCCGCGGAGTCGTACACCCGCACTCCCCCGACCCAGGTACCCCGTACCTCGGTCAGGCCGATCTCGTCGACGGGATGCTCGAACGGGTCTCGGTCGAGCAGGGCGAGGTCGGCACGCATCCCGACCGCGATCGTGCCGGTGTCGTCGAGGTGGTTCACCCGCGCTGAGCCCGCCGTGTACGCGACGAGCGCGGTGGCCAGGTCGATCGCTTGCTCGGGGAGGAATGCCTCGTAGTCGCCCTCCCACTCGGTCGGCGCAGAACGGCGATTGACCGCCACATGGATCGCGGCGAGCGGGTTGGGTGTGCTCACCGACCAGTCGCTGCCTGCGGCGAGCGCGGCGCCGGAGCGCAGCAGGTCGCCGAACGGATACTGCCAGGCGGTGCGCTGCTCGCCGAGGAATGGGATGGTGAGGTCGACCATCTGCGGCTCCAGCGTCGCCCACAGCATCTGCATGTTGGCGGTGACGTCGAGCGCGCGGAACCTCGGGATGTCGTCGGGATGCACGATCTGGATGTGCGAGATGTGGTGCCTGTTCCCGCGCGGCCCGTTGTGCACGAGCGCCGCTTCGACCGCGTCGAGGCATTCCCGCACCGCGCGGTCGCCGATCGCATGGAAGTGCAGCGTGAACCCGAGGGCGTCGAGCCGGGTCGCGGCCTCCTTGAGCAGCTCGGGTTCGACGAAGGAGATGCCGGAGTCTTCGCGCGGATGCCCGTGCCCGTCGCAGTAGGGCTCGAGCATCGCGGCGGTGAAGTTCTCCGCCACGCCGTCCTGCATGATCTTCACGCTGCGCGCCCGGAAGCGCCCGACCGTGCTCTCGTCGCGACGCCGGACGATGTCGTCGATCTGCTCCAGGCCGCGCGAGCGGTCCCACCACAGCGAACCGACGACGCGGCCGGTGAGCGCACCGGATGCCGCGGCCGTCAGGTAGGCCGGGAGCGGATCGCCCGCATCCCCGTACTCGGTGCCGACGATCGCATCCTGCCAGGCGGTCACGCCGTAGGAGTGCAGATGCCGTTGCCCCTGCAGGAGCGCCTCGACCAGTCGCTCGGGCGGCTCGATGGGGAGGAGCCGGTTCACCAGACCCATCGCCCCCTCGTGCAGCGTGCCGCTCGGGGCACCGGTCGCATCGCGTTCGATCCGGCCGTCGGCGGGGTCGGCCGTCTCCCGGGTGATGCCGGCGAGCGCGAGCGCACGGGAGTTGACCCAGGCGCCGTGTCCGTCGCGGTTCGGGAGGAACGCCGGCCGGTCGGGTACCACCGTGTCGAGATCCGCCGCAGTCGGAGTCCCGCCGGGGAACGCCGACATCTGCCATCCACCGCCGAGGATCCACTCGTCGCCGGAGTGCTCCCTTGCGTACTCGGCGATGCGCGCCAGGTACTCGTCCCGCGTCGACAGCGCGGAGAGGTCACAGCGCAGCATGTCGAGTCCGCCCCAGACCGGATGCACATGGGCGTCCTGGAAACCGGGCACGAGCAGTCCGCCGTCGAGATCGACGACCTCGGTGTCCGGACCGATCAGCGCCGAGACATCGTGACCCACCGCGCTGATGCGTCCGCCCGTCACAGCCACGGCGCGTGCGGTGGAGCGCGCGGCATCCGCCAGGAACACCCGACCTCCCCGTCGCCCGCCGGTGAAAGCCAGATCTGCGTACGCCACGATCAGCCGCCTGCCATCGTTCGGGCGATATCGGTCGCCGAGTCTCCCGCCCGCTTGAGCACCACCGCCACCAGCGCGAGCGCGAGGAGCGTCAGCACGAGCATGATCGTCGACACTGCCGCGATCTCCGGTCGCAACCCGCTGCGCAGTGCGCTGAGCACGTACACCGGCCAGGGAGTCGTGCCCGAGACCTGCACGAACGCCGACACGACCGTGTTGTCGAGACTCAGCGTGAACGAGAGCAGGAACCCGGCGAGCACAGCCGGCATCGCGAGCGGAAGCGTGACCTTGAAGAACGTGCGGACGGGTGGCGCGTACAGGTCGGCCGAGGCCTCCTCCAGGCGGGCGTCCAGTCCCACCAGGCGCGCGCGCACGATGTACGACACGATGGCGATCGAGAACAGCGACTGACCCACCACGAGTCTCATGGTGCCGTCGTTGAATATGCCGATCCCGGCATCCTGTCCGAGGAAGACCAACCACGGCAGGAGGGCCACGGCATCCACGATCTCGGGAGTGACCGAGACGAGCAGCAGGAGTCCGAGGAACCACCAGACCCACTTGCCGGGGTTCCGGGCCATCGCGATACCGGCCAGCGTGCCGAGCGCCGTGGCGAGCAGGGCGGCCAGCAGCCCGGTGCGCACCGAGACGAGCACCGCGTCGCGGATCGCGGGCTTGTTCACGATCGCGAGGAACGAGTCGAAGCCGAAGTGGTCCCACGAGACCAGCAGGCGCCCGACGTTGAAGGAGTAGGCGATGATCACGAGGATCGGCAGGAACAGGAACAGGAAAACCAACCCTGCCCAGATCGGAAGCACGAAGCGTCCGGCTCCCCGGCGAACGCGCGGCGCGGGCGCTGCGGTCTTCTGCGGTGCATCGGTCACGGCGGTCATGATCCCTCCCCCAGGACGAGACGGTTGCGTTGTCTCAGTGGCAGCGTCACGAGCCAGAGGAGGCCTGCCGCGACCGCGATCGAGATCATGATGACGATGATCAGCAGCACCGCCATCGCGGAGCCCAGCGCCCAGTTCTGCGCGGTCTGGAACTGACTCGCCACGACCTGCCCGATCATGTTGCCTTTCGCCCCTCCCAGCACCGTTGCCGTGATGTAGTCGCCCATGAGCGGGATGTAGACCAGCAACACCCCGGCGATGATGCCGGGCCTGGCCAGCGGCACCGTCACGCGGAGGAAGGTCGTCACGCTGTTCGCGCCCAGATCCTTGCTCGCCTCACGCAGCGGCCCCGACACGCGATCGAAGGCCACGAACAAGGGCAGGATCATCAGCGGCAGGTAGTTGTAGACGACCCCGAGGAGCACGGCACCGCGCGAATAGAGCAGATCGAGCGGACCGGGGATGACCCCGATGCCCTGCAGCAGCTGCGACAGCCACCCCTCGGGGGCGAGGATCACCTGCCAGCCGATCGTGCGCACCAGGAAGTTTGTCCAGAACGGCACCATCACGAGCGCGAGCAGGAGACCGCGTTTCGAGGGCGGCGCCTTCACCGCGATCCAGTACGCGACGGGACCGCCGATCACCAGACACAGGGCCGTGCCGAGGATGCCGATCCACAGGGTGTTCAGGAACGTGCTGAAGAACGTCGGCGACAGCGCCTCGACGTAGCGGTCGAACGAGAGGTGGTCGAGCGCGTGCGTGGCGAAGATGCTCGGCTTGTAGCCGAAGCTGAACACGATCACCATGAAGATCGGGGCGACGAAGAAGACGAGCAGCCAGACCCAGGCGGGGATCGCGAGACCGAACTTGAGCTTAGGCACCGGCGGCCGCCTTCATCGAGTTCCAGATGGAGACGACGCGATCCTGCGCTTCCGTCAGCTTGCCCTCATGCATCGTGGCCACCTGCTCCTCGTCGAAGAACACCATGTCGAGTCGTTCGAGCCCCGCGGCTTCCGCCTCGTCGCGGATGCCCGAGATGCCGGTGTCGTAGCCGATGTAGTCGACCTGCGCGAGCTGCACGTCCGGCTGCAGCACGAAGTCGATGAACGCATGCGCCGCCTCTGGGTGCGGGGCGCCCGCGGCGATCGCCCAGTTGTCCATCCACAACTCTGTCGCCGGGCTCCCGAGCACCCACTGCCAGCGGTCCGGATCGTCGGATTCGAAGATGCCGAGACGCGCGTCGCCGTTGTAGGACTGCAGCAGCGCGTGCGAGGCCTGCGGGATCGACGAGCCGCCGGGATACGAGTCGAACGCCGAGACGTGAGGTGCGAGGTCTTTCACCAGGAACTTCTCGACCGCGTCGAGGTCGGCGGGGTCCGTGGTCGTCCAGTCGATGCCGTTCGCCCAGAAGTAGATACCCAGCAGCGGTGCCGGGTCGTCGAGCACTGAGGTCGAGCCGGACGCCTCGTTCTGTGCGGCGTCGATGAAGTCGTTCCACGTCGTGAGCTCTCGCGAGATCACCCGTTTGTCGTAGACGAACCCGGTGGTCCCCCACGCCTTGCACACCGAGTACTCGTTGCCCGGATCCCACGAACGTCCGCGGAACTCGGGTGCCACGTGCTTCATGTTCGGCAGCAGGTCGAGGTTGAACTTCTGAAGGAGTCCGTTCTCGGCCATCGGTCCGACGAACACCCCGGTGGGCACGACGATGTCGTAACCCGAGGTGCCGCGAGCCGCCACGAGCTTCGCGATCAGCTCTTCGTTCGAATTGAACGCGTCGAGCACGATGCGCGGGCCGCTCTCGGCGGTGAACTGCTCGAGCACCTCTGGGGCGTCGTAGTCGCCCCAGCTGTAGATCGAGAGCTTGTCCTCGAGCGGGCCGCCCTTGGCATGCACTGCCGCAGCATTCTGCGCCGGTGCGCACGCACTGAGCACGACCGCGCCGCCCGCCATGATCGCGGTCGCGAGGAACCCGCGCCTGGTCAGCTCGGTGCGGATCACGCGTGCGGCACTCCGATGCGCGAGAACGCGCACCGGGGGCCGGCCCGTCACAGGCCGCCGTCCTTGGGCAGGGTGATCACGTGCGTCGCGGTGGTGGGGATGCCCTCCGCCGCGAAGAGCCGCGCGTCCGCGGGGCTCCAGACACAGCGGACGACGTCGTCGACTCCCACCGACGGAGCGGTCGGCGCCGGCATCCGCGAGAGGAACGTGGCATCCTCGCCGATGCGGACCGCGACCTGCAGGGTCTCACCGAGGTGGGAGACTCCGAGCACGCGTCCCGGCACCCCTTCCCCTTCGCCCTGCTCGAGGCGAACGTACTCGGGGCGGATCGCGGCGACGGCAGTCTGCCCCGCAGCGACCCGTTCGCCGCCCCAGCGTCCGGAGATCACACCGATCGCGGTGTCGACCGCGGCGCCGTCTGCGCGCACCGTGCCGTGCACGAAGTTCTGCTGACCGATGAACGAGGCGACATACGCCGACGCAGGTTCCGCATAGATCGCAGCCGGTGCGTCGAGCTGCTCGATCCGTCCCGCGCGCATCACTGCGATCCGGTCGCTCATCGACAGCGCCTCGGCCTGGTCGTGGGTGACGAACACGAAGGTCGTGCCGAGACGCGCCTGCAGCAGCTTGAGCTCGAGCTGCATCTCCTCGCGCAGCTGGCGGTCCAACGCCGCGAGCGGCTCGTCGAGCAGAAGCACGCTGGGCCGGTTGATGAGCGCCCGAGACAGGGCGATGCGCTGCTGCTGACCGCCGGAGAGCTGCGTCGGCTTGCGATCGGCGAACGCACGCAGCTGCACCATGTCGAGCGCTTCGCGCACACGCTCACGCTGCTCGGCCTTGGGCACCCGCCGCTGCTGCAGACCGTAGGCGACGTTCTCCGCGACCGTGAGGTGCGGGAACAGCGCGTACGCCTGGAAGACGGTGTTGACCTCGCGCCGATAGGGCGGAAGGTTCAGGACGCTGCGGCCGGAGATGAGGATGTCGCCGGCATCCGGATACTCGAAGCCCGCGATCATGCGCAGGGTCGTCGTCTTGCCGCAGCCGGAGGGGCCGAGGAGGGAGAGGAACTCCCCCGGCTGCACGTCGAGACTCAGATCATCGACGGCGGTGGCGGTGCCGTAGCGCTTGGTGACGCCGTCGATGCGGACCGCGCCAGTGGGTGAGGGTGTGGGGGTGTCAAGCGTCGACGTCGACGCGTGGGTGGTGCCGGGCATGGAGCCTCCCATTGAGTTTCGCTTGCGGTGATTCTGACACAGGAAAGTTCCCAGGTATAGCGAAATCGGAAGCATCTTCGTCGATACGCAACGGTATCCGTTGTCATTTCCTAAACCTGCGACCGATTGGGTTCGTTCAGACCGAGGAAGACCGATACCGGATCGTGACGACGAGATCCGGCCGCGATCCGTATGCTCGGCGACATGGTCCAGGTCGCCTCCCCACCGCGTGCGACGTTCGAGCGCGCGACGTTCGAGGCGGTCGTCGTCGTCGGCTGGTCGATCGCTGCGGCGTTCGCGGCGCTCGTCGCATGGGTGCTGGTCACCGAGACTGCACGGGCCGCCCTGGGCGCCCGGGGCGAACTCGTCGAGGGGATGCCGGTGCTCTCGATGTGGTTCCTGAGTGTGGTCTTCGCGCTCGTCGGCGTCGCCGGCGGCGGGGTGTGCCTTGGCCTGTCGACGAGAGTCCGCGGACCGCGCGCCGGTCGCATCGGGGCCTATACCGTCAGCGGGCTCGCGGTCGGGTGCTCCATCGCTGCACTCGCTGCAGGCTTCGTGGCGTTCTCCCTCTGAGCAGTCCGGATCCGTCGCCGGACGTCTGGATGCTCAGATCAGGAAGCCGCGCAGCAGCGCCTCGGAGCCGGCGAGGTGATCGCGCATCGCGGATTCTGCCGCATCGGGGCGTCCGGCAAGGATCGCGGAGACGATGCTCTCATGCTGCTCCCCCGAATGCTGGATGTTGCGCGGCATCAACGGGAAGGTGTCGAGCCAGGCGTTGACGTCGGCACGGTTCTCCGCCACGAGTGCGACGAGGGAGGGGATGCCTGCGGCCTCGGCGATCGCCAGATGCAGCAGCGTGTCCAGGCGTCGATACTCGTCCGGCCCGGCCGGAAGCGCCGCCTCATGCCGCGCCCAGAGGTCGGCACGGGTCGATGCATCCAACGATCGGCTCGCCGCCGCGCGTACGGCCCCGGTCTCGAGCACACGACGAAGCCCGAGCACGTCGTCGATCTCCTCCGAGGTCACCGTCCCCGTCACGGTCGGGTGCGGCAACGGATCGGCGACGAACGTCCCTCCATACCGGCCACGTCGCGCGACGAGGTAGCCGGTGTCAGCCAGCTCGCGGATCGCCTCGCGCACGGTGTCACGGCTCACCCCGAACGACGCCGCGAGCTCCCGTTCGGGAGGCAGCGATTCCCCCGGAGCGACCACGCCGAGGCGGATGGTCTGCACGAGCCGGGCGACAGCGTCCTCGAGGGCGTTGCCGCGCCGCAGCGGCCGGTAGACCGCTTTGCGCACCTCGACGAGATCGCCGTCGTGGGGGTGCTCGCTCATGTCATCACCCTGTCACAGCGACGTGTGGGGCGTTCACAGCGGGGTGACGTAGGCGTTCGTGATTCCGCCGTCGACCACGAACGCACTCGCGGTGATGAACGACGAGTCATCGGAGGCGAGGAACGCCACGGCCGCCGCGAGCTCTTCCGGCTCGGCGAAGCGCCCCATCGGCACATGCACGAGACGCCGCTGCGCGCGCTCCGGGTCCTTGGCGAACAGCTCCTGCAGCAGCGGGGTGTTCACCGGCCCGGGGCACAGCGCGTTCACACGCACCCCTTGACGCGCGAACTGCACCCCCAGCTCCCGCGACATCGCCAGCACGCCCCCCTTCGACGCGGTGTAGCTGATCTGCGAGGTCGCAGATCCCAGCAGCGCGACGAACGACGCGGTGTTGATGATCGACCCACGTCCCGCCGGCACCATGTGTCGCAGTGCCGCACGGCTGCACAGGTACACGCTCTTGAGGTTCACATCCTGCACCCGATCCCACGCGGGGAGCTCGGTGGTCTCGATGGAGTCGTCGTCGGCCGGCGAGATGCCCGCGTTGTTGAAGGCGATGTCGATGCGGCCGAACTCCTCGGCGACACCGTCGAACAGGGCATTGACCTTGGCCTCGTCGGCGACGTCGACCGGACGGAACACCCCGCCGACCTCCGCAGCCGCTGCCTCGCCTGAAGTGGGATCGACATCAGCGATCACGACGAAGGCGCCCTCCGCCGCGAAGCGCTGGGCGGTGGCGAACCCGATGCCGCTCGCGCCACCGGTGATGATGGCGACACGGTCCTTCAGTCGCTGGGTCAGGTCGATGCTCATGTGGGTTCTCCGTTCCGGATGGGGTGGGTTGCGACGTGATCAGAGTTCATCGGTCGCGAAGAAGACGTTCTTGGTCTCGGTGAAGTGCTCGGCGGCGTCAGGGCCGAGCTCGCGCCCCAGGCCCGACGCCTTCATTCCGCCGAACGGGGTCGCATACCGCACCGAGGCGTGCGAGTTCACCGACAGCACCCCGCTGCGCACACCCCGAGCCACGCGAACGCCACGACCGAGGCTCTCGGTCCACACGGAGCCCGCGAGCCCGTAGGCGGTGTCGTTGGCAAGACGGATGGCGTCGGCCTCGTCCTCGAACGGCATCACGGCGACGACCGGTCCGAACACCTCCTGCTGGGCGATACGGTCGGCGGGGTCTGCGAGCACGACGGCCGGCGCGAACCAGAACCCGTCGCCTTCGGGCGCACTGCCACGGAAGGCGATGTCGGCGCCGTCGAGGAAGGATGCGACCGTGTCGCGGTGCCCTGCCGAGATGAGCGGTCCCATGTCGGTGTCTTCCCGCGCAGGGTCGCCCACACGCCAGGCGGCCACGGCGGGTTCGAGCAGCTCGAGGAAGCGGTCGTACACCGATCGCTGCACGAGCAGGCGGCTGCGCGCACAGCAGTCCTGGCCGGCGTTGTCGAAGACCGAGCCGGGCACCCCCGCTGCCGCGCGTTCGAGATCGGCGTCGGCGAAGACGATGTTGGCGCTCTTCCCGCCGAGTTCGAGCGTGACGGGCTTGAGCGCCCGCGCGCAGCCGGCCGCAACCTCGATGCCGACCTCGGTCGAGCCGGTGAAGACGACCTTGCGCACATCGGGGTGCTCGACCAGACGCTGCCCGACGACCGACCCCGACCCCGTGACGACCTCGAAGAGCCCCTCGGGGAGTCCGGCTTCGAGGGCGAGTTCACCGAGGCGGATCGCAGTGAGCGGCGTCAGCTCGGCAGGCTTCAGCACCACGGCGTTGCCCGCGGCGAGCGCCGGTGCGAACGCCCACGAGGCGATCGTCATCGGGAAGTTCCACGGCACGATGACACCGACCACGCCGTAGGGGTCGTGGAAGGTGACGTCGAGACCGCCGGCCACCGGGATCTGCTTCCCGGACAGCCGCTCCGGATCGGCGGAGTAGTAGTTCAACACCTGGGCGACGTGCCCGGCCTCCCAGCGGGCGGAGCCGATCGGATGCCCGGAGTTGAGCACCTCCAACTGGGCCAGCTCCTCGGTCGCCCCTTCGACGGCACGGGCGAACGACCGGAGCGCATCAGCCCGGGCGACCGGCGCAAGCGCTGCCCATCGGCGCTGCGCGGTGACGGCGCGGGCGATCGCGGCATCCGTCTCTCCGACATCGGCGCGAGAGACCTCACGGATCGCGGCTCCGGTGGATGGGTTGATGACTGTGAACGCACTCATCGGGCGTCCTCCTTCCGCCGCGCGGCGAACGCACGAGCCTGTGAGACGAGATCTGCGAAGAGGCGCCGATCCTCGGCGTTCTCCTCCGGATGCCATTGGATGCCGACGACGTGGCCGGCTGAGGTGTCGACGAATGCCTGCACGAGTCCGTCGTCGGAGCGTGCGGCCGCGACCAGCCCCTCCCCGAGGCGGTCGATGCCCTGATGGTGATAGCTGTGCACCCGCACGTCGCCCGCACCGAGGACGCCGGCGAGCGCGGTGTCGTCCGAGACCTCGATGTCGTTCTCGGCGAAAACACCTCCGCCGAGGCGGTAGCGTTCGGTGCCGAGCGACTCCGGCAGGTGCTGCTGGAGTGTTCCGCCGCGCGCCACGTTGACGAGCTGCAGGCCGCGGCAGATCGCGAGCACCGGGATGCGGCGCCGCTCGGCCGCCCGGAACAGCGCGAGCTCCCACGCGTCACGGTCGACGCGGGCGGGGTCGGTGAGCGGATGCCTCTCCTCTCCGTAGAGCTCGGGCGCGACGTCCGCCCCACCGGAGAGGATCAGTCCGTCCATCTCGGCGATCGCCGCATCCGCTGATTCCGGGTTCTGCGGTGGCAGCAGCAGTGCGATGCCGCCGGATGCTGTCACTCCGGTCAGATACTGCTCGGGCAGGAACGCCGCCCGCACATCCCACACCCCCTGCTGCGCGCGCTCCAGATAGGTCGTGACACCGATCAGCGGTGCCGGGTCAGAGACGCTCGAAGCCACGGATGCGCTCCCAGTCGGTGACGGCGGCATCGTAGGCCTCGACCTCGATGCGCGCCTGGTTCAGGTAGTGGTCGACGACGTCATCGCCGAAGGCGGCTCTCGCGATGCTCGACTCGCTGAACAGCTGCGCCGCCTCCCGGAGCGTGGTGGGCAGATGCTCGACGCCGGCCTCGTAGGCGTTGCCGGTGAAGCGCTCGGGCAGCGGCAGCTCGTTCTCGATGCCGTAGAGGCCACCGGCGATGATGGCGGAGATGCCGAGGTACGGGTTCACGTCGCCGCCGGGCACCCGGTTCTCGACGCGAAGGCCCGATCCTGCACCGATCACGCGCAGCGCGCAGGTGCGGTTGTCGATGCCCCAGGCGACACCGGTCGGGGCGAAGCTGCCTTTCGCGAACCGCTTGTACGAATTGATGTTGGGCGCGTACAGCAGCGTGAATTCGCGGAGCGTCGCGAGGATGCCGGCGATCCAGTGCTCCATCACCGGGCTGAACCCGTGCTCACCGTCTCCTGCCATGACCGGGGTGCCGTCGTCCGCACGCAGCGAGAGGTGGATGTGGCAGCTGTTGCCCTCGCGCTCGTTGAACTTGGCCATGAAGGTGAGCGCCTGTCCGTGCTGCTCCGCGATCTCCTTCGCGCCGTTCTTGTAGAGCGCGTGCTGGTCGGCGGTCTCGCGCACCTCGGCGTAGCGGAACGCGATCTCCTGCTGTCCGAAGTTGCATTCCCCCTTCACGCCCTCGCAGTAGAGCCCGGCACCGTCCATGCTGTTGCGGATATCGCGCAGCAGCGGTTCGAGGCGGGTGGAGGCGAGCAGGTTGTAGTCGACGTTGTAGTCGGTCGACGGGGTCAGCCCCTCGTACTTGCGAGCCCAGGCGTCGCGGTAGGTGTTGTCGAAGACGATGAACTCGAGCTCGGTGCCGGAGAACGCGGTCCAGCCGCGTTCGGCGAGACGGTCGCGCTGGCGGTCGAGGATGGCCCGGGGCGATGGACCGACCGGCTCGCCGTTCTGCCAGACCAGGTCGGCCATCACGAGCACCGTGCCGTCGAGCCAGGGGATGTTGCGAAGCGTCTCGGCATCCGGTCTCAGCACCATGTCGCCGTACCCGCGGTCCCACCCCGACATCGCGTAGCCGTCGACCGTGTTCATGTCGACATCGACCGACAGCAGGTAGTCGCAGGCCTCTGCACCGTGATGCAGGATGTCCTCCTGGAACAGCCGCGCCGACACCCGTTTGCCGACCAGCCGTCCTTGCGCATCGGCGAAGGCCACGATCACCGTGTCGATCTCGCCGGCGGCGATGCCGGCATCCAGCTGCTCGATGCTGAGGTTTCCCGACATCTTCTCGCTCCCGTCGTCGTGGTGAAGCGATCGACCGACCGGCTTCGCCCTCAGAGTAGATCACCTCGACGTTTAAAGGTAGACGAAACCACCATTGACTGTCACAATCATCCGCAAGGTGCACCCGGCGCCTATGTGCATGCGAACGGAGAGCGGATGTCTGAGCAGAGCAATGAATCCCGCAAGGTCGCTGGGGCGACCTATACACGTGCCGGGAGTGAGTACTTCGAGAAACGGACGCTGAAGAGGTCCGCGGGCGTCTGGGGCCTGTGGGGTCTCGCGGTCGCGGCCGTCATCTCCGGCGACTTCTCGGGCTGGAACTTCGGCATCGACTTCGCGGGCTTCGGCGGGATGCTGATCGCCTTCGTGATCCTCGTCCTGATGTACTACGGCATGATCTTCGCGATCGGCGAGATGGCGGCGATGATGCCGCACACCGGAGGTGCCTATTCCTTCGCACGGTCCGCGATGGGTCCCTGGGGCGGCCTGGTCACGGGAGCAGCGGAGACGATCGAGTACGTCGCGACCACGGCGGTGATCGTCTACTTCTCGGCATCGTATGCGAACGGGATCACCAGCGAACTGTTGGGGATCGAGCTGCCGGGGTGGCTCTGGTACCTGATCCTCTACATCGTCTTCATCGCGCTGAACTCCGCGGGAGCTGCGATCTCCTTCCGCTTCGCGATCATCGTCTCGATCATCTCGATCGGCATCATCCTCGTGTTCTCCCTCATGGCGATCTTCTCCGGAGCCTTCAGCTGGGACGCCCTGTGGGACATCGCCCCCGACCCCGGCCAGACGGAGTTCCTCCCACACGGCGTGCTGCCGATCCTGTTCGCGCTCCCGTTCGCGATGTGGTTCTTCCTCGGCATCGAAGAGCTGCCGCTTGCCGCCGAGGAGTCGCACAACCCGACGCGCGACATCCCGAAGGCCGGATTCTGGGCTCGTGGCACGCTCATCGTCACCGGACTCCTGGTGCTGTTCCTGAACACCGGCGTGATCGGCGCCGAGGCCACGGGCACTGCCGGCGAGCCGCTGCTCGACGGCTTCCGCGCGATCGTCGGCGACCAGCTCGCCGCAGTCCTCGCCCTCTTCGCCCTGATCGGGCTGCTCGCCTCGCTGCAGGGCATCATGTTCGCCTACGGCCGCAACATGTACTCGCTCTCGCGTGCGGGTTACTACCCGCGGTTCCTCTCGCTCACCGGCAAGCGGCAGACGCCGTGGGTCGCACTCGTAGTCGGTGCGGCCATCGGCTTCATCGCCCTCATCGTGCTCGACGTGCTCGCTGCGGTCGACGCGAAGGGCGCCGGATCCGTCGCCGGTGCGATCGTGCTGAACATCGCCGTGTGGGGTGCGGTGCTCGCCTACGGTCTCCAGCTGATCTCATTCATGATCCTGCGCAAGAAGTACCCGAACGTCGACCGCCCGTACCGCAGCCCCTGGGGCATCCCTGGTGCGGCCGTAGCGCTCGTGATCGCGGCGCTCATCTTCGTCGGATTCCTGCTGAACCCGACTTTCGGCCCGGCGATCATCGCCATCGCGATCGTGTACGTCGTGATCCTGCTCGGATTCGGGCTGTTCTTCCGCCACCGCCTGGTGCTCTCCCCCGAAGAGGAGTACGCGCTCTCCGGCGGCTCCCACGGAGACCCGCAGGCCGAAGGATATGACGCCATGGAGGGTGAGGTCTTCGACGACAGCGGCAGGTGAGCCGCCACGCAGCGCCTCGACGACTCCGTCGGGGCGTTGCGTCGTGCCCGGCCTGGGACGCTTACTTGCGGTCGAAGTCGAAGGCCTTGAGCAGCTCGACGACGGCCTTGTCCCGCTCCTCGCCACCCTCTTCGAACATGTGGGTGACGTGCGTCTGCAGGTGGTTCTCCAGCAGCAGCCGGTTCAGGGACTCGAGAGAACGCTGGATCGCGCGGGACTGCGTGATGATGTCCATGCAGTACTCCTCGTTCTCGATCATCCGCGCGACGCCGCGCATCTGACCTTCGAGGATGCTGGTGCGGTGCAGAGCACGCTTCTTGATGTCTTCGATCACCCCTCGAGGGTACTCGTCCCATGGCCCATCAGGCTGTCTGAGCGCCGAGACACCCCATGTCCAGCGGTCGGCGACGCCAGGGCACCAGCGTGAAAGGATGACGTCATGCCGCGAACACCGATGACGCAGCTCTCGCCCGCCGACCAGGAGCGTCTCCGCGCGCTCCGACGCATGAAGGCCGTCGCGCTCGGAGCTCTGGTTTTCATGGCCGTCGTGTTCGTGTTCGCCTTCGCTTTCCAGCAGCGGTTCGACTGGCTCGCCTATGTCCGCGCTGCCGCCGAGGGAGGCATGGTGGGTGCGCTCGCCGACTGGTTCGCCGTCACCGCGCTCTTCCGTCGCCCGCTCGGACTGCCCATCCCGCACACGGCGATCATCCCGAACCGCAAGGACGAGATCGGCCGCACCCTCGGGGAGTTCGTCGAGACCAACTTCCTCGCGGCCGAGGTCGTGCGCACCAAGCTGTCGAGCACGCAGATCGCGCTGCGCGCCGGCGAGTGGCTGCGCGAGGCTCCGCACGCCGAGCGGGTCGGCGCCGAGGGCGCGACGATCGCCACCGCGGTACTCAATGCGCTCAGCGACGACGACGTGCGAGACCTCATCACCGATCTCGCCCGCGAGCACCTGGTGGATCCCGAGTGGGGCCCGCCCGCCGGCGCCTGGCTCGAGAAGATCGTCGAGGCGGATGCCCATCACGGCGCCGTCGATCTCGCCGCCGACAGCATCGCGCGATGGCTCGACGCGAACGCCGAGTCGTTCACCGGACTCGTCTCGCGGCGACTGCCCGGCTGGGTGCCGAAGCTCGCTCATCGCTTCGTCGACGACACGGTCTACCACGAGGCCGTCAAGTTCGTGCATGCCGTGCAGGCAGATCCCCGTCACCCGGCTCGCCTCGCCGTCGACGGCTACCTGGCGCGTCTGGCGGACAGCCTGCAGAACGACCCGGCGACGCGCGCGAAGCTCGAGAACGCCAAAGCATCCCTCTTCGACAGCCCGCGAGTCGGTGCCCTGGCCGCCGAGGCCTGGAACACCGCGAAGAACGGTCTACTCACAGCCCTCGCCGATCCGGAGAGCGGTCTTCGGCGACGCGCCGTCCAGGCGCTGCAGGAGGTCGGTGAGCGCCTGACGACCGATGCCGCGCTGCAGCACCGGGTCGACACCTGGGTGTCCGACGCGGCAGTCTTCCTCGTCGACCGCTACCGGCACGACATCGCCTCGATCATCACCGACACCGTCGAACGCTGGGACCCGGCCGAGACGACGGAGAAGATCGAACTCATGGTCGGCCGCGACCTGCAGTACATCCGCCTGAACGGCACGTTCGTCGGGGCGCTGGCGGGCCTTGCCATCTTCTCCATCGCCCACGCCCTGATCCCCGGAGTCTGACATGGCACCCACTTCTCGACAGCTGAGCCAAGACCCGCTCTGGCCGCGCGCCGGCGCCTGGCCGGCCTTCGACGGCTCGGCCGACGCCGTGTTGCTGGGCGTGCCGACCTGGCGTACCTCGCTGTCGCCGACGGGAGCACACGCGACCCCCGCGGCCATCCGCGAAGCCCTGCCCCGCTATGGGACGACGCTGATGGGGCCACCCGCCGTCGACCTCGACGAGGTGCTGCGCATCGCCGACGCAGGAGACGTGACCGACCCCGACGGTTCCGCGGGCGAGGCGCGGGTCATCTCCCGCGTGCGCGAACTCGTCGATGCGGCGAAGCTCGTGATCGCCCTGGGCGGCGACAACTCACTCACGTACCCCGTGGCGCTCGGTGCGGAGGCGACCGGACTGATCACCTTCGACGCGCACTTCGACCTGCGAGACGGAGTCTCCAACGGCACGCCGGTGCGACGCCTCGTCGAAGACGTCCCGGCGGCATCGCCTCTGAGCACGTCCCGGGTCGATCCGACGAGAATCGTCCAGATCGGCATCGCCGACTTCGCGAACTCCGCCGCCTACGCGCGGCGCGCGGCCGAATGGGGCATCCGCGTCATCACCCTCGACGAGCTGCGCCGCCGCGGTATCGACGACGTGGTCGCGGAGGCGGTGGAAGTCGCGGGCGCAGGCGCCGACCCGCGCATCCACCTCGATATCGACGTCGACGTGTGCGATCGGTCCGTGGCTCCCGGCTGCCCTGCGAGTGTCCCCGGCGGCCTGCAGGCGTGGGAACTGCGGGCCCTCACCCGCGCAGTCGCCACGGATGCCCGTGTCGTCAGTGCCGATCTGGCCGAAGTCGACGCGACGGCCGACGCCGACGATGCGCGTACAGTGCGGCTGGCGGCGCTGTGCGTACTGGAACTGCTCGCAGGGCTCGCGTCACGGGGCTGAGTCGCAGAGACCTCCGCTCCGTCCCCGGAGATGACTGAAGCCCCCAGGCTCTTGCCTGGGGGCTTCAGTGTTCGGTGGACCTAAGGGGATTCGAACCCCTGACCTCCTCGATGCGAACGAGGCGCGCTACCAACTGCGCCATAGGCCCGTGAACGAGATCTACGCTATCACGGCAGAACAGCTGTTCGCGTCGCGGACGGTCATCCTGCGGCGCGACGCGAGAGCATCTCGCGCACGTGCGCCTCGATCTCGGCGTCGTCGACGAATCCCATCCGCGCGTACGGCGAGGATGCGGCCGGAAGCGCGACGGGCGCCTCGGGACCCATCTGCTCGGCACGCTCTCGTAGGGCCGCGACTCGTGCCGCCTTGCGACGCTGCTCCTGCGCCTCCAGCTGGGCTTGGGCGGCCTGCGCGCGGGATCCCGCCACCGACACCAGCGGCTCCGGCAGCGGACGCGGCGTCCACGTCGCTCGTCCCTGATCGTGCAGCTCGGGAGCGACCCGTGGGGCGACTGGGGCGGTCACCGCATGCGTGGCACGCGCGACACGGGCAGCGACCGCAGCCATCCTCTGCAGGGCGACGGCGGCGATCAGAATCGCGGCGCCCCCCATCCAGAGCATCACCGAACTTCCTGTGGCGAGAAGCTGCCACACACCGAGGCCGGCGACGACGAGCCCGAGAACGAGCGTGCTCGTCGCTGTCACGCGCACGCGTCGACGTGAACGCGCACGGCGGATCACCGGATCGGCCCTGGTCGCCGCGAGTTCTTCCCGAAGCGTCTCAAGCTCGGCGGCCTCACGTTCGGACTGCACCCGCTTGGCCAGCTTCTGCTGCGCAAGGGCGGTGCGGGCGTTCAGCTCGAAGCGCACTTCACCCGGCGTCTCACTCGTTTCTGCAAGGACACGCAGAGCCTGGTTCAGTCGCACGGCATTGCGTTCGGAGGCGTTGTACTGGAAGCGGCCCCGCCATGACGGCAGCAGGTAGAGCATCCAGAGGAGCACGGCGACGAGCACGATCACTCCCCCACTCAGCACCGGCCCGTCCATATTGACAACGCTAAGGGCTGAGAGCTGGCTGCGCCGTACAGAAGGGCGCGTGTCGCGGCGAGTCCGTCCGGATCACCGCCCGAAGACGAGGTTCAGTGGGTGATGCGGTCGGACGGCGGCACGTTCGCGGCGTCCGGCGGCACCTGCCCGCTGAGCCAGCGTGCGAGCACTCCCTGGGGAACGTCGTCCCTGGTGAGCGCGAACGCATAGTGATCGCGCCAGTCCCCATCGATGTGAATGTAGCGACGACGCAGCCCCTCGTAACGGAAGCCCAGTTTCTGCACGATGCGCAGGCTCGCAGCGTTCTCGGGACGGATGCAGATCTCCATCCGATGGAGTCCGTACTCGGTGAAGCAGGCGTCGGTGGCCAGTGCGACCGCCGTCGGCGTGATCCCCCGCCCGGCGAATCGTTCGCTCACCCAGTACCCGATCGTGGCAGAGCAGAGCGACCCCCGCGAGACACCCCATACGTTGAGCTGCCCCGCGACCTCGCCGTCGTACTCCATGACGAACGGATAGCCCGAGCCATCGCGATACTGCTGGAGCAGTCGCCGGATGCTGAGCCGCATGTCGAACGACACGGAGCCGTAGGGAACCGTCGCCTCCCAAGGCTGCAGCCACGACCTGTTGGCGAGCAGCTCGTGCTGCAACGGTCGCGCATCCTTCGTGCGGACGAGCCGCAGTTCAATGGGTCCGTGTCGCATTCCCGCCGCCAGATCCATGCCGCACCGACGCCCGCAGAGTCGCCTAGAGGCGTTCCGCGAAATCCTTGAGCCAGGGGCGCAGCTCGGGGCCGAGGTCGTCCCGGTCCGCTGCCAGTTGCACGATCGCCTTGATGTAGTCGACTCGATCGCCCGTGTCATAGCGACGTCCGCCGAAGATCACTCCGACGACACCGGGGCCGTCAGGATCGGTCGCGAGCTCCTGCAGCGCATCAGTGAGCTGGATCTCGCCGCCCTTGCCGGGTTCGGTGTGCTCGAGCACACCGAACACAGAGGCCGGGAGCACGTATCGACCGATGATGGCGAGGTTGGAGGGGGCGTCCTCCTGCGCGGGCTTCTCGACCAACCCGGTCACTCGGACGGCGTCGGATCCCTCGAGCGGCTCGACTGCCGCCGCACCATACAAGTGGATGCTCGCCGGGTCGACCTCCATCAACGCGATGACAGCAGCGCCGGTGCGCTCGTGCTCGGCGATCATCTCGGTGAGAAGCGGGTCGCGCTCATCGATGAGGTCATCACCGAGGAGCACCGCGAAGGAGTTGTCGCCGACGTGGGTGCGTGCGCGCAGGACAGCGTGCCCGAGCCCCTTCGGCTCACCCTGGCGGACGAAGTGGATATCGGCGAGGTCGCTGGACTTCATCACGCGTTCGAGGCGACCGGTGTCCCCCTTCTCCATGAGCCGCACCTCGAGCTCCGGCACGGAGTCGAAGTGGTTGGAGATGGCGTTCTTGTTGCGGCCGATGATGACGAGGATGTCATCGATGCCGGCGTTCGCGGCCTCTTCGACGACGTACTGGATCGCTGGCTTGTCGACTACGGGCAGCATCTCTTTCGGCATCGCCTTCGTCGCCGGCAGGAATCGCGTCCCCAGGCCTGCGGCAGGAATGACGGCTTTGATCGTGTGGTGAGCCATCCTCTCAGCCTAGCGGTGAGCATCGACGTAGACTCGGAGCCATGTCGAACGACGTCGAACATGCGAAGCGCGCACTCCGCGCCGAACTCCGCGAACGACGCCAGCTCCTCTCTGACACGCAGCGCGAGACGGCAGCCACGGCGATCGGCGCGCGCCTCGACGCCCTGGTCGACGAACTCGACGCACGCTCCGTGTCGTGTTTCCTCTCCACCACCACGGAGCCGGGTACACGCGACTTCGTGACAAGGGCTGTGCGCCGCGGCATCCGCGTCCTCCTTCCGGTCACTCGCGCCGACGGCCTGTTGGACTGGGCCGTCGCGACAGATGACGACGAGGTCGCCGAAGGACTGTTCGGCCTTCCGGAGCCGACGGGTGAGGTGCTCGGCCCGATCGCTGTCAACGACGTCGACCTGATGATCATCCCCGCTGCCGCTGTCGATCGCAGCGGGATGCGCATGGGCTGGGGGCGCGGCTACTTCGACAAGACGATCGGCTCGATGGAGAAGTGCCCGCCTGTCTACGCCGTCATCTATGATTCCGAAATACTCGATGAACTTCCGCGAGAGGTGCACGACCAGCCGGTGAACGGCGTCGTCACCCCGTCGCAGACCCTCACCCTGTCGCCGCAGCGACGCTGATCGCAAGGACCCCCATGCCCACCTACGCCTATGCCTGCACGTCGTGCGGACACAAGTTCGACGCCGTGCAGAGCTTCGCCGACGACGCGCTCTCGGTGTGCCCCGAGTGCGGTGGCACCCTGCGCAAGCAGTATGGCTCGATCGGCGTCACCTTCAACGGTTCCGGCTTCTATCGCACGGACTCGCGCGCCAAATCCGGAGGATCGAAGGATGCTTCGGCATCATCGAAGACGGAATCGACGACAAGCGCCAAACCGGCGGCTGCGTCGACTCCGGCCTCTTCTTGAGGCCGAACACACAACTTGGGGGTTCCCGTGATCCAGGGATTCAAGGAATTCATCCTTAAAGGCAATGTCATCGACCTGGCAGTCGCTGTCGTCATCGGCGGTGCGTTCACCGCAATTGTGAACGCTGTCGTCGCCAGCATCATCAACCCGCTCGTCTCACTGTTCTTCGTGGCCGACGCTGCCGGAAACTTCGGTCCGAAGATCACCGGTCTCTACGGTCAGGAAGTCACTTTCCCGCTTGGCGACCTGATCACCGCGATCATCAGCTTCCTCGCCGTCGCCGTCGTCGTGTACTTCGCATTCGTCATGCCGATGAACCACTACAAGGCACGTCGCGCCGCGAAGAACCCGGTCGCCGAAGAGGCTGCGGCCGCCACCGAGTCCGAGCTCCTCGCGGAGATCCGCGACCTGCTGAAGGCGCAGCGCGGAGCCTGACGACTCCACCCGCACCACGAGACGCACGGCTTCCTCCTCGGAGGGTCGTGCGTTTCTCGTTGACCGGGATCAGTACCGGGCGGCGATCAGTAGTGCGGCGGCACGTCCTGGATGAGCTGGTCGTCGTTCGGTCCCTTGGCGCCCTTCGGACGGGCGGGCGGCGGTGGCACGTCAGCCGGACCGGATTCCGGCTCCGGGTCGCTCCCCGGGACCGGGGTCAGGCGTGCACGCCGAGAGCCGGAGACCCGCACCACTCGTTGACGCGGCGCCGAGGAGTCGGACTCGTCAGTCATTCTGGGTGTCGGCGATGTCGATCGGCTGGGTGTCGTTCTCAGCACGAGGGGCTGAATCGGAGATGCCGAGCACGGCAGCGATACGCGTCGCTGCCGTCACCGGGTCGCTGTAGAGATCGAACGCGTGCACGCGCACGTAGTGCCAGCCGAGGCGACGGAGCACGTGCGGCCGCAGGCGCAGCGTCTCTCGCAACGACTCCCCCCGCGAGGACTCAGGGTCGGACTCGATAACGACCGCTTTGCCACCGTGTTGCGCGACCAGCGGCAGCAGCCCGCGATAGTCGACATCGACGGATGCTCCCAGGCGGCGCAGTTCTCGCGCCAGAGCGAGAGTCAGGGGGTCGGCAAGATCCTCGAGGCGTGCGTCCCTGCTGCGCGTGGCGAGGCCGCCGAGGATCGACATCATCGTGGCGGCGCCGTGCTCGAGACGCCCTTCATCGAACGACGACGGGCGGATCGACGAGACGATGACCATCGACCGACGGGCCCTCGTCATGCCCACTGTGAGCAGTCGCTCACCATCCGGGGTGGAGAGGTCGCCGAAGTCGCTCAAGACACGGCCGTGCTTGGTGAGGCCGAATCCGAGCGAGAAGATGACACGGTCGCGGCTCTCGGCGACCGATTCCTCGAGTGTCAGCACCGCGAAAGGCTCGACGGTATCGCGGCCGACGAAGTCCGCCACGTCGGACCGTCCGGCGAAAGCCGAGGTGACGGCGGCGCGCACGCGTTCGGCATGTCGGGCGCTCGCGGTCACGACCATGAGCGACTCCGCCGGGCGGTGCACCGCGTGCTCGACCACGAGGGTCACGACCCTTGCGACCTCGGCATCGGGGCTCTCGACTGCGCCCGAGATCGGGTCGGGTGCACCGGTGCCGCCCTCGACGTAATCGACCGTGAGGCTGCCACGACCGAGGTACGAGCCCGCCCAGGGAAGCGAGACGATCTCGCCGCCGTAGAACGCGTCGTTGATGAGCTCGGCCAGGTCTTCTCCACCCGCGCGGTAGCTGCGCGTGAGGGTCATCACCGGCAGGAGTTCGGACAGCCGCTCGAAGGCCGAGACGTCGTCGAACGGCACCTCGGCCTCCCACGACTCCGCAGGGTCCACCGCGATGCGGAAAGGAGTCGGGCGCTGGGTCACGGGGTCGCCGAAAGCCACGATCTGGCGTGCCCGCCGGATCGCAGGCGCAGCCTCCGCGAGGTTGATCGCCGCGGCGTCGACCAGGAGCACGGTGTCGAACTCCACGGAGTCGGGGATCTCCGGCACCAGGTACGGCGAGGAGATCCAGACGGGCGCGAGCACGTCGACGAGCGTGGGAGCGGAGCTGACGACCTGCGCCGTCGTGGTGGTGGGCTGGGTCAGCGCGCGGCGGAGGTGCTGCGACTGCTGAGGCTCGTCCACGATCGCGATCCGCCACTGGTTGGCCAGTTGCCACGCGAGCAACGGGCCCGCCATCGCGGCATGCGCCTCATCGACCAGCCGGAAGTCCCGCTCGAGGCGGTCGACGACGGCGGTGTTCGCGCCGAGGAGAGCGCGGTTGTCCTGCAGCGCGCGTTCGAGGAGCGACTGCCACCAGGCGAACTCGAGCTCCTCGCCGACCTGCGACTCCGAGACATGGCGCACCGAGAGCTCGGTGAGAAGAGGCTCCAGTCCGAGGAGTGCGAGCCGGTCGCGCAGCTGCGCGCGTTCGACGAGGTTCTCGAAGACGTCCGACTTGGCGGCGAGACCCGCGAGGGTGCGCACGAGTCGCGCCACCGGCAGCGAGGCCAGCGGTTCACGGCGTCCGAGAGCCACATCGAGTTCGGCGAGCTCGGCCTCGACGCGCTGCCAGGCCACGTATACATCCGCCAGACCGAGTGGAATCTCGGGTGCGACGCCGGCCTCGACACAGCGCTGCCACTGCGTGCGCTGAGTCTGGATCCGCAGCAGTGCCTCGTGCATCTCGGTGACGTGGACGCCGGGGCGGACGTACTCCTTCGCGAGACGCCGCAGGCGCCGCCTGTTCGCTCCCGAAAGACCCGGCGCATCTCGGCGCGAACCGTGCGCTTGGATGAGCTCGCCGAGCGGACGCTCGAAGACCGTGGGACTGAACCGATCGAGCGAGTCGCGGATCCCCTGTAGCAGCCGCAGGTACTCGCCGAGCTCGTCGATGGTCGCGAACGGCCGCATGTGGGTCTGCGCGATGAGCTCGTAGCCGCGTTCCAGGAGGGCGGGCACGCTGTTCGAATGCAGTCGACCGGCCAGTTCATGGGCCGCGCGTGCCGCCTCGGTGCTCGAGAAGGTCACCCCGTACCAGGGCGAGTCATCGGGACCGAAGCGGAACTCACCGAGACGGGCAGCCTGCGCGAGCGCCTCCGCAGCCTCAGTACGGTCGACAGCGAGGCGGCGGAGCGCATCGACGCCGAGCCGTGCCGTCGTAGACGGGGGAACCGGGAGGGAGGCGAGCCTGGTGAGCTGTCGCGTCGCTTCGAGAACCGAAGCATCCATACCGGCGACGGGGGCCGTGAGAGCCTGTCGGTAGTCTCGGAGCACCGTTCGCAGTCGCACGAGAGCGTCGTCGACCTCGCCGACCTTGGGAGCGGTGGCCTTCTCGTTGCGACCGATCGCCCTGACCAGATCCCGGCGCACGGTCGCGGGAGAGATCGCGAGGCTGTCGAGCCCGATCCCGGCAAGACGATGGCGCACCCCGTCCAACGTGGAACGGCGTGCCGAAACCACCAGGACGCGCTTGCCCCCGCGAACCAGCTCGCCGAGCGCATTGATGACGGTCTGTGTTCCACCGGTACCGGGAAGAGTCGCGACGGTCAGTGAATGACCGGCGGCGATGCGGGCCAGCACAGCCTCCTGCTCGGCATCCGCATCGAGAAGGAGGTTGTCGGAGGCCGGGGCACGATCGTCGGGGCCGGTGTGATGCGGCGTGGCCCGCGGCGCGGTCACCCGCTCGCGGTCGCCCACATGACCGCCGAGCGCGTTCAGGACCGGGTGGTCGAGGCTCCCACCGTCGCGGGACATGACACCCGACACATCGGCGAAGGTCGACACGACCAGGCGCGGCTCAACCGAGAACGTGTCGATCGAGCGCGTCATCCCGCGCAGGCTGTCGATCACGGGTTGCGGCTTGAAGATGCCGCCGTCGTAGGCGAGAGCCGCAAGGGCTGCCGCATCGATCGTGAGCCCGAAGTGGTCGCGCGCGATCCGCACGAGTTCAGGGTTGACCTCGAAGGTGCCCTGGAGCTTGAGCTCGAAATCAGAGTGATGGCGTCGGATCGCGAGCGGGCGCAGCAGCACCGGCGCGGAGAACCCCGCTCCCCCGATGCGCCATCGCGCGACGCCGACAGCGAGATGCACCGCCTCGATGCCACGGACGGTGCGCAGTTCGGTGTTCTTCGCGGTGATCCGCTCCGCAGCGAGTCGCGCCGTACGCAGCCCCACTTCGTCGCGGTAGAGGTTCGACAGAAGCGTCGACTTCCCTGTGATGAACTGCGGGAGACTGCCGGGGTGCGCCTTGGAGATGTCGATTCCCGACTCCGGGCTGTCGCGGAAGCTGACCAGCGGAGAGGGGCCACCGAGGTCCGCTGCCTCCGCCCTCAGCCGGGTGCGTTCCGCTTCGGCGGCGTGCGCTATATCGATGCCGGTCGTGGTCCCGTGCAGATCGCTGATCGACACAGCAGCATCCACCGCTGTGTCATCCGCAGACTTGTCTTCACGTCGCCACACATAGACACCCTAGGCGCGCGACAGGGCGAGACGGAGTATCCCGGGCGGGTTTCCGCCGAATTTCCGCCCTCCGAGGGGTGATCCGCACTCTTCCTGCCCTGCGCCCCGCCCACTCGCGTTCTCCACCCGCCGCGGTCAGCACGAGCTCTGACGTCGACCAGTACGGTCAGGATGGTGGCATGACCTTCCGCTACGACTTCGCTCCGACCCCGTTCGGCGATGCACTCGCGGTGTTCTCCGACGAGGGCATCGTGCGCTTCGACCTGTCCGAATCCGAAGACCCTCACGTGCCATGGCTGCTCGAAGGTGTGTCGCGGCAGCTCCGGGCGGTACCGGAGCCCGATCCCGGAGCCGCAGACGAACTGGCCCACCTTCTCGCCGAATACTTCGACGGCGAGCAGGTGCATTTCGAGGAACATCTGCGACTCGACTGGCAGCTCGTCGACGGATTCGCCCTGAACGCGCTTCAGACGATCTGCGGCATCGAATGGGGAGAGACGATGAGCTACGGGGAGGTTGCGATCCTCGCCGGCCACCCCGGCGCGGCGCGCGCCGTCGGAACCGCATGCCGCATCACCCCGTTCTCGATCATCGTCCCGGTACATCGTGTCGTGCGATCGGACGGCAGCGCAGGGCAATACGGCGCACACCCCGAGCGCAAGCAGTTCCTCCTCGACCTCGAGGCAGGCTGAGCGGCACGACGGCGTGGACCCGGCGAGTAGGCCGCCGGGTCCACGCACGGCTGGACCGCGCGAGTGATATCGTCGACGCTACGAAACGGGGAACTGCGTCGTCGCCCCGGAAGTAGGTAGTCGTGAGCTCACCCGTCACCCGCGAATCCGAGGCGGACCTCGTCGCCAACGCCGTGCGCGAGCTCGCCAGGCGTACACGCTTCCCCGTCGCCTTCGGCGGCCTCATCGAAGAAGGCGTCGTGAGCGTCACGAGCATCGTCGGCGCACGAACCCGATCGCTGGACGGGCTGCGGGTACGGCCGGAACGCGGACTCGGCGGACGGGCGATGATGGAGCTCCGGCCCCGGATGACGAGCGACTACGGCTCATCCCAGCAGATCACGCACGACTACGACGTATTCGTCCTCGGCGAGGGGTTGCGCACACTTCTCGCACTTCCGATCATCGTCCAGGGGCGCTCCCGTGGAGTCCTCTACGCAGGCGGGTGGGAAGAAGAGCAGGTCGGCGGCGTGACCACAGCGCCTGCCATGCAGGTGGCGCAGTCGGTCGCCGACGAACTGCGTATCCGCGACGAAGTGCAGCGACGCCTGCATGCCACCCCGCCCGGAGGTGACGTCGTCGCACCGGCGCAGCGCGAAGAATTGCGGGAGAGCTTCGCAGAGCTGCGCAGCATCGCGGCCTCCGTGGATGACGTCGATATCCGCGCTCGGATCGCACAGGTCGAAAGACGGCTCATGGTGCTCGCCGGCGAGGCGACCCCGCCTACGACGGGCCCGGTGCCGACCATCCGCCTCTCCCCTCGCGAGACCGACGTGCTCGCCTGCGCTGCGTTGGGCTCGACCAACGCGCAGATCGCGACACAGCTCGGCCTGCGCGAAGGCACGGTCAAGGCATATCTGGGCACGGCCATGTCGAAATTGGATGCTTCCACCCGCCACGCCGCCGTCGCCAGGGCACGTCGCGCGGGAGTTCTCCCCTGAATCCGCTGGATTGAATTGTCACATCGCGTCATTCTCACCTTGTCGCATTTCGCATCGGGGAGTAAAGTCGCATCCATGGCGAGACGAATTGTGCATCAGCTGGTCGACGACATCGACGGCAGCATCCTGGAAATCGGCGAGGGCGAGACCGTGCATTTCTCGCTCAATGGCGCCGCCTATGAGATCGATCTGAATTCGGCGCACGCCGACGAATTGCGCAAGGCGCTCGAGCCCTATATCTCCGGGGGACGACGGGCTGGCTCTTCCAGCACGTCGCGCACATCAGCGCCGCGCAAGCGTCAGGCACGAAACCCCGAAGTCGCTGCCATCCGTGCATGGGCTAACGAGAACGGTCACACCCTCTCCGAGCGTGGTCGCATTCCTGCAGCGATCCTGGATGCATACAGCGCAGCACATTGATCTCAGCCCGGAGCCTGCTCCGGTTGAAGACTATTCCGCGCTCTCCTGCAGCCACGGTTCGTCGCGCAGGGTGATCTCCTCCGTCATATCCGTGAGGAATCGGATAACGACATCCCGCTCGGCTGGCGTAAGCCGCGCGGCGGCATAGAAGCGTTTGGCCTGCTGACGACCGACGGTCTCCATAGCCGCGTGCCGGGTTTCCGAAGTGATGCTTATCTGCAGCGCCCGGCGATCGGTCGGATGCGGGGCCCTTTTGATGTGCCCGCCCTGCTCCAGCCTGTCGAGGAGCTTGGTGGTGGCGGCGGTCGAGACGCCGAGGTGGTGGGCGATCCCGCCGGGCGTCGCCACCAGGTCGCGGTTCGCGCACACGATCAGGTAGTGCAGCGCACGCATGTCGGTCTCGTTCAGGCGCATGTATCGCCGGGAAGCCTGTGAGAGAGTCTGCTCCGCCTCGCGAAGGCCCGCGAGCGACTCCATGAGCCGAGCGATCTGTCTCAGTTCCTCCGGCGGGACCCCGGTCCGATCGATCAGCGTGCTACGAGGATCGCTGGCCTCGACATCGTAGATGGCTGCGTGGATAAGGCCGTCCGGAGCGTCAGCCGTCCGACTCGATCCCCCCTCCACGGCGGGGGGCGATTCCTTCGCGCCCGCTCGCGGGGTGGTGCCGGGCTCCGTGTCCATGCGATCATGTTACACACCAACAGTTTCATGCTAAGTTGACTACTCACCAAGTTAGCTAATTGTGAGAGGTTCGAGACAAGGGGATCCCATGGACGACGTGACCCTCCTCGCCGAAGACGGGACTGCCGTCGGCACACTGCCGAAGAGCGAAGTCCATACGAGCGAGACTCCCCTGCATCTGGCCTTCTCCTGCTACGTCCTCGATTCTCAGGGCCGGCTTCTTCTGACCCGCCGCGCGCTGGCGAAGAAGACCTGGCCGGGCGTGTGGACGAACAGCTTCTGCGGGCACCCACGGCCCGGTGAGGAGATGGCCGATGCCGTGCGTCGCCATGGTGTGGATGAGCTCGGCATCCGGCTCGCCGACCTGCGCCTCTCTCTCCCCGGGTATCGCTATCGCGCCGTGGATGCGAGCGGCATCGTCGAGAACGAGGTCTGCCCGGTGCACGTCGCGATCATCGACGGTCAGCCGACCGCCAACTCCGACGAGGTGTCCGAGTGGACGTGGGTCGACGTCGACGGGCTCATCGAGGCCGTCACGCACGCACCGTACGCGTTCAGCCCCTGGCTCGTCGAGCAGCTTCCGCTGCTGCGACGGCTCGGCGAGGTCTGAGCGATGGAAGCCACGACGACCGAGGAAGCACTCGGAACCCGGATCGAAGAGGCACTTCGACGCCGCTTCTCGGAACGGAGCGTCGCAGCAGAGCGGTATGGGAGCGAGTTCGTAGAGCTCTGGCAGGCAGCCGCGGAGCACGCGCTCGGAGGCAAGCTCATCCGTCCGCGGCTGCTCGTGGATCTCGTGACTGCGCTGGCGCCCACGCCGCTCTCGGCCGACGAGATCCGCCGCGCGATCGATGTGGCCGCCCACGTCGAACTTCTCCATTTCGCGTTCCTGCTGCACGACGATGTCATCGACGGAGATCTGACGAGACGACGTCGACCGAACCTGATCGGCGCACTCGTGGCAGGACGCCCCGCGGAGCCGAGCGAGCCTGCTCTGCACTGGGCTCGCTCGAGTGCGATCCTCCTCGGGGATCTGCTGCTGTCGTCGGCCGTGCTGGGATTCGCTCGCACCGACATCGCGGCCGAGGCACGCGAGCGTCTCCTCTCGCTGCTGGAGCAGACGATCTTCGAGACCGTGGCAGGTGAGCACGCCGACGTCGCGCTGAGTGATGGCATCATCGCCCCTGACCTGCGAACGATCCTGTCGACGAGCGCCTACAAGACGTCGACCTACTCCTTCGTCCTCCCTCTGCGTGCAGCAGCGGTGCTCATCGGTTCATCTTCCGCGGCTGAGGAACGGCTCGCCACGATCGGCCGACACCTCGGCCTGGCCTATCAGCTGCAGGATGACCTGTTCTCCGTCTTCGGCGACCCTGACGAGCACGGCAAGGACGCCTTCTCCGATCTCCGCGAGGGCAAGGAGACCGCGATCATCGCATATGCCCGCATGACGAGCCACTGGGACAGCATCGAACTGCACTTCGGCCGTTCCGATCTCGGCCCGACCGATGGTGCGGATGCCCGGGACCGACTGCGCGAGTGCGGCTCGGAGAGCTTCGTTCGCGGTCTCGTGCAGGAGCATCTCGATGCAGCGACCACCGCTCTCGAGGAGGCCGAGACCGAGGGCGTGCTCCCGGGAGCGGCCGGGCACGCCATCCATGGGCTGATCGCCCGCGTCGAAGGCCGCAGCCGATGAGCGCGGACCCATCCGACCGCACCGACCACACGGCGCTCCGCCGCTTCAACCGGACTGCGGAGATCGCGACGACCGACGTCATCCGCACCTACTCGACATCATTCGGGCTCGCCACGCGCCTTCTCGGAAAGCGCCATCGACAGCACATCCGCAACGTCTACGCGATGGTGCGCATCGCTGATGAGATCGTCGACGGCGTAGCCGCGGAGGCGGGCCTCGACGTCGCAGCCCAATCGGCAGCGCTCGACTCGTACGTCGCCGAGACGCATCGCTCGATGCGCAGCGGATACAGCAGCGACCTGATCCTGCATGCATTCGCACGCACTGCGCGTGAATGCGGTATCGGCGAAGACCTCACCCGGCCCTTCTTCGATTCGATGCGCGCCGATATCTCGGGCGATGCCGGCTTCGCCGCGTACGACGCCGACGCACACGCCACCTACGTCTACGGCTCGGCCGAAGTCGTGGGGCTCATGTGCCTGCAGGTGTTCGTGCGCGGAACCGAACGCACGCCGGCCGACGTCGAGACGATGCGACGCGGTGCACGCCAGCTCGGCGCCGCCTTCCAGAACGTGAACTTCCTCCGCGACCTCGCCGATGACACCGACCGCCTGCACCGCGGCTATCTCGGCGGTTCCGACCGCCTGACGGATGCCGACCGCGATGCCTGGGTCGACACCATCTTCCAGCAGCTGGCCGAGGCCCGCACCGCTATCCCGCTGCTGCCGAAGGATTCACGTGCAGCTGTGCGCAGCGCACTGTCGCTGTTCGACGCGCTCACCCGTCGCGTGGCCAAGACTCCCGCCGACGTTCTCTACCACCGACGCGTGCGCGTCCCCGATCCGATCAAGGCGGCACTCGCCGCTCGGGCACTCGTCGTCACGGCGATGGAACGCGACCGATGAGCCGGGTTGTGGTCATCGGCGCCGGCGTCGCCGGTCTCGCGACTGCGGGTCTGCTCGCGCGGGACGGACACGAGGTCGTCGTCCTCGAGAAGAACGACCGCGTCGGCGGACGGGCGGGAACGATCGAGCGCGACGGTTTCCGCTTCGACTCCGGTCCCTCCTGGTACCTGATGCCCGAAGTCTTCGACCACTTCTTCGCGATGATGGGCACCACGACCGAAGAGCAGCTCGACCTCACGCGCCTCGACCCCGGGTACCGCGTGTTCAGCGCTTCGAAGAGGGCAGACGCCGCGGCCGACTCGGTGACCGTTCCCGCCGGCCGGGATCGGGTGACCCAGATGTTCGAGTCCCTGGAGCCGGGTTCCACACGAACCCTCGACAACTACCTCGACTCCGCACATCACGCCGACGTGATGGCGCAGAAGTACTTCCTCTACAACCCGTTCACCCGGATACGGTCGCTCCTCGCCCCGGAGGTTCTTCGGGCGTTGCCGCGTCTGGCCGCGCTGCTCGGCACGCGTCTTCAGTCCTTCGCCGCACGACGCTTCCGGCACCCGGTCGTGCGCCAGATCCTCGGCTATCCGGCGGTGTTCCTCGGCACCGATCCGCGAACCGCGCCGGCGATGTACCACCTGATGAGCGCACTCGACCTCGATCAGGGCGTCAGCTATCCGCAGGGCGGCTTCTGGCGCGTGGTCGAGCGGGTCGAGGCGCTCGCCCTCGATGCGGGCGCTCGGATCGTGACCGGCGCCGATGTGACCGGCATCCGCACCCAGGACGCGGATGGCGACACGAGGGTCACGGGTGTGGGCTGGGTCGACGGCTCAGGCACCTCGCACGTCGAGAGCGCAGACATAGTGGTCTCGGCAGCAGACCTGCACCACACCGAGACGGCGCTTCTTCCTCGATCTCTGCAGACCTATCCGGAGTCCTGGTGGGCACGGCGCACCAGCGGCCCGGGCGGTGTGCTCCTGATGCTCGGGGTTCGCGGGGCGCTCCCCGAGCTCCCGCACCATTCCCTGTTCTTCACCGATGACTGGGACGCGAACTTCGATGCGATCTTCGGGCCGTCACCGTCTGTCCCGGCCCCGGCATCGACCTACGTGTGCAGGCCGAGCGCGACGGATCCCGATGTCGCTCCGGCCGACCACGAGAACCTCTTCGTCCTCGTCCCTGTACCGGCGGATGTCGCTCTCGGCCACGGCGGATCCGATGGCGCGGGGTCGCCCGAGATCGAGCGTGCGGCCGACGCCGCCATCGACCAGATCTCGACCTGGGCCGGAGTCCCCGACCTCCGCGAACGCATCGTCGTGCGAGAGACGAAGGGACCGGCGGACTTCCGCGACGACTACCGCTCCTGGCGGGGCGGAATGCTGGGGCCCGCACACATCCTCACGCAGAGCGCCATGTTCCGCGCGCAGAACGCGTCCAAGCGCGTGCGAGGCCTCTTCTACGCCGGCGCCACGACTGCGCCGGGTGTCGGGGTTCCGATGTGTCTGATCAGCGCCGAGATCGTCCTCAAGCGCATCCGCGGCGATCATTCCCCCGGCCCTCTTCCCGTTCCCGCGCGGTCGGTTGTCGGGACGGAGACGTCCTGATGGGCGCGCTCTACCTGATCGCCCTCCTGCTGTCACTGGGCTGCATGCTGCTGCTGGACTGGCGTTTCCGCCTCTTCTTCTGGCGTGACGCGGTGTCGGCCCTGGTCGTGACGGCCGTCGGTCTCGCCTTCTTCCTCGTGTGGGACATCGCGGGCATCGCCAACGGCATCTTCCTCCGCGGTGACGCCGCGATCGCGACCGGAATCGTGCTGGCGCCCGAGCTGCCGCTCGAGGAGCCGGTGTTCCTGCTCTTCCTCGTGGTGTGCACGATGGTGATCTACACCGGCTCGGCGCGTATCCTCTCCCGGGTCCGTGACCAGCACCGTACGAAGGGTGATCGTCCGTGACGTACATCCAGCTCTCCGCCTGTTTCCTCGTCGTCGCGGTACTGGGCGGTGTCGGGCTCGCGCTCGCATCACGCCGACAGGGACCACGTCCCGGCGCAGTACTGCTGACCGCGCTCGTGCTCTTCCTGCTCACCGCGGCATTCGACACCGTGATGATCGCGAGTGGCCTCTTCCACTACGCGCAGGATCCGCTGCTCGGACTGCACATCGGTCTGGCTCCGATCGAGGACTTCGCCTATCCGCTCGCGGGTGCGCTGCTGCTTCCGGCCGTGTGGACGGCGATGCGCGCACGGCGAGCGCGTGATCGCCGATCCATCGACGACGAGGACCTCGGATGAGCGCCGCCTCCTCCCCGACGCACTCACTCGGGCGCGACCTCGCTCAGATCGTGTTGTCGTCGAGACCGATCAGCTGGATCAACACCGCCTTCCCATTCGCCGCCGCGTACCTCCTCAGCACGCGCGAGATCGACATCACGCTCGTGATCGGCACCCTGTACTTCCTCATCCCGTACAACCTCGCGATGTACGGGATCAACGACGTCTTCGACTACGCCTCCGATCTGGCGAACCCGCGCAAGGGCGGGATCGAGGGCGCGCTCCTGGCTCCCCGCATCCACCGGGCGACGCTGTGGGCGGCAGCGGCGACGAACGTCCCCTTCCTCGTCTATCTCGTGATCGTCGGCAACCCGGCATCCTGGTTCTGGCTGGCGGTCAGTGTCTTCGCAGTGATCGCCTACTCCGCTCCCGTCCTCCGGTTCAAGGAACGCCCCTTCCTCGACTCCGTCACCTCGAGCACCCATTTCGTGAGCCCCGCGATCGTAGGACTCGCCCTGGTCGGAGCGCCGGTCACGACCGGCACGGTCCTCACACTCGGCGCTTTCTTCCTCTGGGGCATGGCGGCTCATGCCTTCGGGGCCGTGCAGGACATCGGCCCCGACCGTGAAGCCGGGATCTCCTCGATTGCAACCGTCATCGGAGCGCGGACGACTGTACGTCTGTCGCTCTCGCTCTGGGCCATCGCGGGAGCGGCGATGCTCCTGACTCCGTGGCCGGGCCCGCTCGCCGCGGCCCTCGCAGTGCCGTACCTCGTGAACGCCGCCCCCTGGTGGAACGTGACGGATGAGAACTCCGCATCCACGAACCGCGCCTGGCGACGATTCATCGCCCTGAACTACTTCGCCGGTTTCCTCGCGACGATGATCCTCATCCTCGCGTGGACCTCCTGACTCCCGAACCGCTTCTTCCCGAGAGGAACCCGATGTCCCGCCCCCTCCCCACGCCGACTCCGCCCATCAGGGAACGTTCGCGGCGCCACTCCTGGGTCCGCGTCCTTCTTCCTGTGGCGCTGATCCTCGTGTGGCTGGTGGGCGCGTCGCTGGGCGGGCCGCTGTTCGGCAAGGTCGACGAGGTCTCCTCCAACGAGCAGACGACCTACCTGCCGGAATCCGCCGACGCGACCCAGGTGCAGAAGCTGCTCGGCGAGTTCAACGACAGCGACTCGATCCCGGCCATCGCCGTGTTCACCTCCGATGAGAAGCTCACCCAGACTCAGCTCGATGCGATCTCGGATGCGGTCGCCGCCGCCCCGGATGTGGAAGGTGTCGGTGACGACGTCTCGCCCGCGCTCCCCTCCGACGACGGGCGAGCGGTCCAGGCCTTCATCCCGATCGACAGCGACGCCGAACTCGCCGACACGACCGCTGCACTCGGAGACGAGCTCCGCACCGGTGTTCCTGAGGGGATCACGGTCTACATCACGGGACCTGCCGGATTCAGCGCCGACCTGGTCGCCGGATTCGCTGGGATCGACGGCCTGCTGCTCGGCGTTGCGCTTCTCGCGGTGCTGGTCATCCTGGTGCTCGTCTACCGCTCGTTCCTGCTGCCGCTCGTCGTGCTCTCGACGAGCCTCTTCGCACTCTGCGTAGCTCTCCTCGTGGTGTGGTGGCTCGCGAAGTTCGAGGTGCTGCTGCTCAGCGGCCAGACGCAGGGCATCCTCTTCATCCTCGTGATCGGTGCCGCCACCGACTACGCCCTGCTGTTCGTCGCTCGGTTCCGTGAGGAGCTGCGGGTCTCGCAAGACAAGGGCACGGCGGTCCTCTCGGCCTGGAAGGGCTCGGTCGAGCCGATCGTCGCCTCGGGCGGCACGGTGATCGCGGGGCTCCTGTGCCTTCTGCTCAGCGACCTGAAATCGAACAGCACCCTGGGCCCGGTCGCGGCGATCGGCATCGTGTTCGCCATGCTCTCGGCTTTGACCCTGCTCCCGTCACTGCTGCTGCTCTTCGGCCGCGCGGTGTTCTGGCCTCGACGTCCGCGTTTCGAACCGGAGCTCGTCGCCTCCGAGCACGGTATGCGCACGACAGGGCTGTGGGCGCGCCTCGCCGGCCTCATCAAGCGCCGCCCACGGACCATCTGGATCGTCACGACCCTCGTGCTCCTGGTCGGAGCGGCGGGGATCACCCAGCTCGATGCGGACGGGATTCCGCAGTCCGATCTGGTGCTCGGCGCCTCCGAGGCGCGGGACGGTCAGGTGGCGCTGGGCGAGCACTTCCCCGGCGGATCCGGCAGCCCGGTGTACGTGGTCGTGGCCGAGGATGAGCTGCAGGACGCCGCCGACGTCCTGCTCGCGAACGACGGCATCGATGCGGTCTCGGTCACCGCCGCCGACTCGCCCAGCGGCACGGCTCCCGTGACCGCAGACGGCATCACCGCCGTCGGCGCGCCCGGCACGCCCGTGCCCGACCCGACGACGGTCGATGGCGACGTGCTCCTTCAGGGCACGCTCACCGATGCCGCAGACTCGGATGCCGCGGCATCCACCGTGCGCGACCTCCGCAGCGAACTCGACGGACTGGATGCACTCGTGGGCGGGGTCACCGCGACCTCGATCGACACCAACGACGCCTCGATCCACGACCGGAACCTCATCATCCCGGTCATCCTCGTCGTGATCATGTTCATCCTGATGCTGCTCCTGCGCTCCGTCCTCGCGCCGGTGCTGCTGATCCTGACGACGGTGCTGTCCTTCGGCACGGCGATGGGAGTGTCGGCGCTCGTCTTCAACGGGATCTTCGCGTTCCCGGGTGCCGACCCGGCCGTTCCGCTCTTCGGGTTCGTGTTCCTGGTCGCACTCGGCATCGACTACAACATCTTCCTGATGACGCGAGTGCGCGAGGAGTCGAAGGCTCACGGCACGAGAGAGGGGATACTGCGGGGGCTGTCGATCACGGGTGGGGTCATCACATCGGCAGGCCTCGTCCTTGCCGCGACCTTCGCCGCATTGTCGGTGATCCCGATCCTGTTCCTCGTGCAGCTGGCGTTCATCGTCGCCTTCGGGGTGCTGCTGGACACGTTCGTCGTCCGTTCGCTGCTGGTTCCCGCCCTGACGTATGACATCGGAAAGGCCATCTGGTGGCCATCCAAGCTGTGGCGGCGCGGAGAGGACTGAGACGGGCGGCGCGCGCCCGGTCGCTTAGACTGGATGCGCGCCCTCGTAGCTCAGGGGATAGAGCAGCCCTCTCCTAAAGGGCAGGTCGCAGGTTCGAATCCTGTCGCGGGCACGACGTGCAGAAGGGGAGCCGCCCGGAGGGTGGCTCCCCTTCTGCACGTCTCAGGCCCCCGTCAGCGGGCCCCGCCGGTCCGAGGCTCCGCGGGCCGCCCTGCGTGGTGGCTGTTCCTCGCCTCGTGATGTCGCGGCGCGTGGAGTGGCCGGTGGCGGAAGCGCGGGCACGACGTGCAGAAGGGGAGCCGCCCGGAGGGTGGCTCCCCTTCTGCACGTCTCAGGCTGCCAGTGCGAGGTACGGCTCCCATCGCGGATCGCTGCGTTCGGTTCCGCGCACGGTCCAGGCAGTCCCGTGCGGAGGGCGCGGGGTGAACCGAAGCTGCCAGCGCATCTCCTGCGGAGTGCGGTTGCTCTTGACGTTGTTGCAGCGCAGGCAGCAGGCGACGAGATTTTCCCAGGAGTCCGCTCCCCCACGCGAGCGTGGCAGCACATGATCGATCGTGGATGCCGCCTTCCCGCAGTAGCCGCAACGGTGATTGTCTCGGCGGAGGACACCGCGACGCGTGACCGGCGCACGCCTGCTCGTCGGCACCCGGACGTACCGGGCCAGGATTATCACCGCCGGGCGATCGTAGACGCCATGGGTGCCCCAGACGGGGTCTTCTTCCATGCGTTCGATCACGGTCGCCTTGTCATTCATCACGAGCACCAAGGCTCGCTTGAACGACACGATCGCGAGCGGCTCGTATCCGGCATTCAGGACCAGTGTGCGCATTCGTCATCCTCTCGATCCGCCGGGACGGCTTCCCGGCACTCTCGACTCACACGAGGTCGTGCAGGAGGCAGAGCGATCGCGGGGACGAAAAAAGGCGCCGTCTAAAGACAGCGCCTTTCGCGCACGGCAACGCCGTGGCATCCCTGCGGGCTATGCAGAAGGACGTGACGACCGAGGGCATCCATGGTTCGGATGCTCGGTATTCGCTCCATCAGCCTCTCCCACCTGTACGACAACGGGTTCAGGCTAACCCATCACGCTGTGTGCAAGGCGAAACAGCAGATGAATGGAAAGAGGCGTGTCCGAAGATCAGCCGGCGTTGACCGAGAGCCACGACATGGGCTCGACGAGCCCGCCGTTGATCCAGACCTCGAAGTGCAGGTGGTTGGCGGTCGAGCGGCCGGTGCTGCCGACGTAGCCGATCAACTGTCCCGCCGAGACGGTCTGACCGGTCTGCACCTGTCGCGAGTTGTAGAGCATGTGACCATAGGTGGTCTGCACTCGCTGACCACCGACGACGCTGTCGAGCATCACGGCAACACCGTAGCCGCCGATGCTCTCTGCAGAGGCGCGGACGACTCCGCCGGCGGCCGCGTAGATCGGCGTACCGGCCGGGGCGAGCATGTCGGCACCGTTGTGCCCACCGCCCACCGTGCGGCTGACGTTCCACGAGCCCATCGGCAACGGGTAGCGCACCTCGCCGGAGCCCGGAGATGTCAGCGCGTATCCGGCAGTGTTGAACCGGGAGGAGGTGGAAGCTGTCGCGGTGCTGGCAGCAGCGGCGGCCGCCTCTTCTGCCTTCTTCTTCGCGATCTCCTCGGGAGTCGTCGCGCTGAACGTGCCGCGAGCGAGCGGTGCTGCGGTGGCCTGCGAGGCGACGACGAGCGACTGCGCGTCGACCGCTGCGAGCTGCTGCACCGTCGTGGGGGCTGCTTCGCTCGGCTTCGACGAGGCAAAAGCAGGCAGAGCGATTCCGGCGACCAATGCACCGACGGCCCCGAAGATGGCAATGGATCGGAGTGGCTTGACAGCCTTTCGAGCACTCATACGCGCGCCTACTCGGCGGGCGGGTACTCGGTCTTCAGATGTCTTCTTCGCGGGCTGTTCGATGTCTGCGGCCAAAACTTGGTCCTCCTGGGCCCTCGCGCTGTTCGGGTAGCGCTGGCTCGTCGGCACTCTGCTCTCGTGGCACGAATGTAGCTCGGGTACTTTGTGCGTTCCTGCCGTGAAGACGACGAGCCTGGAAGGCAAATCTTCGCGGGTTCATCTCCAGCGGGCTTCTTCGCTGGCGACCTGACCGAGGTTACCGGAAGATAACGATCATGTCACCCCAGGAAACTGACAATCGCCGCAGAAGCTCGCGACCGCGCACCTCCGCACCGGTGTCAGACCCGGATTTCAGGCCGGATCAGGCCGGTTCACCAACCAGGAAGATATGCGACGCCAGCTCTACGGGGAGCTCAAGCCCATCCTCTTTGCCGTCCATCTGGATGAGGACGTAGCCCTCGCTGAAGCGGAAGTCGCCATGCGCACCCGGAACCACTCCGGCGTCGCGGAGCTGCTCGAGCAGCTCGGGGTCGACCTGCGCCGGCTCGGCGAGACGACGCACGGTCCCCTCGACGGGTTCGCCCGCCGCGTTCAGTCGCTGGACGAGACCGATGACGCCTTCATCGAACGTACGAGCGGGCACGTCGCCGAGCTGGTCGAGCCCGGGAATGGGGTTGCCATAGGGCGACTCCGTCGGGTGCCCGAGCAGTTCGACCAGGCGGCGCTCCACCTGCTCGCTCATCACGTGCTCCCAGCGGCATGCCTCTTCGTGCACGAACGCCCAGTCGAGCCCGATCACGTCGGAGAGCAGACGCTCGGCGAGACGGTGCTTGCGCATCACGTCGACAGCCTTGCGACGCCCGGCCTCGGTGAGCTCGAGCGTGCGATCCTCCGAGACGATGACGAGACCGTCACGCTCCATGCGGCCGACGGTCTGCGAGACGGTCGGCCCGGAATGACCGAGACGCTCGGAGATACGCGCACGCAGCGGCACGATGTTCTCTTCCTCGAGCTCGAGGATGGTGCGGAGATACATCTCCGTGGTGTCGATCAGATCGGTCATGTGAAGGCCCTCCGAGGTTCTTAGGCAAGCCTACATTCCCGCGGCGACATCGGACCCGCTCCCGGTCCGGCGACATGCCGAGCGCCCCCTAGAATCGACGCATGGCGATCGAGATTCCCCGTGACCTCCTGCCCGCTGACGGCCGCTTCGGCTGCGGTCCCTCGAAGGTGCGCCCCGCGCAGCTCGAGGCGCTGATCTCCTCGGGAGCGACGATCCTGGGCACATCGCACCGCCAGGCCCCGGTGAAGAACCTCGTCGGCAGCATCCGAGAGCAGCTCGCCGCGCTGTTCCGAGTGCCCGAGGGGTATGAGATCCTCGTGGGCAACGGCGGCTCCACGGCATTCTGGGACGCAGCAGCCTTCGGGCTCATCGAACGGCGGAGCCAGAACCTCGTGTTCGGCGAGTTCGGCGGGAAGTTCGCGGCCTCGTCCGCAGCACCCTGGCTCGAGGCGCCCGATGTGCGCAAGGCCGAGCCGGGCTCCCTGACCGTCACGGAGGTCGTTCCTGGCATCGACGTGTACGCCTGGCCTCACAACGAGACCTCGACCGGCGTCGCGGCACCGATCCAGCGCGTCGATGCCGATGGTGCTCTGACCGTCATCGATGCGACCAGCGCTGCGGGCGGCATCGACTTCGATGCGGCCCAGACAGACGTCTACTACTTCGCACCGCAGAAGAACCTCGGCTCGGACGGCGGCCTGTGGTTCGCCGCGGTCTCCCCCGCCGCGATCGAGCGCATCGAGCGCATCGCGGCATCGGGTCGCTACATCCCGGAGTTCCTGAGCCTGAAGAACGCGGTCGACAACTCGCGGCTCAACCAGACGCTCAACACTCCGGCCCTCACGACCCTGCACCTGCTCGACAGCCAGCTCAGCTGGATCCTCGACAACGGCGGTCTCTCCTGGGCCGCGGCCCGCACGTCCGAGTCGTCCTCGGTGCTGTACGACTGGGCCGAGGCCTCCTCGGTCGCGACGCCGTTCGTCGTCGACGCGGCGCACCGCTCTCCCGTGGTCGCGACGATCGACTTCGACGACAGCATCGACGCCGCCGCGATCGCGAAGACGCTCCGCGCCAACGGCATCGTCGACACGGAGCCCTACCGCAAGCTCGGCCGCAACCAGCTGCGCGTGGCGACGTTCGTCTCGATCGAGCCGGACGATGTGCGCCAGCTGACCCGATCGATCGACTACGTGCTGGAGAACCTGGGCGGCTGACCGCCGGAGGTCACTCCTCTTCGTCGACCTCGCCGGCGTCCGCATCCAGGACGTCGGCGTCGTCGTCTTCGGCGTCTTCGTCGTCGTCTTCGGACTCGTCGTCTTCGGAGTCGTCGAGTTCATCGATGTCGACACCGTCGAGATCGCCGGCGTGCAGGATGTCGGCCTCGCCGTCGTCCAAGTCGTCATCATCATCGTCGTCGTCGTCGTCATCGAGAACATCGTCGTCGAGGACGTCATCGCCAGCAGCCGCACCGTCATCGGCCGCAGCCGCTGCCTCGGCGAGTTCGACCTGGTGCGCCCGATAGTCCGCCAGACGCTCGGCCCACGGCACCCAATCCGGGGCGAGGAGTGCACCGTCTCCGGGAAGGAGCTCGACTTCGAGCACAGTCGGCTCTTCGTCGTCCACCCGGGCGACCGTCACGGTCCAGTACCACCCGGGGTAGCCGGGGAGTCGGTTCGCGAATCGCAGCGAGACCGAGCCGTCTTCTTCGGCGAGGTACCCGGCGGCAGGGCCGACGGTCGACGCGGGCGTGATCTCACGCAGAGCAGCCAGCGCGAGGTCGTGTGCGTCGACGAGACGGGCGTCGGCGTCAGGCTTCGAGGTCATCAGCGACCTTGCGTAGGACGGCCGCGATCTTTCGGCCGTGTGCGGAGGAGGGGTAGCGCCCACGGCGCAGGTCCCCGCCGATGCCGTCGAGGAGCTTCACCAGGTCTTCGACGATGATCGCCATGTCGTCTGCCGACTTGCGCTTCGCCTTCGACAGGCTCGGCGGCGCCTCGAGCACACGCACCGACAATGCCTGCAGGCCGCGCTTCCCATCGGCCACGCCGAACTCCACGCGCGCACCGGCCTTCACCGCAGCGCCTGCTGGCATCGCGGAGGCGTGCAGGAAGACGTCCTGGCCGTCATCGCTGGCGATGAAGCCGAAACCCTTGTCTTCGTCGTAGAACCTGACCTTGCCGGTGGGCATGGGAGAACCTCGCTGATATCGATGTGCAGAACAGTGGACGCGCTCATGCGCGTTCCTCCAGCCTACCGGTCGCGGGGTGCGCGGAACCGAAGGCCGCGGTGCGAGTAGGGTGAGACGGATGAGCACGAAGAATTCTGACCCGGAGGTTCCCGTCCGCCGGCTGGATCGTATCCTGGCGTTCGGCGCGCTCGGAATCGCCGCGGCATCCGTGGTGTGCTTCTTCGCCATCATCATCGGAACCTGGCTCGGGATGGGGCAGGCCTCCTTCGGTGAGGGTGTGTGGCCCGTCATCGCAGCGATCCCGTACTGGGGCCTACCGGTCGCCTTCCTCATGATCATCGCGCTCCTGACGATGAGCTTCATTCGAAAGGGCCGCGCGTCTTCGCGTTCCTGAGGCCTCTGCCATGAGCACTCACGCGCGACCGCTGGCGGATTGGCTGGCCGCGGCGAGCGACGATGACCTCCGCCACCTCCTCGGCGCACGAAGCGTGCGACCGGATGCCGCGTGGCAGGACTTCTTCGATGCCGCTGAGGCACTGCTGGATCCGGTGTCGCTGGGTCGCGTCCTCCCGTCGCTGACGGCGTCCGAGGCCACAGCGCTGCTAGCTGCGGTGTCGGGCGAAGCGACCGGGCGCGAACTGCAGCAGCTGACGGCACTCGCTCTGCTGCGGCCTGACGGCACGCCCTACCCGCCAGTGGTGGCGGCGATCGCCGGACGCGCAGCACCCGTTACGCCCGTGGAGACCCCTGCGTCCCCGTCATCGGAGACCGCGTCGGCGCATGCCGCAGAGCGCGCTTTCACCACCGTCGCCGTCCTCGCGGATCTACTCCTGATAGCCAGGGAGAGTCCGTTCGCACTGCTCACAGGCGGCGGCGTCAGCGCAGGTGAGAAGCGTCAGCTCGCGGATGCGGGAGTAGCCGCGGAGATCGTCGACACCCTCGCCGCGGTCGCGCTCCAAGCCGGACTCGCCGTCGCCGCAGACCGCCGGCTGCGCTCGAGTCAGTCGGCGGAGGACTGGCTGCGCTCCTCCGCCGGGGATCGATGGTCGCTGCTGGCGACCTCGTTCCGCGACGCGCTCCCGCGCGGCATCCGCTCGGCTTCCGGCGGATGGATCCCCCCGCAAGCGTGGGCTCTCGCGCACCCGTGGGACCCGGCGTGGCCGGACCGCTCGCGCACCTTGTACGAGGCTGCCCGACTCCTCGGCCTGATCGCTGAAGACTGGACCGAGCCCGAATGGGCTGTTGGCCTGCGCCGAGGGGAACAGGCCGACGCCACGAGCCTGGTTCGGCTGCTGCCGACCGAAGTCGACCGGATCTTCCTGCAGAACGACCTGACGGCGATCGCACCGGGCCCCCTGGAGCCCGCGCTGGATGTGCGGCTGCGCACGATCGCCGCCCGAGAGTCCGCTGCCCAGGCCTCCTCCTATCGCTTCACCTCGGAATCCGTCGCGCATGCATTCGTCGCAGGTGAGACCGAGCAATCGATCCTCGACTTCCTGACCTCCGTCTCGCTCACCGGTATCCCCCAGCCCCTCAGCTACCTGATCGCGCAGACGTCCCAGCGACACGGACTGGTCCGGGTCTCCACCGATGAGGAGACCGGTCGTACGCGGATCGAGAGCACCGACACGCACCTCATCCAAGCGATGGCGGTGGACCAGTCGCTGCGTCCGCTCGCACTCACCGCGCACGTCGAGTCGCTCACGACCCGGGTCAGCCGAGAGACGGTCTACTGGGCACTCACCGACGCACGGTATCCGGCGACCCTCGTGGGGGCCGACGGCGCCCTCCCCGTGCGCGAGAGGCACCCGGCACCCCCCGCCCCGATGCCGAGCGCGGATTCCACCGACCTCATGCCACTGATCTCACGGCTCCGCTCGCACCAGGGGCCGGATGCCGACGCCGCGTGGCTCGACCGAGAGCTCGAAGCCGCCGTGCGGGCGAAGTCCGTTCTCCAGGTCACCGTCGGGATGCCGGACGGGTCCACCAGAGAGCTCCTGCTCGAAGCGACCGGGATCGGCGGAGGCAGGCTTCGAGGACGAGACCGCGCTGCCGATGTGGAGCGCACGCTCCCGGTGTCGAGCATTCTGAACGCGACGATCCTCGCGCCGTAGGCCGAGCCCCTCATCCGACCGCTAAACTGGTGAGCTATGTCTGATGGCCCACTGATCGTCCAGAGCGATCGCACCGTGCTGCTCGAAGTCGCCCACGCCGACGCCGAGAGCGCCCGTCACGAGCTGGCGATCTTCGCCGAACTGGAACGCGCTCCCGAGCACATCCACACGTATCGGATCACTCGCCTCGGGCTGTGGAACGCCCGGGCTGCGGGGCACACCGCCGAAGACATGCTCGAGACACTCGACCGCTGGTCGCGCTTCCCCGTTCCGCCGTCAGTCTCGGTCGATCTGCGTGAGACCGTGAACCGCTACGGGCGGCTGGTGATCGAACGCGACGACGAGGGAACGCTGATCCTGCGGTCTTCCGACCCCGCTGTCCTGGCGCAGGTCGCGAACAACAAGCGCATCCAACCGCTGCTCATCGGGCACCCTTCGCCTGAGACGTTCGTCGTCGACGCGTGGGCGCGCGGGCAGATCAAGCAGGAACTGCTGAAGATCGGCTGGCCTGCCGAAGACCTCGCCGGGTACACCCCGGGAACCCCGCACGAGATCGCCCTCGCCGAAGACGGCTGGCACATCCGCCCCTACCAGCAGGATGCCGTCGACGCCTTCTCGAAAGACGGCTCCGGCGTCGTTGTGCTCCCCTGTGGCGCAGGCAAGACGATCGTCGGCGCCGGCGCGATGGCCGCGACCAAGACGACGACGCTGATCCTCGTCACGAACACCGTGTCGGCGAGGCAGTGGCGCGACGAGCTGCTCAAGCGCACCAGCCTCACCCCCGAGGAGATCGGCGAGTATTCGGGACAGGCCAAAGAGGTCAAGCCGGTCACGATCGCGACCTACCAGATCCTCACGGCCAAGCGGAAGGGCGAGTACGCGCATCTGGCGCTGCTGGATGCTCTCGACTGGGGCCTCATCGTCTACGACGAGGTGCACCTGCTTCCGGCACCGGTGTTCAAGCTCACCGCCGATCTGCAGGCTCGACGCCGCATCGGCCTCACCGCGACGCTGGTGCGCGAGGACGGGCGCGAAGGCGACGTCTTCAGCCTGATCGGACCCAAGCGGTTCGACGCCCCCTGGAAGCAGATCGAGGCACAGGGCTTCATCTCCCCCGCCGCCTGCTACGAGGTGCGCATCGACCTTCCGCCGAGCGACCGGCTCGAGTACGCCGCAGCGACCGACGACGAACGCTATCGGCTCGCGGCTTCCGCGCCCGCCAAGGTCCAGGCCGTGCGGGAGCTCATCGCGAAGCACGAAGGCGAGCGCATCCTCGTGATCGGACAGTACCTCGATCAGCTGGAGTCGCTGTCGACAGCCCTGAACGCTCCCCAGATCACGGGGGCCACCCCGATCGACGAGCGCGAAGAGCTGTACCGTGCGTTCCGTGAGGGCGACATCTCGCTGCTCGTGGTCTCGAAGGTGGCGAACTTCTCGATCGACCTCCCGGAGGCGTCCGTCGCCATCCAGGTGTCCGGTTCCTTCGGTTCACGTCAGGAAGAGGCTCAGCGTCTGGGCCGTCTGCTGCGACCGAAGCAGTCGGGGCACACCGCGAGCTTCTACACGCTGGTCGCCCGTGACACGATCGACCAGGACTACGCCCAGAACCGCCAGCGGTTCCTGGCCGAGCAGGGATACAGCTACACGATCATGGACTCCGACGCGATCGCCGCCTGAGCACGCGGGACGCAGCCGTACCGCTCAGCCGTGCAGAACGCGACCCAGATCATGGGTACCGTTCGCTGCGCCCGTGACGCTCGCAGCGCGCGCTGTCCGTGCGATCCCGAGCTTTCCGGCCCAACGGTCGGCGAGCACGGCGTAGACGATCATCGCAAGGGCCGAGCCGATCAGATCGACGGGTGTTCCCGAGGTCGCGTTGGCGTCGACCAGGGTTACTGAGCCGAGCAAGAAGATCAGCACGTTGTTGACGATGTGCAGCGAGATCGCAGCTTCCAGACCGCCCGTGCGCCAGGTCAGCCAAGCGGCGACGATCGCGAACAACCCCACGCTCGCCGCGCCCCAGATGTCGTACCCGTGGCCGAGGACGAACAGCGGCACGGGCAGGAGGATCGCGAAGGCCGGATGACGAAGCCAGCTGCCGACCAGCTGCATCAAGTACCCGCGGAACACATACTCCTCGGCCGCTGCCTGGAACGGGATGAGCAGCAGGACCAGCAGCACCATGACCCACAGCCGGGGGTGGGAGAAGTCTGCGGCCACCGCCTCCCCGCTGAGAGCGGACCATCCCAGCACCACGGCGAAGTAGACGATGAATACCCCGAGCGCCAGCAGCAGACTCTGCCCGAGCCATGCCATCCGCAGTCTCCCGGTGACGGATGAGAGCAGACCGACCCCGCGGCCCTCGACGATGCGCGAAGCCAGCAGCAGCGCGGGGATCATCAGGATCAGTGGCAGCACGAGGGCGACCAGGAGCCAGGGACGGTCGAGGTCGAAGTACTGCTGCGTCGTGAGGAGCGCCTGCGTCTCGACACCCCACGCCGGAACGAACATCGACACGATGATCAGCGGCACGAGCACGACCAGCAGGATCCCGATGTAGAGCGCTACTGCGAGGAGTCCCGTCAGCAGCATCCGCCACCAGCGATAGCGCGGCCGCAGGCGCGCCAGCCGGTGGTAGGCGATGTGCTCGACGCGCGGCGGCGCCACGGGGGCGATGACAGATGCGGGGGCGGCGGTGTCGTCCTCGTTCGAACTCATGCATCGATCCTTCCGTGCACAGCTATGCAGCGCATCCGACTGCGGGGGGATCTCTGCGTCAGGATGCCGCACGAACCCAGCTGTGACCCGCTGTCGAGCGGTCGACTCCACGCCGTTCCGCACAATAGTCAGCATCCACATGGCCGAAGTCACCATAATGGGGACATGACTGCTCCGCGCATCCTGGTCGTCGACGACGAACCCAACATCCGCGACCTGCTCTCGACGGGTCTCAGCTTCGCCGGATTCCAGGTGAAGACGGTCGCCAACGGCGCCGCAACGATCTCGGCTGTCCTCGAAGAGGAGCCAGACCTCATCATCCTGGATGTCATGCTCCCCGACATGAACGGGTTCAGCGTGACCAAGCGCCTTCGCGGCGCAGGATTCACCGCTCCGATCCTCTTCCTGACGGCGAAGGACGGCACCGAGGACAAGATCGAAGGCCTCAACGCCGGCGGTGACGACTACGTCACCAAGCCCTTCAGCCTCGACGAGATCGTCGCCAGAGCGCAGGCGATCCTCCGCCGCACGATGCAGGCCGACGAAGAGTCGGTCATCCGTGCCGGCGAGCTGTCGATGGACCAGGACACGCATGACGTCCACGTCGGCAAGGAGCCGATCGAGCTGAGCCCGACCGAGTTCAAGCTGCTGCGCTACCTGATGCTCAACCCGAACCGTGTGCTGTCGAAGGCCCAGATCCTCGACCACGTGTGGGAGTACGACTTCAACGGCGACGCCGGCATCGTCGAGAGCTACATCTCCTACCTCCGCCGCAAGATCGACCCGCACACCGAGGAGTCGCTGATCCAGACCAAGCGGGGCTTCGGCTACATGCTCAAGGTCGGCAAGACGGTCTGACGACCGCCGCACCACCACCGACGCCGCCCCGCGGCGGATTCGCCGCACCTGGGAGGGCCGCATGGCACACAAGCCCGATGCGGTCACCAGCTGGTGGCGCCGCATCAGCCTTCGGGCGAAGGTCACCGGAGTCACGGTCGCGGTGCTCGCGCTCGGCCTGCTCGTCGCGGGTATCGGAACGGTGCCGATTCTTCGCAACGCCCTCGTCGCGAACATCGACGCGCAGTTGCCCGCGCTGGTCTCCAGCGATCTGGTGGAGCGCTACTTCGACACCGCGACGGCCGACGGTGTCACCACCTACACCCCACGCGAGGAGCAGCCTCGCGACTTCTCGTTCGCCATCTACGATGCGACAGGCGAGCTTCGTGCGACCGCGCGGGGAACCTCGGGCCAGGCACCCCTGTTCCCCGCTCAGTACTCCCTCGCGAAAGCGACCGCCAACACCGATCAGATCCCCCTCGAGATGATGGGAGCTGACGGCGAGGTGTTCCACGCCGCTGTCGCGGTGGTTCCGGGAGAGGGCGGCGTCCTGCGCATCCAGCTGGTCGCGTTGCCGCTCGCTCCGGCCGATCGCATCATCAGCCAGTACTTCGGCATCTACATCACGATCGCCCTGATCACCATCCTGATCGCCGCGCTCCTCACCCGCGGACTCGTCACCCTCACGTTCCGAAGACTCGGTCAGGTCGAAGCCACCGCGATGTCGATCGCTGCCGGCGATTTCCGACAGCGGCTCACCGACCTCGAACCGACCACGGAAGTCGGCCGCCTGAACGCCGCGATCAACACGATGCTCGACCGCGTGGACCGCTCGCTCGCGCAACGCGACCGCACTGTCCAGCACATGCGGCGATTCATCGGCGATGCCAGCCACGAACTGCGAACTCCCCTGGTCAGCGTCCGCGGCTACGCGGAGCTGTACCGGATGGGCGCGATCAAGGGCGAGGAAGACACGGCGCGAGCCATGGAGCGCATCGAGAAGGAAGCCATCAGAATGGGCGTCCTGGTCGAAGACCTCCTCGCCCTGGCGCGCCTGGATGAGGAACGCGAGCCCGAGATCGTGCCGCTCGACCTGAGGCCGATCGCGAGGGATGCCGCCCTCGACCTGCGTGCCGCGGCCCCCGGCAGGACGGTGACCGTGATCGACCGCACCGCGGACAGCAAGACCACGATCCCCGTGTACGAGGTGGCTCCAGTGCAACCGACGCCCCCCGCGCCGCGAGGACTGTCGCGTGCCGCGCTCTCACGGCTCCGCCGACGCCCCCGACAGCCGGAACAGGCGCCGGCCATCGACTTCACCGAGGTGCCTGATCTTCCCGTGCGCACCCCACCGATCGTGCTCGGCGAAGAGAACAAGGTGCGCCAGGTGGTCACGAATCTGCTGGGCAATGCCCGCCGGTTCTCTCCCGAAGACGGTCCGATCGAGATCGTCGTCGACTCCGACAGGGTCAGCGGCACCGGGAGCATCGCGATCGTCGATCATGGCGAAGGCATCCCCCCGCAGATCCGGGAGCAGATCTTCGAACGCTTCTGGCGTGCCGACACCTCACGCGCACGTGAGACCGGTGGCTCAGGTCTCGGGCTCGCGATCGTGGCGTCGATCCTGAAGGCACTGCACGGCGGCGTCGATGTGACGGAGACCCCGGGCGGGGGTGCGACCTTCACGGTCACGCTCCCCCTCGCCCCCGCCCGCGCCACC
>NZ_PCPA01000029.1 GCF_002979515.1 Microbacterium sp. MYb54 | reverse complement strand
CCGCCCCGGCCCAGACTCCCCCCTGTGTTCCGGTCGCACTTGCTGCCGCAGGATCGGCCGGCGGGCGGCACCAACTGCGACCGGAACGACCGGCACCCGGAAGGAAACCCCATGACCACCACCCACCGCATCGCCGTGATCGCCGGAGACGGCATCGGCACCGAGGTCATGCCCGAGGGGCTGCGTGTGCTGCGGGCCGCGGCTGCCCGCTTCGACATCGCGCTCGAGTTCGAGGAGTTCGACTTCGCGAGCGCCGCCTACTGGCAGAAGCACGGACAGATGCTGCCGGATGACTGGTTCGAGACGCTGCGCGGATTCGACGCGATCTTCTTCGGCGCGGTCGGCTGGCCCGACGTCGTGCCCGACCACGTGAGCCTGTGGGGGAGCCTGATCCAGTTCCGTCGGGCCTTCGACCAGTACGTGAACCTACGGCCGGTGCGGCTCATGCCCGGAGTGGTCTCTCCGCTCGCCGGCCGTGAGCCCGGCGACATCGACTTCTACGTGGTGCGTGAGAACACCGAGGGCGAGTACTCCTCGATCGGCGGGCGCATGTTCGAGGGCACCGACCGCGAGTTCGTGCTGCAGGAGACCGTGATGACCCGCACCGGTGTCGACCGGGTGCTGCGCTACGCCTACGACCTGGCGCAGAAGCGCGACGCGAAGCATCTGACCTCGGCGACGAAGAGCAACGGCATCTCGATCTCGATGCCCTACTGGGACGAGCGGGTCGCCGCGGTCGGTGCCGACTACCCCGAGGTGACGCGCGACCAGTTCCACATCGACATCCTCACCGCGAACTTCGTGCTGCACCCGGACTGGTTCGACGTGGTCGTGGCGAGCAACCTCTTCGGCGACATCCTCTCCGACCTGGGGCCTGCCTGCACCGGCACGATCGGCATCGCGCCGAGCGCCAACATCAACCCCGAAGGACTCTTCCCGAGCCTGTTCGAGCCCGTGCACGGCTCGGCGCCCGACATCGCGGGCCAGGGCATCGCGAACCCGATCGGCCAGATCTGGTGCGGGGCCATGATGCTCGAACACCTCGGATACGCGGATGCCGGTGCCGCCGTGCTCGCCGCGATCGAAGACGTGCTGGCACGAGGAGCGGATGCTGCGCCGTTCACGCCCGACCTCGGCGGCACGGCCGCGACGGCCGAGCTGGGTGCGGCGATCGCGGAGGTCGTCGCGGGCTAGCCACCGACACCGTCCGTTCACGTAGCGTTCCATTCGGAGTACGGCGGTCTCGTAATTGCCTGTCATCTTCGGGAGTTGGAATACCGATGTTCTCGGAATACCGAGACGTCTTCCTCCCGAAAGGTCATCATGCGCCGCTTCACCCTGCCCGTCGTCGGCCTCCTGGGCGTCGCCGCCCTCGCTCTCTCCGCCTGCCAGAGCCCGACCGCCGAGGCGGCCCCGGCTGATCCCGACGCCCCCATCACGATCGCCACCATTCCTGTCGGCGAAGACCCCACTGCCGAGAACCCGATCGAGGTGTTCGCCGAGCTGCTGGAAGCGGCGACCGGTCGCGACGTCGAGATCACCGACGTGCCCGACTACCTCAGCGTCGTCGAGGCCATCCGCGCCGACCACGTCGACATCGGCATCATGAGCGGGTTCCCGTCTGCGCTCGCCGTCAACACCGGCGAGGTGGATGCGCTGGTCGCGTTCCAGGGCGACGGCAAGCCCGTCTCGACCTGCGTGGTGCTCGAGGACTCCCCCATCCAGAGCGTCGAAGACCTCGCGGGCAAGACCGTCGCGTTCGCCGACCAGGCCTCCAGCTCCGGATACTTCATGCCGGTCTACATGCTGCACGAGGCAGGTCTCGAGCAGGGCACCGACTACGAGGCCATCTTCGCGGGTGGCCACGAGGGCAGCTTCGCGGCGCTGGAGCAGGGACAGGTGGATGCCGCGTGCACGGCCGTCATGCTGACGCAGCTCGGCGCCCCGATGTTCCCCTTCGCCGACGGCGAGTGGCGTGCAGTCGGCGAGAGCCCAGCGATGGACATCCAGGGTGCCGTCCTCGGCCGCCAGTCGCTCGACGCCGAGACTCGCAAGGTGATCCAGGACGGCATCGCCGAGGTGTTCTCCCCCGCGAACGCCGAGCGCCTCGGAGCTTACGGTGCCTTCGCGGCCGCCCCGCAGACGGTCGACCCGAAGAGTGCCGACTTCCAGTCCTTCGCCGAGATCGCGGCCGTCGCCGGCGTCGAGCTCAAGGACCTCAAGTGACCCTGTCCGCCCCGCGCCTCGCGCGCCACGCTTCTCCCGCTGAGGTGCGCACCCCCACAGCCGAGCTCCGGCAGGCGCTCCCGCTCGTCACCGTCCGCGGCTTGCAGGTCGCGTATGACGAGAACACTGTGCTCGACGGGGTCGACCTCGACCTCTTCCCCGGCGAGATGGTCGCCCTGCTCGGTGCCTCGGGGTCGGGCAAGTCGACGTTGATGCGCAGCCTCACCGGGTTCGCGCCGATCGCGGCCGGCTCGGTGCGGGTGGCCGGGCACGACGTCACGAACCTCGGCCGTGGCGAACTGCGGACCCTCCGCTCCGAGGTCGGGCAGGTGTTCCAGCAGTTCAACCTGATCCCACGGCTCAGCGTCATGACCAACGTGCTCACGGGAGCCCTGCACGGCGCCGGGCCGATCAACCTCGCCGGCGGCTTCTCGACCGCACACCGTCGGCGGGCGCTGGAGCTGCTCGACCGGGTCGGCATCGCCCACAAGGCATCCGCTCCTGCGCGCTCGCTCTCGGGCGGGCAGAAGCAGCGGGTCGCGATCGCCCGGGCGCTCATGCAGCAGCCGAAGGTGATCCTCGCCGATGAGCCGGTCGCCTCGCTCGATCCGAAGCTCGCGGGCTCTGTGCTCGACCTGCTGCGGGAGATCGCCACACAGGACGGCATCCCCGTGCTGGTGAGTCTGCACGTGCTGCCGCTCGCGCTCGCACACAGCGACCGGATCGTCGGGCTGCGGCACGGCGAGATGCTCGTCTCGGGCATGACCTCGCAGCTGGATGCCGCGGCGCTCGAGTCGCTTTACGACGACGAGGAGCACGGCGATGACCACGACCACTGAACCGCGAACCGACCGCGCGGCCCGTCCTGCGCTCGACGCCGCGGAGCGCGCCCGCCTCGAGTCGGCGTTCCGGGTGCCGCGCGCCCGCTTCCTGATCGGACTGCCGATCGCCGTGCTGGTGCTGATCTGGTCGTTCAACGGCGCCCAGTTCAACTTCGTGAAGCTCGGCGAGGGCGCGATCAACATGGGCGAGTTCCTGTCGCGCCTCTTCCCGCCCGACTTCTCGAAGATCGGCACCATCCTCGCGCTGCTGCTCGAGACGTTCCAGATGGCCGTGGTCGGCACGGTGCTCGGGGCGGTGCTGTCGCTGATCGTCGCGTTCGGGGCCACATCCACCCTCGCGCCGAAGTGGCTGTACTACCCGACGCGCTGGGTGATGAACATCATCCGCTCGGTGCCCGATCTGGTGTTCGCGCTCATGTTCGTCTCGGCGGTCGGGCTCGGTCCGTTCGCCGGCATCCTGGCCATGACGCTCGGCTCCATCGGCTCGATCGGCAAGATCTTCGCCGAGGCGATGGAGCAGGTCGACCGCGGACCGGTCGTCGCGATGGAGGCGGTCGGCGCCTCGAAGCGGCAGGTCATCCAGTACGGAATCCTGCCGCAGGCCGCACCGCTGCTCACCTCGTACACACTGCTGCTGTTCGAGGGGAACGTGCGAGGAGCGACCATCCTCGGTCTCGTCGGCGCCGGCGGCATCGGCCTCGAGTTGACGACGGCCATGCGCATGTACGACTACGGCCACCTCAGCGCCATCATCATCTGCATCATCGTGCTCGTCACGGTGATCGACCAGGGCAGCGCCCTCATCCGAAGGAGAATCACATGACCATCATCGGCACCGAACTCGTCCTCAGCGCGCCGGTCAATCTGCGCGACCTCGGCGGCATCGCGATCGACGGCGGCGTGCTCCGCGAAGGTCTCGCCATCCGCACCGATGACCTCGCGTACGTGACGACGGAGGTGGCAGACGAACTCGTCGCCCGCGGCCTCACCGCCATCATCGACCTGCGCTCGCCGCTGGAGGTCTCGGTCACGGGACGCGGCCCTCTCGGTGAGCATCCGGTCGCGTACCACCACCTGCCGCTCATCGCGGATGTGGGGGAGTCGATGGGCGAGAAGGCGCCGGCGCTGAGTCACGAGGCCATGGGCCTGATGTACCAGCGCATGGTCGAGAGCGCAGCGCCGCAGCTGGTCATCGCGCTCAACGTGATCGCGCACACCCCGGGAGCTGCGGCCTTCCACTGCGCCGCCGGTCGCGATCGCACGGGAGTTCTCGCGGCCATGCTGCTGCTCGCGCTGGGCGCGGCAGACGACGACATCGTCACCGACTACGCGCGCACCGGAGACAACATGGTCGCGATCATGGCGCGTACCGCCCCCGTGATGGGCGCCATGTGGAAGGCGCTGGGTTTCGACGCCGATGCTCTCGACAAGTCGTCCTCCCTGCTCGAAGGCTCGATGGACGTCTCGATGCGCAGCCTGCTCGACACCCTCCGCGCACAGCACGGCGACCCGTTGACGCCGCTGCGCGCCGCGGGGCTGTCCGATGCCACGATCGCCCGGCTGCGTGAACGGGCGCTGGGCGCGTGACACCGACGACGACGGATGCCGGGGCCGCGGTTCGCCGTCGCCCCGGTCGTCCGCGCGATGAGGAGATCGACGGGCAGATCGTCGCGGCGACGCTCGAGATCATCGACGCGGGCGAGGAGGTCACGGTGTCGCGGGTGGTGGCTCGCAGCGGGGTGAGTCGGGCGGCCCTGTATCGGCGCTGGCCGTCGCTCACGCTCCTGATCGCGGCCGCGCTCGACGTCGGCCGCGAGGTGCCGCCGGAGTACCCCGCCGATGCCGACCTGCACGAGGTGCTGCTCGCCGGTCTTGGGCTCGGGTCGGACGGCGTCGCACCCTCGGCGCCCGGATACTCCGAGGAACGGTTCCGGCAGCGCATCCGCCTGGTCATTGCTGATCGTGCTCTGCAGAAGACTTACTGGGAGTCGCACGTGTCGCGACGACGGGTACCCCTGCAGAACGCGCTCCGCACGGGGATCGCACGGGGCCAGCTGCGTGCCGACCTCGACATCGAAGCCTGCTTCGACGCCATCGCCGGCGTCGCGTACTACCAGCTCGTGGTGCGAGGTGACCGGATCAGCGATCCCGCGGTCGTGGCCCGGTTGCGCGCCGCGATCGAGGTGATCTGGCGCGGGATGGTCAGCGCTTCGTGAGGTCTTGCGCGAGCATCAGGACGATGCCGCTCGGGCCGCGCAGATACGTGAGCTTGTAGACGTCCTGGTAGTTCGCGACGCCGCGGAGCGGATGGTAGCCGTGGCGGGCGGCGATCGCGAGTGACTCGTCGATGTCGTCGACCGAGAAGGCGATGCGGTGCATGCCGATCTCGTTCGGCTGCGTCGGCTCAGTCTCGATCGCGTCGGGGTGGATGTACTCGAACAGCTCGATCTGGCCGTGCCCGTCGGGCGTCTGCAGCACCGCGATCTTGGCGTGGTTGCCGTCGAGCCCGACCGCGGTCGACGCCCACTCTCCGCTGACCTCGTCTCGCCCGAGCACGGTGAGGCCCAGGTCGGTGAAGAAAGAGATGGTGGCTTCCAGGTCGCGGACGGCGATGCCGACGTTCTCGAGTGTGATGGGCATGGGGCGGATGCTACTCGTGATCCTCGCTCACGTCAGGGGTCAGTGCCCAAGCTCCTCGGCGCAGGCGACGCAGTACTCGGCGAACGGTCGAGCCTCCAGGCGCCCGACCGGGATCGGCTTCCCGCAGTTGGCGCAGATCCCGTAGGTGCCCGCATCCACCCTCGCCAGCGCATCGTCGACCTGACGCAGTTCGGATGCTGCGGCCTCGGCGAGCCCGGTCAGCCGCGACCACTCCGACGACAGCGTGACGCCCTCGGGGTCGTGCTCGTCGTCGTCGTTCGAGCCCGCCCGGTCGTGTGTGAGCTCGTCGAGCGTCGCGGCCGTCGCCTGCACCCGTGCCTCGGCCTGAGCGCGCAGTGCGAGCAGGCGGTCACGGGCGTCGGCGGTCATGCGCCCACTCTAGGCAGCGCCGCCGACGTCCGGGCCGCGCTGCCCGTCAGGATCGCACTGTGGGGTCGCACTGTGCGTCAAGAGGAGAACTCCGCGTCGGGAGGAAGCTTCCGCCCAATCCCTCCTCCTGACACGGAGACCTCCGCCTCACGCGGTGCGCTGCCGAGCCCCCGCTAGGCGGAGGTCCGGGTAGTCGGCACCGAATCGGTCGTGGTCGGAACGGCCACGGCCTTCATCCCGGGGTGGTCGCGTTCGAGCGCCGCACCCTCCATGTCGACGTTCGGCAGGATGCGGTCGAGCCAGCGTGGCAGCCACCAGGCCGAGCGTCCGAGCAGGTGCATGAGCGCGGGCATCAGCAGCATCCGCACCACGAACGCGTCGAGCAGCACGCCGAACGCGAGGCCGAATCCGATCGAGCGGATGATCGTCGACTCCGAGAAGATGAACCCGCCGAACACCGACACCATGATGAGGGCTGCGGCGATCACGACCGAGCGTCCGGCGCGGAAGCCCTGGGCGACGGCATCGCGCGCCGAGGCTCCGTGCACATACGCCTCGCGCATGCCGGAGGCGAGGAACAGCTGATAGTCCATCGCGAGCCCGAACAGGATGCCGACGAGGATCACGGGCAGGAAGCTCAGGATCGGTCCGGTGCTGTGCAGTCCGATGATCTCGGCACCCCAGCCGAACTGGAACACCGCCACGATCAGGCCGTACGTCGCGAACAGCGAGAGCACGAACCCACCTGTCGCGATGAGCGGCACGAGCAGCGAGCGGAACACCACGATCATGATGAGGAGCGAGAGTCCGACCACGACCACGAGGTACAGCGGCAGGACTCCGGCCAGTGCCTCGGAGATGTCGATGTTGATGGCCGCCTGGCCCGCGACGCCGAGCGTGATGCCGTCGCCGACCTCGGGCATCGCACGGAGGTCCTGCACGAGCTTCTCGGTCGAAGCGCTGTTCGGGCCCTCCTTCGGCACGACCTGGAACGCGAGAAGCGTATTGTCGTCGGATGCTGCGATCGGCGCGACCGCCACCACGTCATCCTGATCCGCGATGGCCTGGGCGATCGTGACCTGCGTGGAGAGCAGGTCGTCGTCGCTGACCGCGTCGTCGAGGGTCGCGGTGACGAGGAGCGGTCCGTTCGCGCCTTCGCCGAACTGCTCGTCGACGGTCTGGAAGGCGCGGTAGCTGGTGGAGTCGCTGGGCTCGCTCGATCCGTCGGGCAGTCCGAGCCGCATCGACATCGCGGGGATCGCGATGATCAGCAGCGCGACGACGCTCACGAGCGCGGTGACGATCGCGCGGAGGGTCGACATGCGCTTCACGGGCTTGCCCGCAGCGTGCTCCTGGCCGATCGTGCCGCGGGCGCGACGGCTGAGCAGGCGCGGGCCGACGAGTCCGAGAATCGCCGGTGCGAGGGTGATCGCGACGAGCACGGCGACCGCGACGCAGACCGCGCCGACCGTGCCCATGAGGCCGAGGAAGGGAACGCCGGTCACATTGAGGGCGAGCAGTGCGACGATCACGGTGGTGCCGGCGAACACGACGGCCGTGCCGGAGGTGCCCGTGGCGAGGCCGATGGATTCGCGCACCGGGACGCCGGCGAGCAGCTGCTTTCGGTGTCGATTGACGATGAAGAGCGAGTAGTCGATGCCGACCGCGAGGCCGAGCATCACGCCCAGCACCGGGGTCACCGAGGCCATGTTCACCACGCCGGAGAAGGCGAGGGATGCCGTGACGCCGACCCCGACGCCGACGATGGCCGTGACGATCGGGAGGGCGGCGGCGAGGAGCGAGCCGAGCATCACGATCAGGACGATCGCGGCGAACACGAGCCCGACAGCTTCGCCGACGCCGAAGATCTCGGGGACGCCCTGCGCGATGTCGGTGCCGAAGTCGACCTCGACGCCGTCGATCGGAGCGGACTCGAAGTGGTCGATCGCGCCCTGCTTCACCTCTTCGGAGAGCTCGAGGCGCGGATCGACGAACGAGATGTTGACGATGGCGGTCGATCCGTCTTCGGAGACCACCCCGATGCCGTCGGCAAGGTCGAGGAGCGTCGCGCCCAGCTCCACCTGGTCGGCGTTGTCGTCGAGCGTGATGCGCGACTCGTCGAGCTGTGCGTTCTGCGCCGAGACCTGGGCCAGCTGTGCGTTCACGGCGGCGATCTGGGCATCGAGGGCTGCGAGCTGAGCGGAACCGGCGCCGGACTGCTCTGCCTGGGCGCGGGCCGCCGTGAGCTGCGTGAGGCCGTCGTTGAGCTGTGCTCTGCCGGCGTCGAGCTGCGTCTGGGCGGCATCCAACTGCGTGCGTCCGTCGGTGATCTGAGTCTGGCCGTCGGCGAGCTTCTGCGCCTGGTCGTCCTGCTGCTTCTGCGCGTCGAACGGATCGATCACCCGTGCGACGCCGTCGAGATCTTCGGCGCTCACGGCGAGATCGGAGATGGCCTTCTTCTGCTCTTCGGTGAAGGGCGATCCGTCTTCGGTCTTGTACACGACCGTGCCCGTGCCGCCGGCGGTGTCGGGCAGCTTGTCGGCGAGCTCGTCGATCACCGCACCGGAGGCGGTGCCCGGGATGTCGAAGCTGTTGCTCAGTGTGCCGCCGAGGGTGAGGAAGGCGCCGACGCCGATGCCGAGGATCAGGACCCACGAGACGATCACCGTCCAGGCCTTGCGTGCAGCGAACGAACCCAGACGGTAGAGCAGTGATGCCACAGTGGTCTCCTTCAGACTTGAAGATCATACGGCACGTCTCGTCTAGGGATCTTTGACTATCCTGAGTGCATGGTCAACGAGCATCGGAGCGGGCCCGTGCGCAGCACGGCGGCGCGCGAGGCGATCCTCGATGCGACCTCGCGACTGTTCCATGCGCAGGGGTACGACCGGCTCACGATCGAGGGCATTGCCAAGGAAGCCGGTGTCGGCAAGCAGACCATCTACCGCTGGTGGCCGTCGCGCGGCGCGCTGATCGCCGACTGCCTCGTGGACGGGCGCCTCATCCCGGTGGACTTCGACGTGCCAGACACGGGTGACCTGTTCGCCGACGTCGAGACCTGGTTGCAGTCGGTCTTCGGAATCCTCGCGGCCCCGCAGGGCCAGGCGTTGCTGCAGTCGCTGGTCGCGGCCGCCGCTGAAGATGCCGCGGTCGGTGCCCACCTCGGCGGAAGCCTCGGCGTCGAGCAGCACCTGTCCGAGCGGCTGCGCGGCGGCATCCGCGACGGTCAGCTGCCGGAAGATGCACCGATCGCGCAGATCGGCCGGGCGATCCTGGGTGCGATCATCGTGGAATCGCTGGGCCGCGAGAGCCACGGACCCGACGGGATCATCGAGCTGATCCGGTACCTCTTCACGCGCTGAGCGCTCGACGTCCTCCCGACTGCGACTACTCGAGCCACTCTGTGACGAAGCGGTCGTTCGCGTGGATGTGCGTGGCCTCGTACGTGCCGCCGTCGAGCACCTCGAAGCGATGCGAGACGAGCGCGGGGACGACGAGGATCTGCCCTCCCGTGCCGACCACCTGTTCCTCGCCGACGGTGAACAGGGCGCGGCCCTGGTGGATCACGAACGTCTCGACGTAGGGATGCCGGTGCAGGCGGGGTGCTCGGCCCGGTGTCGTGATGAACTCGCGCATGATGCTCACGGGCGAACCGAGGAGATACCCCTCGATGTCTTCATCTCGGGCGACGTCAACCGGCTGGATGCTCATGCTGCCTCCGTTCCCGCCCGAGGGTACGCCTCGGGAAGGGAGCGGTCGAGTGCGGGCGGCGCCGGGTCGAGTGAGCGTCAGCCGAGGAGCAGCGTGATCACGGTCGCGCCGCCACCGCCGAGGATGAGCGCGATGATGACGGTCCAGGCGATGATGCGGATGCGCCGGTTGCGCTTCTCGCCCAGGTCGCCGTAGTCCTCTTCGTTCGGGCTCTGGCGGCTGACGTCGCTCATGCGCTGGCCTGTTCCGTGACGGTCGGACCGAAGTACGAGGGGAGGGTGGCCTGTGAGCGCTCGCGCAGCTCGGCGGCCGAGATCGTGAAGACGTCCTGCACCTCGAGCTGCGGTTCGGTGTCGGTCACGCCGATGCGTGCCACCGGGTAGTTGCGCCCCTCGCAGAGCCCGCGGAACTTGACGTCGTCCTCGCGCGGAACGGTCACCAGCACGCGGCCGGTCGACTCGGAGAACAGGGCGGATGCAGCATCCACTCCGTCGCGTTCGATGATCTCGTTCAGCCAGACGCGGGCGCCGACGCCGAAGCGCATGACGCCCTCGGCGAGGGACTGCGCGAGGCCGCCCTCGGAGAGGTCGTGCGCCGAGGAGATCAGCCACTCGTCGCGGGCAGCCGAGAGCAGACCTGCGAGGCGCTTCTCGCCCGCGAGGTCGACCTTCGGAGGCAGTCCGCCGAGGTGGTCGTGCACCACGTCGGCCCAGGCCGAACCCGAGAGCTCGGTCGAGGTGGTGCCCAGCAGGTAGATGTTCTGACCCTCGTCCTGCCATCCGGACGGGATGCGGCGCGAGACGTCGTCGATGATCCCGAGCACGCCCACGAGCGGGGTCGGGTGGATCGGCACGTCGCCGGTCTGGTTGTAGAACGAGACGTTGCCGCCGGTGACCGGGGTGCCGAGCTCATAGCAGCCGTCGGCCAGGCCGTCGACCGTCTGACCGAACTGCCACATGACCTCGGGGTTCTCGGGAGAGCCGAAGTTGAGGCAGTCGGTGATGGCGGTCGGCACTGCGCCGGTGACGGCGACGTTGCGGTATGCCTCGGCCAGAGCCAGCTGCGCGCCGGCGTAGGGGTCGAGCTGGCAGTAGCGGCCGTTGGCGTCGGTCGAGATCGCGAAGCCGAGGCCCGACTCCTCGTCGACGCGGATCATGCCGGCGTCGTCGGGGAAGCTCAGGGCGGTGTTGCCGAGCACGAAGTAGTCGTACTGGTTGGTGATCCAGCTCGTGTCGGCCAGGTTCGGCGAGGCGACGAGTGCGAGGAACTGCTCGCGCAGCGTCTCCGGGTCGTTCGCACGCGGCAGGTTCTCCGCGGCGTCCGCCTGCAGGGCATCGATCCACGTCGGGTAGGCGACCGGACGGTCGTAGACGGGGCCGTCGACCGCGACCGTCGAGGGGTCGACGTCGACGATGCGCTCGCCCTGCCAGTCGATGATGAGCCGTCCGTCACCGGTGACCTCGCCGAGCACGGAGGTCTCGACCTCCCACTTGTTCACGACTGCGAGGAACGCGTCGAGCTTCTCGGGAGCGACGATCGCCATCATGCGCTCCTGCGACTCCGACATGAGGATCTCCTCGGCCGTGAGCGTGGGGTCGCGCAGCAGCACGTTGTCGAGCGAGACCTTCATGCCGCTGTTGCCGTTGGCCGCGAGCTCGCTGGTCGCGCAGGAGATACCGGCGGCACCGAGGTCTTGGATTGCCTCGACGAGCTCGCCGCGGTACAGCTCGAGGCAGCACTCGATGAGCACCTTCTCGGCGAACGGGTCGCCCACCTGCACTGCTGGACGCTTGGTCGGGCCGGTGGAGTCGAAGGAGTCTGAGGCCAGGATGCTCGCGCCGCCGATGCCGTCGCCACCCGTGCGAGCGCCGAACAGCACGACCTTGTTGCCGACGCCGGTCGCGTTGGCGAGCTTGAGGTCTTCGTGACGCAGCACGCCCACCGCGAGCGCGTTCACGAGCGGGTTGGCCTGGTAGACGGAGTCGAAGACCGTCTCGCCGCCGATGTTCGGGAGCCCCAGGCAGTTGCCGTAGAAGCTGATGCCGCTGGTCACGCCGTGCACGACGCGGGCGGTGTCTGGGTGGTCGATCGCACCGAAGCGCAGGGCGTCCATGACCGCGACCGGGCGTGCGCCCATCGAGATGATGTCGCGGACGATGCCGCCGACGCCGGTCGCCGCACCCTGGAAGGGCTCGATGAACGACGGGTGGTTGTGCGACTCGGCCTTGAAGGTGACGGCCCAGCCCTCGCCGACGTCGACGACGCCCGCGTTCTGGCCCATGCCCACCATCAGGCGTTCCTTCATCTCGTCGGAGACCTTCTGGCCGAAGCGGCGCAGGTAGTTCTTCGACGACTTGTAGGAGCAGTGCTCCGACCACATGACGGAGTACATCGCCAGCTCGCCCGAAGTGGGGCGGCGGCCGAGGATCTCCTTGATGCGCTCGTACTCGTCGGGCTTGAGTCCGAGGGCCGCGTACGGCTGCTCCTTCTCGGGCGTCGCGATCGCGTTCTCGACGGAGTCGGGGACGTGCTGGTGGGAAGGTGCAGGGGCGGTGGTCACGCGCACTCCAAAGGAAGGGGCCGGCGGGGCAGCTTCAGTCTACCGGCGTGGGTGAGGCGGCTCTCCCGCGGGGGCTTCCGTTCGCAGGGCGACGGCGCTGCGCTCACGAGAGGTCAGCGAGAGGTAGCCCGTGCGTGCGTGCCGCCGCCGCGAGTTCGTTGTCATAGGTGAGAACTGACGTGACCACGTCGCTCAGTTCGATCGCCGTTGCCAGGTGCAGGGCGTCGAGAGTGCGCAGGCCACTGCGGAGGCGGATGGCACGGGCCATCGTGTCTTCGTCGAGGGAGACGAGCGCGACTCGATCGAGCAGGTCATCAGCGCTCCCGTGATCGAGGGAACGTCGATCTGCCACGGCGTGCAGCTCGACGGCGAGGAGGCGGGAGGCGACGAATTCTGCTCCGGCGCCGAAGGCATCGACGAGCGCTGAGGTCTCTGCTTCGTGGACGAGTGCCTTCACGGCCGCCGAGGCGTCGAGGTAGATCACGCGCTGTCCGCGCGGAGGTCGTGGAGGACCTCTGCGGTCGGCACCGTGTCGAGAACCGGAGCGTTGGTGAGAGGCCCGCTCTTCGTCGGGAGCGTCACGCGCCCGCTGGCGATCATGCGTGTCCATGCCGTCTCGGCCGGGGGCGTCAGCTCCGCGATCGGACGACCACGATCCGTCACCGTCAGATACTCGCCCGCGGTGACGCTCGCCAGCACCCGCGCTGTCTGCTGATTGAGTTCCGTCTTCGTCACTGTCCCCATCCTTCGACTTTACGGCGTAACTACTAGAAGTACTAGATATCTGTGGTGCGGATCTGGGTTCGCAGCCGATCGAAATACGCGTGATCCACTTCGGACCCGTCGCCCGAGGTGAATCCGTCCATCACCAGCCGTCGCATCTTCTCGTCGGCTGTTTCATCTCCCGGCAGATCCTTCGTCATCGGGGCATTCAAGCGAACGGGAGGTGCTGTGGCCACCCGATCAAGGAGGTTGTTCCGGGATATGGGGATACGTCCTACCAACGGGTGGATCAGGAGGACGAGTCGCACGCCGCGGCGAAGCGCTTCGCCAGGGCGTTCGCCGCCTCCCGCAACGCTGGCGGTCCGACCACGGTGAACGCCGCATCGAAGCGTGCGACCGAGGCGAGCACCCCTGTCCACGACCACGACCCGATCGTCACTCGGCACGATCCGGCGGCGAGCTCCTCCAGATCCCCGTCGCCGACCCAGGGCGCGATGTCGCGGGCGGGGAGCGCGATCACGACCTCCCCCACGCACGGCCACCGATCCTCGGTCGTCGACCCCTTGGCCTGCGCGGCGAGATACGTCTCGGCATCCGATGCCGGCAGCGGGCGCGGGGTGAACGACGGCCCGTTCGGGATGCGCGGATGCATCCGATCCAGGCGGAACGTGCGCCAGTCGTCAGCTTCCAGATCCCACGCCAGCAGGTACCAGCGCCCCTCTCGTGCCACCACGGCGTGGGGCTCGGTGCGGCGGGCCGGGCGGTCCTGCGCGGTGCCGTAGTCGAAGCGCAGCACCATGCGGTCGCGGACAGCTGCGCTCGCCGCCTCGAGCACCGCCGGGTCGACCCTGGTCGGGTTCTCGGCGCCGGTGAAGCGGATGCCGTCGACACGGTGTCGCAGCCGTGAGGGCATCACCTGGCGCACGGTGGCGAGGGCTCGCGTCGCACCTTCGTCGATGTCGATGCCGCTCGATGGCACGGTCTGCAGCGCCACCGCGATCGCGACCGCCTGGTCGTCGTCGAACAGCAGTGGCGGAAGCTCCGACCCGGCTGCGAGTCGGTAGCCGCCATCCGGCCCTTTGATCGCGCCGATCCGGTAGCCCAACTCGCGGAGCCGGTCGACGTCGCGGCGCACCGTGCGCGGGCTCACCTCCAGACGCTCGGCGAGGACCTGACCCGGCCAGTCCCGCGGCGTCTGTAGCAGCGAGAGCAGCGCGAGCATGCGCGACGAGCTTCCGGTCATGGATGCAGTCTGCCCGAAGTAGAGGACAGAAACCGACCTATACCGCTGTGATCGTGGTCTTCACACGGTTCCGAACGGCGGAGCGCACACGAAGGAGAAACCTCATGACCATCACGACGACCACGCACCTGAACTTCCGCGGCACGGCGCGTCAGGCGCTCGAGTTCTACCAGTCGGTGTTCGGCGGCGAGATCACGGCGGCCACGTACGGGCAGTTCGGTATGCCCGAGGGAGTGCCCGGCTTCGACAAGATCGTGTTCGGGCAGCTCGAGTCCGCCGACGGTATCCGGCTGATGGCGTACGACATCCCCGGGCACGACGACGCGGACCCGGCGACCACCGCCGGCAGCACGCACCGCGAGAACGGTGCGACCGTCACCGACCGCACCTTCTTCCAGTCGCTGCGGGCCGACTCCCTCGACGAGATCCAGGGCTACTGGGACGGTCTGGCCGAAGGCGCCACCATCGTCGAGCCCCTTGCGGCGTCTGCGTGGTCGGCCGGCTTCGGTATGCTCACCGACCGCTTCGGCGTGACCTGGGTGCTCGACGTCGCCAGCTGAGCGTCGGTCGCGTCTGCGCACCGGACGGATGCAGGGAGCAGGAACGGATGCAGGGAGAATCGCCGCGTTCTGCCCCTGCATCCGTCCTTTCTCGCGACAGGTGCACCGAGCGCCTGACACGTGCACCGAGCTCCCGACGCCCGCACACAACTCGCGACACGCGCACCGAGCTCCCGACACGCGCACCGAGCTCCCGACACCGCACCGATACGGACGGCGGCATCGGGGCGAGCTGCTGTCACGGATGGAAACGCGAGATGCGAGGGCGCGGGGCCGTCCGTAGATTGGTCGGGTCCCGCTGTGAATGGAGTTTCCCCGTGTCCGAGATCCACACCCCGCACCTGTCCTGTACGGGGACCGTCGGCTGAGCCGGCGGAGATCACGACCATGACTGCGGACCGTTCCTCGCACCCGTCGCATCCGTTCGATGCGCGCACCCGCCGGTACCTCGATCGGCCGCAGAGCCGCAAGTGGAGCCTGCACCCCGGACACATCGGGGCGTGGGTGGCGGAGATGGACTTCGGGGTCGCGCCCGAGATCGCAGAGGCACTGCACCGGGCGATCGACGACGAGAACCTCGGATACCTCTCGCCCCCGCAGGCCGCGGAGCTGGGGGAGGCGACGGCCGACTGGATGCGTGACGAGTACGGCTGGGCCGTTGATCCGGAACGCGTGCATCCGGTGTCCGATGTGATGGCGGCGCTCGGCGTGGCCGTGCAGGAGTACGCGCCGGCCGGGTCGCCCGTGATCGTGCCGACTCCGGCATATATGCCGTTCCTGACATACCTGCCCGCGATCGGGCATCCGGTGATCGAGGTTCCCGGCGTCGAGGTCGACGGGCGCTGGCAGCACGACCTGCAGCGCATCGACGAGGCGTTCGCCGCAGGGGCGCGGACCCTCGTGCTCTGCAACCCGCACAACCCGACAGGGACGATCGTCGGACGCGAGGAGCTCGAGGCGATCGCCGAGATCGTCGAGCGGCACGGCGGGCGGGTCTTCGCGGACGAGATCCACGCGCCGCTGCGCTACGACGGTGCGCCGTTCGTCCCGTATGCGTCGGTGTCGGAGACGACGGCCGCACACACCGTGACGGGGACGAGCGCGTCGAAGGCGTGGAACATTCCCGGCCTGAAGACTGCACAGCTGATCACCTCGAACGATGCCGACCAGGAGCTGTACAAGAGGTTCGGCTTCGCGGTGCAGCATGGCGCGTCGACCCTCGGGGTCGTCGCCTCGACAGCCGCGTATCGGTCGGGCAAGCCCTGGCTGACGGATGTGATCGAGTACCTCGACGGGTCGCGGCGCGAGCTTGCATCGCTGGTGGATGAGCATCTTCCCGGAGCCGTGTATCGGGTGCCCGAGGCGACATACATCGGGTGGATCGACACCTCCGCGTTGGGGATTCCGGGACCGCCGGCCGAGTTCTTCCGGGAGCAAGCCGGGGTCGTGCTGACCGAGGGCCGTCTGCTCGGGCGCGGTGCCGAGGGCTTCGTCCGAGTCGTGTTCGCGACTCCTCGCCCGATCCTCGAAGAGGCGTTCGCGGCGATGGGCGATGCGGTGCGTCGGGCTGGTCTCGCGGCCTGATCGACGGCGTGTCCGGATGCCGGCGCAAAGGCTGTCAAGGGGCTTCTTCGATGTCGGTCGTCTGACGTAGAAAGGGATGCGAGAGAAGGGATCCCTCATGGCTGCAGGCGATATCGAGACGTTCCACCGCAATGGCATCTGGTTCAACCGCATCGAGGGTGAATCGCAGACGTTGGGCAGTAGCTTCGTGAGCGAAGACGAGGCGGTGAAGGTCGGTCGCAGCGCGGCGGTCGCGCGTCAGGTCGAGCACACTGTGCGCACCGAAGAGGGTCCATCGACGGACTCCCACGCCTACGACCTGCACCCGCGCGAGCTGATCGGCCGATGACGTCGGCTGGTCCTGATTCCGACGCCGAGCGAAGGATGCTGTTGCAGGCATGCGTCAACGGCGCCCGCGATGCGGTCGAGCACCCGTGGTTGAGCGCTGATGCGACTGTGGTCGCCGACGACGCCGCGCGGGCAGTGGCTGCCGGCGCGCACGAGGTGCATGTCCACCCGAAGGATGCGACAGGCCGAGACAGTCTCGCCGCCGATGATGTCGCGCGTTGGGTATGGGCGATCCGGGCGGCAAGCCCTGGTGTGCCGGTCGGGGTGACCACAGGAGCGTGGGCCGAACCCGACGTCGAGCGTCGCCTTGCCGCGATCGAGGCCTGGACGGAACTGCCTGATCACGCATCCGTCAACTGGCATGAGGCCGGTGCCGACGAGGTGGCCGCACTGCTGCTGCGGCGTGGAGTCGCGGTTGAAGCCGGGTTGTGGGACGCCGCCGGATTTGAAGTGTGGAAGCGTTCGCCCGTGCGAGGAGACTGCTTGCGGGTGCTGATCGAGTTGCCCGATGAGCCGGCGCAGACGGTGCGAGATCATGCCGAGGCGATGATCGCGCACGTCGAGCTCGAAGAACTTGGCCTTCCGATCCTGCTGCATGGAGAGGAAGGTTCGACCTGGCCGGTGTTCGATCTGGCGGTCGAGCTCGGGGTGGCTTCGCGGATCGGGTTGGAAGACACTCTGCTCCTTCCCGACGGGAGCACCGCGCCGGGGAATGCGGCTCTGGTGCGCGCAGCGGTGGGGCGGATGCGGGGAGCCTGACCGCAACGCACCGCGAACTGCGTCATCCTGAGGCCATGTTCGCCGACTCTCTGCTTCCCCTCTTCCTTCTCAACATCGCGTTCGTCCTGATCGGGATCCTCATCCTGTGGCTGGTGATCTACTCGGCCGTGCGCGCGGCGCTGACTTCACACCGTCAGGCGACGGCGCGGGACAGACAGTCCGGTCCGAGCTGACAGGGAGTAGGGCCGGCTTCGTCGCTTTGACGACATCGAGCGTTGACGCCGAACGCCCCGCCGAGGTCGGCGGGGCGTTCTGTTGCGTACTGGTGAAGTCCTACGCGGCGTCGATGCGGTGGCGACGACGGTGGGCGACGAATGCTCCGCCCAGCAGGAGCAGCAGCAGGCCGACGACCGCGCCGCCGATGGGCAGCTCCGCACCCGTCTGACCGAGCTGGCCGGTGCCGGGATCAGCTCCACCGCCGGGAGTCGTGGCTCCTCCGCCCGGAGTCGTGGTTCCACCGCCCGGGGTGGTGGTTCCACCGCCCGGCGTGAGGGCAGGACCCACGGCCGCGGTGGCCGCACTCGTCACCGAGCTGCTGAGGAACCCGGCGAGCGTTCCGGTCACGGTGACGGTGATCTGCTTGCCGAGGGCGCTCGCCGGAATGACGAACTGGGCGCTCGGCGCGGCCGCACGGGCCAGGCTCACGACCGGTTCGCCGTCGATCTCCCAGGAGTAGCTGAGCGACGTACCGGCCGGCCAGCCCTCCGAGGTCGCGGTCAGCGTCTGGCCGACGGCGGCGGTGCCCGTGATCGTCGGAGGTGTCGTCGGTGCGAGCGCCTCCAGGACCGTCAGATCGGCCACGCAGGTGATGCAGGTGCCGCCGAGGCTCGCGACGCGCGCGGTCGCCGAGAACGCACCGCTCGGTGCATCCTCGTCGACCTCGATCGTGAACGTGACGTCCACCATCGCTGCCGGGGCGACGCCCGCGGGCACGTTCCAGGTCAGGGTGGTGCCGTCGAGGGTCATGCCGACCGGCAAGGGTGCCAAAGTCGCCCGAGACAGCACATCGCTGAGGTCGACCGTCACCACAGACGAGGCGAGCGGCACCCGACCCGTGTTCGCGGCGCTGAGGGTGTAGGTGGCGGTGTCACCGACGCCGAGAGGTTCCGCGGGGGCCGTCAGAGACACCGACAGCTTGTCGGGCCAGGCGGGCTTGCCGGGCTCGAGGATCCAGTCGTTCCAGAGTGCGGTGATGTCGCGTCCGGAGATCTCTTCGGCGAGGGCCTTGAGGTCGGCGCTGGTGCGGCTCTGTCCTTCGAAGCGCGTCTGCCATTCCTTGATCAGGGTGAAGAAGGCGTCGTCGCCGATCGAGATCTTCAGCGCTTCCCAGAACTGGGCGCTACGGGTGTAGGTCTGGTAGTCGTAGAGCGTATTCGAGGCGGTCTGCGCCCCCGGGGGGATGTCCCAGTCCGCGCTCGACGAGGCCTTGTTGTTCCACGAGTTGAAGTAGTTCTGCTCGGTGCTCGCGCCCGCACCGAAGCCCGCGGCGCTGTTGTAGTGGGTCGGTCCCCAGGTGGCCATGCCCTCGCCGATCCAGATATCGGTCCAGGTCGTCGGGGCGACGTTGTTGCCGTACCACTGGTGGACGAGCTCATGGATGAGGGTGTTGCCGTTGACGGATCCCACGCTCGGGAAGAACGATCGGTCCTGCGTCTCGAGTGCGTAGTTGACGCCGCTGGGAACGGTGTCGACGATCACGCCCGTGCTGTTGCCGGGGTAGGGCCCGTACATGCTCTCGAGGTTTCGGGTGATGATCTCGAGCTGCGCGACCCGGTTGCGGATGGTGGTCTTGTTGGCATCGCTGAGGCCCGAGTCCATGAAGGACCAGGAGGGGATGGTACGGCCGTCGGACAGAGTGATCGAGCCCTCGATCACGTCGAAGCGCCCGATCGCGATGACCGCGAGCTCTGAGGCCATCGGCTTGTCCTGACGCCACACCCAGGTGGTGCGGTCGCCCGAGACGGTCTTCGACTGCAGTTCGCCGTTGCTGGCGACGGCCGCGTCACCCTGCACGCCGGACACGTCGGCGAGCACCGACGGGGCATCCACCGAGATCGTGTAGGTCGCCTTGTCGCTCGGGGTGTTGTTGTGGGGGAAGCCCGCCATCGCGCCGATCGGCTGTCCGAGGAGGATCGCGCCGTCGTTCGTGCCGTTCCAGCCCTCGAAGGCGCCGTCGCTGTCGACGTGGACCACCGGTGTGCCGCTGTAGGTGACGGCGACCGTGAACTCCCCGTCGACCGGGGTCGGCAGCGTGACGGTGAGCTTGTACTTGTCCGTGGCCGGGTTGATGTCGCGCGACCAGCTGGCCGGGACGCCGTTGACGGTCACCCTGGAGACCGTCATGCCTTCGAAGTCGAGGGAGAACTGGTGCAGCGGGGCGAGGGCGCGGGCGGTCATCGTCGTCGTGGCGGTGGTGATTTCACCGGTGACCAGTCCGTCGGCGACACCGGTCGGGCTCCAGCTGAGGGAGACGTCGTAGTCGAGGGCGTCGTAGCCGCCGTTGCCGACGTTCGGGAACATCGGGTCGCCAGAGGTGCGAGGCCCGGCGATGGAGTCGGCGGCGGCAGCGGGCAGGGAGGTCGCGAGGAGGGATCCGGCGAGGAGAGCGGTGATCGGAAGAATCGCGATCAATCGTCGACGGCTGGCAGCGGTCAGTCGAGGCATGGGTGCTTTCGGATAGGCAGAACGCGGGCGACCGGTCACGTCGTCGTGGTGCGGGGAGGCTTGTGGCCAGTTCTCTGAATCTAGGGGGAGTGTGTTTCCGATACATATCCTGGCGGATGTGCGCGCGTGGTGGGGCTGCGAGCGTGTCGCGCATGCGTCCGGATACGCGAAACGCCCCGCCGTTCGGGTCGGCGGGGCGTTGGTCTCGCGGGTGCGGCTTACTGCACCGACCATCCGCCGTCCGAGGCGAGGATGGCGCCGTTGATGTTCACGGCGTCGTCCGACAGCAGGAACGTGATGGATGCCGCCAGGTGCTCGGCCATCGCCACGGTCGGGATCGACTGCTGGAAAGGAGCCAGGCGGCCGGAGCCGTACTCCGACATGTTCGGGGGCATCGGGATGCCGGTGGCGACGCCGCCCGGGGCGACGGAGTTCACGCGGATGCCCTTCGGTCCGTACATGAAGGCCGCCGACTTGGTGACGCCGATGATGCCGTGCTTGCTGGCCGTGTAGGCGTTGCCTGAGGCGTTGCCGCGCAGGCCCGCCTCGCTCGACACGTTGAGGATCGCGCCGCGCCCGGCAGCTTCCATGACGGGGATGACCGCGCGCATGAGCTTGAACGGAGCGGTCAGGTTGATCGCGATCACGCGGTCCCAGACGGCGTCGGGGGTCTCGCCCGCCGGGGAGAAGTCGTCGTTGATGCCGGCGACGTTCGCGAGGCCGTCGATGCGGTCGCCCGCAGCGGTGAGGACGGCGTCGATCGCGTCCTGCTTGGTGAGGTCGCCGGCGACAGTAACGATGTCGGCCTCCGGGAGCTCGGCCTTGAGCGCATCGAGCTTCTCGGCGGCGATGTCGCTCGCGATCACGCGTCCGCCTTCGCGGGCGATGCGCGAGGCGGTGGCCTTGCCGATGCCGGATGCTGCGCCCGTGACGATCACGGTCTTGCCGGCGAAGCGGCCGGAGGTGACCTTCTCGGTCCAGCCCTCGGAGGCGTCGTCTTCGGGAATCTCGCCGCCGTTGGCCGCGCGCACGAGGTCGTCGACGACCGACTGGGGCATGGCGCCCTGGCTCATCGCGACGAGCTGCTGAAGCGGAAGGCCCAGCACGGGGGTGAGGAGCTCGGGGTCGGCGCCCGTCTGCTGGAAGAGTCCGCGGATGAGGGGCCCGCCGGTCGGGTCGTTCATCCAGTCGCCGATGGTGGAGTGTGCGGTGAGGGCCATGCTCTTTCTCCTTGTTCGGGTTTTCTAGTTTCGCAACGGTGCGTCTACTTATGTTCCAGTGTACGCCTGAGTACGCTCGGAAGGTGCCCCGTCCTCGCAGTGAGAAAGCCCGCCAGTCCGTGCTGGAGGCGATGCGTCGCGCGCTCGCCGCAGACGGCTACGAGGCCGTGACGATCGAGGGTCTCGCAGAGTCGGCAGAGGTCTCGAAGCAGACGATCTACCGGTGGTGGCCGTCGAAGGCCGCGATCCTCGGAGAGGCGTTGCTCGAGGGTGCTCTGCCGGGAGCCGAGGTGTCGGTGCCGATGACAGCCGACCTCGGGGCAGATTTGCGGGCGTGGTTCTCGGCGATGTCTGACGGGTTGGCTCGACCCGAGGGTGTTGCGCTGGCCCGGGCGCTGATCGAGGTGACGGCGGCTGATCCCGAGCTGGGGCTCGTATTGAACGAGCGGCTGGCGGCGCCGATCCGCGAGTGGGTCGCCGAGCGGGTGTCGCGCGGGCGTGCCGACGGGGATGTGCGGGCGGATGTGGATGCTGCGGCGATCGCGGATCAGTTCATCGCGATGGCGTCGTACTCCGCGCTGATCGGGCAGCCGTTGAGCGCGGAGCGGGTCGAGGAGACCGTGGTGCGATTGCTGCGGGGGATTGCGGCGTAAGGACGCTTAGACTCTTCTAATTCTTCGTCTGCTTGCGCGGTTCATAGAGCGTTCGCAAGCCAACGGCCGCCAGTGCGATCGCGAAGAGTCCGACAAGTGCGGCGGCGACATAGAGCGCAATGCTCCAGAGCGACCCCTGAAGCGCAAGCCCTCCAGAAACCAACCCGTACACGATCGCACCGCCGACGAGTGCGACGATGACGAGTGCGGCGACATTTCCACCGTTGAGTTGGCGGGTGAGACGATACACCTCGCGGTCGCGAAGTACTTTCACTTCCTCGTTGAGGAGATCGTCGAGATCCGTGAGCGCAACCTTGTTCCCTTCGAGCTTCTCCCTGAGGTCGGCGTGAGCCGCGATCCGCTTGTGGAGCTTGCCGCTCACTTCGCCCCTCAACAGAGGGCCGACAACGACGGTGAGCAAAGCGACCGCGATGGCGCTCCAGAGTTGGATCATGCTCCGACTCTATGGGCGCTCACGGACACTTCCATCCCGCAGATGCCTCAACAGTCGAAACAGCAGCATTCGATCGACGCCTCGGGCGGGGGCGGCGTGGCCACTCGCGGGAGTAGCACGAGTCGATGCGCCAGCGTGCCCGCGTCTGATGTCTGAATCGTGATCGACGATGAGGGTGGTGACCTCGGCTTTTGCGGTGTCTTCGATAGTGCGGAAGTAGCTCAGAGCTTGCCGAAGAGGTGAAGGACTTCGCGCCGAACGGTCTGACGTACGCGGAGTGTTCGGTGCCCGGGTGATTAACCGACCGATCAACCGGGTTCAGCATTTGAGCTTCCGAGCGGAGGCAAGCGAAGCGAGCTGGGCGCTGGTCGCGAACCGAAATCTAGAAGTCCCCGTCGGCCACCTGGAAGCAGACCAGGCCGCGCGAGCGCCACATCTCGACCACGCTCCGGCGGTCGTCTACGACGCCGATGACGGTGAAGTGCGGTTCGATGTGGGCGTCGTAGATCTCGGCCTTGACGATGTTGTCGGCGCGCTGGTCTCCCGTGCGGCGGAGCAGGAGGCGGTCGAACGGGATCTCGTTGAACGTCAGCCAGGCCTCGGTGGCGCGACGGGCGGTCTCGTCGCGGCCTGAGACGACGATGAGGGCATCGACGTCGGGGTGGGCGGCGAACGCCTGAGCTGCGACGACGACAGGGTGGTTCGGGGTGTCGATCGACACGTTGCGCATGTCGTACGGCGAGCGGTCGCCGATGAGGGCGAGGGTGCCGTCGACGTCGAAGATCCAGGCGCGAGGGCGATCGGTGGGCATGGTGCGAGGGTAGTGGGTTCTTCGGTGATCGTTCGTCGAGCGAGGCGCCGAGAGGAGGCGCCTACTGCGCCGGCTCGGACTTCGTAGCTTCCGTCCGCCCCTCCGCGAACCGCGCCTGCGCCCGGTCCTGACGCCGCGGTACCTCGACCAACTCCGTGGCCTTTGGCAGCCCCATCGGCTTGGTCGAGACGTACACGCTCTCGGCGGTGTCGACGCGGAAGGTCTCGTGCCAGATGCCGACCGCACCCGGAGCCTTGCGGGCTGCGCGGTTGAAGGCGGTCCAGGCGGGGCGGTGTTCCTGGTTCGGGCTGGACGCGTAGGCGTAGAGCTTGTCGACCGATGACCAGTACTGCACGACGTAGGGTCCGCCTGAGCCGAATAGCAGGTGGTAGCCGAGCATGCCCGAGTCGGGGTCGGTGCTGAGTTCGCGCAGCATCCCCGGCATGGCGAAGAAGGCCGGCATCCACAGGTCGGGGCGCCACCAGCGGTTGATCTGCATCCCGATGTGGAACACGACGAGCTCGCCCTCGTGGCGGTGGGTCATGCGGCCCGTGATGACTTTCGACATGATGACTCCTTGGTTGGATAGTTTCACTATCCATAATGGATAGCGCTACTATCGAAGTCAAGAGGTGGCCATGAGAATTTCCGAACTGTCAGCCCAGACCGGCGTGACCGTGCCGACGATCAAGTACTACCTGCGCGAGGGCCTACTGCCCGAGGGTGAGCGGTCATCTGCGACCCAGGCCGCATACGGCGAGAAGCACGTGGAGCGGCTGCGGGTGATCCGGGCGCTGCTCGACGCGGGGGTGAGCATCGCCGAGACACGGCGGGTGCTGGGCGCTCTGGACGATCCGCCGGAGAGTGCGCACGACCTGCTCGGGACGGCGCATGCCGCGATTACTCCGCCGGTGGATGAGTCGTTGGATTTGACGGAGGCCGAGGTCCTTGTCGCGGGGCTTGGGTGGAAGCCGGGGATGTGCGACAAGGCGGTGCTGCATGCGGTCGCGCGGGCGCTGCAGGGGCTGGAGCGCGTCGGGTTCACCGTTCCGGATGCGGCGATGGCGGAGTACCTCGCGTCGATGCGGCGGATTGCGGATGCGGAGATCGCGGGGGTGCCGGAGGAGTCTGCGGAAGCGGCGGTTCGGTACGTGTTGCTGGGGTCGGTGCTGGTGGAGCCGTTGCTGTTGGCACTGCGGCGGGTGGCGCAGCAGGTGAGCTCGGGGGAGCGGTTCGGCCCCCGGGAGCGTGGGGGCTCTGCGACTCAGTGGGATACAGGCGCGGATTGTAACGAAGCTCATGCGTCGACTCAGCCCAGGCTTCCCGTCGAGACGGACGGCACGCGAGCGTCCGGTCCTCAGGTAGCATCGCCACGTGGAACATCCCGGCAGCATTGACCCCCGGGCGCTGTCAGCGTTGTTTACTACTGCAACTCTGCGGGCGCTGGCCGCTCGTGCGCCGTGGGAAGCAATCGAACGAATCGAAGCCGGGGGTTCGCTCGCGGGATCCCGTAGCGAACTCGGCGTGGCGTTCGATGACGCATTCGAGATTCTCCGGCGAGACAGACGTTCCGAGTACGTCTATAAGAATGACATCATTTCCCGAATAGTGTTTGGCAGGCACAGCCCAAGAACGGCGTCCGCCGCCACAGAGTTTCAGATTGGCCGTTCGTTCGCGGATGTTGTCGTATTTAATGGGACTATAACGGCCTATGAGGTCAAGACCGACTTCGACAGTTTCGCTAGGCTCGAAACTCAGCTCGCGGACTATTCGATGGTGGCCGAGCGGGTCTATGTTGTAACTTCTCCGAAGCGCACTCAGACCGCGTTGGCTCTTGCGCCCGCGCACGTGGGCGTGGCCAGCCTGGCGCCGAATGGGCGAATGTCCGTGCGTCGTGAAGCGGAGCCCACGCTTGACGGTGTGACTCACGCGGGTCTTCTCCGGCTCCTCCGCGCGTCTGAACGTACGCAGATCCTCGCCGATGCCACGGCGGAGGCAGAACTCTCGCGTAGTGACCTCGTCAAGAGGTTCGAGCGTAAGCCAATCAGGCGCGTTCATAACGAGGTTACTGAGGTCCTAAGGAGGCGGTTCCGTACCGAGGTCGTCGAGGAGGGTGGGTTCCCGGCCTCGCTCCGGGCGCTTGCCTACGGCGTGCCGCTCTCTGGGCCTGCGCGCACAAGGTTGGCCACTCGGCTGCGCGCACCGCTCGATGAGCTAAGCGTGGCGATATAGAGACAGGTCGCGCTGGCGGCGTTCCTTCCCCCCGCTCCGCTATGGTCGACCTATCGAACAGTTGATTCGTAGTTGCCAATGGAGGTTAGCGTGTACTTTCCCTATCTTTATGGGCTCGCAAGCGAGCTCCTCGCCCTTCGGGACCTGGTAGGGAGTCAGTACGCTGGCCCGGTGCTCCCGATAATCGAGCCCGTCAAGTCCGACACTGCGAACCTACGGCGCGCTCTCGAAGCGATCGATGAGTCGTCGCTGCGGTCAGTGGTCGTAACAAATCCCTCCCTGGGTGAACTCCGAACAGCGGCGGCTCAACGAGCTTGGTGGGTGGAGGCCGAACCGATCATTCGGAGCACGCACGCTATCCCTGCGATAGAGGTTGATGCATTAACTTCCGCGTCGCAAGTGCGGGGATTTGTAAACTCGTTCCCGATCGGAGAGCTTGCGGTTTCGGTAAGGGCGGGTGGTGGCGCTCTTGCCGCGATCGTCGCCGGAGAAATGGCCGGACGGAACCCACAGATCGTATGCCATCATAATGTTGACGACGCAGACTTCGTAGCCCAATTTGGAGTCTCCAACGTCATACGGCTCAATGACAGTTTCAATCGTCAGCCCCGCAACGCCGACTACGGCGGCGCCGAGTGGTTCTCGAGCGCCAATCGTTCATTCGGTCCCGCTGGTCGACCAGGATTTGGTGACTACACGGTGATGAGCCCGCTGCCGATGGACACCCGAGGCGGTCCAGCGGGTGCGGTTGTCGTGCATGCCACTTACGTGGACGCGAGCGGCGACCTCTGGATTGAGCACTATGTGTCTGACACTACTGATCGCGACGAAGGCACTGCGGCCGAGAAGCTTCTGGAAGCGCTCGCCAAGTTGCGCCCGGATCGTAGCAACTATCTGGATAGTCCAGGAATGAGCTCTTTCGACAAGATTCATGATCTGGCTATCCGAACGAGCCTTTCGATGAACAAGCGCCTGCAGATATCCCATCACCTATTCACTGCCGGTGCCGCTTTCTAGATCGATTGGTTCGTTCGACGAACAACTCTGCGATGGGGCCGGTCGGTAAAGCACTTTTCCAGGCGTAAACGTAGCGCAGTGTCGTCTACGTAGACGTACGTACCGCGCATCCCACGCGTCAACAGCACTCCATAGATGTTCCGGATGAACGTCAACAGATCGTCGTCCCCGAATGCATCCTTCAGGTGCCCCGTGTTCTCCTTGCCCTTCTTGTCCCGATAGCTCTCCCGATCAGCAACGATTCGTCCGGTTGCCGGGTCGAGGCGGAGGTCCGGCCCGATGATGACCCCGGCGTAGTTCAGGTCGTAGCCCTGAACGGTGTGGATCGAGCCGACCTCTTCGAGCGACCCCTTCGAGTTGATCCAGTCCTTATCGGTGCCGTTCCACCGCATTCGCTCACCGTCAAGCTCGATGTCGAACGCGTCCGGATTCTTCTTCGACACCCAATCCCACGCGTAGCCTGCGACGAGCCGGGAGAGACCGACCTCGGCATCCTTCTGTCGGATGGCATTGCGCATCTCTCCGAGGTCGTCGAAGAGCCGGAGGTCATACTCGCCAAGGTCGGGGAGCGAAGGGGCTTCATCCCTCAGTAGGGCGCGGACGAACTCGACATAGTCTGCGCCGGCCCGCACGCGCATCTGAGTCGTCAGACGGAAGAAGCGATGTGCGTCCTTGGACCCACTGATTTCGGCGTTGAGTGCCGCTGGGGAGAGGTCATGAGGCCGCACGCTCTGCTCGCCGTCAACGAGCAGGAGCTGATGCTTGCTCCGGCGCTTGATCCAGTCGAGCTGGGTGTATCGAGGATTGTCGCTTCCGAACAGCGCCTCGTTAATCTCTCGGAACTTCTTGTTCTGCACGCCTGAAGCCTGGTTAGCTCGCTGCCCGAGACGGTGGGTCTCGTCGACGAGAACGAGGTCGTAAGCCTCGTCCGTCTCACCGAGTTGGAACGGCGACATCACCATCGCAGGATCGAGCTTGGGGGTCTTCTTGAAGACCTTCTTCACCGACATCCGGAGAGACTGTTGCGGGATCACGAGCGCCATACGAAGTGTTTTGAGCAGCTCGCGATTCTCGGGGACGAAGAACTCCGAGAACATCGAGTCCGGCTCAACCCCGTCGCGGTCGTCGTAATCGCGGATGTCGGCGAGCAACTTCATCAGGAAGATCGCGATGATCGTCTTCCCTGTTCCCGGGTTGCCCTGGACGACGAGCGTTGATCGAGCGCTGGGGTCCTGAAGATCTTCGAGCAGACCCTCCAGGATGTCCATGATCGCGATGCCCTGGTCGTCGGTCAGGGCTTTGAAGGGCGACAGCTTGAAGAGATCGGAGTTCTCGATCTGGGGGATGCTCCGCGAGAAGAGCCCCTCTGCTCGCAGCGCTTCAAATACATCGCGGAACGACTCGCGGTAGAGGGCGCGGTCGTAGTACTGAGCATCTGTCAGACCGTCATTGCCATTGAGGATGCGGTATTGGCCGTCCCCCGAGAACCAGCGAATGAGATGCGATTCAAGGTCGAGACAGACTGACTTGTTGAACGTGTGATCCACGACGACGCGGATCGATTCAAGGGACTCGTTCTTCTTCGAACCGGCGAGGTGCTGACGCATCCGTGTAGCGGCGCTCACCGTCTCACCTACGTAGAGCCCGGGCGAACTGCGCTGGGCGTCGCCTTCGATCACGTATACGACTGGCCAGTTGGTGTGCCGGGTGTCGTCCCGCGCCCATACATCTACAGCGTCGCGGCGGAACGGCAACCGCTGGATGCTGAACTCCGTCACTCCGGTGCCTCGGAAAGCTTCGTGTACTTTGTCATGCGGCCTTTGGCCAGCTCGACCGGGTACTTCGCCTTCGTGGACTCCAACTTCTTCATGACGATCTCGTCGAGGTCTACGCCGATCTTGTTGGCAAGGTGGATGCAGTAGGTCACAACGTCGGCGAGTTCTGCTTCCGCCTGTTCCTGGTCGAACTCCGGGGACCACTGGAAGCACTCGAGGAGCTCACCGGCCTCGATCGAAATGCTCTTGGCGAGGTTCTCCGGCGAGTGAAACTGGTCCCAGTCCCGCTCAGCTACGAAGGTTCGAAGGGCGGAGAGAGTCTGCGGCGACGGCATGCCCCGACGCTAGCAGGGTCGGCGACGGGGCCCCGAGGAAACTCCCTGTTAGCTTGCTCTCGGAGGCATAGTGAGCGAGAGCCGTGTTATCGAGGTCGTTGCAGCCGTCATCGAGCATGAAGGCAAGATCCTTGCGTGCCGCCGCCGACCGGAGAAGGCCGCTGGAGGGAAATGGGAGTTCCCCGGCGGCAAACTCGAAAAGGGTGAGACGCACAGCGAGGCTTTGGTGCGAGAAATACGCGAAGAGCTCAGCACCTCCATCGAGGTCACCGCCCCGCTTCGAACGGATGACACCGTGGTCGGCGAAAGCACCATCCGCCTCATTTGTCTTCGCGCCAGGTTGCTCGGAGAGCCACCGACCCAGAGCCTCGATCATGATGAACTGCGCTGGGTTCGTCGTAGCGATCTGCCGGATCTCGATTGGGCCGCCCCGGACCTGCCATCTGTCACGGAACTTGCGGCCGGATCGCCTACTCGATGACCAAGAAACCCTCGTCGCCGCGGACAATCAGGAGGATTCCCAACTCGGACAACAAGGCCTCGAGATGTGCGATCGGTCGACTGGGAAGTAAGACGACGGGAACTGCGGGCCTGCCGGATTCCCGAGCGAGTAGCGAGTAGTCGAGGACCTGCCCAATCGCGGTGCGGACATATTCGCGAGCAGGCGATTTCTTCGCTTCGACGACCCAGCCAGACTCCGAGACATAGAGATCCGGCTCGATCGTGGCTCCTGCGGAGCTCAGGCGAAGGCGCTGAGGAGTCTCACCACGGGACTTGATCCACTTCCCGAAGTCCTTCTGCAACTCGAACTCGATTCGGGAGACGACGCGCTCACCAGGGATCTGCGGTGCTCCGACGACGTACGACGACGACTCGGGAGGCGTCCATGACGAGGCCTGTGCACTTTCCGTAACGGGCGTGGATGGCGCATCGAGTGCTTCCACATCGGCGTCAACTGGCACGAGTTTGAAGATAATTCCTTTTCGAAGGTCCCCGTCGGAGTCCGGGATCGTCTCGATGCTGAACGCTGGCTCGCCTGTCGTGAACTCCCCCACATAGGTGACGTAGGTGCCTTGTTTCGTGAGGAGGCGGATAGGACGCCCATTCTCGGCCGCGTCTCGAAGCGCTGTGTTTCCACGCGCGAACACTTGAGGGCCACGCTGGCCTTCGCCCGTGTAGAGAAACGAGCCATCCTCCTGCAGTCCTTCAAACGCGTCGTATCCGTGCCGCGCCCCGCTTTCCGGGCTGGTGATGACGAGGATGTCGGGAATCGACCTGGGCGTGATGATTCCGCCCTGTTCCTGACCTCCGTAAGCGGCGTGAATCTCTCGCCGCAGCACGGTGTCGCCGATCTCGAGGGTCCAGAGCGTTGGATCGGTGGGTCGGAGCTGCCGGGCGAACCGAGTCCGCACAGCATCAGCCTGACTGGCCTCGAGTTCCCATCGAGCGACGCCTTCGGGCAGCCTGCCGTACTGCTCCCGAAGGAAGCCGCGGATGCGCTTCTGGCTGACGTTCAGTTCGAGGGAGAGTCGGGCCGGCGTCGTAGTGCTCACGCGTCGCAGCATATCGATATGCTGCACCACCCATGCTGCGCTCCAAGGTCTGTAGTTGTTTTGGGTCAAAGCGTGGCTGCTGCGCAGCCCCATGTGCCAGAAACGCGGAAATGCACCAGCGCCCATCGCGGGAGGTCGCGGCTTTGACCGTCGAGCGATCAGAGGCGGCGGCGAAGGTGGGCGAGCACCTCGGAGCGCGCGGCGAGGACCTTGGCGGGGTCGGTGGAGATGACGGTGGCCTCCATCGGTTCCCCCGCGTCCAGGAGCTTGGCGAGACCCGGGGTCATACCCTTGTTGTAGTAGCCGATCATGTGACCGTCGACCTGGATGGCGACATCGTTGGGATCGTGGGGATTGTCCGGCTCCCGGACAAGGTCGGCGGGGCCGAGGCGATGTGCGCCGTCGTAGAGACTCCTCCCGCGCACCTTGACGCCCCAGATGCCGAGGCGTCGGAGGCCACCGGCGTCCAGATTGATGAGCTTGCCGTCGTGTCTTCAGCGAGCCACAACGCGTCGCCACGCCGGATGAAGTGGACGGGAGCCAGGCCGTCGGCGTTGGGCTTGAGGAGGCGTGCGAGGTCGTCCGGGCCGAGATAGGACCTCTCGTGTGGCTCGGTGACGACCTCGGCGCGGAAAGTGAACTGCGCTTTGGGTGTCGGTGGGGCGGGCGACATCGGTGCACTGCGCTGGGCCGGCTGGGGCGGTGTGCCGCCGAGTAGCGCGCGGATCGAGTTGAGCAAGCCCATGCGGTCGTCCTAGGAGCGTGCTGGCGCCCGGCGCTTCCGCTGCCGTTGCATTTCGGCGCGAACCAACTTGGTTGCGCCCCAGAGGCTGTTTCGGGCGGCCCACGCCCCGATGCCCGGGACGCGGCGAGGCGGCGCGAAGGACCGACCACGGCGCAGCCACCCCTGCCACCGAACAGCCGAGCGCCGGCGGTCGCCACATCGCTAGAATGCGGGAGGATTCGAGGGGGAAGCATGGCGCGTCGTAGAGGGTTCTTCGCTGAGGTACAGCACCAGGCAAAACTGTCAGAGCAGCGTCAGCGGGCGGCACAACGTCAGCATGATCAAGCCGTGCGGCAGGCAACCGCTGCGCAACGCGCGGCCGAGCGCGCGCAGCTCGCTGCAGAACGTGCTTCAGAGCAAGACCGAAAGCGTCTTGAGCGCGAGGCTGCGCAGGCCTACGCAGCGGCCCGCGTGGCCGAGGCAGAAGATAAGACGGCTGACCTCCATGCAAGGCTGGCGGAGTTGGATGGATTGCTCGCCGCCACCCTCGCGGTCGATGACTTCGTTGACCTCGAGTCGCTGCGTGTCGTCGCGCAGCATCCGCCGTTCCATCGTCCGGAGCTTCAGTATCCGCTTCCGCCGCCAGCCCCGCTTGCTCAACCGCCCCTCCCCGTAAAACGCGAGCCCGAGGCCGCGAAGGGACTGTTTGGCCGCAAGCAAAAGCAAGAGCAGGCCGCGGCGGCTGCAGAGGAGCAGTACGCCGCCGACTACTGGGCATGGAAGGCGATCTCCGATGCGCTCCCGGCGCAGCGTGCTGCCGTGCAGGCGCAGTATGAAGAAGCGGAGAGGAAGCGTCAGGCGGAGCTGGCGGCGGCTGTCGAGCGCTACAAGCAAGAGTCTGCCGAGCGGGAGCGTGAAGCCGCGGAGCAGAACGAGGCGCTCGATCAATTGATCGCGGGGTTGGCCTACGGAACCGTCGACGCGGTCCAGGAGTACATCTCGGTCGTCCTCGCGAACTCGGTGTACCCCGAGTGGCTCACCGTCTCCCACAGCGCTGACTTCGAGCCGAGCGACGCCGAACTCAAACTGCGGGTGATCGTTCCGGGACCGGAGATCGTGCCCGGCGCCAAGCACTATAAATACGTCAAAGCTTCGGATGAGATCGCGCCGGCCGCGGCAACACAAAAGGAGACGAAGGACCGATACGCGTTGTTGGTGAACAACATCGCGCTGAGATCGATCCACGAGGTCTTCGAAGCAGACCGTCGATCGCTGATCCAGTCGATCAGTCTCGAGCTCGGCACAGAGACGATTAGTCCAGCAACAGGGCAGCCGATCTACGTTCCGTTTGTCGCGGTTGCGGCGAGCCGCGAAGAGTTCGAGAAGCTCGACCTTTCTGCGGTAGTCCCGCTCGCAACACTCGAGCACCTCGGCGCCGCGGTATCGAAGAACCCGCATGGCTTGACGCCGATAACGGCTGGAGGGGTACGGCGAGCGCGATGACTGGCCGCGGCCCAGTCTTTAATCCGCCGCCGGGGTGGCCGAAGCCGCCTGCTGGTTGGGTTCCCCCCGCAGGGTGGACTCCCGACCCGACCTGGCCTGAACCACCTGCGGGGTGGCAGCTCTGGCTATCAGACGAACAAGCGCCCGCTGAGCCCACGGTGGACGCGCCCGATCAAGGTGAAGTCGCGCCTGCTCGGACTCGCGCTGAAGCGAGAGCAAGCTCCGCTCGTTCCACGCCGAATGGGTCCAGTCCCCAAGCGGCTCCGTCGGCCACAGAGTCGGGGCGGATCGCGTACTTGGAAGCGGAGAACGCTTCTCTTCGTGCTCAGATCAGTGCGTCAACACTAGATGAGTACGTCGAGCTTGACGACGCTCGAGTCCTTCAGGACGTTGGGATCTACCGCTACCATCACCCGCTCGAGTCGGCCGCCGCCTACCAAGACGAACTTCGCGATCTCGAGAGCAGTGTGGCCGAGGTAATCAGATCTGGGCGCGCAATTGTGCGCTCCGAACTCTTCACGCTGAACAACTCTCTCTCGCAGGGACGCCGGATGACGGATGACCTCGCGAAGCTCATGCTCCGGGCGTACAACGCTGAGGCCGACAACGCCATCCGCACGCTACGCGCGGGCAATGTCGTGACTGCAAAGAAGCGGCTGGACGCCTCGAAGAAGGCCATCGCGAAACTCGGGCAACTGATGGAGATGCACATCAGTGACGAGTTTCATGAGTTACGAGTGCGAGAAATCGAACTGACCGCCGATTGGCTGATAAAGAAACAGCAGGAACGCGAAGCTGAGCGCGAGGAGCGCGCGCGGCTACGCGAGGAGAAGCGGGTCGAACGTGAACTCGCAGAGGAACGCGCGCGCCTGGACAAGGAACGCCTGCACCTCGTCAACACGCTCGCGGCACTGCAACAGACCGGAGACGTTGACGAGGCTCTAGTCGAGCGCCTGGCGGCAATTGATGAAGCGATCGTTCAGAACGACTTCCGCGCGGCCAATATCCGTGCGGGATACGTATACGTCATCTCCAACCAAGGTGCGTTCGGAAAGAACATAGTGAAGATCGGGCTGACTCGACGGCTCGAACCGCGCGAGCGAATCTTCGAACTGGGCGGAGCGTCCGTTCCTTTCCGGTTCGACACGCATGCGTTGTTCTTCTCTGAGGATGCCGTCACGCTTGAGGCCGACCTGCATCGGCACTTCGCTGACCGAGCGGTCAACCGAGCGAATGCGCGCAAGGAGTTCTTCTTTGCGACGCCGGCTGAGGTGCGTGACGTTCTAATCAACAAGGTTGGCAACATTCTTGAGTTCACCAATGAAGTCGAGGCAACGGAGTACCGTCAGTCGGTGTCGCTTTGGCCCGTTCAGTGAGCGTCCCGCCAGTGGCAACAGGCAACGAAAAGTAGACGACTAGTGGCATTGACGCTCGGACCAATCCTGCTCGACGCAGGTATCGAGTTACCCCATGCCTTGGTCATCCGTCATGCACACGTGCGCGAGCACGAAGACACCGGCTTCCGCGGCATCCACGCCGACTCGACTGATGCCGAAATCCTCGCGTATACGCGAAACCAATCCGCAAACACGCAGCGTTTCCCGGCCGTTCCGCCTCGCTTCTGGGCTGTCTTCATCCGCGAGGGCGGCGACCAGGCACGACTCTGGTCGGTCGTGGAGAACCGGGGCGAGATATCGAACGACGGGGAGCGCAGAGTCTTTAACATCGTCGTCTCCGAGCACATGGAGGATCTTCGTGACCGCTTGGTTATCGGTTGGAGATCGCCCCGTACCTGGTGGATGCGGGCGAGCACGGCAGCGGGCTATCCCGTCGTCGGGATCGCGGATGCAGAGCCGGTGCCGTTCCCTGGCTTCGACCGTTTGGTTCTCGACTACGTTCAGCTCCAGGCAGTCATGCGTGAGCATCGGTATGCCTCTTGGCGAACGGCACTCTCGTCTGTGACCGGTGTTTACTTGATCACCGACACCCGCGATGGGCGTCACTACGTTGGTAAAGCCGATGGCGCTGAAAGCATCCGTCAAAGGTGGAACGCGTATGCCACCAACGGACATGGCGGCAACGTAGAGCTGCGCGGTCTGGACCCGACAAGCTTTCGCTTCTCGCTGCTCCGCATCTTCGACCATGCAACGCCCACGACGGCGGTCGACGGGGCAGAGAGCCACTTCAAGGTTGCGCTTGATACGCGCCGACACGGACTTAACCGGAACTAGGTCGAACTCTACCGTCGCATCAGAGAAATGCTTCGCATAGCAATACGCCGCACTACTCGAACCCACCCGTCAGCCGCCCCCGCATCCGCGAACTGCTCTCATTCATCCCGACGATCTCCACCTTCTTCCCCAACGCCTGGTACTTCGTCTCGATCGCATCCAATGCCGCAACGGTCGACGCATCCCACACATGCGACCCCGACAGATCAACAATCACGCGAGCGGGATCCGATGAGTACGAGAACAACGTCGTCAGATCATTGCTCGAAGCGAAGAACAACTCTCCCTCGACGACGTACGTCACCACATCACCCGCGGCAGACAACACGCGCGTAACCGTCACGAAGTGCGCCACCCGCCGCACGAACAGCACCGACGCGACCAGCACCCCACCGACCACTCCGACCGCCAAGTTGTGGGTCACCAAGACCAACAAAACGGTAGACACCATCACGAACGTCTCGCTCTTCGGCATCCGCTTCAACGTCGACGGTCGCACACTGTGCCAGTCGAACGCCCCGATCGCGACCATGATCATCACGGCCACGAGCGCTGCCATAGGGATCGTCCCGACGAAGTCGCCGAACACGACGACCAACAAGAACAAGAAGAGACCCGCGCAGAACGTCGAGATGCGTGTGCGCGCACCGGAGGCCTTCACGTTGATCATGGTCTGACCGATCACGGCGCAGCCGCCCATGCCGCCGAAGATCCCCGACAGCACGTTCGCCACACCCTGCCCCCACGCCTCGCGACTCTTGCGCGAGTGGGTGTCGGTGATCTCGTCGACGAGCTTCGCGGTGAGCAGCGACTCCAGCAGCCCCACCACCGCGACTCCGAGCGCGAACGGAGCGATGATCGTGAACGTCTCCCACGTGAACGGCACATCCGGCAAGAAGAGAGAGGGCAGACTCCGCGGCAGCTCGCCCTGGTCGCCAACCGTGGGCACGGTGATGCCGAACGCGAGCACGACCCCCGTCACGATGACCACCGACACCAGCGGCGCCGGCACGACCTTGGTGATCTTCGGCATCACCAGCATCACGACGATCCCGAGCGCCACCAGCGGATACACCAGCCACGGCACGTCGATCAGCTGCGGGAACTGCGAACTGAACACGAAGATCGCCAGCGCGTTCACGAACCCGACCATCACGCTGCGGGGGATGAAGCGCATCAGCTTCGCGACACCGACCACACCGAGGATCACCTGGAAGATGCCGGCGAGGATCACGGTCGCGATGAAGTAGTTCAGTCCGTACATCGGCGCGACTGGGGCGATCACGAGCGCGACGGCTCCGGTCGCCGCGGTCACCATCGCCGGGCGTCCGCCGAGGAACGCGATCGACACCGCCATGATGAACGACGAGAACAGCCCCACCTTGGGATCCACGCCCGCGATCACAGAGAACGCGATGGCCTCGGGGATGAGGGCGAGTCCGACGACGAGCCCGGCCAACACCTCGCGGGTCAGCATCCGCGGATTCTTCAGCGCCGTCAGTACAGAGGGGTTCGCCCGATAGCGGGCACGATCATCGACCGTCGTTGCAGACATGGAGCTCCAGGGGAAGGCGCCTCGAGAATGAGGCAGACGCTCCAGCGTAGGGCGAGCACCGTGGGGAAGAGAGGATCCCATCTCAGCGGCCTACTTTCCCAGATTCCGGTGGTCTCGAGTTCGTCACTCGATTGTGATGAATCCGCTGCAGTACGGTCCCCGCGATTCGCTATGTTCAGATCGTGCCCAACTGGGTCCCTCAGCAGCATGGAGTCAGCGTGAGCAACGTCCCCGCCGGTTGGTACCCGAGCCCCGAAGACCCGAGTCAGGTCCGCTATTGGGACGGGACGCAGTGGACGCAGAGCACCGCGCCCGCAGTGGCCCCGGAGACAGGCGCGGAGGCTGTGACGCTCCCCGCCCCTGTTCTCTCGCCTCCGCCCGCGCCCGCGGCTCCATTTGCTCCTCTGGCTCCCGTCGCCGCACCCGCTTCCGCCGCCAGGACAGACGCTGCCGGATCGAAGAAGAAGTGGATCATCGGCGGGGCGATTGCAGCGGGCGTGATCGTCGTCGGATCGGTCGGCGCTGCCATCGGCGCTGGCGGCCGTGCTGAACCCGCCGCCGACGCGAGCGTCGCCCCGGTTGTGGCGACGCCGACGGGTGCACCCCAGCCGACATCTACACCCACGCCACCGGCCGCCCCGGTGATCGAGGTCGTCGACGCCGTCGCATTCCGGGCGCAGGCGGGCTCTCACCTCGACGACATGCTCAAGGACCTCGATGACATCGTCACGACGGTGAACGAGGACGGCTTCTGGCGCCTGTTGAGCAACTCAGGCGAACTCGCGTTCAACCATGGGCAGCTCGAAGCACTGGATGTTCCCGAGAGTGTGGCCACCACCTGGCCGGCAACTCTCCTTGCATTGGACGGCGCCCAGGATGTTCTGGTTGAGGCGATTTCGACGCAGGATGGCCCGTCGATCCTCGCGGCAGTCGAGACGGTTCGCGCACAGGTTGAGGCAACCCGCGCCGTTGTGAACACCGCTCAGTAGTCGCACGCCGCTCTGGGGAACGGCCGCCGTTCCCCAGGCGAAGAAGAAATCGAGTCTCATGGTCGACAAAGAGGTCCAGTACGAGACCAAGACGGTGACGACCGTCCGAGGGGCAGAAGCCCGGTCGATCGCGAAATGGGAGGAGCAGGGCTGGGAGTACGTCTCGCAGGCGGAGCTCCCGATGTTCCGCACTCAGCTGACCTTCCGTCAGGTCAAGCCGAAACCGCCGTGGCTCGTCATCGGAATTGCCGGCGGAGTAGTCGTCATCTGCTTCATCATCATCCTCATCATGAGTCTGATCACCGGCGGTGACGACGGTTCGACCCAGCCAACGACCGCACAGACGAGTGCTGCGGCTGAGCCCAGCCCCGAACCGTCCCCGGAACCCGAAGACGTGTACGTATACGCCGGCCCGCAATACGAGACGGTCGCGGTCGACGCCGGACAGAGTCCCGCTGCTCTCAACCAATACTGGATCTACTCGGCTGAACTCGACACGGCGTCCAACGCTTACAAAGACCAGATCAAGATGATCCTGGAGGACATCGCCCGCACCGAAGGGTCTGCTCTGTTCCTGGCGGAGATCGTGATGGACCGAGAGATTGCCCTCGCGGAGTCTCCGTCGACCTACGAGGCTTTTGTGCAGGAGCACGGTGAGGACTACGCCATCACCGCGATCCCTCAGAAGGAATCGGCCGGCTGGGTTGCCTCCTACGCCGGGGGGTTCGACTACAACACCGGTGAGGCGAGCGACTCGGCGTTCGAGCTGACGTTTTGGCCCGTGGGACCGTCCGAGATTGAGAAGTGGAAGCCTGAAGAGGCTTCATGACATCGGTCGCTGAGCTCTTCGCCCACGCGGGTGTCGTCAACCGCGGCGTCGTGCGCTGGGGTGAACCCCCGAGTGAGGCAGGGCCGGGCGTGTACATCGTGTCGACGGTCGAGGGCCCGGCGTCGAATGCGGGTCTTTCTACCGCGCCCTTGCGACCGAGTGCCCTCGAGGACCTCCTCCGCGTACGCCCGGAAACCGCAGTTGACGGTCAGACCGCGACGGTGTCCATGCTGAAGCTCAGGCTCGATGCAATGTGGGCCGAACGAGAGCCTGTGGCATATATCGGACTCGCGAGCACGAGTGTGCGTACACGCGTTCGTCAGTTCTACCGAACGAGGATCGGCGCTCGAGCTCCTCACTCTGGCGGGTGGCCGATAAAGATGCTCGACCCCGCGAAGCTGTGGGTGCACTACGGCTCGGTAGCGGATCCGCGTGAGGCTGAGGCGGCGATGGTCGCGAGATTCGTCTCCGGACTCCCTTCGCACGTGCGAGTGGGGCTTATCGATCCGGGTGCAGCGATTCCCTTCGCCAACCTCACGTTTCCGGGCGGACGCCGCAAGCGCCATGGGCTCTCAGGAGTGAAGCCACGCAGAAGCCTCGACGGGGGAGAGTGAGACCGCGGCTGGCGGCGCCTTGTTCCTGCAGCATGCCGGCGTACCGCAGGCCTCTTTCCGCACGTCCGCAGCGGTCTGCATGATGCTCGTGCCTACTCTCGTCGCATGCCTCTGGGATCGCTTGCCGACATCATCACCGCTCTGACAGCCACATTCGCCCTTCTGGCGGCGATCGCCGGCGCGCGCCATGCTCGTCAACTGTTCGGCGTGGAGGCCCGACGCGATGAAGCGGCGGCTGCTCGTGAGCGCCAGTCTCAGGCGAGCAAGGTCTTCGCGTGGGTCGCCTCCCGCATGGGCGAGGAGACTACCTACGGTGTTGTCGTGGTGAACTCCTCCAAGCAGGCGATCTATGACGTGGAGGTGCGCGTGACGGACGCCCGCGCCAACGCGCGCCACCCGATCGCGCTCACGATCTTGCCTCCCGGTGCGTACTACATGGGGGAGAGCTCCGAGGCATACGGGTGGGAGTTTGCTTCGCGCCTCCGGTCGTTCGACGACGAGATACGCCCGGTGACAAAGTCGAAGAAGCGTCGCATCCTGGGGATGTCTTTCCGGGACAGCTCGAACCTCGTGTGGACGCGTGATGACGAGGGGGCCCTCAACCCCGCGTAGAAGGAGAGAGAACCACTGCGCGGTACTTCAATGACTGCTCGTCGCCCCGGTGCGGCCATGCGACACGCCCGGCGGTCAGCCCTGATTTGCCCGATCCCCGGGATCCGCGTAACTTATTACTTGTTCGCCCCAAACGGTTGAGCGGAGGTCCTCGGACCGGCTCCCGTCAAGCAGCAAACAACTCCCGAATCCCAGACACTCACCGAGTGAACAGGATGAAGGAGCTGATCCGTTCCCACGGTCAGGCCGAAGAAATTCGGACTTGACAACGGAAACGAGATCGGTAAGATAGAGAAGTTGCCCTGCGGGCCTGGCTGTGATGGCTGGGTCGTGGGAGCATCCGATCCTTGAGAACTCAACA
>NZ_PCPA01000028.1 GCF_002979515.1 Microbacterium sp. MYb54 | reverse complement strand
CCCCGCCCCCCAGGCGCCGAGTGCACGGCTTCGCGCCGAGTGCACGGCTTGTCGACGTAGTGAAGCCGTGCACTCGACGAGATCCCGTGCACTCGACGAGCGTTGGGGGCTGCGGAGAAGAGCCGCTCTTGACTTTTGGATCCAGTATCCATTCAATGGGAACAGCAACAGAAGACCGCGGCAGAAGACAGCAGACAGCAGCAGGGGGAGGAGGCGACATGCACATCGGGTACGCCGCGATGCTCGAGCAGGTCGAGCCGACCGCCGTGATCGCGAACTGCGTCCTCGCTGAGGCGCACGGGTTCCGCGGGATCATGGCCACCGATCACTTCCAGCCCTGGCTTCCCCGCCACCGCGCGGCCGCCCATGTGTGGACCATGCTCGGCGCGATCGGTGCGCACACCACCGGCGACCTCGGTCCCGGAGTCACGACACCGGGCTACCGCACGCACCCCGCCGTGGTCGCGCAGGCCGCAGCGACGCTCGCGACGCTCTATCCGGAGCGCACCTGGCTCGGCGTCGGATCGGGGGAGGCGCTGAACGAGCACATCGTCGGCGACTACTGGCCCGAACCCGCGGAGCGCATCGACCGCATGTTCGAGGCCGTCGACCTGATCCGCAAGCTCTTCACAGCCTCACTCGCCGGTCGCGACACCCGCCACCGTGGCGAGCACTTCCGCATGGAGTCGACCCGGCTCTGGACGATGCCGCCCGTAGCCCCTCCGGTCTATGTCGCGACCGCCGGCCCCGCCACAGCCCGCCGCGCCGGCCGGAACGCCGACGGCCTGATCACGACTTCCGCCGAAGTCGAGCGCCTCGCGCCCCTGCTTGCCCGATTCGCCGAAGGAGCACGCGAGGCGGGGCACGACCCCGAGGCTCTCCCGAAGGTGCTCCAGCTGCGCCTCTCGTGGGCGCCGACCGAGGAGCAGGCCCTCGCGAACGCACTGTCCGAATGGCCGATCGCCGGACTCCGGATGCGCCGCGGCGACGTGCGCTCGCCCTACGACTTCGAGCAGTTGGTGCGCGGAGTGACGGCCGACGACATGCGGGCGTCGATGCTCATCTCTGCCGACCCCGACGTGCACCGGGCGAAGATCCAGCGCTATGCCGACCTCGGCTTCACCCGCATCTACCTGCACAACGTCGGGCCCGACCAGCGGGAGTTCCTCGAGGTCTTCGGCCGCGATGTCCTCCCGAAGGTGCACGCATGAACGCCCCCGCGATCAGCGTCTTCGCCCTCACCGGCATGGGCGAGGTGCAGCCGGGCGACGACCTCGTGGCCCTGATCCTCGCGACCGGTGTCGAGCTCGCCCACGGCGACATCCTCGTCGTCACCTCGAAGATCGTCTCCAAGGCGGAGGGGCGCTACGTGCAGGCCGCCGACCGTGAGGAGGCGATCACCGCCGAGACCGTGCGCCTCGTCGCCTCGCGCACCTTCGACGGGCACACCATGCGCATCGTCGAGAACCGCCTGGGTATGGTCGCCGCGGCCGCCGGGGTCGACGCCAGCAACACCCCCGACGGCTGGGTGCTGCTGCTTCCCGAAGACCCCGATCTTTCGGCGCGTGCGCTCGCCGCAGGGCTGCGTGCGGCCACGGGAGCCGAGGTGGGCGTGATCCTCAGCGACACCCTCGGGCGTCCCTGGCGTGAAGGGCAGACCGACGTCGCGATCGGCGGCGGCGGTGTGCGGATGATCGCCGACCTCCGCGGCACGACCGACCAGGCGGGCAAGGTGCTCAGCGTCACGACCCCGTGCGTCGCCGACGAGCTCGCCGCGGCAGCAGACCTCGTCAAGGGCAAGGCGAGCGGCAACCCCGTCGCTGTGGTGCGCGGACGCGCCGACCTCGTCGGACCGCTCACCCTCCCCGGTGCGTCGAGCATCGTGCGCGCCTCGGAGCGCGACCTGTTCTGGCTGGGCACCGCCGAAGCACTCGACCAGGGGTACCGCGACGGCTACGCCGCGGCCCTGGCAGACCTCGATACGCACGAACAGCACCCACACGAACAGCACCCACACGAACAGCAAGAACACGACAAGAAGGATGCGACATGACACTGACGCTCGGATACAAGGCCAGCGCTGAGCAGTTCGACCCGCGGGAGCTCGTCGAGATCTCGGTCGCGGCCGAGGCGCACGGCATGCAGTCCGTGTTCGCCAGCGACCACTTCCAGCCGTGGCGGCACACGGGCGGCCACGCCCCGTTCTCGCTGACCTGGATGGCCGCGGTCGGCGAGCGCACGACGAGCATCCGCATCGGCACCTCGGTGTTGACCCCGACCTTCCGCTACAACCCGGCCGTGCTCGCGCAGGCGTTCGCGAGCCTGGGCTGCCTGTATCAGGACCGCATCATCCTCGGGGTCGGCTCGGGTGAGGCGCTGAACGAGATCGCGACCGGATTCCGCGGCGCGGGCGAGCAGGAGTGGCCCGAGTTCAAGGAACGCTATGCGCGGCTGCGTGAGTCGGTGCGTCTGATGCGGGCGCTGTGGTCAGGCGACCGGGTGAACTTCGACGGCGAGTACTACTCCACGCACGACGCCTCGATCTATGACCGCCCAGAGGGTGGCATCCCGATCTACATCGCCGCGGGTGGGCCGATGGTCGCACGCTACGCCGGCCGTGCGGGCGACGGCTTCATCTGCACCTCGGGCAAGGGCCAGGAGCTCTACGTCGACCAGCTGCTGCCCGCAGTGAAGGAGGGGCTCGAGCAGTCCGAGCGTTCCTTCGACAACTACGACCGGATGATCGAGATCAAGCTGTCGTACGAGGAGACCCGTGAGGCGGCGCTGGAGAACACCCGCTTCTGGTCGCCGCTGTCGCTCTCGAAGGAGCAGAAGCACGACATCACCGATCCTGTCGAGATGGAGAAGGCCGCCGATGCGCTGCCGCTGGAGACCATCGCGAAGCGCTGGATCGTCGGGAACGACCCGGATGCCGTGGCCGCCGAGATCCAGCAGTACATCGACTGGGGCTTCAACCACCTCGTCTTCCATGCGCCGGGCCACGACCAGCGTCGGTTCCTGCAGCTCTTCGAGCGCGACATCGCACCCCGGCTGCGCGACACCGCCGCCCTGCGCGGCTGAGGAGACGGACATGATCCGGGGTCCGGGAATCGGGGTGCCGCTGCCGGGCGCACCCGCACGCGAGTGGATCGTGGTGATCCCGGTCAAGCGCGCCGAGATCGGCAAGTCGCGGCTGCGGATCCCCGGTGTCGAGCGCGAACCCCTCGCGCGGGCGATCGCGCTCGACACGGTCGAGGCTGCCGCGATGTGCGAGCGCGTCGCCGAAGTCATCGTCGTCACGAGCGACGAGGTCACCGCGACTGCTCTCCGTCTCCTGCCGAGGGTGCGCCTGGTGCGCGACCGCGGCGACGGACTGACCGCAGCGATCGGGCTCGGAGTGAGTGCGGCACCCGACATGCGCCCGCGTGCCGTGATGCTCGGCGACCTCCCGGCGCTGCGTCCGGACGAGCTGGCCAGGGCGCTCGCCTTCGCCTCGTCGCATCCGCGGGCGTTCGTTCCGGATGCGGAAGGGACCGGCACCGTGCTCGCGACTGCTCGGTCGGGTTTCGACCTGGCTCCGTGCTTCGGGCCCGACTCGGCCTCCGCGCATCGCGCAGCCGGGTTCGCCGAGGTCGGGTTCCCGGTGCTGAGTGGTCTCCGGCGCGACCTCGATCACGCCGAGCACCTCCGTGCCGCACGCCGTGCAGGTCTGGGCCCGCGCACCGCGGCGCTCGTCGACCGTCCGCTGGTACTCGCCTCATGACCGGTGTCTTCGACGTCGCTGCCGGTTCCCCGCGCATCGTCGTGCTGGCCGGTGGCGTCGGCGGGTCGAAGTTCGTTGTCGGGGTGCGCGAGGCCGCACGCCGACGATGGCCGGATGCCGCGGGTGGGACATGCGCCGACATCACGGTGATCGCCAACACCGGGGACGATCTGTGGCTCAGCGGCCTGCGGCTGCAACCCGACGTCGACTCGATGATCTACGCGCTGGCCGGCGTCAACGACATCGATCGCGGATGGGGGAGAGTGGGCGAGAGCGAGCGCGTCGCCGCCGAGCTGCACGCGTGGGGAGCCGGGTGGCCGTGGTTCACCCTGGGAGACCTCGACCTCGGTACTCACATCGCCCGCACGGGCTGGCTCCGCGACGGCGCCTCCGTGACCGACGTGGTCGACCGCCTCGCGTCCCGATGGCCGCTCGGGGTCCGGGTGCTGCCCATGACGGATGCCGAAGTCGACACGCACGTGACCACCGCGCAGGGCCGGATGCATTTCCAGGAGTGGTGGACCCGGCATCGCGCAGCCCTTCCGGCGCAGGGCTTCGACTGGCCGGGCATCGCGCACTCGGTGCCGGCACCGGGGGTGCGCGAAGCACTGACCGCAGCGGACGTCATCCTGTTCGCACCGTCGAATCCGGTGGTCTCGCTCGGTCCGATCCTCGCGGTCCCCGGCATCGCCGATGCCGTCCGCGCCGCGCCAGGGGCCGTCGTCGGGGTCTCGCCGATCATCGCCGGCGCTCCCGTGCGCGGCATGGCCGATGCGTGCCTCGCCGCCGTCGGCCTCCCCGCCACTGCCGATGCGGTCGGACGCCACTACGGCGCACGCGCGAAGGGCGGGTTGCTCGATGCCTGGCTCATCGCCGAGGAAGACGCATCGCTCGCCGAAGGCCTCGAGGCGACCGGACTGCGCGCGCCGGTGCGTCCGCTCTGGATGCGCGACCTCGACAGTGCCGCCGATCTTGCTGCCGCGGCTCTCGACATCGCCCCGATCGGCCGAGACCAAAGGTGATAGTCGGAAGTCTCGAAAGACTGGCCGAAAGTTCCCAGGTTTTCGGCGTAATGACTGAGCCCTGACCGCCGTCTCTCCAGTGTGAGGGTTGTCCGACCGAAAGGGGGTCGGGCTATGCGAGGGGTGAGGGACAAATGAGTGGTCGAAGTGGGGTTGACCGGCTCTTCGAAGAGCTGGAGGTCGAATGCGGCGCGAGTGTGCAGTGCATCACGGAGCGGGTGTCCGCACTGATGGGCTTGGATATCGAGGTCGACGTCTTGGACGAGGACGAATGGGCGACCGTGCCCAGGTTCGTGCTCCGCGACGGTGATCGCGCGAGAATCCCTGTGCGGCGCTCTGATCCGCGTTGGTATCGCCTGCACGTGGTGCTCCATGAGCTCGCGCATCTGCTGTGCGGGCACACCTCGTGCGCGGCTCTGCCCATGACTTTCGACCAACTTCGGAAACCGGCGGAAGCGTGTGTTCTCGCGGGAGCGGGAGTCGGAATGGGCGCGGCCATGAGCGCGGGAGTATCAATGGTCAGCCGGGAGCAGGATCAGCAGGATCAGCAGGAGGCCGAAGCGCGGGCACTCGCACACCGTCTGGGCTCGTTCGTCGAAGTTCCGCAGTTCGCGTCCGCGGAGGCCGGCTTGGGCTGAGCCCGCCCGGTGGGGTTCGGCCGAGTTCAGCGCGCGAGAGCGTGCTCCGCGTCGAACACGATCAGTGGACGATCGCTGCCCGGCCGGGACAGCACCTCGGCGTCGACTTTCCAGACACGCGCGATGAGCTCGCGCGTCAGTACGTCCTGCGGCGAACCGGCTGCCTGCACATGGCCGTCTGCGACCACGACGACCCGATCGGCGAAGGCCGCCGCGTGGTTCAGGTCGTGCAGCGCGGCGATCACGGTCATGCCGTCGCGGGCGAGGGAGCGGAGCAAGACGAGCGCGTCGAGCTGGGCGCGGATGTCGAGGTGGTTCGTCGGCTCGTCGCACAGCAGCAGCGTCGGGCGTTGAGCCAGGGCCCTCGCGAGGTTCACGCGCTGGCGCTCGCCGCCTGACAGGGTCGCGGCGTCGCGCTCCGCGAACTCGAATGCACCCGCACGCGTCAATGCCGCATTCGTGGCTACGGCATCCGCCTCCTCGCCCTCGAACGACAGCCACCCCCGATGCGGCAGCAGCCCGAGGCCGACGATGTCGCGTCCGGTCATGCCCTCCGCCGCCGACCACTCCTGCTCGACCAGGGCCACCCGCTGTGCACGCCCTCGCCGCCGCATCGCCGTGAGCGACCCGCCGTCCAACTCGAGCGCGTCGGCCTCGCCGCGCAGAGTCCCGGCGATCAGGCGCAGCAGCGTGCTCTTGCCCGAGCCGTTGGGTCCGAGGAGCGCCGTCACCGCGCCGCCGGGAGCGGTGAGATGCATGCCGTCGATGATGAGACGGTCGCCGTGGCCGAAGCGGATGCGTCGGGCATCGAGGCCGCTTCCGTGTACTCCGGTCATGCGCGGCTCTTCCGCATGCGCAGCATCAGCACCGCGAACACCGGCCCGCCGATCAGCGCTGTCACGATCCCGACCGGAAGCTCGCGCGGCTCGAAGACGGTGCGGGCGATGGTGTCGGCCCAGATGAGGAACACGGCGCCGGCGAGGAACGAGACCGGCAGCAGAGCGCGATGCCGGGCGCCGACGACCGCACGAACCGCGTGCGGCAGGATCAGCCCGACGAAGCCGATCGACCCGCTCACGGCGACGAGCGCTCCGGTCAGCAGCGCTGTGCACACGAAGAGCAGCACCCGCAGCCGGGTCACCGGGATTCCCAGCGCCTCGGCCGCGGTGTCACCGAGCACGAGGCTGTCGAGCGGTCGGGCCGAAGCCAGCAGCGGGATGGCGCAGACGACCACGGCGACCCCGGCCAGTGCCGCATCCGCCCAGTCCGCACCGCCGAGCGAGCCGAGCAGCCAGCTGAGGATCTCGCGGTAGCTGTCGTTCGTCGCGCTCCAGAAGATCACGAGGCTGGTCAACGCGGCGAGCACGGCCGAGACGGCGAGACCGGCGAGCACCACGGCGGTCGATCCTGCGGAACCGGCCGCGCGGGCGAGGCCCAGAGTGAGTGCCAGAGCGAGCAGCGCACCCGCGAAGGCCGCGAACGGCAGTGCCACCGCGGCCCCCAGCACGATGACGATCACGGCGCCGGTCGATGCGCCGGAGGAGAGCCCGAGCAGGTACGGGTCGGCGAGCGGGTTGCGGGTGAGAGCCTGCATCACGGCCCCGCACAGGGCCAGGCCGCCTCCGACCGCGGCGGCCGTGAGCACTCGTGGTACGCGCCCCTCCCAGATGATCGCGTCGCGGATGGGGGTGAGCCCGCTGGCGGCCCCGGTCAGGTGCGACCACACGCTCGCCACGAGCTCGGCCGGGGTGATGTCGGCCGGACCGATCGCGACCGCCGCGACCACCGTGCCCGCCAGCACGAGCAGCAGCACCGCGATCGCCGAAACGGTGCGCCGCCGTCGCGGGCGGTGAACGGATGCCGAGGTGGCCGGGAGCGCCGTCCGCAGCGGAACCGCGACGCTCACTGTTCTCCGAGCTGCGCCACGATCGACTCCACGGCGTTCACGTTGCGGATGCCGGCCTCGGTCGCCGGGAAGTCGACGATCACGAACCGCTGGTTCTTCACGGCGTCTAGCTGCGCGGTCACCGGGTTCGATGTGAGCAGTGCGATCTTGGAGTCGGCGGTGTTCCACGCGGCATCCACCAGCACGATCGCATCGGGGTCGGCCTCGGCGATCAGCTCCCACGAGCTCGATGTCCAGGTGTCGTGCACGTCGGCGAAGACGTTGTCGAGCCCAGCCGCCGACATGATCATCTGCGGCGCTCCGATGCCCGCGCCAACGAAGGGCTGATCCGTGCCCGACGAGTACCAGACCGCCGTGAGGCCGCGGTCGTCGGGGGTGATCCCGTCGAGCTCTTTCCGCTGCTCCGCGATGAGTGCCGCGGCAGCGTCCTCCTCGCCGAGCAGCTCGCCCGCCTCGGCGAACCCGTCGAAGACCGTGTCGAACGTGAGCGGGTCGGGCATGTACCCGGGCGCCTTGCACGCGGCGGGCGCGACATAGGTGGTGATGCCGAGCTGCTCCAGGTCGGCGCGCTCGCCGGCGCCGTCGACCGAGAAGTTCGACTCCCACCCGGCGAACACCAGGTCGGGCTCGAGTTCGAGCACTGCCTCCTTCGACGGCACCTTGTCGGAGACGACCGGAATGTCTTCGGCGTCTGCCGCGAGATCTTCCGGCAGCGGACCGTCGGAGAACGCCGAGCCGATGATCCGGTCGCCCGCGCCGAGCGCCAGCGCGAGTTCGAGTGTCGACGACTTCACGGTGAGGATGCGCTGCGGCGGGGAATCGAGCGAGACCTCGGTCCCGCAGTTGTCGAGCACGACGGGTTTCGGATCGGCGGCAGCGGCGGGAGCTGCCGGCGCACCGGCGCATCCGCTCAATCCGGCGGCGAGGAGGAGCGCGAGGGCGGGGACGGCGCCGAGGGCGCGGGTGGTGGCAGGCATGGTTCTCCGGAAGACGAGGAAGGGGAAGGGCGCAAGAGAGAGCACGTTCGCAGTCCAGGTCGGGACCACCGGCGTCGACCAATCGGGCCGACGTGATGCGGTCATGCTAGCGCGGATACTGGATCCAATCAATACTGGATTCTGGATCCAAAATGGGTGAAGATGGGAAACGCCCCACCGCAGCGGCGCAGATCGCCGATCGCGACGCCGCGTTCAGCCGAGAGGAACCCATGCAGACCACACCCGTCTCGTACTTCAGCGAGGGTCAGCGCATCTCCGCCGTGTGGCGCACGCCCGATCATGAGGGGCCGTATCGCGCGATCGTGCAGGGGCCGGGCTGGCTCGGACTCAAAGACGCCAAGCTCTACGTCCGCTACCACGAGGCCCTCGTCGAAGCCGGCTTCGCCGTGCTCGTGATCGACTACCGCGGCTTCGGTGACTCCGAGGGCGATCGCGGCTACCTGTCGCCGGCCTGGCAGCTGCAGGATCTGGTGAACGCCGTGACCTACCTCACCACCCGCGAAGACGTCATCGCCGACGCGATCGGGGTCTTCGGCACCGGCGGCACCGGAGGCGGCAACGCCGTGCTCCTGGCCGACGCCGACCCGCGCATCAAGGCCGCCGTCAGCCAGGTGCCCGTCGCCGACGGTGAGGATTGGCTGCACCGCATGCGCAGCGAATACGAATGGCTCGACTTCCAGAAGTCCCTCGAGGAGGACCGCCGCCAGCGCGTCGCCACAGGGGAGGGGCGGATCGTGCACCCCCGCGAGGAGATCATGATCCCCACGGCCGAGCGCCGCGCCACGAAGATCAAGGCCGACGTCGACGACCGCATCCCCACCGCCGTGCCGCTGGCGTGTGCCGAGGGCATCATCGCGTACCGGCCCATCGAGGCGGCCGCCCGCCTGACCACGCCGCTGCTCGTGATCGGCGTCGAGGGCGATGCGACCACCCCGACCGACCACGCCGAGGCGTTGTACGAGGCCGCGCGCGGTCCGAAGCAGCTCATCATGCAGCGGCACACCACCCACTACGCCGCGTACGACGCCTACTGGGAGCAGACCACCCCGGTGATCGTCGGCTGGTTCGACCGGTACGTGCGCCCGGCTCACCTCATCCACCGGTCGTCGCCGTCACCCGCGATCGGCGAGTCCATCACCACAGAATCCGTCAGCAAAGAGGAGGTCGCGCGATGAGCGTGGATCTGAAGATCACCGGCGGCACCGTCGTCACCCCCGCAGGACCGGTCGTAGCCGACCTGCTCGTCGCCGACGGCAAGATCGCCGGCATCGTGGCCGCAGGAACCGAGATCGCCGCCGAGCGCACGGTCGACGCCACCGGCAAGCTCGTGCTCCCCGGCATGGTCGACGTGCACGTGCACACCCGCGAGCCCGGCTACGAGCACAAGGACGACATCTACACGACGAGCCTGCAGGCCGCGGCCGGCGGTGTCACCACGATGTTCGGGATGCCGAACCTCAAGCCGCCGACCACCGATGTCGCCACCCTGACCGACGTGTTCCACCGGTACGAGGAATCGTCGATCGTCGACTGGAACCACAACCCCGCGCCGACCAAGTTCGACGAGATCGCCGGCATGAGCGAGATGGGCATCCGGGCGTACAAGATCTACATGGTCGTCGACACGGGCCGCGACTACCCGCACCCCTCCGGCACCGGCATCCACAACCACGGGCACCTGCTCGAGATCATGGATCACATCGCCCAGACCGGCAAGCGCTTCATCGTGCACCCGCACGACCAGGCGCTCATGGACTACATCGAGGGCGCCTACCTCGCCCGCGGCGAGAACACCCCGCAGGGCTACGCCTCCGCCTACGCCGCCCGCGAAGGTGTGATCTGGGACACGGCCATCGACGTCGTGCTGCGTCTCGCCGAGGCCTCCGGATGCCCCGTGCACATCGCGCACATCCAGACCCGGCGCTCGATCGAGGCCGTGCGCCGCGCCAAGCAGAACGGCATCGACGTGACCTGCGAGGTCAACCACTGGGCGCCGTTCCTGTCGACCTGGAACGACGTCGAGACGCTCGGACCGTACGCGCTCAGCTACTGGGTTCCCGACGACAACCGCGCGGCCGTCTGGGAGGGCATGCGCGACGGCACGATCGACATCGCCGCCAGCGACCACGCCCCGCACACGCGCGAGGAGAAGGAGGTCGGGTGGACGCAGATGTGGAGCTCGCACACCGGCACCCCCGGCATCCAGTACTACTACGAGCTCATGCTCGACGCCGTGAACAAGGGCGAGCTCGACCTGCAGCGCGCGATCGACATGGTCGCCCACATCCCCGCCGCCAAGTTCGGCCTCGAGGGTGTGAAGGGATCGCTCACGATCGGGGCGGATGCCGACATCGTCATCGCCGACCTGGCCGAGGAGTGGACCATCACGAACGACGGCGTGCTGTCGAAGATCGGCTGGACCCCGTATGACGGGCGCACCATCAGCGCCCGCATCCAGCGCACCCTCGTGCGCGGTGTCGACGTCTACGTCGGCGACGAGGTCACAGGCGACCGCACATTCGGAAAGCTCGCCGCATCGGCGGAAGACAGGGCGGCATTCGCCGCGGAAGGGAACTGACATGAAATTCGGACTGCTGCTGCCGCACTTCGGCGAGGAGGCGAGCAAGGAGAAGCTCCTGGAGGGGTCCAAGCTCGCCGAGAGCTTCGGATTCGACTCCGTCTGGGTGCGCGATCACCTGGTGTTCGAACCGCACGGCGAGATGGAGAAGCCGAACCGCACGTTCTACGACGCGCTCACGACGCTCACCGCCATCGGCGCCGTCACCGACAAGATCGAGCTCGGAACGGGATCGCTCATCCCGTTCCGCCATCCGCTCGTCACGGCCCTCATGGCCGGCACGATGACGCAGCTGCTCGGCCCGCGCCTGATCCTCGGGTTCGGCGCCGGCACGTTCGACCACGAGTTCGACGCGATCGGCTGGGGCGACCTCGACCGGGTGGAGATGGTGCGCTCGAACGCCGAGATCCTGCGTCGTGTGTTCACCGAGAACGACGTCACCTACGACGACGGCATCTTCAAGTTCGAGAACGTCACGATCGAGCCGAAGCCCGTGGGCGGACGCATCCCGTTCTGGTACTGCGGTGCGACCCCGCGCTCGGCCCGTCTCGCGGCGGAGTTCGCCGACGGATGGATGCCGGGACGCACGGGCCTGCTCACCATGGAGAAGCGCATCAAGACCATGCGCGAGATGACGGATGAGAACGGCCGGCCGATGCCGACCATCGCCGTGATCCCGCCGACCTCGATCGAGGACACCCGCGAAGAAGCGCTGAAGCACGTGAACATCCCCGGCCTTCTCGCCTGGGCGAACAAGGCGAAATTCGCGGTGAAGCCGCCGTCCGGCAGCTTCGAGACCGTCGAAGACCTCGAGGGTCAGCTGATCGTGGGCGACCCCGATCAGGCCGTCGAGCAGATCCGGCGGTTCGAGGAGGTCGGCACCGAGCATCTGGTGTTCGACTTCCGCTTCAAGTTCGATCGGTTCTTCGAGCAGATCGAACTCCTCGGCACCGAGGTGCTTCCGAAGCTGCGATAAGTCGCGCACCGACGCGCGGCGATGAGACGAGAGGTCGACGATGACTGACGTGAACGACACCGCACGGGACTCGGCGGATCCGCTGATCTCGGTCACCGGACTCTCGGTGAGCTACGACGTCGCGCGGACGGGAAAGAAGCTGATAGCCATCGAGAACGTCGACCTCGACGTGTTCGAAGGCGAGTTCATCACGGTGCTCGGCCCGTCGGGGTGCGGCAAGACGACGTTCATGAACGTCATCGCCGGCCTCGTCGCGCCGAGCACCGGCTCGGTCCTCGTCGATGGGAAGCAGGTCAACGGCCCTGGGCCCGACCGGGCCGTGGTCTTCCAGGACTATGCGCTGCTGCCCTGGCGCACCGTGTTCGACAACGTGAAGTTCGGGCTCGAGATGCAGAAGGGGCTGCGCACCGCCGACTGGCGCGCGAAGGTGCAGGAGGCCATCGACATGGTGGGGCTCAAGGGATTCGAGTCCTCGTATCCCCGCGAGCTCTCCGGCGGCATGCAGCAGCGCGTCGGGCTCGCCCGTGCGTTCGTCGCCGAGCCGCGCATCCTGCTGATGGACGAGCCGCTCGGCGCCGTCGACGCCCTCACCCGCGAGGTGATGCGCGACGAGATCGAGAAGCTCATCGAGGCGACGGGCAAGACCGTCCTCTTCATCACGCACTCGATCGAGGAGGCCATCCTCCTCGGCGACCGCATCGTCGTCTTCAAGAGCCACCCCGGCGCCATCAAGGAGATCATCACGACCGGCATCCCGCGCCCGCGCTCGGAGCGCTCGGTGCAGCATGATTCCCGCTTCCTCGAACTCCGCGACCACCTCTGGGAGGCGCTGGAGGGTGAGGCCACGGCGGCAGCGGTGTCGAAATGACCGCGCTGCTCGCCACCGGGCCGAACCTCGGCCGGGGTGGAGCGGCCGCCTGGCTCGCGGGGTTGAGCGCCCGGGGCAAGGCCGCCGTCATCGCGATCGAGGTCGTCATCCTCCTCGTGCTCTGGCAGCTGGTCGTCGGGGTCTTCGGATGGATCAGCCCGGTCTTCCTCCCACCGCCCCTCGCCATCGCGCAGGGTTTCGGTGAGATCGTGGCGAACGGATCGCTCGCCGCCAATGCCGGGGTCTCAGTGCAGGCATGGCTGACGGGCTTCGTGCTCGCGGTGGTCGTCGGCATCCCCGTCGGGCTTCTCATGGGCGCCTCGCTTCCGGTCGACCGGGTGATCGGCCCGATCGCCTGGACCATCTACGCCACCCCGTCGATCGCCTATCAGCCGCTCGCGAAGGCGTGGTTCGGCTTCGGCATCGGTCCGGTGATCTTCCTCGTGACGATCAGCGCGATCTTCCCGATCCTGCTCAATGTCGCCGCCGGCATGCGCACCACGAACCCCTCGATCATCCGCGCCGCCCGCGTGTACGGCGCCGGTCGGATGCGGCTCTATCGCTCGGTGTACCTGCCGTCGACGGTGCCGTTCCTGTTCGCGGGGCTCCGCCAGGCGGTCGTGCTCGCCACTATCGGCATGGTCGTGGCCGAGCTCGCGGGTTCGTCGAGCGGCATGGGAGCACTCATCATCCGCGCGTCGAACACCTATCAGACCGACCAGGCGTTCGCCGCGATCGCGGTCGTCGTGCTGTGGAGCGTGGGCATGACCCAGGTGGTCACGGCCATCGAACGCGGGGTCGCACCGTGGACGAGGAAGGGCAAGCGATGAGCGTCGTCTCGGCAACCGGAACCGTCCGCATCGTGCGGCCGCGGCGTGTGGTGCGCTCGGGCGAGGGTAAGTGGACGCTGCTCCTGATCGGGGTGATCGCCGCGGTGCTGCTCCTGTGGGAGGCGGCCGTCAGCTGGTTCCACTGGATTCCCGAGGCGTTCCTCCCCGCGCCGACCGCAGTGGCCGTCGCGTTCGGGCAGCTCATGGTCGACCCCGAGTTCTGGTCGGCCTTCGCGTTCAGCGTCACCAACCTGCTGATCGGCCTCGCGATCGCGATCGTCGTCGGTGTGGTCGTCGGTCTCGCGGTCGGCTGGTCACCGGTGCTGCGCTTCATGGTCGCGCCGTTCCTGTGGGTGCTGTACTCGACGCCCAAGGTCGCGCTCGCCCCGCTGTTCATCCTCGGGCTCGGGCTCGGCAGCGAGTCGAAGATCGCGCTCGTCATCCTGCTCGCGGTGTTCCCGATCCTGCTGAACACGATGGAGGGCGCGGTCACCGTGAACCCCTCGCTCGTCAACGCGGCCAGGGTCTACGGCGCCAAGGGAATCGGACTCGGTTGGAAGGTGATCTTCCCCGCCACGCTGCCCTACAGCCTCTCCGGCATCCAGCGCGGTGCGGCGCTCGGCTTCACGGGTGAGGTGCTCGGCGAGTTCCTCGGCGGCACCGGCGGCCTCGGTCACCTGCTCGAATTCGCCGCGTACCAGTTCCGGATGGACGAGGCCATCGCGATGGTCGTGGTGATGGTGATCATCGCGAACCTCACGCTGCTGCTCATCTCCGTGCTCCGCCGCCGGCTCGCGCCCTGGTACGACGAGCGCAAGATCGTCGGCTGATCCGCCGTCACGACTCCCGACCCCCGTCTCATGCGCGACGGGGGTCGGGTCTGTCTTCCCCCGTTTCGAATCGCGCGAATGGTCCCATCTGGCGTCGAAATACGACCACTTGCGCGATTCGAAACGGGCTGGCGTAGCGTGGCCGGGTGTCGATCGATCGAAACCATATCCGCGTCAAGGCGATGCTCGTCGCACCGAACGCGCAGGGGACCGCCCACGCGGTCAGTGTCAACTCCTCGACCGCAGAGAATCCGGGCGGATATCACCGACTCATCGGCGGTAGCGTCGAGCTTGGCGAGACCCACATCGATGCGGTCCGGCGCGAGGTGCGTGAGGAGCTGTCGGCGACGATCCGTGATCTGAGCTACCTCGGGGTGGTGGAGAACATCTTCCGGATCGATGGCGAAGTCGGGCACGAGATCGTCTTCTTGTACGCCGGCCGCCTCGACCCGGAACCGGCGGCGGTGGGCGCGACGCTCACGGAGAGCGACGGGGCGGTGGTTCCCGTCGTCTGGCGCAGCTTCGATGATGACGCCGAGGCCCTGCCCCTCTATCCCGCCGCGGTCGTTGGGCTACTCGCTCAGCGGTAGATCTCGCGGCGATGCCCGGCGGCGAGGACGAGCACGACCAGGCGATTGTCCTCGATGTCGTAGATCACCCGATAGTCGCCCACGCGCACGCGCCACGCGCCATCGCTGTTGACGAGCATCTTCGCCGCAGGCGGTCGCGGTTCTTCCGACAGGAGTTCGATCGCCGCCTGCACGCGACGTCGGGCCTGCGGATCCAGCTTTCGCAACTGCCGTTGCGCCGGCGCCGCGATGTCGATCCGGTAGCTCACACGAGCCCCAGTTCCGCCTTCACTTCCTCCCACGGCACGGGGAGTGATTCGGTCTCCGCAGCTTCGCGGCGTGCTGCCACGGCGGCGGCCGCGTCCTCGGCGTCCTCGGCGATCTCGCGAAGTCGATCGAACTCATCTGCGTCGACGATGGCCACGACGCGACGCCCTCGGCGGGACAGGAACACGGGCTCGTGCGTGAGGTGGGCGCGATCGACGAGCGCGCCGAGCTGACGCTTGGCATCGGAGACGGGCAGCACATCAGTCATGGTCTTATGGTACCAAACGATCAAACTGATCGGTTTGCATCATCCACACACGAAGAGGCCCCACCGCCATGCGCAACGGTGGGGCCTCTTCGTGCGAGTCAGCGACTCACGGGTAGGTCAGCGTGGCCGGTCCCTCGTTGTCGAGGCCCAGGAGTTCCTGCGCCTTGCGGAGGTAGACGAGCTGGTCGGAGTCGAACTCGAGCGGCTCGAGCTTCTGCGTCTCGATGGTGGTGTCCCAGGCTTCGTCGTCGAAGTACAGGTTCGGGCAGGCGAGGTGTCCGTCGAGGATCCAGACGCTGTCCGACTCACGCAGCTCCGCGACGTCGAAGTCGTTGGCCTCGTAGATGTCCAGCGCCTCCTCCGCGTTCTCGGGGAACTCGCCCGGCGCAGGCGCCGTCATGAAGTCGGTGCCCTTGAGCGTTGCGCGCAAGAACCGGACCAGGGTATTCGGGTTCTCCTGCGCCCACTTGGTGCCGGCGATCTGCACGTCGTTGGCCCAGTTGCGCAGCGACTCCACGACGATGTTCGCGCCGTGCTCCTCGAGGGCGGCCCGGTCGTCGGCGTAGAACGGCTGCAGGGTGATCTTGTCGTTGACGAAGAACTCCGTCCACGACTCCGATCCGGGCCCGGGGTAGACGACTTCGGCGTTGATCGACGAGACGTCCCAGCCCTCTTCCTTCAGCACCTGGGCGCGCTGGAACTCGGCGGGATCGCCGGGGGTGCCGGCGAGCACGATCGAGGTGCCGTCGAGGTCGTCGACGCTCTTCACGTCGGACTGCACCGCGAAGTCGAAGTTCTGCCGGCAGTAGTGCCCGGAGACGAGGTCGATCTCGACTCCGCCGCGGATGGCGTCGATCACGGTGCCGGTCGACTCGACGCCGATGTCGGCGCTGCCGCTGGCGACCGCTGCGGTGACGTTGTCGGCGGTGATGACCTCGACGGTGAGGCCCTCGTCTTCGTAGTAGCCGAGGTCGGTCGCGAGCGTGAACATCGAGTACATCGTGATGTCGGGGAAGGGGATGGCCACCGTGATGCTGGTGTCCTCCGCCGCGCCGGGTTCGCCGTCGCCGAGGTCGACGGGGCCTTCCGGTGTCGGCGTCGGCGAGGCGCAGGCGGCGAGCAGCGTCAGTGCTGCTGCGCCCCCGACCACGGCGATGCCGAGTCTGTTTCGTGTCGTGCGCATGACTCTCCATTCGGGCAAGTGCGTGCGACTCCTCCGTGGAGTGGGGCGCCTCACGCGGATTTTGGGATACGGTATCCAATTTGGAACCCCGTGTCCATGGTTTGCGGGATATCGTGCTCGAACAGGGTGTAGACGGCCGTGATGAAAATTGGATACAGTATCCCAAACAGATTCCCGCGATGAAGAGGTGAAGATGCGTGCCGCCGTGCTGAGCCGTCATGACGTGGACGGGTTGACCGTCACGGAGACGGACGTGCCGACACCCGGTGCGGGCGAGGTGCTCGTGCGCGTCGAGACCGTCGGCGTGAATCAGCTCGACCTCAACGTCATCGCCGGCATCGGCCCAGGCGTACAGGCGCAGTTGCCCCGCATCCTCGGGATCGATCCCGCAGGCGAGATCGTCGCGGTCGGAGCGGGCGTAGACCGGGGGCGGATCGGGCAGACCGTCGTCGTCAAACCCAACATCGCCTGCGGGCAGTGCGCCCATTGCGAGGCCGGAGACGAAGCCGACTGCCCGAAGCAGACCGTCGTGGGCGTGCATCGCGACGGCGGAGCGGCAGAGTACGTCGCGGTGCCGACGCGTAATGCGATCGACCGTCATGGTCTCGACGCCGCGCAGGCGACCGCCGTGGTGCACAGCGCCTCCATCGTGATCAACGCCGTGCGCACGGTCGCGCTCGCCGCCGGAGACAGGGTTCTCGTCACCGGCGCGGGCGGAACGCTCGGGCGTGCGGCGGTGGCCATCGCGCTCGCTCGCGGCGCCCAGGTGGTCGCGGCTTCGCGACGTACCCTCTCCCCGCTCGGCGACGAGCAGGTCGTTCAGGCATCGGGTGCAGCGTCCCTGGCTGCGGCGCTGGACGGGGGAGAGGGGTTCGACGTCGTGCTCGATGTCTCCGGCCACGCTCCGACCCTGAGCGCCGGGATCTCGGCTTTGCGCTGGGGCGGTCGTGCCGTGTTCTGCGCGGCATCCGTCGACAGTGATCTGCGCATCGATGCCCGCGACTTCTACCTGCGTCGCAAGCGACTGTTCGGCGTGGCCAGCGCGCGCTACGACGACGTGGCCGAAGCCCTCGCGCTGGCTGCCGCCGGTGCGCTGCCCTCGCTCGTCGGCCGGCGCTATGCGTTCGACGACATCGCCACGGCGTATCGCGATTTCCCCCGCAAGGGCGACGGGAAGGTCGTCGTCGATGTGCGCTGACCGCCCTCAGGACCGAAGAGGAGACCACAAGTGACGAGTACTGCATCCCCGGGCGCCGGAGCGCTGGCCGGGATCCGCGTGGTCGAGCTCGGCCAGTACATCTCGGGCCCGTTCGCCGCCAAGCTGCTCGCCGACCTCGGCGCCGACGTCGTCAAGGTCGAGTCGCCCGAGGGCGACCCGATGCGCCGGTGGGAGGGCCGAGCAACCATGAGCCCGCAGTTCGCCGCCTACAACCGGGGCAAGCGCGGAGTGGTCCTCGACCTCAAAAGCGCCGAGGGCCTCGCCGCCCTGTTCGGCCTGGTGGATGACGCCGACATCGTGCTCGACAACTTCCGCCCCGGCGTGGCCGAGCGGCTCGGGTTCGGCCCCGAGGCCCTGCACGCCCGCAACCCGCGGGTCATCACGTGCTCGATCACCGGCTTCGGTGCGACCGGCCCCGCGGCGAAGCGACCCGCCTACGACACCGTCATCTCGGCCACCGGTGGCATGTACAGCCAGGTCGTTCCGGCATCCACGATCCGCCCGCTGGGACCGGCGTTCTCCGATCTGCTGTCGGGGATGTCGGCCGTGCAGGCCGTGCTCGCCGCACTCCACGCCCGTGACGTGAGCGGGGTGGGCGAGCACGTCGAGGTCACGATGGTCGGTGCACTGCTCGACTTCCTCACCGAGTCGGCCTCCGCGTTCCTGGAGACAGGGCAGGTCTCGTCGCCCGACTCACGGCCTCGTCGTGCGCAGGCCTATGCCTGCCGGGGCTCGGACGACAAGGCATTCGTGATCCACATGTCGGTGCCCGAGAAGTTCTGGACCGGCCTGCTCGACGTGCTCGAGCGGCCCGACCTCGCCGAAGACCCGCGCTTCTCGACACGCGAGGGCCGCGTGCGCAACTACGACGAACTCGACGTCGTGCTCAAGGAGATCGCTGCCACCAGGCCCCGCCAGTACTGGCTCGACCGACTCGCCGCGCACGACATCCCGCACGGTCCGCTGAACACGATGGGCGACCTGTTCGACGATCCGCAGATCGCGAGCATGGGGCTGGTCGAGGAGATCGAGGGGCCGGATGGCGCGCTGCGCGTGCCCGTGCCCAGCATCCGATTCCAGCGCTCCGGGCGCCCGGAGCTGCGCTACGCGCCCGCGCTCGGCGCCGATACCGAGGAGATCACCGGGCTGCAGTCCGGAGCAGGATCATCCGAACCTGCACGAGCGAAGGAAGGGGCAGCCTGATGACCGGTATCGACGACCTCGTCGCGATCGACGTGCACACCCACCCGCAGACCGAGGAGTTCATCGCCGCGATGGGTCAGCGGCACTCCCAGATGTCGGCGCACTTCGGGCGCGAGCGGCCGGTCGTGTCGTTCGCCGAGCAGGCCGACCAGTACCGCGACCGCAAGATGATGGCCGTCATCGTGAACTCCGACTCGGAGACCACGAGCGGCATCAAGGGCGCGCCCAACGACCTGCTCGGCAAGGCGCAACAGGACCACCCCGACGTGTTCCTCGCCTTCGCCGGCATCGACCCGTGGAAGGGCGAGGCCGCGGTCGCCGAGATCCGTCGGATGCACGCCGAGTACGGCATCAAGGGCGTCGGCGAGCTCAACCCGTCGCGGCAGAAGTTCCTCGCCAACGACCGGCGCTTCTTCCCGATCTGGGAGACCTGCGCCGAGCTCGGACTCGTGGTCATGTTCCACTCCGGATTCCCCGGTGCCGGTGCGGGAACCCCTGGCGGTGGCGGCTACCGTCTCGAGAACGCCCGCCCCGTGCCCTACATCGACGACGTGGCGGCCGAGTTCCCCGAGCTGAACATCATCAGCGCGCACCCGGCTTGGCCGTGGCACCTCGAGAACCTGGCGATGGTCTGGCACAAGTCGAACGTGTACCTCGACCTGTCCGGCTGGGCGCCGAAGTATCTGCCGCCCGAGGTGGTCCGATATGCCGACTCGCTGATCTCCGACCGGGTGCTCTTCGGGTCGGACTGGCCCGTGATGACCGCGGATCGCTGGATGGCCGAGTTCGACGAGCTCGGACTCAAGGAGGAGTCGCGCCGGAAGATCCTGCTCGGCAACGCACGCAAGCTGTTCCGACTGTGAGCGCGAAGGAAGGAGCCGATCGTGGCTGAACTGGTGATGGCCGCGGCGACCCCGCACAATCCGCTGCTGTGGCGGGCGATGCGCGAACCGGTGCCGGACGATCTCGTCCAGGTCGAGGCGAACTTCGGTCGCATCCGCGACGCGATCACGGATGCCGGCGTCGACACGCTCATCGTGCTCGGCACCGACCACGTGCGGCAGTTCTTCTCCGACAACTCGCCCGCGTTCATCGTCGGCAAGGCCGCGTCGTACCACGGCACCTACGAGAACGAGGTGCGCACCTTCGGCATGGAGTACGCCGAGCTCACCGGCAACCCGGAGCTGGCGACGCAGATCACCGGCCGCGAGGTGCTGCCCGAGACGATCGACTTCTCGGTGTCGCACGAGTGGCGACTCGACCACAGCTTCGTGCTGCCGCTGCAATACGTGCGCCCAGAGCTCGACCTGCCGATCGTGCCGATCCACGCGAACTCGATCCTGCCTCCGCTGCCCACAGCCGCACGCTTCGCCGCGCTCGGGCAGCACCTGCGCACCGCGGTGGAGTCCTGGGACAGCGATGTCAGGGTGGGGTTGCTCACCTCGGGCCACATGGCCACCGACGTCGGCGGACCCCGCACGTTCAACGGCTCGCCCGACCCGGAGTTCGACGCCGAAGCAGTTGCCTGGATGCGCGACGGCGACCTCGACGGGGCGATCGCCGGATGCCGGTACGACCGGATCATGGCCGCCGGCAACGTCACCTACCAGTACGTGAACATCGTTGCAGCGCTCGCCGCGATGCAGGGTCGCCCGGCCGACCTGGCGGAGGCCACGACCTCGCGCTTCGCCTCCAGCCCGTTCTTCCTGTGGAGGGCCGCGTCATGAGCCGGTACATGATGAACAAGTTCATCCGCGCCGTCGAGATGAGCACCGCGAACGTGAACGCCTACGTCGCCGACACCGAGGGGTTCGTCGACGGCTGGCTGGCCGGGGGAGCGGGACCCGATGCGGTCACCGACGACCGGATGCTGACCCCCGAGGAGCGCACTGCTTTCGTGAACCGCGACTACGGCACGTTGTACGGCCTCGGCGCGCACCCGTATCTGCTCTGGCACTTCACCGAAGCCGTCTACGAGCACGAGTACACCGAGGGATTCGGATGGCGTGAGCTCGTCGAGCGCTACCGCGCCGCGATCATCCCCTACGGCGAGGTCGACGACATCCCCTGATCTCGCCGCGGTGCGGGCGCGACGGATGCCCCGTGGGTGGGATTTCCACGGGGCATCCGCCTCTTCTGCGCCGGCGTCGAACGACGGTGTGAGCTGGGGGCTACGAGTCCGTCGACGTATGGGGTGGACGCGTCGGCGCACCGACGGTGCGGGCTCTCCTCCCCGAGGGCGACCGCACCGCCGGCGTCATCGCTACGCCGTCAGCCGGCGACGTCGCAGGAGTCCCGCACCTCCGAGAAGGATCAGGACGGCGGCGAGTGTGATCAGTCCGACCGGCGATGTGCCGCCGGTCATCGCGAGCCCTGATGCCTGACCGGTCGTCGCTGCGCCAGAGGCGAAGGCGGCTTCGGTCGTGCGGACAGGGTTCGTGCTCGGGTTGGTGCCGGTTCCCGGGTTGGTGCCGGGGTCGGTCCCGGGGTTGGTTCCCGGGTCGGTGCCGGGGTCGGTCCCGGGGTCGGTCCCCGGGTTCGTTCCCGTGCCGGGGTCGGTCACCGTCGCCTCGCCGATCACCGAGATGGCGTTTCCGCCGAGCGTGATCGGAAGGCTGATCGGCAGCGCCAGCTGGGTGCCGCCGAGGATGCCGCCGGCTCCCGTGGTGGTGCTGCCGCTGCCAGCCGGTGCGGCCGGCGTGGTGGTGGTGCCGCCGGTGCGGGTGACGGTGGCGTCATCGAGCAGCGAGATCGCGTTGCCGGTCACGCCCACGGGGGCTGTGACGGGTGCGGTGATCTGGGTGCCGCCGAGGACGCTGTCGGTTCCCGTGGTGGTGCCACCTCCGGTGGCCGGTGCGGCCGGTGCGGAGGTGGTGCCGCCGGCGCCGGTCGTGGCGCTGTCACCGAGCAGCGAGATCGCGTTCCCCGACACCGTCACCGGTGCCGTGACGGGAGCAGTGGCCTGCGTGCCGCCGAGGATCGCGTCGTCGCCCGAAGTGCCCGCCGCGGTGGCGGGAGCGGATGAGCCGGTACCGCCGGCAGTGCCGGCTCGGGTCGAGCTCGTGTCACCGAGCAGCGAGATCGCGTTGCCGGACACGGTCACGGGTGCCGTGATCGGAGCGATCACCTGGGTCCCGCTGCCGATTCCGTCATCGCCGGAGGTCGCTGCGCCGACGGGTGCGGAGGATGCCGGTGCTGCGGCTCCCTGCCCTGCCGGAGCGGTGCTCTCGGTGTCGCCGAGCAGCGACACGGCGTTGCCCGTGACGGTGATCGGTGCGTTGACCGCGAGCAGCGCCTGGGTGCCCGAGAGCACTCCATCCAGGCCGTTCGTGGTCACGAGGGGCGCCCCGGCCGGTGTCCCGGCCTGGGGAGCCGGGCTCTGGGGAGTCGCGGCCGGGGCGCTGGTCGTTGACGTGTCGAGCACGCTCACGGCGTTGTTCGACACGGTGACGGGAAGATTCACGGTCACTGCGGCCTGAGTACCGGATGCCGTGCCTGAATCGCCACTGGTGGTGGCGGCCGGCGCCGGAGCTGGGGCGGGAGCAGGAGCCGGAGCCGGTGCAGGTGCCGGAGCGGGTGCAGGGGCCGGTGCCGAAGCGACGGCATCGCCCACTACCGAGATCGCGTTGTTCACGATCGAGAGTGGCGCGGTGATCGCGGTCTCTGCCTGTGTGCCGGAGAGCAGTCCGTCGTCTCCGGTCGTCTCAGCCGCGTTCGCGGCCGTCGCGCCGAGGAGCGTGATGCCCCCGGCGATGAGCGCGCCCCATAGGGCTCGCTTGATGAAAGTGCGCATGATCGTTCTCCTGACTAGGTGGATCGTCTGAAGGGTGCGCGCGATCAAAGTGCGCGCGCAGCACGGCTTCTGTCGTTCCCGGGGGAACGACGTGACGATCCGTCAGTCAGGAGAGACGTCGGTGTCGGCGACCGGCGATGAGGGAAGCTCGTCGTCGGAGGCCACGGATGTCCGCTCACCAGCACGGAGCGGAGAAGAGTTCACGTCGCTGAGACGCGCGTGGCCAGCGCCGTTGCCTCCGCCGGAACCGGCAGAGGATGACGCGGGAACGGTGGCACCAGGCGGGCTCCCTGACGGAGGGCCGGTGGGCACAGGAGTGGTGTCGTCGACGGCTCGGGTCGCACCGATCGTGGTGGAGAGCGCGATCGACGACGGACTTCCGGCCGAGGACGCGGGCGTCGGTGATACCGGTGGCGTCGCCGCGGTGTTCTCGGTCGTGATGATGAGGGTGGTCGTCTTCACCGCAGGCTCGGCGACGCTCCCGGAACCTTCACCGGGTTCGGGTGTCGTCGACGTCGTCGGGTCGAGGGCTTCGAGCACTGGCGGGACCGTCTCGTTCGTGACGTTCCCGAGAAGGGCGGTGGTGTCGTCGACCACACCGACGACGTCATCCACAGCGGAGATCAGCCCGAGGTCGGAGACGAGTCCGCCGACCACTGGGATGCCTGCCACGGTGTCGAGAATCGGATCGGTGATCTGCGAGACCGGAGAGCCGGTCAGCGCGTCGGTCACGGGTGTGACGACCGCCGTCGCGGTCTCTGTGACGGTGTGAACCACGGGCGTGACCGCCGGTCCGACGACCGGGGCGTTCACGACCGGCTGCGTCACGGTGGTGACCACGGCGGGGACGGCCTGCTGCACGGGCGCGACCACCTGGGTGACGACGGGGGCGACGACCTGCGTGACGATGGGGGCGACGGGGGCCGTGACGGCTGTAACCGTGTTGCTGACGAGCGACGTGAGCCCGTCGAGCGGCCCATCTTCCTGTTCGTCGGCGTGCGCGGATCCGCCTGCGAGGAGGACTGTGAGCGTCGCCCAGGCGAGAACGCCGATGGCACCCCAGAAGGCGACGGCAGGAACGCCGTGTCGGGTGGCCCGAACGTCCACGTCTACCTCCCCCTCAGAAGGCAACGTACGTCGACGCAGATGCATCGATTGCGGGTGACGATACTCGCGCGCGGGGTTCCTGTCTAGGGGGTTCTCCGCGCGTTTCCGGGGATGTCGGGGTGTGACGCGCCCGGAGAAATCTCGGCTTGACTTTCCCCAGGTTCTACACATCCCCCTCCCGGGAGAGGCAACCTTCAAGGCTCGATTTAAACTGATTCTCATCCACAGGCTGGGGAGACAGGAAAAGCCAGGTCAAGGCTCATAAAAAAGTTTGGTTTCGCGGTCCTCCACGGGGTTATCCACACCCGTTCTGCACAGACACTCCGGCTTTGTCCGCACGCTCTCCACAGAGTTATCCACAGGCCGTGTTGCATGTGGAAACAGTCGCTCGTAGCGTGGGCGAGCGACCGAATGTCGGAGGCACCTGTTTTGCTGCGCAGGGTGACGTCACGGCCGAGAGCCATAAGAGGCCCAGCCGTCGAAACGCCTCATCGAAACGCCTCATCAGAACATCGCATCGGAAACGTCGCATCGAAGGGAAGACTGTGTCGATCGCCGACATCTCAGAGGAGCGCGCGGGTGGGAAGCGCGGCCCGGAGCGCACGCCTCCCCACGACCTTCTCGCCGAGCAGAGCGCACTGGGCGGAATGCTCCTGTCGAAAGACGCCGTCGCCGATGTGATCGAGACGCTCAAGGGCGCCGACTTCTACATTCCGAAGCACGAGTTGATCTTCGAGGCGATCCTCTCGCTCTACTCGCATGGCGAGCCGACCGACGTGGTCGCCGTCACCGATGAGCTCATCAAGACCGGCGAGCTCGGCAGGGCGGGTGGCGCCGACTACCTGCACACCCTCACCTCGATCGTCCCGACCGCGGCCAACGCCGGCTACTACGCGGGCATCGTCTCCGAGCGCGCGATCCTCCGCCGCCTCGTCGACGCCGGCACCCGCATCGTGCAGCTCGGTTACGCGGGCGAGGGCGATGCGACCGACATCGTCAACAACGCCCAGGCCGAGATCTACTCGATCACCGGATCCGAGACCGCGGAAGACTACGTTCCGCTGCAGATCGCCGTCGACGCCGCGCTCGAGGAGATCGAGGCGGCCAGCGGCCGTGACGGATCGATGACCGGTGTTCCGACGGGCTTCAAGGAGCTCGACGAACTCACCAACGGCCTGCACGGCGGTCAGATGATCGTCGTCGCCGCTCGACCTGCGATGGGTAAGTCGACGCTCGCGCTCGACTTCGCGCGCTCGGCATCCATCGGCCACAACATCCCCTCGGTCTTCTTCTCGCTCGAGATGGGCAAGAGCGAGATCGCGATGCGTCTGCTCAGTGCCGAGGGCCAGATCCCGCTGCAGAACATGCGCAAGGGAAACCTCGACCCGCGTGACTGGACCACCGTCGCCGCGACCCGTGGCCGCATCAACGACGCGCCGCTCTACATCGATGACAGCCCCAACATGACGCTGGTCGAGATCCGTGCAAAGTGCCGTCGACTCAAGCAGCGCGAGGGCCTGCGCATGGTCATCATCGACTATCTGCAGCTGATGACCTCGGGCAAGCGCGTCGAGTCGCGACAGCAAGAGGTCTCGGAGTTCTCGCGAAGCCTCAAGCTCATCGCCAAAGAACTCCAGGTCCCGGTCATCGCCCTGTCGCAACTGAACCGTGGTCCCGAGCAGCGCACCGACAAGAAGCCCGCGATCAGCGACCTGCGTGAGTCCGGCTCGATCGAGCAGGACGCCGACATGGTCATCCTGCTGCACCGCGACTCGGTCTACGACAAGGACGTGCGTCCGGGCGAGGCCGACCTGATCGTCGCCAAGCACCGTAACGGTCCGACCGCCACGATCACCGTCGCGTTCCAGGGTCACTACTCGCGCTTCATGGACATGGCTCCCGGCGGCGACTTCAACTGAGTGTAAGTTCCGCGTGAAGATGGCAAGATCCACCGCTACTTGTCAGTCACTTGGCAGTACTGCCAAGCGCTCAAGTTCATTGATCCGGGTCTTAGTGGTCTGGTCTAATCGGTGAATGGTCACGAGGTGGTTTGAAGCCGTCCCCAAAGCACGTCCCGGTGACCGTGTCGCCGTGATCTCGCCGGCATCCGCCGCTCCAGCGATCTCACCCGCACTGCACGAGCAGGCGATGCGACGTCTGACCGAGGCGACGGGGCTGATCCCGGTCGAGTACCCGACTACGCGTCAGTTGGCTGCGAGTGCGGAGGCCCGAGCCGCCGACGTGACCGCGGCGTTCGCCGACCCGGATATTCGGGCTGTGCTGGCGACAATCGGTGGCGATGACCAGGTGACGGTGGTTCCGCACGTCGATGCCGGCGTGCTCGTGGCGAACCCGAAGCCGTTCGTCGGCTACAGCGACAACACGAACCTGCACAACATGCTCTGGAATCTCGGCGTGCCGAGCTTCTACGGCGGATCCACTCAGGTGCATCTCGGGCCCGGCCCGCACCTCGACGACGTCCACCTGCGGTCGCTGCGCGCTGCCCTGCTCGACGGCGGCACGCTCGAGCTCACCGAACCCGGCGAGTCCGAGGACTTCGGGCATCCATGGGACGATCCCCGCGCCCTGACGGAATTCGGCGCGCGCGAGGCCACTGAAGCATGGACCTGGGCTGGTCCAGGAGCTGCCGTGTCGGGGAGGAGCTGGGGCGGTTGCATCGAAGTCGTCGACCAGATCGCCGTCGCCGGTCGAATGCCCGCTCTGAGCGACTTGGAGGGCACGATCCTGCTGCTGGAGACCGGCGGACAGGCACCGCCCGCAGTTCATGTCAAGCGCTGGGTGCGCGCCCTGGGCGAGCGCGGAGTGTTCGACGTCGTCGCCGGTGTGCTCGTCGCCCGACCTCCGGTCAGTGGACTTGGCGCACTCGTGCCGCCCGCCGCCGAGCGTGCGCGACTGCGAGCCGCCCAGCGGGAAACGATCATCGAACAGGTCGCCCGGTATAACCCCGCCGCGGTCGTGTGCGTGGGCGTGCCTTTCGGACACACCCGTCCGCAGTGGATCATTCCGCACGGTGGTACCGTCACCCTCGACGGAACGAACCGGACCGTCGTGGGGGAATACTAGTTCCGGTCGATCGTCCTCGTCATCCTGGGCGAGGTGATCGCACGTTCTGGTGACGTGTAGGAGTCCGCCATCTCGCATGGAATCCCGGCTGCGATACCGTTGCCAACTGCCGCGGAATCGCGCCCTTCCCCTGTCATCCCGGGCAGGAACCTACACTGATCGAATCTCGGTTGTGAGCGACAGCCTGACCGCGCGCGGCCGTAACCGGGGGCTCGAACTCAGGTGCTTGTGCAGCAGCCCGCTCTCACGCACCGGGAAGCGGGCTCCGTTGCGCACGTGCCCGTTTGGAGCCCGGGCATTCCTCCACTCCGGGTAGAGGAGAAGGTGGCCTCCTGGGCCTGACCCATGGCTAGGATGTCACGACCTCTTTGGGCCGCTGGGGCGCGTTGCGGTTCTGAACGGCAGATGTATCTGTCGCCCATCGGTTGTACGCGGTGAAGCGTCCCCGCATCCCGACCTTCAAGCGGGTATGGCTGCCTAGCGACGCGCGTCGTTCGTTCCGGCGCTCGTGGCGTCAGCTCCGCGACGCCGTGCCCGCGACGACGCGGAAGAGCAGAGGTGTTACATATTTCTACTAGTTGTCTGAACTTTGTTACACTAGTGCGTGAGGCCCACGGTTGTGTTCATCCAACACCAGTTTCGTGATGACCTTGCCTGCGGTTGCCGGGGTGTGGGGGTGCTTGGTGGCCGCGTAGTTGCGATGTGGGCGAGGTTTCGGGGGAGATGATGACGGTGCGCACGGGGTGCGATGCCCGGATGCCGCGGAGCTGCTTGCTGTGGGGGCGGCGGTGGGGATCGTTGATCCCACAGCAACATGGCAGGACGGTTCTTCGAGGAATCGTGAGATAGATCCCCGGAGCCATGGCAGGTGCTGCCCATTCCCCGCAGCACTACCGCCCGCGCTCCGGGCTCGACGTAGCGGACGCATTCGTGCGCTGAGCTGCGTCGAGCGGGATCGCCGAGTTCCCTCCCCGGCCTCGGCGATCCCGGCCCCGGATTGTTTCCTTGGGTGATGGTCAGCGTCTATGCCTTGATCTGGCTCTGTAGTTGTCGAGCATGTCGCGGTCCGAGGCGCCGCGTCGCAGTGGGCAGCCCGTATCATGGCGTTCGAAGAGTTGCAGGGATAGGTCTTCATGCGCTGGGCTGAAGTGCTGAGCGGCATGTGGATGATGCTGACGTATGGGAGAGGCGCGGTTCAGTGGGAGAGGCGCTCTCGTCGAACGTGCAGAATGGACGAGCATGGCGCGCCGCGTAGAGGACGTCGTACCCTCGCTTTCCGCGCGTTCTGTCTTATTGAGCCTGCTGTTCTGTGCTCGGCCTCCTGCGTTGTCTTTGAAAGCGATCCTGCGGGCGGGCGAACTCGTCGACGTCTCGCCCGCCACGATGCGGGTTGCAATCTCGCGCGCAGTTGCCACCGGCGATATCGATGTAGTCGACTCGCTCTACACTCTCGCCGGGCGGCACCTTGTGCGTTATCGGAACATCGGTGAGCACATCCGCCCCGCGACGAAGCCTTCTCGCGGACAATGGCGGGTCGTTGTCCTGACCGAGCGGGGTCGTACCGCGGCTGAGCGGACCGCGACGCGTCGGGCGCTGAAGCGGTCGAGGTTCGGCGAGCTGCGCGAGGGTGTCTGGCTGCGTCCCGATAACCTGCGTGACTCCGACCTGGAGATCAGCACGGAGTTCGAGTCCTTTCTCACGGAGCCGGCTGATCCCGGGGCGCTTCTTCGGCGGATCTGGGATGTCGACGAGTGGGCTGACGTTACCCGGGCTGTTGTCGAGCAGGTTCGCTCAGGGCCCGAGATCACCTTCGAACGATTCCGCGCCACGGTCGCCGCGGTACGTCTTCTGACCGAAGATCTCGCCGCTCCCCTCGAACTGCTGCCAGAGAATTGGCCGGGAGCGGATGTTCGGGCTGCCTACGAAGAGTTTCGGGCGAACATGGCCGCGAAGATGGCTTCCTCGTGACGGGCGATGCCATTGGACGACGGAAGGGTGCCGGATCATGGGGAGAATCCGACACCCTTCGAGCGGTCCGTGCACGTGAACCGCTCCCTTCCGTCGGCAGAAGGCCGGGAAGTCTGGCGAGTCTATTACAGTTTCGCTTCAGCCGATAGGAGAATGTTCAATTTAGGGCGCGCTTGGATTTCGGCGTGCTCGGCGGAGCGCAGCTCCGGCGAGCACGAGCAGAAGCCCCGCGGATGCCGGGATGGCCATTTTGCTCCCGCCTGTGGTTGCCAGGCTGCCGGCGGCAGGGGGGACCACGGCGGCTGGGGCAGCCGTGGGTGCGGGGGCATGGGGCACTGCGGGAAGCACAGTGTCATTCGTGACGGTCGAAGTCGCGGTCTCTGTGCTATCGATCGTGAACGTTGCTGGGGAGATCGTCGCCGTTCCCCAGGTGAAGCCTGGGTAGACCGGCGGCGTGAGTTCTGTCAGCGTGACTGATGCCGTCACGGGAAGCGGCGGGGAGGACACGGTCTCTCCGGAGGCGGGAAGCTCGAGGGAGCCGGAACCTGCCGGGAAGCCGGGCCCTTCCGGGTAGGAGTAGAGAAGGGTGAACGTGGCGTCATCGGGAACGAGGCCGGCGGCACCCCCTGTGATCACCTTCGAGGCTTCGAACGCACCAGTTGCGAGCTCGGACTCGTTCGTCAGTGTGACGTCGGTTTGCGTTCCTCCGAGGAGCGCGAAGTTGTTGACGGAGAACGTGTGCCCGATCCACGAGATGCTGGGCGGTGCCGCCGGGTCGTTCTCGATGAGCTGGACGGTGGAGTCCCGGGGGAAGTCGGGACTCGTCCACGTCGCGCCGTTCGCGACCGAGAAAGTGCCATTCTGGGTGGTGGAGTCCGGGAGAGTGATCGTGTAACTGCCGGTGTAGGTGAGATCTTCAACGAGCGCGGCAGGACCGTTCACCGACTTGGTGATGGCGAAGCGTCCTACGCTTTCGCCGATCCCTGTGCCGCCCCCGCCTTGTCGGACGACGGTCGCGTTGATTTCGACAGGCTCGTCACCTCCGACTGTGACTTCTGCGGAGTTGCCGTAGGTGCCGAGGGTGCCGCCATCGAGGACCTGCGTGACGATGTGCAGCTCGTAGTAAAAGCCCTGTCGCGTGGTGAATGACACCGTCGTGTTGTCGGGGGAGATGGTGAGGTCAGCGGAGGGCAGCGGATGCCAGTTCCCCGGTGACTGGCTTCCCAACTCGCTCGTTACGATTTCGTTGGTGGCCATCACTTCGATGACGGCGGGGGCCTCGTTGAGGATCAGCTGCTGCGGGCCCAGGATGTCGACGATCGTCACCAGCTGCCCACCGGCCATGCCCGATGCGGGAACGGCCGGCTTGATGTACCAGTCGATCTGGTTGGCGTCGCGGTTGTAGAAGCCTTCCTTGATCGTGTCACGACCGGGGAACGCGCAGTTCTCTGTGCAGAGGTCCGGGGAGGGGGTCACGGTCACGACCGCGGTGACGTCGCCGAAGTCGTAGGTCGTCGCGGTGTTCTCGCGCACGGAGGTGGTGACGTTTGCCCAGAACTCGAAGGTTCCGCTGAGCCCGAGCGGATTTTCTGCGATGTAGGTCGAGTCGATGTCGCACACGACCTGGGTGGCGGTCACGACGCAGGTTCCCATGGTCTCTCCGCCTGGAGCGTCGAGCGTGAAGCTATCGGTCAGCCCCTGCAAGCCGGAGGGGAGGTCGACGACGAAGCCCGCGGGGGCTGAGGGATTGTCAGGTAGCGACCAGCTGCCAGCGAGCCGGGCTTCTCGCCCTGACACGACCTCGGATTCGGTGAACTGGATGGAATTCACCGACGCGGTGGTCGCATACGGGGGTGCTGCCGCTGCAGGGGTGGCCGCACCGAGAGCGAGGCCTGCGGCCCCGAGTATGGCAGCGATCGTTCGGGCGAGCACAGCGTGGACTTTCCTCTTCACGAGAGTCTCCTGGGTATGGGCGCGTCCTGAGTGCAGGGCGCAGCAGAGGTCATGCGAGGGGAAGCTGTCGTCGGTGCGAACAAGGCCTCGCCTGCGCGGGCGATCTTCGGGGCGTCGGGCCCCCGGTGGCTGAATATAACAGTTTTGAATCGAGTGAATCAATAATGTAATTCACCAAGAGGATCAGAAGCGCGGCGGCGGCGAGCCGTTCGGCCGGAACCGCACTCGGACGACGGGAAGGGGTCCCGCAGGCCGAGTCGGGGGAATTGTGATGAGGAGGTTGCCCACCGGATCATCGTTCCGGGCGTGCGCAGGATCGACGATGGCGCGGAAGGGGAGTTCCTCCCCGGTCGTCAGGAGCTCCACCCCGAGCACAGAACGGGGCCGAATGCCGCGCACGGTGGTGGTCTCGTCCGGCCAGGCGATGAGGTGAAGGTACAGATCGTCGCCGTTCGTCGTCGTCGGTCCGTAGAACTGCCAGGGTTCGAGCCCTGGTCGAGCACCGATCACGCTGTCGCGGTGTGTGCGCATCCAGCCGGCGATCTCGTGAAGCGTCGTCTCTTCTTCCGGCGGTAGAGCGCCGGTGCTGCTCGGCCCCACGTTCAGGAGGAGCGAGCCGCCGTTGGCGACGCAGTCGACGAGTGTCCGGATCAGATGCGCGGGGGTCTTGTAGTCATGGTCGTCCGGATCCCATCCCCACGTGTTGTTCATGGTGATGCACGCCTCCCACGCGTCGCCGAGAATCTCTGCGGGGAGTGACTGCTCTGGCGTCACGTAGTCGCCGACACCGGGCAGGCGGTCGTTGAGGACGATGGCCGGCTGATGGGACCGAATGTGCGCTTCCAGATCCGCGCTGTCCCATTCCTCCTCCGTGCGTTCCCACCCTCCGTCGAACCACAGCAGGTCGATGCGCCCATAGTTGGTGAGCAGTTCGGTGAGTTCCGCCTTCATCCCTTCGCGATAGGCGGACCACTTCGTGGGCGTCGTGCGCGGATACTCCTCGAACGCGTACGGCGCGAACTCCGCCCGCCAGGCGGGGTAATCCGGATCTGACCAGTCAGACACCGAGTAGTAGAACCCGATGCGCAGTCCCGCGTCACGGAAGGCGTCCACGTATTCGCGGACGAGATCACCTCCGCGTGCACCGTAGGGCGAAGTGGAGATGTTCAGCGGCGTCGCCTCGCTCGGCCATGCCGCCCAGCCCGAGTGGTGCTTCGTCGTGAACACGGCGTATTGCATTCCCGCCGCCTTCGCTGCGGACGCGATCGCGCGGGGATCCCACTCCCGAGGGTCGAACCTGTCGGCGTCCCTCAGATAGTCGACGCCCTGTTGCGCATGCACCCCCGAGCCGTCATCGCTGGTGAGCCCTACCATCGGCCAGGACAAGTCCACTCCGAGCTGGCTCGCCTGATCGAAATGGATGAAAAGTCCGAACGAGGTGGAGCGGAACCAGTCCAGACGGGGATGGGGGGAGGAGATCTCGGCGGCCGTAGCCGGAGTGGGATGCGCGGCGATCGTCATCTGCTTTCTCTTCGTTCGGGGGCATCGGCAGCCGGGACACTTGCGGATGCTGGTCGCTTGACAACGCGACGCGCATCAACCTACACTCGCCAGCAGTACAAGGCAACCGGTTGCCTAACTCGTCTTCCCTGGCGCTGAGGCAACCGAGTACTTCCTTCCTGTCCCGACGAGGAGCCCTTCAATGAAGAAGTCACAGCGACACATCATCCGTTCCACCACTGCCATCACCATCGCGGTGACGGCAGTGGTTCTCGCCGGGTGCTCATCCGGCGGGGCATCCACGACGACCGAAGACGGGCAGACCGTCCTGAAGGTGTACGGGTGGAAGGGGAGCGAAGGTGAGCCGGCGAACGTCGCCGAGATCAACGCGGCCTTCGAGAAGGCCAACCCCGACATCAAGCTCGAGTTCGAGGCGGTTCCCGCGAACGAGGCGTATTCGCAGCGTGTGCAACCCGAGCTGTTGGCGGGCAACGCCGCCGACGTGATCATGCTGGACAGCAACCTCCTCGCGACGTGGGGGAAATCCGGATACCTCGCGGATCAGTCCTCTGCGGAATGGGCCGACGACATCATCCCCGAGGTCGAGAGCTTCGCGACCTACGACGATGCGGTGCTCGGCATGCCCATGGAGGCCATCGGCGTCGGCCTGTACTCGAACACGGATCTGCTCAGCGAGGTGGGGGTGAATGAAGTTCCGACCGATTGGGACGGATTCGTCGACGCGCTCACGAAGCTGAAGGCAGCCGGACACGATCCCATCACCCTTCCGGACAAGGCCGGGTGGACGGGAGCGATGGCGTTGCTGAACGCTGCGGCCACGACCGTCGACAAGGGCTGGGACGAAGAGTTCTACCAGGGCGATGCCAGCTTCTCGGACTGGAGGCCGGCCGTCGAGCAACTGCTCGATCTGCAGGAGCAGGGCTTCATCGATTGGAAGACCGAGCTCGGCGAAGACGAATGGTCGCAGGGGGCAGACGACTTCGCAGCCGGCGACACGGGCTTCTGGCTCCAGGGCGCCTGGAACCTCGGCGGCGTCACCGAGGCCGGAATCAACAGTCAGTTCACGGCGTGGCCCGGCGGAGAGGCGGGGAGCGACCCCAACGAGCTGCTGTTCGTCGGCACGATGTGGGGTGTGAACGAGGCGTCTCCGGTCAAGGATGCTGCAGCGAAATACGTGGACTTCTGGTCCCAGCCGGAGAACCTCGATCTGTTCCTCCAGGCGGAGAACGCGATCTCTCCGTTCGAATCGGGTACAAGCCCGAAGAGCGACGCGACGGGCGAGTTCCTCGCATCCTATGAAGCCGGGAACTATCGGTTCATGCAGACGAATACGTGGATGGCAGGCGACGTGCAGACGCAGATGGGTTCTCGCCTGCAGGCCCTTTTCCTCGACGAGATCACGGTCGACGAGTTCCTCGACGAGATGGACGGGATCGCGAAGAAGGCGGAGTAGCCCCGTTCCTGGTGCGGTCGCCATCTCCCCGGCGGCCGCACCGCTCCTGCTGAAGGTATGTCATGATCTCCAAACGTCCCCTCGTCGCTCTCGGGTTCCTCCTTCCTGCGCTCGTCGTCTACGGGCTGCTCATCCTCTACCCCCTGGTGAACGGGCTCTGGCTCAGCTTCACGGACAGCAGCGGGGGTCCTCGGGCGGACTTCGTCGGTCTCGAACAGTACTTGCGGCTGTTCACCGACGGGGAGGTGATCCGCGCGGTCGGCACGACCGTCGTCTACGCGGTCATCGTCGTCGTCTTCCAGAACCTCTTCGGGTTGCTTCTGGCCCGAGCGCTCTACAACCGGCCGCGGATCCGCAAGCCGGTCAGCGTCCTCATCCTCATGCCGACGCTCGTCGCCCCGGTTATGGCGTCCTTTATCTTCTCCTACCTTTACGCGCCCGACGGCACGATCAATGAAGTGCTTCGCACCCTCGGGCTCGACTCCCTCACTCGCATCTGGCTGGGCGAGACGGGCACTGCCCTGGGTGCGGTGGCGCTGGTCAACATCTGGATGTTCGCCGGCTACTCCGCGGCGATCTTCCTCGCCGGCTACCTCGCGTTGCCCGCCGATGTTCTGGAAGCAGCCGACCTCGATGGTGCGACGGGGTTCCGCAGGTTCCGCACGATCGAATGGCCTCTTCTCGCCCCTTCGCTCACGGTGAACGTCACTCTCTCTCTGATCGGCTCGCTCAAGGTGTTCGAGTTCCCGTTCGTCCTGACCAACGGCGGGCCGGCCGGATCCACCACGACACTCACCCTCCTCGTCTACCGCAAGGTTTTCGGCGGGGCGGGCGAGTTCGCCTACGGGGTGACGATCGCCGTCCTCCTGCTCGTCATCGTCGTGGTGCTCAGCAGCGTCGCCACGTCCATTCTGCGCATGCGCGAGAAAAGGATCTGAGTTCATGACCGCATCGCTCCCCGCCCCGACCCGGTCACGCGACCACCGTCTCTGGAACGCGGGCAAACGCCGGCTCGGCGACTTCGGACTCATCGTCGGTGTCGCGTTGCTCCTCATCCCCTTCGCCTTCGCGGTGCTCACCGCGATCCGTCCGGCCGCTGACGTATCAGCGAATCCGCTGGGGTGGCCGGAGCACCTGACCATCGACAACGTCGTGGATGCGTTCCTGCGCATCAACTACGCGCAGAGCGTCGCCAACACCCTGATAATCCTGGTGAGCTCATGTGTGCTGACTGTCGCCTTCGGCGCCATGGCCAGTTACCCCCTGAGCCGGATCGGGCGCTCCTGGACGAACACCATGTACCGCGTGTTCATCATCGGCACGACCATTCCGATCTACGTGCTCATCGCGCCGCTGTACCTTATGGTTCGAGATCTGCACATCCTGGGGACGCACCTCAGCGTCATCCTCATTTACACGGCTATGAACCTGCCGATCGCCGTGTTCTTCTACACCAGCTTCATGCGCCAGGTTCCGACGGAACTCGAGGAGGCTGCCGCGATCGATGGTGCGGGTCCTCTTCGCATCTTCTTCGTCGTGATATTCCCGCTACTGGCACCCGTGACCGCGACCCTGGTGACGTTCATCAGCCTCGTCGTGTGGAACGACCTGATCGTTCCCCTCGTGTTTCTCCAGGGTGAGCAGAACCGCACGATCATGGCGAATGCGTATGCCCTGATCGACCCGAACACCGTGGAGCCGACGACGCTGTTCCCGGCGGCGCTCCTCGGCGTCCTGCCCCTGGTCCTGGTGTTCAGCTTCCTGCAGCGCTATGTCGTCGCCGGCATGTCGGCGGGTGCCGTGAAGTCCTGATCCCGGTCGGAGCATCCGCTCGCGATCGCCTGAAGAAGGGAAGTGCAATGATGCATTCTGCTCCACCCTCCGTCGCTGTAGTGCGACACAAGACAGGCCGCTTGAGGGCGGCGCTCACGGCTGCCGTCGGAGTGGCTGTGGCGTTCAGCTCCTTGACGGGGCTCGGCGCGTCGCCCGCACGCGCAGCCGACACCGCATACTTCGTCGATTGCGGGGCGCCGACGAACGGCACCGGCACACAGAACAATCCGTGGAACTCGCTCGCCGCGATCCACGCCCCCGGTGGCGCGTTCGGCGCCGGGGACGCCATCAGGCTCAAAGCCGGGACGAGCTGTACCGGATCGTTCGCGGCAGCGGGAAGCGGAACAGCCGCGAAACCCATCACCCTGACCAGCTACGGCACCGGCGCGAAGCCGATCATCAATGGCGGGGGCGCCGTCGAGGCACCTGTCATCGTGCGGGATGTCAGCTACTGGACGGTCGACGGACTGGAACTGACGAACATCGCTGCGGCCGAGGGCAAGCGAAGCGGTGTTCTCGTGGAGAACACCGGCAATGTCAAACGATCCGGCATCACCATCAAGAACCTCGATGTTCACGACGTCACGGGGCGTTCGGATAGAAACGCCAGCGACCGCTACGTCTCGGCCGGCATCCAAGTGCGCCTCCCGGCGAAGTCCAGCGGACTCACGGGCTACTTCGACGGCGTCACGATCGAGAACAATGCGGTCCGGGATGTGAAGTCGATGGGAATCGCCGTCGTCGGCTCACCCAACGGCGACGACACCATCAACCACAACCGCAACGTCGTCATCAGAGGCAACTCGGTGTATCGCGCGGCCGCCGACTCGATCCTCATCGGCGTCTCGATCGACCCCCTCGTCGAACGCAACGTGAGCTACGACGCCGGATACGACGCGGTCAACCGTGGCGCGATAGCCGGCATCTGGGCCTACACGAGCGCCAACCCGGTGTTCCAGTTCAATGAATCGGCTCGCACGCAACCAGGGCCGGACTCCATGGGGTGGGACTGCGACTGGGGCATCACCGGTTCGTGCACCTACCAGTACAACTACAGCCATGAGAACACCGGTGGTTTCTATCTCGAGTGCCTGACCTGCTTCGGCCCGGCGCAGACCGATATCCCCCGACTGATCGTTCGATACAACGTGTCCCAGGGCGAGGGGTTCATCAACTCGGCTAACGGAAACGTCAAGCTGGAGATGTACAACAACACCCTCTACAACCCGGACCGCCCGTTCGACATCCGCCTTCCCGCGAACTCGCTGATCGCCAACAACATCTTTGTCGGCTCGGGCCTGACGCGATTCGACACCGACCGGGGGATCACCGTCGACCGCAACGTCTACCACGGGTTCAACGGCCCGACCGCGGATGCCAACGCCATCAATGCGGACCCACTGCTCGCCGACCCGGGAACGGGCCGCGACGGTCTCCACACCGTCGACGGGTACAAGTTGACCGCCGGATCGCCGGCTATTTCGGCGGGTCGCATCATCTCCGGAAACGGAGGTCGCGACTACTGGGGCAACGTGGTGTCGGCGACGACGGCTCCGAACATCGGCGCCTACTCCGGTCCCGTCGTGGCGAAGGCGGCCCGCGCCGGCGCGCTGGTCGGCAACGGAGGCTTCGAAGACGGCCTGACCGGCTGGACATCGTATGGAACGGTGTCGGTGACCAGTTCAAACGCGCATGGAGGGACGAAGGCGCTGTCTGTCACTGGAGGTGCGGCAGAACGGGTCGTCACCGGCCTTCAGCCGAGCACGACCTACGTGCTTTCCGGGTGGGGCAAGTCGGCGACGACCACGAGCGGGCCGTACCTCGGCGTGAAGGAGTTCGGTGGCGGTGATCTCGCCGCGCAGTTCGCGAGTACCGGCTACACGCAGAAGACGGTGACGTTCACGACGGGGACGAGCGCGACGTCTGCGCGGATCTACTGCTATCAGCCCACGCAGACCGCATCGAACTGCGACGACATCGCTGTCGACCCGTTGCTGAAGAACGGCGGATTCGAGCAGGGCGTGCTCGGAGCATGGAAGCCGATCTGGGCGACGGACGACGACAACTTCGTCGTCGGACAGGGTGCCCAGAACGGCACATTCACGTTGCAGACGAACCTCAACGGCCACCGCGGAGTCGAACAGGTAGTCAACGGGCTGGTTCCCGGTGCGACCTACGAGCTCACGGGCTGGGCCCGGGTGGCGAAGCCGGGTGAGGAGGTGCGGATCGGGGTGTACGACTTCGGGAATCCCGAGCAGTACGGCGCCGTCACATCGGGAACCTGGACCAAGGTCACGGTCCCGTTCACCGTGGGAGCGTCGTCGACCACCGCGAAGGTCTACTGCCTCAAGGAGAACGGGCTCGACGTCGGCTTCTGCGACACGTTGAGCCTCGCTCGTGTAGGCGGATAGTCGTCGAGCTGTCGGGCGTTCGGACGGTCGGAGAATCGGTCGTTCGAACGCCCCACTCTCGGGCGGGAGCAGAAGCGGTGACGAGACGCGGATGGGTTGGAACAGTGAAACGACCGTATACGGCGGTGGGCATCGCCGTCTTCCTGGCGCTGGGGCTTTCCGCGTGCACTCCCGCACCACCGCCGCCATCGCCTCCGGAGGTGGCAGCGAACGACATCGCGATGACCGTCGAGGGAACGCCCGTTCATGCGGACGAGTTCCGGTACTGCGTCACTCAGGTTCGAGCGAGCGTCCTGGACACCGCGTCCAAGCGCGGATGGGTCGTAGACGAAGCCGCCCCGGTGCCGGACAACCCGGTCGGTGAGCTCTTCGTCGACCAGGGGGCTGCGCGTTGCATCGACGGGGTCATCCGTCGGCACGGTGCGGTCGCTCTCGACGTGATCGATGATGCGTCATTCGCGAGCTTGGTCGATCGGTGGAACGCCGACAACGAAGCCCGTCGGGCGGCTGCCGATGCCGGCGAGGTTCTCTACGGTCCGGTGGAGAAGTCGCTCGCGCAGTACGAGTTCCAGGAGATGTCCGATGCGGCATCCGCGCAGGAGAAGGCGGACGCCGTCGCGTTGACGGGCGATCCGGTCGCCTTGGATGAGGCTGTCCGCGCTCGACCGGAGGTAGCGGAAGGTCTGGACATGTCCGTTGCCGAAGACCGCATGATCGCCGCGCAGATCCTCGCGCGCGAGACGTTCGAATCCACGCATGCAGGAGCGATCGCCGACGCCGAAGTGACGATGAACGACGCTTGGGTGTCTCTGTTGACGATCTCCGATCTGATGGAGCCCTGAGCAACGGGGCAGGCGGCGACGGCTAGTGGGATTCTGAGAGGATGAGGATGAGGATGAGGATGAGGATGAGGAGGAGTCGGGAGGGAGAGCGATGAGGCCAGTGACATTGAAGGACGTGGCGGAAGAGTCGGGTGTCTCCGTGCCCACGGTCTCGCGCGTGCTCAACGGCGGCGGACATGTATCGGTCGAGACGCGGCAGCGTATCCATGAGGCCGCGCGGCGACTCGACTTCCGGCCCAACGCACTCGCGCAGTCGTTCGCGTTGGGGCGCAGCTTCACGGTCGGGGTTCTCGCTCAGAAGGCATCGGGCAACTTCTCGACGCCGGTCATCACGGGCATCATCGCAGAGCTCAGCAAGCATGACGTCGCCGTGCTCGTCTACGACGACGAGGACAATGCTGCCGCCCGGCCGGAGAACCTGCGCACGTTGCAGGCTCGTCGTGTCGACGGGATCATCGTGGTGGGTGACGGTACGGATGTTCCTTTCCCGTCGATATCGGAATCGTTCCAGACGCCGGTGATCCACGTGTTCGGGCTGTCGGACAACCCAGAGGACACGTGCTTCCTTCCTGACGACGTGCAGGCGGGTCGGCTGGCTGCTGCGCACCTCCTCGGTCGGGGGAAGATGCGGATCGCGCACGTGACGGCGATGGCGTATTCGCGGGCGGTCCAGGATCGTCTGAGCGGGTTTCGCGACGAACTCGCTGACGCCGGCACCGAGCTCGCATTGTCGGGGCCCCTGTTCGGGGACTGGACGATCCCGTGGGGCTACCGAGCGGGTCTCGAGCTTCTCGACCGGTTGGGTGAGTTCGACGCCGTGTTCTGCGGCAACGACTACATCGCGCTGGGCGTCACCCGTGCCTTCGAGCAGGCGGGGGTCCGGGTTCCTGACGACATCGCGCTGGTCGGCTACGACAACTGGTCGAAATACAGCGGGAGCCCCGATCGATTCCTCACATCGGTCGACCCCCAGCTGAACAACCTCGGCAGAGTGGCGGCCGATGCGCTGCTGGCGGATGATGCCACGGCGCGGCAGCCGGGCGTCAGCTATCAGCCCTGCGTCCTCGTCCCGGGTATGTCGTCGGGAGAGATCGCCTTCGACGGACTGGGTGCGATCGCGCTTCAGTGAAGGCTGAGCGCGGAATCGATGCCAACGGCTGTGGAATCATGGCGCGCAGCCTTCTTGCCGGGATTCCAAGAAGCAAACCGATGGCGAAGGCAGTCGCAGCTCGAGGCGGCTCACGCGTCGAGGGTGCCTAGCGCGGAGGTCGTCGAGCGATGTTTGAGGTAGGGGTCTGCGAGCTCGCGAACCTCGACGCTCAATTCCGCGGGGATACC
>NZ_PCPA01000027.1 GCF_002979515.1 Microbacterium sp. MYb54 | reverse complement strand
CGGGCGGGAGCGCTTGAGGCGACACCGGGCGCAGTCGGCCGCCCGTGGCGGCGAACCAGCAGCCGACGATGATCAGGGGGAACCCGAGCAGCAGACCGGGGGTGAGCGGTTCGGCGAGGACGATCGCGCCGAGGATGATCGCCACGACCGGGTTCACGTAGGTGAACAGAGGAGCGCGCACCGGCCCCACCTCGCGGATGAGGGCGAAGAACGCCAGGAATGCGACCGCCGTGCAGATCACGGCGAGCGCGAGGAGCGCGGCGATCGACGGCAGGGTGGGCACCTCGTGCTGGGTGAGCAGACCGATCGGGAGATAGAAGATCCCGATCATGAGCAAGGACAGCGTGATCGTTCCCAGCGACGGGACATCGTTGAGCTTGCGGGCCACGATGAACGGCGCGATCGCATAGAGCACGGCGACCAGCAGCACCTCTCCTGCGGCGAGAAGACTGACCTCGCCACCGAAGAGCCCGGGACCAGCGACCACGATCGCGACGCCGATGAAGCCGACGAGCAGCCCGATCCCGCGGGCCGGCCGCAGAACCCCGCGATCACCTCCGCTGAGGGCGATCAGAGCGGCGAACAGCGGAACGGTCGCCACCAGCAGCCCGGTCATCCCGGAGGGCAGCGTCATCTCGGCGTGACCGAGGAGCAGGAAAGGGCCGGCCATCTCGACCGCACCGAAGGCCAGCACCCAGGGCCAGTGCTTGAGCGCGGCACGCAGCGCTCCACTGCGGAGGGCGAACGGCAGCAGCAGCAACGCGGCGATGAGCGTGCGCCCTGCCACGATGGCCGGCGGCGAGATCGACTCGACCGCGATGCTGATGAACAGGTACGGCACGCCCCAGAGAAGGGCCATCGCCCCGAAGAGCAGCCAGCCGCGTCGCGAGAAGCCCGCGTTCGCGGTCACAAGATGCGCCGGCCCTCGAAGGCCCGGCCGAGGGTGACCTCGTCGGCGTACTCGAGGTCGCCGCCGACGGGCAGCCCCGAAGCGAGTCGGGACACCGTGATCTGCATCGTGGTCAACAGCCTGCTCAGGTAGCTGGCGGTTGCCTCACCCTCGAGGTTGGGGTTGGTTGCGAGGATGACCTCCTGCACCGTGCCGTCGGCGAGGCGCGTCATGAGCTGGGTGATGCGGAGATCGTCCGGACCGACGCCGGCGATCGGGCTGATGGCGCCCCCGAGCACGTGGTAGAGCCCGCGGAACTCCCTGGTGCGCTCGATGGCCGCGACGTCTTTCGCGTCTTCGACCACGCAGATCAGTGTCTGGCTGCGACGCGGATCGCGGCAGATGGCGCAGCGTTCCTGCTCGGCGACGTTGCCGCAGATCTCGCAGAAACGCACGCGGATGCGAATCTCACTGAGCAGCTCGGCGAGACGGGCGACGTCGAACGTCGGCGTCTGCAGAATGTGGAACGTGATCCGCTGGGCGGACTTCGGGCCGATGCCGGGAAGCCGACCGAACTCGTCGATCAGCTCCTGAACGATGCCGTCATACATCAGGAGAACCTCGTCGGGGGCTCGTAGGGCTCTTCACGAACGAACGTCGCGCCGAGCACCTGGCGGATCACGGCCTCACCGTAGCGCTGGACTCCCCCGACGGAGGGCGTGCGCTCGATGACGGCCGGCGGAGCAGCAGCCGCACGCTGTACCTGCGGCGTCGGCGGAGCGGTGGGAGCCTGTCGCGGCGCGGGAGGCTCATACGACGGATCGTAGGGCGGCTCGTCATCGAAGGCGGGAGCATCATCATCGCCCGGCAACGGAGGCTCGTCGCGATCGACAGCGCCGTCGGACGGTGGGACCGGAGCGGATGCGGCCGCCTCGACCTCTTCAGGCTCATCGTCGACCGGGAGGGGCGACGTCGGTGCCGGCGAGCTGTTCAGCGATTCCGCCTGCGCAGTGGGAATCGCCGCCACGGCCCATTCCGTCACCGAGGATGCCGACGCGCCACGGACCTGCGAACGGGGTGGACCCGCTGACGCAGGCTCCGATGCGGGAGCGGAATCGGCGGGCGCCGAGGGGCCGGATGCTGAAGGCTGGCGCGGAGCACCGCCTGTGGGCATCGGCGCGGGCAGGTACTTCACCCTGACCCCGAGCTCATGCTCGATCGCGGAACGCAGGTGGTCGGACGGCCCCGATCCCGGCGTCGTGCCCTTGAACTTCTGGACATCATGCTGGCTGGTGAATCCGAGCGTGAGGACCTCGGTGTCGGTGACGTACGCGAGCGGCTGCACGGCGGTGGCGAGCAGCCAGGACGTGCGGCTGATGCCCTCGAGCCGCGTGAGGACGGCGGGCCAAGCCCCACGGACACTCTCGAACGTCACGGGCCCCTGCGGCGCGGCAGATTCCGGCGATGCGGCCTCCGGTGCGGCGGGGGTCTCGCTGACGGCCTGCGCGGCAATCGGGTTCTGCTCGGCATCTGCGGGCGCCGGAGCCGACTCGACGCTCGCGAGCGCCGTGGTCGTTTCCACCGCCACGGACTCGGCCGGAGCCGGAGCCGGAGGTGCAGCAACAGCCGGTGCAGCAACAGCAGGTGCAGCAGAGGGCGCAGACACAGCCTGCGCGGGCGCGGGTGCCGATGCGGCAGCGGCGCGAGCCGGAGCGGCACCGCGCTCGACGACAGGCGCCGGAATCGAAGCCGGGGCATCTGTCGCAGCGGCGAGAACTCGCGCCACCATGAGCTCGAGGTGCAGGCGCGGTGACGTCGCACCGGACATGTCGTCGAGCGCCGCGCTCACCACGTCGGCCGTGCGTGATAGACGTGCGGCACCGAAGGACTGGGCCTGGGCGCGCATGCGCTCCAGGTCGTCTTCGGCGATGCCGCGCAGGACTGCCGAGGCGCCGGCACCGACCGCCGCGATCACGATGAGGTCACGCAGACGCTCGAGCAGGTCGTCGACGAAGCGGCGCGGATCTTGCCCGGTCTGCACCACGCGGTCGATCGCGGGGAAGGCGGCAGCGGCATCACCGGCGGCGAGCGCATCGACGATCTCGTCCAGGAGCGCCGCGTGCGTGTACCCGAGCAACGAGACCGCGCGTGCGTAGCCGACGGTGACCGTCTCGGAGCCTGCCGGCGCGTCGGACCCGGCGATCAGCTGGTCGAGCAGCGAGAGCGTGTCTCGCGGGGAGCCGCCACCGGCACGGACGACGAGCGGGAGCACGCCCTGCTCGACGATCACGCCCTCTTCGGCGCACAGCTTGGCGACGTACTCGAGCATCGCGGCAGGCGGCACCAGCCGGAAGGGGTAGTGGTGTGTGCGGGAGCGGATGGTGCCGAGGACCTTCTCGGGCTCGGTGGTCGCGAAGATGAACTTGACGTGCTCCGGCGGCTCTTCGACGAGCTTGAGCAACGCGTTGAACCCCTGCGGCGTCACCATGTGCGCCTCGTCGAGGATGAAGATCTTGTAGCGGTCGCGGCTGGGGGCGAAGGTCGCCCGCTCACGCAGGTCGCGCGCGTCGTCGACGCCGTTGTGGCTCGCCGCGTCGATCTCGACGACATCGAGCGACCCACCGCCGGCACGCGACAGCTCGACGCAGCTCGGGCAGACGCCGCACGGCACGTCGGTCGGCCCCTCGGCACAGTTGAGGCAACGCGCCAGGATGCGCGCGGAAGTCGTCTTTCCACACCCGCGAGGACCGGAGAACAGGTAGGCATGGCCGACCCGGTCTCCGCGCAGCGCCGTCATGAGCGGATCGGTCACCTGGGACTGCCCGATCATCTCGCCGAACGTCTCGGGTCGGTAGCGGCGGTAGAGGGCTGTGGTCACCTCAACAGCCTACGGCGTGCCACCGACCTTCGGCGGGCCCGAGCATCAGTCGATCGGTTCGATCACCGGGATCGTCGTCGTGATCACGGGGACGGACGCCGACATGCGCGTGCCGTCTTCGCGTCGGGCATCGGCGAACTGTCGGAGTGTCGGTCGTCCGGGGATCAGGGGGCCCTGATCGGCGAGCGGCACGACGACCTCGTCCTCGACGGTCGCGATGTACGAGGACTCCCGCACACTGAACGGAACCGGGGGTCCGCTGCGCACCTGCACACGCAGCTCGTCCTTCGTCACCGTCACGTACAGGTTCGACCCCTGCCACTGCAACGGGAACGACAGCGAAGGCCACCCCGCCGGAAGCCGCGGATCGAAGCTCAGGTCACCCGCATAGTCGCGCATGCCGCCGAAGCCGCACACCAGAGCCGTCCACACGCCGCCCGCTGAGGCCACGTGCACGCCGTCCGCCGCGTTGTGGTGAAGGTCGTGCAGGTCGACGAACAGCGACTGCTCGAAGTACTTCTGCGCGAGGTCCTGGTAGCCCACCTCGGCGGCCAGGATCGACTGCACGACGGCCGACAGGGTCGAATCCCCCGTGGTCAGCGGGTCGTAGTAGTCGAAGTCCGCCTTCTTCTCCTCGGGGGTGAAGTGATTGCCCTGCAGGAACAGTGCGAGCACGACATCCGCCTGCTTCAGCACCTGGAACCGGTAGATCACCAGTGGGTGGAAATGCAGCAGCAGCGGACGCTGTTCGGCGGGCGTGTTGGCGAGATCCCAGACCTCACGCTCGAGGAAGAGCGAGTCCTGCGGATGGATGCCGAGACCCTCGCTGTAGGGGATGTACATGGCCTCGGCCGCCCGATCCCATGCCTCGGCCTCGCCGGGGCCGAGGCCAGTGCGGTCGACCAGCTTCACGTAGTCGTCGGGGTAGCTCTCCCTGATCTCCCGCACGATCTTGGCCGCGTAGCGGAGGTTGTAGCGCGCCATCACGTTCGTGTAGAGGTTGTCGTTCACGACCGTCGTGTACTCGTCGGGACCGGTCACACCGTGGATGTGGAAGGTCTCGATCCCATCCCCCGACGCTCCCTCGACGAGACGCGAGGCACGCCAGAATCCGAGAGTCGCCCACAACCGCGCCGTCTCGATCGCGATGTCGGCACCTTCACGGCGAAGGAAGTCCTCGTCGCCGGTCGCGCGCACGTACTTGCCCAGCGCGAAGCTGATGTCGGCGTTGATGTGGTACTGCGCGGTGCCGGCGGCGTAGTACGCCGAGGCTTCCTCGCCGTTGATCGAGCGCCACGGGAAGAGCGCCCCCGCCTCGTTGAGCTGCGCGGCACGGCGACGCGCTGCAGGGAGCATGCCGACACGTGCGCGCAACGCGTTGTACGCCCACCGCGGTGATGTGTACGTGAGGAACGGGAGCACGTAGATCTCGGTGTCCCAGAAGTAGTGTCCGCTGTATCCCGACCCGGAGACCCCCTTGGCGGGGACTCCGGCGCCGTCGGCACGCGCTGAGGCCTGCGCGAGCTGGAACAGGCACCAGCGCGTGGCCTGCTGCAGGTCGTCGCGCCCGCCGATCTGCACATCGCTGCGCTCCCAGAACGCGTCGAGCCACTCCCGCTGGCGTCGGAACACGGACTCGACGCCCTCGTCCTCCGCCCTGTCGAGCGAGCGGCGGCAACGATCCACGAGCTCGCGCGGCGGCACGCCACGCGACGTGTGGTAGCTGACGAGCTTGGTGACCGTGATCGGCACACCGGCCTTCGCCTGCACGCGGAAGACGTTCTTCGCGATGTCCGGCTCGACGAGAGTGCGGGCGTTGTACTCGTTCTCGGTCTCCACGACATGATCGGCGACCACGGCGACCGTCATCCCCGAGTCGGCGACACGGTAGGACAGTGCCGAGCGCAGGCCGTCCTGCCAGTGCTCGGCCGGCTCCAGCACGCGGTCGGCGATCTTCTCGGCCTTGCGAGGGTCGAAGGCCGCGGCCTTCGTGCCGATCGGGGTGCCGGCGTAGACGCCCGCACCGTCCTGGCGGTTGAGCAGCTGGCAGCTGATCGTGACGGGAGCGTCGGCGTTCTCCACCACGACCTCGAGGCGGAGCACTGCGAGGTGGCGCTCCTCGAAGCTCACGATGCGCTCGTCACGCATGCGCACGCGTTTGCCCGACGGCGTCTCCCACACCACATGGCGCTCCAGGACACCGGTGCGCAGGTCGAGCGTGCGCCGGTACTCCCGCACATCGGCGTCGTCGAGCGAGATCGGCTCATCGTCGACGTAGACGCGCATGACCTTCGCGTCGGGGGCGTTGACGATCGTCTGGCCGACCTCGGCGAAGCCGTAGGCCTGCTCGGCGTGACGGATCGGCCACGTCTCGTGCAGCCCGTTGATGAAGGTTCCGTGCTCCTGCGCACCACGACCCTCGATGTGGTTGCCGCGGAGGCCGAGGTAGCCGTTGCCGACGGAGAACAGCGTCTCGCCGACACCCTCCTCGGAGTAGTGCGTGTCGATCAGACGCCACGGGTCGATGGGGAAGCGGTCGCGATCGATCATGCGGTCTCCGGGAAATCGGTGCGGGAAGCGGGAACGAAAAGGGCAAGGTCGTCGACGACGACCGTGGCACCGGCAGCGCGCAGCGCCTCGGCACCGGCACCGCGATCGACGCCGACCACGGCCGTGAAGCCGGCAGCGGCGGCGGATGCAGCGCCGGAGGTGGCGTCCTCGACGGCGACGGCACGCGTCGGGTCGACACCGAGGGCGACCGCACCGGCGGCGAACATGTCGGCGGCAGGCTTCGAGGCGAGCCCGTCGCGCTCGGCGACGACTCCGTCGACGACGACTCGGAAGAAGGAGCGGAGGCCGGCGGCCCCCAGTACCTCTTCGGCGTTCTTGGAGCTCGAAACCACACCGAGCGGGATGCCGGCGGCGTGCAGGCTCTCGACGAGCGCGAGCGAGCCGGGGTACGGCGCGATCCCCTGACCGCGCAGCGACGCGGCGAACGCGGCGTTCTTGCGGTTGCCGATGCCGCAGATGGTCTCGGCGGAGGGGTCATCGTCGACTTCGCCCCACGGCAGTTCGACATTGCGACTGCGCATCAGGCTCGCGACACCGTCGTAGCGCTTCTTGCCGTCGACGTAGTCGTAGTAGTCGGCGTCGGTGTAAGGCGGGGTGATGCCCCATCGCGCGAACACGTCGTCGAACACGGCCTGCCAGGCGCGCATATGCACCTCGGCAGTCGGGGTGAGCACGCCGTCGAGGTCGAAGAGCACGCCGTCGGCGTGGAACAGGTCGGGCAGTGCTTCAGGCACAGAGCCTCCAGGAGAAGGGCGATCGTCGGGCCGGCACCTCTCCGTGCCACTGTGCAAGCGTAATGCGGTGGCGCACCGCGGGGTAACCCCCGCCGACGGATCAGATCAGCTCGGCCGTCTGCCTGGCGATCTGCAGTTCTTCGTCGGTCGGCACGACGAGCACCGTCACCGGCGAGACATCCGTGGAGATCCGGCGGATGCCGCGCTCTCTGGCCTCGTTGCGGGCCGGATCGACCTCGATGCCGGCGAAGCCGAGCGTCGCCATCGCCGCCGCCCGCACCGGCGCCGCGTTCTCGCCGACACCGGCTGTGAAGGAGATGACGTCCACTCCCCCGAGCTGCGCGATGTACGCACCCGCATAGGCGCGCAGACGATGCACGTAGACGTCGAATGCGAGCATCGCGGCATCCTCCCCGTCCGCCACACCGGCGAGGATGTCGCGCATGTCGCTGCGGCCGGCGAGACCGAGCAAGCCGCTGCGGGTGTTGAGCAGGGAGTCGAGGTCATCGATCGAGAGGCCGGCGCGGCGGGACAGGTGCACGAGGGCTGCGGGATCGATGTCGCCGGAGCGCGTGCCCATCACCAAGCCCTCGAGCGGCGTCAGGCCCATCGACGTCTCCACCGAGCGTCCGCCGTCGATCGCGGTCACGGATGCCCCGTTGCCCAGGTGGAACACGAGCTGTCTGAGCCCTGCGAGGTCGCGGCCGAGGAACGCCGCCGCCGCTTCGCTCACGTACTGGTGGCTCGTGCCATGGAAGCCGTAACGCCGCACCCGATGCTCTGCGGCGAGCGCGGCATCGATCGCATAGGTGTACGCCGCCGGCGGAAGCGTCTGGTGGAAGGCGGTGTCGAACACGGCCACATGCGGCACCTGGTCGAACACGGCCCGCGCGGCGAGGATGCCGGCGAGGTTCGCAGGGTTGTGCAACGGCGCGAGCACCGCGAGCTCGTCGATCTGCCGCTCCACGTCGGCGTCGATCAGAGTCGGGGCGTAGAACCGTGCCCCGCCGTGCACCACGCGGTGCCCGACCGCGACAGGGCGGTGCTCGTCGAGCGATGGCCCGTGCGCGGCGAACTGCTCGCGCATGACCTCGAAGGCGGCGGAATGATCGGCGATCGGCAGCTCGCTGCGATAGGTGGCATCGAGCATGGTCGGCACGGCTCCGCCGTCGGCCGCTGGTCGCACGGTGTGCGCGACGGGGCTCGCATCCTGGCCGATGCGCTCGATCAGCCCGCTGGCCAGCAGGTTCTCCTGCTCGATGTCGATCAGGCTGTACTTCAGCGAAGAGGATCCGCTGTTGATCACGAGGATCGCGCTCATGCCTGCTCTCCCTGCGCCTGGATCGCCGTGATCGCGACCGTGTTGACGATGTCGTCGACGAGAGCGCCGCGCGACAGGTCGTTGATGGGTTTGTTGAGCCCCTGCAGCACCGGACCGATCGCGACGGCGCCGGCCGAACGCTGCACGGCCTTGTAGGTGTTGTTGCCGGTGTTCAGGTCGGGGAACACGAACACGGTCGCCCGGCCGGCCACGGCCGAATCAGGGAGCTTGGCCTTGGCGACGGCGGCATCGGCGGCCGCGTCGTACTGGATCGGCCCCTCGACCGGCAGCTCCGGTGCACGCTCGCGCACGAGGGCTGTCGCGGCGCGCACCTTGTCGACGTCGGCGCCGGTTCCGGACTCCCCGGTCGAGTACGACAGCATCGCCACGCGCGGATCGATGCCGAACTGACGAGCGGTCGTGGCAGAGGAGATCGCGATGTCGGCGAGCTGCTCGCTGGTCGGATCGGGGATCACAGCGCAGTCGCCGTACACGAGCACCCGGTCGGCGAGCGCCATCAGGAACACGCTGGAGACGACGCGGACCCCCGGCTTGGTCTTGATGATCTCGAATGAAGGACGGATGGTGTGGGCCGTCGTGTGCGCGGCACCCGACACCATGCCGTCGGCGAGTCCGAGGTGCACCATCATCGTGCCGAAGTACGACACGTCGGTCACCGTGTCAGCCGCCTGGGCGAGGGTGATGCCCTTGTGCGCCCGCAGTCGCGCGTACTCCGCGGCGAAGCGCTCGACCAGCTCGGGGTCGGTCGGGCTGAGCACCTGGGCCGCGGCGATGTCGACGCCCAGCTCGACGGCACGGGCCCGGATGGACGCCTCGTCGCCGAGGATCGTCAGATCGGCTACCTCTCGCGCGAGCAGGGTGCCGGCGGCGCGGAGGATGCGATCGTCATCGCCCTCCGGCAGGACGATGCGGCGGCGATCGGCGCGGGCGCGCTCGATGAGTCCGTACTGGAACATCAGCGGCGTCACGACGTGCGCCTCGGCGAGCCCGAGCTGCTCCGTGAGCTCCACGATGTCGACGTGCGCCTGGAACAGCCCGAGCGCACGGTCGTAGCGGGTGCGGGAGTCCGGCGAGATGCGGCCGCGCGTGTTCATGACTCGCACCGCCGTGTCGTAGGTGCCGAGATCGGTCGTGATGATCGGCACGGTCGAGGCGAATCCGTCGAGCAGCTGCACGATCGGCTCCGGCAGCGGGAAGGGGCCGTTCAGGATGATGCCGGCGATGCGCGGGAAGGTACCGGACGAGTCGGCGAGCAGCGCTGCCAGCAGCACCTCGGTGCGGTCGGCGGGGATGACCACGACCGCCTCGTCGGTCAGTCGCGGCAGCACGTTCACCATCGACATGCCCGCGACGACGATCGTCAGCGCCTCCCGGGTCAACCGATCGTCGTCGCCCTTGAGCAGCTTTCCGTCGACGGCGGCGAGGATGCCCCTGATCGAAGGGGCCACGAGCGCACGGTCCTCTGGGATGGCCCACACCGGGGTGTGCTCCTCGGGCAGCGCGGCGCGCACGGCGTCGACGATGGCGTCGAGCGCTTCCGGGTCGGCCCGGTTCACGGCGACGGCGAACAGCTCGGCCCGCTCCTGCGCCAACTCGGGAAGTGCGAGCGCGGCGATCTGTGCGATCGCGGCTGCGGGGCGTGCCGTCGTGGTGCCGAGCTGCTCGGCCTGGCGTTGCTGGTCGCGGCCGCTGAGTACGAGCAGCACGGGGGCGCCGAGGTTGGCGGCGATCCTGGCGTTGAACCCGAGTTCTGCCGGGCTCGCGACATCCGTGTAGTCGCTGCCGATGATGACGACCGAGTCGCATTGCGCCTCGACCGCTTTGAACCGCGCGACGATCGTCGAGAGCGCGGCATCGGGGTCGGCTCGCACGTCGTCGTAGGTGACGCCGATGCAGTCCTCGTAGTCGAGGTGCACGCCGTCGTGCGCGAGCATCAGCTCGAGGATCTCGTCCCGCGCCGTGACGGAGCGTGCGATCGGACGGAACACCCCCACCCGCGGCGAGACGCGCATCAGGGCGTCGAGCGTCCCGAGGGCGATCGTCGACTTGCCGGTGTGTCCTTCGGCCGAGGTGATGTAGATGCTCTGCGCCACGACTTCAGCTTAGGCGCGGCATCCATGAACCCACCGAGGATCGCACCGGGTCTAATGCCGCAGCATCACTCGCACGGGCCGGACATCGCGTCGACGACAGCCGTGGCGTCGGCCTGGAACCGCGAGTAGTAGTCACGGTCGGTGTTGATCTGCACCCGGTGGATCGCGTGCGAGGGCTCCATGCCCTGCCAGTCGGGCAGCCGCCCCAGCCGGTCGAAGAACAGGGTCGTCGCCGTCGCCGGGTCCATCCGCTGCTCGGCGCTGCCCCACCACCCCTGCTGCTGGAACAGCCCGATGCTGGTCGTGCGCGACCCGTCGGGGTTGGTGAAGCCGCGCGTCTCCCAGTCGCCGTAGTCGATGTTGCGCAGGCTGCTCTCGCCCATCGCCGTCATCACCCCGAGGATCTGTCCCTCACGGGCGAAACCGAGCGCGCCCGCCGTGCGGATGATGGTCGCCGCGTTGTCGAGCTGCTCGCCGCTCCATCCCTCGATGCCCGCCTCAGGGAAGGTCTGCGGGTCGTCGATGCAGATCGGGGCGGGGTCGCGCGCGAGGCCCAGTGGGATGAGCACGAAGAGGCCGACGACGACCACGCCGGCCCCGAGCGACAGGAGAACTCTCTGCAGGATCTTCCGGCGCCGCAGTCGGTTCGCGGCCTGCCGTCGGGTGCCGGGCTTCCGACCTCTCCGCTTGTTCTTGCGCCGGGCTGTCGGCCTCTTCGTCGCAGGCCTGCGCTTCGCCTGCGATGCCGGTGCGGCGCTCATGGCGTCAGGGGTGCACGGTCGGTTCGAGGACGTCGGCCGATCAGAGCGGCCATTCCGCCGCCGATGGCTCCGAACAGGTGCCCCTGCCAGGAGATGCCCTCGGCGACGCCGAAGACACCGGCCAGCATCGAGCCGCCGTACAGCGCGATCACGACGACCGCGATCACCGCGTAGAGGATGCGGTGCGCGACGCGACCGGGGGCGAAGACCCGCATCACGACGTAGCCGAAGTAGCCGAAGACGAGTCCGGAGGCGCCGACCGTCAGCGTGCCAGGGGCGTTGAACACCCAGGTGCCGATGCCGCCTACGACCGCGACGATCGCTGTGACGGCCCAGAACCGTCGGGTGCCCTCGACCGCGACGAGACAGCCCAGCACGAGGAACGGCACGGAGTTGCCGATGAGGTGCTGCCAGTTCGCGTGCAGGAGCGGACCGAGCACGATGCCGCCCAGCCCCGAGACATCCCAGGACCGCAGTCCGAAGCCGGTGAACGAGCCGGGGAGGATCGCATCGGCGAACTGCACGACCCACATCGCGACGAGCAGGAGCACCGGCGAGGCGAATCGGCCGAGCGGATGCTGCGCCTTCGGCGGCTGGGTGACGGTCACCGGACGATTGTCGCAGGTGCAGCCAGGAGTGGACTGAGGATCCGTGCCGACCGGCCCTTGGGCAAAGAAAATGACTCTCCGCGCACCCAGCAGAGCCCGGTTACCCTTGCTGCGTTTCCGCCCTGGGGGAATTGGCCTGGATGCCGCCACGCGGAGAGCCGTCAACCATCCTAGCCCGACGAGCGCACTGCTTCGAACAGCGGCCTCCCGATGCCTGCAGTCTCAGGGGATGTTGCCAGAGCAGCGCACCCTCCACAGGGTTACGATCGAGTAACGCGCACCGCAGCGCCGACGTGAGAGGGAACGCATGCCAGAGAACGCCCCCCTGAGCCCGGTGACCATCGATGCCGAACGGTTCGCCGCGCAGACCTCTGCGATCCTCGGCTCCATCGGCCAGGTCATCGACGGCAAGCCGGATGCCGTTCGCAGTGCGCTCGTGTGCCTGCTGGCCGAGGGCCATCTGCTCATCGAAGACGTCCCCGGCGTCGGCAAGACGATGCTGGCCCGCGCCCTCGCCGCGAGCGTGGACGCGACGGTTCGCCGCATCCAGTTCACCCCCGACCTGCTCCCCGGCGATGTCACCGGCGTCTCCGTCTACAACCCCGTGGACCGGGAGTTCGAATTCAAGCGCGGCGCGGTCTTCGCCCACATCGTGATCGCCGACGAGATCAACCGCTCCTCGCCCAAGACGCAGTCCGCGCTGCTCGAGGCGATGGAAGAGGGACAGGTGACCGTCGACGGGTCCACCCACATGCTCCCCCAGCCGTTCCTCGTCGTCGCCACCCAGAACCCGTTGGAGATGGAAGGCACGTACGCCCTCCCCGAAGCTCAGCGCGATCGTTTCATGATGCGCATCTCGATGGGGTACCCGGATGCCGCCGCCGAAGCGCTCATGCTCCGCCAACGCGATGTGGTCAGCCCGCTCGCCGCCGTGACCCCGGTCGCCGATGCCGCCTCCATCGCCCAGCTCATCGCGTGGGCGCGTTCGGTCCATGTCGCTCCCGCCCTCGAGGAGTACGCCGTCGCCCTCGCGCAGGCGACCCGTTCCGACCCGAACCTCCATCTCGGCGCGAGCCCCAGGGCGACTCTGCAGCTGGTCAGGGCCGCGAAGGTGTGGGCCGCCCTCGACGGACGCGATTACGTGATCCCCGACGACATCACCGCTCTGCTGATCCCGGTCCTCGCGCACCGCCTCCTGCCCGCCCGCGGAGCCCACCGCGCCGGAGCGCAGCCGGTCGAGGCCGCGCTCACCCAGATCGTCGAACGGGTGCGCGTGCCCGTCGCGACCCGTTCCTGAACGAGCCCATGATGCGAAGACGTCGATCCCTCACCGGCCGCGGTGCCGGTGCGCTCGTCGCCGCGCTCTGCTGCATGATCGCCGCCAACCTCCTCGGCACGCGCATCCTGCTCTACATCGGCGTGCTGCTCGCCGCGGTCACCCTGTTCTCGCTGCTCGCCGTCCGCCTGCCGCGCCGGTCGGGGACTGTCACCCGACGGATCTCCACCGACCTGCTGACGGTGTCCGAGACGTCACGGGTGACGGTGCGGTTCACCCTGCGCGCGATCCGCGTGCCCCGAGGGCTCTGGCATGACGTGCTCCCGGACGCGGTCTCCGGAGACTCCGGCGGGGAGTATCCCCCGGAGACGGGGCAGCTCAGCTACCTGATCACCGGTGTCAGACGCGGTGTGTGGCCGCTCGGTCCGCTGGTGCTGCGGACGGTCGATCCGTTCGGGCTGGCGCAGCGCGAGCAGGCATTCGGAGAGACGCGAAGCGTGACCGTCGTCCCCGAGGTTTTCGCCCTCGCGCCTCTCGCCGTGCGGGTCGGAGCAGCCGGTGGCACCGCGCACACCTCGTCGACCAGACTCGGGCAGGGCAGCGACAACCTCTCGCCACGGGGCTACATCCCCGGCGACTCGATGCGTCGCATCCACTGGCGGGCGACCGCGCACCGCGGCCAACTCATGGTGCGCCAGGAAGAGGAGGAGTCGAGCCCGGACGCCGTGGTCGTGCTCGACCGCAGCAGCCGTCACTGGGACGCGCCGGGAACCGAAGCCGACCCTGCGTTCGAAGCCGCGGTGTCGCTGTGCGCCTCTGCGGCTGTGCACCTCGCATCGGAGGGATACAGCGTCGACGTGATCGACAGCGCCGGCACCCTGCTCGGCGCACTCCGCGGTCACGAGGACGATCGCGACGGACTGCTCGCGGCCCTCGCGATGGTCACGCCCAGAGGCGAGGGCCGCGACCTGATGGCCCTCATCGGCGGCACCCCTCCCGGCCCGCTCGTCTACATCACCGGCAGCCTCGACGAGGAAGATGCCGCTCTGCTGCGCTCGGCGGGAGCCTCAGCACCCATGCTGTTCAGCACCGAGCTGCTCCCCGGCGCGGCCGAGGCCTCCGTCCTGCACGGGTGGACGGTCGTGCAGTTGGGAGAAGACGTCGCCGGGGCTTGGGAAGATGCGGTCTCCGCGCGGATCGGGGTCGGCGATGTTCCGCGCTGAGCGCCCGCGGGCGGCCGAGGCGGTCGAGCGGACGCCTCCGCACTGGCACCGCGACCGCGAGGAACCGGCCGGGATTGTCGCCACCGGCGCTCTGGCCGCGACCGCATCGATCGTGGCGATGTGGCCTTTCACCTCGGTCATCGCCCCGGGAGCATGGTCGTTCACGGTTCTCGCCGTCATCGTCGTCGTGGCGGGCACCGGGATGCTGATGCGGAACCTGTTGCGTCGCCGGGACGCCTGGATCCAGGATCTCGGCACCCTGGTAGTCCAGATCATGGTGGCGATCGCCGTCATGACGCTGCTCGTGGCCGGCAGCACCGCCGTGTTCGGGATCATCCCGACCACGGCGACACTGGCGGTGTTCGGAGCGCTCGGCGCAGACGCCTACGAGGCGGTCGTCTTCGGCTCCGCACCGTTGGACCCCTCTCCCGGCCTCGCGGCCGCGATGGGCGTCGGCTTCGCCGTGATCGCGATCCTGCTCGATCATCTCGTGGCGCACCGCTCCGCGGTGCTCGCCGTGCTGCTGACCGGAATCGTCGGCGCCGTGCCGATGATCGTCACTCTCGGCGACACCAACGTCGTCTGGTTCGTGCTCTTCGGGGCGATCGCGCTCCTCCTCTTCCGGTACACCGCACGGCAACATCCGGAGTCTCCACGTCGGTCATCCACCTCGCTCGCCGTCGCAGTCGGGGCAGCCGCGCTCGCGACGACGGTGGTCATCGCTCCGGTGCTCCCCGTCACGGCGACCATGGCCGGCAACGGAGTCGGCGTCACCGTCGATGCATCGCTGCGCCTCGGCGACGATCTACGGCAGCCCAATCCGGTCGAGGTCCTCACAGTGGCTTCGAAAGGCGACACCGCCCCGTACCTGAGGTTGACGACGCTCTCTCGGTTCGACGGTCGCGTCTGGCAGCCCGACGACGTCGATCTGCAGCCGCAGGCCGAGGGGTTCGGAGCCCCGGAATGGAGTGACGAAGTCGCGACCGAGGAGCAGAACACCTCCGTCCGGGTGCTGCGGATGTCCAGCTCGTGGCTCCCTGTGCCGTATCCGGCCACCGCCGTGCAGGGGCTCAGCGGGTCGTGGCGGATCGCACCGGACAACCGCACGGTCTTCTCGCGCAGCGCCGACGCCGTCGGCAACGACTACACGGTCACCTCCACGAGACTCATCCCCACGCTCGAGCAGATCCGAGCCATCGACGCTGCTGCGCCGGTCGTGGATCCCGATGCCGAACCGGTCGAGCTGCCGGGCATCATCGGCGAGCTCGCCACCGATGTGACCGCGGCCGCGAGCTCCGACTACGACCGGCTCATCGCCCTGCAGAACTGGTTCCGCTCGCAGTTCGCCTACTCGCTGGAGACCCCTGTGGAGGAGGGCTTCGACGGCACCGGTGCCGAAGCGGTGGCCGCGTTCCTCGAAGCACGGTCGGGCTACTGCGTGCACTTCGCCGGGGCGTTCGCCCTGATGGCGGAGAGCCTGGACATGCAGGCGCGCATCGTCGTCGGCTATCTTCCCGGCTCGCTGACCGACGAGAAGCGCGGCACCGAGTCGGTCTTCTCGGTGACCAGCGATCAACTGCATTCCTGGCCGGAGGTGCTGTTCCCCGGAGTGGGATGGGTTCCGTTCGAGCCCACCGCGTCGCTGGGAGTACCCACCGCGTTCCGCCCGGGAGTGACGCAGGGCGGCGGCTCCGGGACCCCGTCGACTCCCGCACCGACAACGGCTCCGCAGACCGAGCAGACCTCGGGCCCCGAGGTCGATCGCTCCGATCCCGGAAGCAGCGCGTCCGGCAGCGACGATCTGCGACGCCTCGACCCGGTGCCGGTCGCCTTCACCACTCTCGGCGTCATCGTGCTGCTCCTGCTGCCCGCCCTCATCCGTCTCGCGGAACGCCGCACCCGACTGGGACGCGCACGCCGCGGGGACTCGGCCGCGGCCTGGGCCGAGCTCCGGGACACCCTCATCGACCTGCAGCTGCCGGTGTCCGACGCCGACACCCCGCGGGTGCGGGCGGCCGGTCTGGTGCGGGAGCACGACGTGGACCCGGCGGCGATGCGGCGGCTCACGGATGCCGTCGAGCAGGCGAACTACTCGCGCTCCCGCGAGGTCTCGGAAGACCTCGCGGAACCGTTGCGCGAGGTGTTGACGCGCCTGCGTGAGAGCGCCGATCGGCCGACGAGGATGCAGGCCGCTCTGCTGCCACGTTCGCTCTACGCGCCGCGAGCCGCCGAGCCCGGAGTGGCTGTCTGAACAGGCCGCTCCGGAATCGAAGCGGCGCCCTTCGTCAGGCCGCGTGGGCGGTGCAGGGCACTGCGACGCAGGTTTCGCACACGACGAACTGCGATCGACAGGAGACGTCGGGACAGTTCGCAGTGCGATTGGTCGGCGCCCCGCAACCTGCGCACTCGCCGATGACGCGGGCGTGGTCGGAGAAGTCGACCGAACCCCGGCCGTCGAACACGTAGAGGGATCCGTCCCACAAACCGTCGTCGCCGTACTTCTCGCCATAGCGGACGATGCCACCCTCGAGCTGGTAGACCTCGCCGAAGCCGCGGGCAGTCATCAGACTCGACAGCACCTCGCAGCGGATGCCGCCGGTGCAGTACGTCACCACGGGCTTGCCCTTCAGGTCGTCGTAGGCGCCCGAGTCGAGGAGCTGTACGAAATCCCGTGTCGTCTCGGTGTCGGGCACGACCGCGCCACGGAAGCGTCCGATCTGCGCCTCGAGAGCGTTCCGACCATCGAAGAACACCACGTCGTCGCCACGTTCGTCGATCAGGCCGTGCAGCCCTTCCGGGGTCAGCCGCGTGCCTCCACCGACCACGCCGTGCTCATCGACCCGGAGTTCACCCGGCGCCCCGAACGACACGATCTCGTCGCGCACCTTGACGCTGAGCTTGGGGAAGTCGAGGCTACGCCCCTCGGCATCCACCCCGGTCCCCTCGCTCCACTTGATGTCGGCGTCGGCGAACGGTCGATACGAGCGGAACGAACGCGACCACTTCTTCAGCACGCCGATGTCTCCGCCGAGTGTGCCGTTGATCCCATCCTTCGAGATGAGCAGCCTTCCGCGCAGGCCGAGCGCCTCACCGAGGTCGCGCTGCCAGACCCGGATCGCCTCGGGGTCGGCGAGGGGCGTGAACGCGTAGAAGAGGACGATCTTGGGTGTTGCCACCTAGGGATCCTACGTCGTCGCGCGGTACCGATCCGAACGTCCTCCCCGGCTGCTGCCGGCGGCTACTTCACATCGCGCTTCAGGAACGATATTCCCCCGGCAAGAAGAGCCACCAGCACCCACCCCGCCGTCACCCACACAGCAAGGGAGCGGTCGAGACGGTCTTCCGGCATGATTCCCACGGCGGAGACGTCGAAGCCCACGGCTTCGAGCATCACGAGGGGTGGGAGATAGATCGCACCGGCGCTCCAGAACATCGCGAGAAGCAGGGCCGCGCTCATGGACGCGGATGCGACGAAGAGAGCGACGAGATGGACCTGTACGACCACACCCAGTCCCATCCCCCAGAGACCCGCAACGGCACCGAACGCCAATGCGGACCCTACGGCCGACCAGTCCAGCGGCGAACCGCCCATCGAGATGCCCAGCGCGATGCGGCCGCCGACGACTCCCGCGAGTGCCACAGCGGCCCCGCCGACGGCAGATGCCGGCACCCTGACGAGAAAGATCGCCCAGCGGGGCAGCATCGTCAGGCGCTGCGCGATGACGCCATCACGGAGGTCGATGGTGTAGCGGAAAGAGCCATAGACCGCCGCGAGAACTGCTCCATAGGTCGCGACCACGACGCCGAACGGCTCGGTGAACGCCGCCCGGACGTCGACCGGCGCCTCCGCGATGTCGGGCGGGACACTGGTCGCCAGGGAGAGCGACAACACGAGCGCTGCGGCCACCACCCCGAGGAGGACGACGTCGCCTGCGAAGCTGCGCGCCTGCGCTCGAAGAGCCTGGCCGATCACGCGACTCCCCGGCGTCCCCGGAACCAGGCCGCAGCGACCAGACCGACGGTCCACGCGAGTCCGACGCCGAGGGCCGGCGCGAACTCGAGCAGTCGATCCTCGTATCCGGGGACCCCCAAGGCGGCGATGGCCAATCCGGGCGAGAACTTCGCCACCTCCGGCGCCGTGCGCAACAACGCGAATTCCACGACCATCGGAAGAACGAGGACGATGATCGCCGTCACGTAGTAATTGCGGGTGATCCAGCCGATGGACACTCCGATCAGTGCGCCCAGAACCGCACCGACCAGGGCGCCGGCATACAGATGCCACGCATCCTGCGTGAGCGCGAGCGTGAGCCCGTTCTGTAGCAAGAAGAAGAAGACGCCCGCCGTCCATAGGACGAAGATGCCCACCGACAGCGCGATCGCGATGACCGCCCCCGCGACGAGCTTTCCCCAGAATGCACGACGGAACCCGACTCCGGTGAGCGTTCTGTCCATCGACGCGTAGTAGTACTCGCGGGTGACGGCGTACGCACCGACGAATGCCGCGGAGATGACAGACCAGGCGAGCGGCTCGAGAAGACGAAACGTGGCCGTGCTGGAATCCACACCGGCGAGATCGAAACGCGACCCGTCGGTGAAGAGCACGAAGGCCGGCATGAGGAGGGCGACGAGATAGACCGGCAGGACGGAGAGCCCACTCACCGAACGCAACAGTTCACTGCGAATCGCGTTCCTCATGCGGACGCTCCTCCCACGAGATCGAAGTACTTGCTCTCGAGGGAGTCTGCTTCCCTCGTGACGAGGTCGCTCAGCCGTCCGGCGAAGAGGGCACGCCGTTTGATCACGACGACCTCATCCACGAACTGCTCCAGCTCCGCAAGCTGATGACTGGCGACCAGTACGGTACCTCCGCGCTCTGCGAAGCCCCGGAGGAACTTGCGAAGCCACCGGATGCCGTCCGGGTCGAGCCCGTTCGCCGGCTCGTCCAGGATCAGTGTTCGGGGCGAACCGACAAGCGCGGTGGCCAACCCGAGCCGCTGGGCCATCCCCGTCGAGAACGTCTTCACCCGGCGATGCGCGTCGGCTGCGAGCCCCACCTCCTCGAGCACCTCGTCGACGCGGCTGCGGGGTGCGCCGGCCGCGAGGCGCGAGATCTCCAGGTGTCTTCTCGCAGTGATGCCCAGCTCGAAGCCGAACCCGTCCATGTGGACACCGACGTGCGACGCGGGGTTGTCGAGTGCGGAGAAGGGCACGCCGTCGATGACGCTGTCGCCGCTCGTAGGCGTGAGCAGGCCGACGATCGCTCGCAGCGTCGTCGACTTGCCCGCACCGTTCGGGCCCAGAAGGCCGACGACCGACCCGCGCGGCACGACGAACGAAAGCTCCTCGACGGCGGTCCGACGGCCATACTTCTTCGTGAGTCCTCGGACTTCAATCGCGTGGTCGTTCATTTCTCATCCTCTTCCTCGTTCTCGCTCTGAAGGGTCGACAGCGGCAGCGTCACGCCCCTCGTCCAGAGCGTCTGCCACAGGTTTCTCGTGCCGAGCTCCACACGGGCTTGCCCGGTCGCCGGCAGCTCACCGCTCTCCTCGGAGACGTCCACCCCGGCGACGATCGCTGCGGGGACCGATACACCGTCAGCCGTCACCGGAAACAGAGCATCAAGCGGCACCGTCGTCGGTTCCGGTCGCCGAGGCCTGACTGTTCCCTCGCCGACCTGCACGTTCGCGAGGACGCCGCTGCTCATCAACACCACAGGGGCGCCCTCTGGCACTTCTGCCTCGGCCTCGTCGCCTGCGCTCACGAGGACGACCTGGGCGTCGCGCGCGGCAAAGCCGAGCGTGGCGGTCAGAGGGACGGGGATGACGACCCCGGCGACGGCGATGCTCGCGACCAGTGCGGTAGTGACGACCGCGAACCGGAGCCGGGAAACACCCGATCGAAGCACGCGTCGCAGGGCCTTCGACACGAGCACGATGCCGACGAGCACGACGACCGTTTCCAACGCGACCACGAACAGACCGAGAACCGGTCCGCCCCCGGCGAGAGCTTGGGCGGTACGGGCGACGGCGAACAACACCAGCACGACCGGTGCCACGAGGCTGGCAAGACCGAACGGGACGCTCCACCACACGTCGAGCCCCCTGCTCGTCCGACGTCCGCCGAACAGAAAGCGGGTCAGGAAGTTCGCACCGTCCCCGATCGCGCGGACCCTGAGGTTCGGCTCATCGAGGGCGCTCATCAGCGCGATGTACCCGTCGAACCGCACGAACGGGATCAGGTTGACGAGAACGATGGCGGCGCAGGAGAGCGCGAGCAGCAGGAGGATCTGGTGAATGGCCGGTTGAGGAAGTGCGAGCGCGGCAAGGAGCGCGACGGCGGCGACCACAGCGTGCACGGCAGGGCCGGCCAAGGCGATCGCAACGCGTTGCCTGCGGTCCGGGAGGCGCCAGCCGTCCGTCACATCCACGAAGAACGCGGGAGCGAGATAGAAGAGCATGAAGCCCGCCCGTCGGGGTCTTCCGCCGAACCTCGTGAGCGTGAGCCCGTGGGCGACCTCATGGAGCAGGGTCATGAGCGAAAGCACGGCGACGAGAATCAGGAGGCCGGTCAATGGCATCGGCGTGGTGATGACGTTGAGCAGGTCCCGCGCCTGAACGGTTGCGGCCAGAAGCCCCAGGCAGAGCAGGACGACGACCGAAATCAGAACCGTGCGGCGTGACAGCGGGACGAGCAGACGGTCCAGGCGACGAAAGATGCCCGGCGCATGAAGTGTCGCGAACTGCACGGTGAAAGGCGGACGATAGGTCAGTCGTCCGGGCGGGAGCTTCGTGTCGCCTTCCAGGAGTCCATTGGCGCGGAAGCGCTCGGCGAGGTGAAGAAAGCTCTCCAACGACTCGGTGGCGGCGAAGCGCACGTGCAGATCGCGAAGCGGGGTCTCGCCGTTCATCGCCGTCAGCAGGTCGACGACCGCACGGGAGACCCTCGACGAAGGCACGCCATGGACCATCACGATCCATACCGCTTCATCGGCGACCACCTCGAAGGCGATGTCAGAAGCGAGGTGCGGGCGCGCGTCGGCAGCGAGCGGAGCTGTCTCGCGGGACACCCGTCGGCGAGCGGGGCTAGTCGGAGGCATCGTCATCCGCCGCTCCCGGCAATCCTGTCCACGACGTCGTGAGAAGGAGGATCTCCACTCCGTGGTTCGTGCGAACGGGAGACACGGCAGGAGGGGCGAAACCGGCTTCGATGAGCTCGCGCGCGAGAACGTCGTGGTCGAGAACCTGCAGGCGGCTGGTGAGCACCGGCACTTCCCCGCCCTTTGCGATGTCAGAGACGCGAACCCAATTGACCACCCGCGCCGCACCGCCTTCCTCCATCTGCTGTGCGAAGAGATAGGTCTCCTCCCCGCAGGGCCCCGGAACCCCGATCTCCTGAGCTCTCGGCACCATGAGGCTCTCCGCTGAGCTGCCTCCGGCGACCGTGAAGGCGAACACGCCGCCGGCGGCGAGGTGACGATGCACGTTCGCGTAGAGAAGCGACCGCCCCACCCGATCGAGCAAAGTGATGGATGTCGCGCCGATGATGACGAGTCCATATCGACGCTCAAGGGAGAAGTCGCGCATGTCCGCGACGATGCACTCCACCGTCGATTCTTCCGGCAGCGCACGGCGAAGGTGGGAGAGCATGTCATCGGACAGATCGATCGCGGTCACCCGTCTGCCCGATCTCGCCAGCGGAATCGTCAGTCTTCCCCCGCCTGCGGCGATATCGAGAATGGGATCCGCGGCGTCTCTCGCGAGCGCCAGGATCTCTCGAATCTCTGCACGGTCGGGACCGACCAGTCGCTCGTAGAAATCGGTGCCATCCCCGGCGTACAGATCTTGTTCCCTGGGAACCGCGTCTACCATCTCGAGTCGCGCCAATACTGCTTCCGTAATCAAACCTGACATTCACACATCGCCTCTCCGCGGGGGTGATGGGGCGCGGGCGTGAGAAGTTCGCCCGCACCCCATCGGTTAGGTTGCGATCGCTGCTGCGCCGCCGATGATGGCAATGATGTAACTTGCGTGCTCCCACCATTCAAGTGGTGAGTCGATCTGGTCGAGTTCCACGAACTCCAGTGATGTTGGCTGCAATCTGCACCTCCTTTGTCGACCGTTCGAATGCAGCTCCTAGGTCAGAGCGAGAATCCCGATGATGACGCCCACGGCAAAGCCTCGAATGTAGTCATCGGTGTCATTCAGGGCTTCCATGGCCTCGAGTTCCGTGAACTCGAGGGTCGGTGTTTTGGCTTGCATCTTCACCTCCCTTCCCATTTCGGTTCCTGCACGGAAGGATCAGGTCGCAGCGGCCGCGCCGATCCCGATCAGAACCAGCGCACCTATCGCGCCCTGATAGAAGCTCTCCCAGCTGGGGGCCTCCATCGTGTCCAGTTCTTGAAACTGGATTCTGCTTTCAACCTTCTTGTCCATGTAATTCACCTCCTCGAAACGAACACCGGAGGTCGGCGATCACAGCCGACCGACTCAGAGCTCCAACAGGAATCCCGGAGCACATCGCGGAAGTCTTCGGCGACAAGACCGGGGAGCATCGGGTGGCGATTTCCCCATGTCTTCTCGGTGGTCACGGAGATGCGGTCGATGTCGTCACCGGTCGGTCTCGGCGGACGCTGTATACCCCAGCGTTCGATGAGCGCAGCGATGCCGAGGGGCGGGTCGAGGGGCAATGCCATCCCGCCCGCGACCTGCGTCCAGAAGCCTTCAAGGCTCTCCCGATCTCCCCAACGCACGTCTCCTGCACAGATCCGACGCCAGACCGCGGCGATCACGGCGGCCGTGGCGACCATCTTGCGGACCTGCAGCAGAAAGGCCACCTCGTTCGCCACATACCAATGGCGGGCGCTGTAGGGATCCTGCCCACGCAGCGCCGCGCTGCGCTGAGTCGCCGCGCTCAGCCGCGCGAGGCGCAGCCTTCCCGCAGGCGAACCCGAGTCGCGCGCGACTGCCTCGAGGAGCAACCTGCCGAGGGAGACAGCATCTCTGCGCTGACTCGCGCTTCTCCGCGAACTCGTCGACGCGCCAGCCAGACGGAGGAAAGCTTCCAGCGCGCCCTCGCTGACTGCTGCGCGCGTGAGCGTGGTCAGGTTGCACGGGTCGATGATCGCGTGGCGGGGTGTCAGGGAGAGCCCGACGATGAGCCGGTATCCGCTCTCGTTCTTGAGGATCCCGACACTGTTCGTCTCCGACGAGGTGCCGATGGTGGTCGGCACAGCGACGATGTCGACCGGCGGCCGGGAACGGGGCAAGAAGGTCAGCGCTGACCTCGACGCATGTTCGATGGCGTAGTCGAACACCCGCCCTGGGAGGAGGGCGAGCGCGGCTATCTTGCTGGCATCGAGAACGGTTCCTCCGCCGACTGCCACGATGACGTTCGGTGATAGACGGACGATCTCCCGTGCGATCATGACGACGGCCGTAACGTTTACCGAGGGCGCGTCCACCGTGATGGTTTTCGACGGCTGCCCATCGAGGAAGGAAAGCCCGACCGCCGAATCCGCTATCACGAGGGTCTCACGGCCCATGGTGAGCCGCCTCGTCATCTGGCGCGCTGCCCCTTCTCCGTGCCACAGGGCAGGAAGGCGACCACTGGAGTCCGAGGTCATTCGGAGACGTCCCGCGCCTGCGCCAGACCCGCACGGACAGCCGCGTCGACCTCGAGAAGCTCATCCGAGGTGAATCCATACGCCGGAATCAGTTCGATGGAGCTCGGGCCGGGCTGCACCAGGACGCCGTTCTGCGCGATCGCTGAGACGACGCGAAGAATGTCGGGCCCGGAGAGCGGGCTCTCGTCCTTGTCGCGAAGCCCGAGACCCAAGAAGCACCCGCTTCCCGTGATCTCCGTGACCACGTCGTCCGCTCTCAACCCGGTCGCGAGGCGAAGCAGGTCGGTCCCCAGCGCCTGTGCAGTCGGTTCCACGTCGACGCGGTGCAGTTCTTCGATCACGGCGAGGATGGCCGCCGCACACGCCGGCGTACCCGCCTGAGTCTCACCGTGGACGAACGTCCAGCCGCCGCGCACGTACTCTGATGCCACACGCTCCCCCACCAGAAGCGCCGCAGCCCCCATCGCGCCGTTCGTCAACGCTTTCGAGAGGATGAGGATGTCCGGCGCGGCAGCCCATCGGTCAGTGGCGAACATCGTCCCGGTGCGGCCGAATCCGGTCGCCACCTCATCAGCGACGACCAGGAACCCGTACTCCTCGCGCAGGGCGAGGAGGCGGTCGATGAATGCGTCGGACAGCGCGTGCGCACCGCTGCCGAGGACGGGTTCGACGACGACCGAGGCCACCCTGGATCCTTCACGTTTCAGCAGCAGCTCGAGCTCTTCTCCGTCGTCGCTGTGAGACACATGCCTCACCGCTCTGCGGTCGACGGCGTAGACGGATTGCAGGAGGTCGTCTCCGCTCAGGGCGTGGCTGCCGTATGCAGTCCCGTGATAGCTGCCTTTCAGACCGACGATCAGCGACCGGGATCCGTAGCCTCTCTGCGCCCAGTACTGCCTGGCCAGTTTCATCGCCGCGTCGTTTGCCGCCCCGCCAGACGTCGAGAAGATGACTCGGCTGTACCGGATGGGGTTCGCGAGCTCGATGAGGGCTTCGGCGGCGTCCTCGGCGTACCGATGCGGCGCCCTGAAGAGGGACAGGTATGACGCATCATGCGTCGCGTTCATCACTGCTTCGGCGATCGCCGGGTTGCCAAAGCCGAGAGGAACATTCCACAGCCCACTCGTCGCACACAGACGTGTGGATCCGTCAGCGAACTCGATATGGTGTCCGGCCGCGCCCACGGCGACCTGGTCGGGCGTGAAGATCGAATCTGCGGGGAGCATCGAGGTCCACAACGCGTGCGGGAGGCTCATCCTTCGAGTCCCCTCATCCGGCTCGAGTGTTCGGCACGTCTGCCCAGATGGACACCGAGTGCGGTGACGGCCTCGAGGCACAGGGTGCGCGCTTCAGGGATCGACGTGCCCAGCTGTCGCGCCACACGCTCGGCCGCGGTCTCCGTCGAGCTCGAGGTCTGCGTGACCGCGACCACCCGTGCCGTCGAAGGCGAGAGCAGCTGGCGGCGCAGGGTTGTGGTGTCTGCGAGCACGAGGCCGTCCGCGGTCTCGATCAGAAACGGGTCCGCGGTCAGCGGTTCGGCATCCGAAAGGTCGTCATCGAACAGGAACGAGCCGAATCCCGAGATCCTGGCGGCGCCGTTCTCTAGGCGGAGCATCTTCATCAAGTCCGTTGCGTTGAGGTATCGCCCGATCCATTCGCGACTCGCCAGGTCAGCAGCGAGCACCTCGCGGGGCGCGATGTCTCCCAACGCTGCGGCGCGAGGCAGTGGGACCGCAAGCAGAGACGACAGGTCGTCGACGCTGCCGATGGCCTCTCCCTGCACGCCGATCCTGACTCGGCCATCCGGGCTCACCCTCAGGGCGCTCGGAGTCTCGCGTGCACCCGGATTCTCCAGCGCACTGCGGTCTGCGAGAATCACCCGCGGGTCGATCAACGCCGACGGAAAGATCCCCGTTCGACGAGCGAGCTCGGCGTCGTCGAGGAAGACCCTCCAGCTCGATGCATCGAAGAAGCGCACCGCTGTGGGGCCGACGATCTGCACGAACGCCGCAGCGACGTAGTCCTGGAGCTCGACGCCGCGTTCGCCGAAGAACAACTCGTCCCCGACCTCGCACAGTGCGCCGCTGTAGTGGACGGCGCCGGCGGGCCCCTCGTACGTTCGGTTGTCCTCGGGCAGCAGAACCACGTCGTCGCTACCGGCGACTTCTTCGACGCCGGCTACAGGGGCTCCGGTCTCTATGAGGAACACCCGCGAGTGCTCTTCCCGCTTTCCCGTGATCCATTCGCGGAGCGCCCTCGCTCCGGCGATCTCTGTCTCCACCGCCCGTTCGCCGCCTCGCATCAGATACCCCCTCGCCCGTTCACGGTGACGTCGAGACCCGCCGCCACGAATCTGGCCTGGACCTCACGCACCACGGAGGTGACGCTGCTCGCCGCTCTGCCGAGCTCGGCCGCGAGCAGCGCCACCGCCGAGGATTCATCCGCCGTCGCGATCAGACATTCGGCCGCGCGCGCGGTGTCGGCTCCGAGTCGGAACCGGCGTCGGCTCCCAGGATCGACCAGCACGTACTCTTCGCCGTCTCCGGTCAGCAGGTACGGCGCATCCGCTGAGACGACCCCCGGAAGCGCGGGAAGCTCGTCGAGTGCCCGCACGAGATGTCCGCCGAAACCCGAGATCGTGGGACGGGAAGGAACTCCACCCCACTGACGCAGCAGGTTGATCGCCGCAAGGTACCGCGCGAACCACGGCCTGTCATCGAGATCAGCACCGAGCATGCCGCGGTCGACGATGCGGGCGAAGGCTCGCCCTCGGCCTGCGCCGCCGATGGCGCGGGCCTCGACGTGCGCCCGGTCGTCGCCCACGACACCGAGGAGGAGACCGTCCGGTCCATCGCGGTACTCACCGTCTGAGGTGACGTGCACCCGCACGAGGGAGTCTCCCTCGGAGCCGGTCCCGTTGAAGGATGCCAGGGAGTCGAGCAGAACGGCGCTGCTCAGCAGCTGATCGACGAAGACCCCGTAGTCCCTCGCCGTGTCGGCGTCGCTCAAGAACGCGGCCACTCCCTCGGCACTGCACTGTCGGATGATGGTGCGCCCGACGATCGAGACGAAGGGAGCGGCGACGTACTCCCGAAGCTCGAACGTGTGCGTGCCGTCGAGTATCACCTCGTCACCGGGCTCGCGGAGATCACCGTCGTAGCCGATGACTCTCGGGTCACTCCGCATCGCCGAGCGAGCAGGAGCGAACACGACGTCGCCGGGGCCGGCCTGGCTCAGCACTGCCTCGAGGTGCTCCCCCGCCTCGAGGAAGAACACCGTACCCGCGACGCTCGTCCGTCTTCCGCTGACGCACTGCTCGAAGGCCGTTGCGGTGCGGTGGCTGTTTCGTGACGTCGTCGTCGAGCTCGCGTCCATGCTCCCCCTCAGGATGTCGCGCCCCCAGCGGATGCGATTCGTCCTCACATGAGGCTATCCAGGTGACGAGTGACATGCAATATTTCACACTTGAGATCTCGACCGCAGTCTTCCGGGCAGCTGTCACGTCGCCCGCCGCGCATCGGATAGTATGGACAGGTTGTTCCTTGGTGACGTGTCCGAGCGGCCGAAGGAGCACGCTTGGAAAGCGTGTGTTGTGCAAGCAACCGCGGGTTCGAATCCCGCCGTCACCGCCAAACACGAAAAGAGCCTCCGCGCCAGCGGGGGCTTTTTTCGTGTTTATCGAGCACTGGGGATTCGGGGAGGAGCGAGCGCAGCGAGCACCGGAGTCCCGCCGTCACCGCCACACACGAAAAGAGCCTCCGCGTCAGCGGGGGCTCTTTTCGTGTTTCTCGTCTAGGCGACGGGCGTGTCAGCTGTCGAAGCGCACGCCGTAGATCTGCCCACCGGGCTCAGCAGGAAGGCGCGTCATCCCGAGCCGCTCGTAGAAGGCTGCGGCTCCGGCGTTGTTCGGATCGATGCCCAGGTGCAGCCCGCGCACACCGCGACGCGTCAGCTCGGCGAACAGCGTCTCCATGAGCTGACGACCGAGTCCCTGCCCCTGGGTCTCCGCGAGCAGGTCGATGTGCAGATGAGCCGGGTACTCGGATGCATTCGGCTCGATGCCGGCAGCGCGGCTGTACCCGTAGTCGACCATCCGGTCCTCGCGGGTGACGACCTCGGCGGGCCGGGGATGACGCTCCTCGAGAGTCGGCCACCACTCGTCCCGGAACCAGCTGTAGAACGCATCGGTGTCGTCGGTGGCCACGATGTAGCCGATCGTGCGCTCGTCGTCGCTCTCGACCACCCATGCGAGATCCGGGTGTCGCTCGGCGTAGGGAACGGCGAACAGGTCACCCCACAGCGAGTCGTCGGAGAGGATCCCGGTCGCATCCACTCCGGCATCGGCCGTCTTCACGCAGATCTCGTACAACGCGGCACGATCGGTGGGGCGGTACGGACGGATGCGAGACAAGACGACTCCTCTGGAGGGAACGGGCCCTCTCAGCCTATCGGCGCGTCGACCTCGGACCTCTTCTGCTGCACCCACGGGAGCAGCCAGGCGGCGAGCACCAGCACGACCCCTGCGCCGACGAGCGCTCCGCCGAGCGTGTCGCTTGCCCAGTGCACCGACAGGAAGGTGCGCGAGAGCGCCATCGCCAGCACCCACAGCGCACCGACGATCGCCACCCACACCCGGGGGAACAGCACCCAGAGCACGAGTGCGATCGTCGCGGCGTTGGCCGTGTGTCCTGAGGGGAACGAGCCGTAGTCGCTCACGACCAGCATGTCGTCTGGCCGCGCTCGACCGAAGAGCTGCTTCAGCACCTGCACACCGCCGGCGCTCGCAGCGAAGCAGATGGCGGCGAAGACGGCTCCGCGCCACCGCCGCGCGAGCACGAGCGCCAGGATCGCCAGCAGCGGGACCCCGAGGATCGCCACCCAGCCGCCGCCGATCCAGTTCAGGACGAGAGCGAAGTCGACCATCCAGTCCGCGCGCGCTCCGGCGATCGAGTCATTCCACCATCGGTCGAAGCCGGGGGTCACCGGATAACCGAACACGACCACGGCACCGAGAGCCGTCGCGAGCGCGAGGAGGCCCACTCCCCACCACAGCAGCATCCGCCTGTTCATCGTCCCATTGTGGCGGACGATGCCTGAACACTCAGGGAGCGAGCATCCCGACCGTGCGCGGACGCACGATGAACCAGAGTGACAGGATGCCGATCGCGGCGCAGCCCACCATGACCGAGGCCATCGTGGTCGCAGTGATCCCGGCGTCGTGGGACAGCCAGCCGACGACCGGCGAGATGAGACCTGCGACGCCGAAGTTCGTGGCGCCGATGATCGATGCCGCAGTTCCCGCAGCCTTGCCGTGGCGGTCCAACGCCAGTACCTGCACATTGGGGAACGTGAAGCCGCACGCGGTCATGAACACGAAGAGCGGGATCACCGTGCCCCAGAGTCCGAGCCCGAGCTGGTCGGTCACGATGATCGCGACTCCGGCGATCAGCAGCACAGCGGTCGAGTAGGCCATGACCCACTGCGGGCCGAACCGTGCGGCCAGACGCGACGCGGTCTGCACACCGACGACCACGCCGAGCGAGTTCACGGCGAACAGCAGACCGTACTGCTGCGCATCGAGCCCGTGCGTGATCTGGAACAGGAACGGCGATGCCGACAGATAGGAGAACAGACCGGAGAAGGTCATGCCGCCGATCACGAGCACCCCGAGGAACACCCGGTCCGAGAGCACCGAGCGGTAGCGCTGCAGCATGGTGGCGCCACCGCTGCCCTGACGACGCGCGACGGGCAGAGTCTCGGGGATGAAGAGGATCGTCGACAGCAGCATCACCACGCCGTAGGCGGCGAGGAAGACGAAGATCCCACGCCAGGGCATGAGAGTGAGCAGCCACGAGCCGATCAGAGGTGCGATGACCGGCGCGACGCCCGACACCAGCGCGAGGCGGGAGAGCATGACGACCAGGCGGCGCCCGCCGAACAGGTCGCGGACGATCGCCATGGCCACGACGCCACCGGCCGCCGCCCCGACCCCCATGAACACCCGCGCGGCGCTGAGCAGGCCGAGATCGGGGGCGAATGCCGCGCCGATGCTCGCGAGCACGTGCAGTGCCGTGACCGCGATGAGGGGTACACGACGCCCGACCTTGTCGCTGAGTGGCCCGACGACGAGCTGGCCGAGCGCGAACCCGATCATCGTGCCGGTCAGGGTCAGCTGGATCGCCGCCGCCGTGGTCTGGAAGTCCTGCTCCAGCACCGGGAAGGCGGGCAGATACAGGTCGATCGTGAACGGCCCGAGGGCGGTGAGCGCACCGAGCAGGATGATGTACAGCGTCCGGCGGCCGAGGGAGATGGCATCTCCGGGGTGCAGCATGATCGGCGCGGTCGCGGGGTTCGAACCGAGGGTGCGGATCGCACCGGTCGCCGTGGAGGTGCGGATGCTCCCCGTCGCCGTGCGTTCGGGCTGCGGAGTCGGGGTCTCCTCGGCGGAGAGCCGCTCCGACGGTGCGACGGGGATGGAGTCAGTGCGGGGAGCGTCGGACACGACGTCCTTCCAGAGTTCGGGGCTGCATGGTCGAATCGATTCGACCAGGGGAAGCCCCCATGTTACCGCCGCTCCGCCCCCTCCCCGTCAGCGCATCTGCTCGAGAGGTCAGCGCGCGATGCGGTCGAGCCCCTGCTCGAGATCGGCGATCAGGTCGCCGATGTCCTCGATGCCGACCGAGAGTCGCACGATGTTCTCCGGCACCGCGAGCTCGGTGCCGCGTACCGAGGCGTGCGTCATGTCCGGCGGATATCCGATGAGCGACTCGACGCCGCCCAGCGACTCGGCCAGCTGGAAGATCGAGGTGCTCTCGGCGAAGGCCCGTGCCGCGTCGGCTCCCGCGGCGAGGCCGAACGAGAGCATCCCACCGAATCCGCTCATCTGCTTCGCGGCGATCTCGTGGCCGGGGTGCGACTCCAGTCCCGGAAAGTACACCTGCGCGAACTCCGGACGCGCCTGCGCCCACTCGGCGATGGCTTGCGCGTTCTCCGAGTGCTGACGCATCCGCAGCGCCAGCGTCTTGATGCCGCGGGTCGTCAGCCAGGCATCGAGGGGCGCGGAGACCGCACCGACCGCGAACTGCTGGAACTTCACCTGGTCGAAGAACCGGTCATCTGCGAACACGACGGCTCCGCCGAGCACGTCCGAGTGCCCGCCCAGGTACTTCGTCGTGGAGTGCACGACCAGGTCGGCGCCGAGCGCGAGCGGCTGCTGCAGCGCGGGTGAGGCGAAGGTGTTGTCGACGACCACGAGCACACCGGCTTCGTGCGCGATCTCGGCGATCAGTGCGATGTCGACGATCTTCAGCAACGGGTTGCTCGGTGTCTCCAGCCACACGATCTTGGTCTCGGGACGGATCGCCGCGCGGAGCACATCGACGTCGGACAGCTCGACCGTGGTCGTCTCGATCCCCCACGGCGCCAGCACCCGGGTGAGCAGGCGATACGTTCCGCCATACACGTCGTTGCCGAGCAGCACGTGGTCGCCGGGCTTCAGGATGCCGCGGAGCAGTGCGTCCTCTGCCGCCAGTCCGGAGGCGAACGAGAGCGCGCTCGCGCCGCCCTCGAGAGCCGCGACCTGCGTCTCGAGTGACGAGCGCGTCGGGTTGCCCGCACGGTTGTACTCGTAGCCCGAACGCAGGCCACCGACGCTGTCCTGCACGTGCGTGGAGGACTGGTAGATCGGCGGGATGATCGCGCCCGTGACCGGGTCTGGCGCTTGTCCTGCGTGGATGGCTCTGGTGGCGAAGGCGTGATCGGACATGTCTGTCAGCCTACGTCCGCCGTCCGGGACGAGGCCTCCCCGTTACGCCCCGGGTCGGCCGAAGCTGCGCGCTCCTCAGCGCGACAGGTACGCCAGCAGATCCTGGCGTGTCAGCACCGTGTGCGGCTTGCCGTCTTCCGTCACCAGCAACGCGTCGGCCTCGGCGAGCGCGGCCTTGGCCTGCGCGACCGAGGTGTGGATGCCCACGAGCGGAAGCCGCTCCCCCACATGTGCACCCACGGCATCGGTCGCATTCGCCTCACCGCGGAACAGTAGATCAAGCAGCCCCTTCTCGTCGACCGTGCCGACCACCTCGCCCATCATGACGGGGGGTTCGGCACTCAGCACCACCAACTGCGAGACGTCGTACTCGGTCATCATGCCGATCGCCTCGAGCACGGTGTCGGTCGGGTGGGCGTGCACGAGGTCGGGGATGCCCGCCCCCTGCCGAGACGGACGGGCCGCGAGCACATCGGCGACGGTCTCACCGTCCTCCACGTCGCTGAAGCCGTAGGAGCGCATCCATCCGTCGTTGAAGATCTTGGCGAGGTAGCCGCGTCCACCGTCAGGGAGCAGCACCACCATCACGGCGTCCGCCGGCAGATCCCGCGCGATACGCAGCGCTCCGACGACGGCCATTCCGCTCGAACCGCCGACGAGGATGCCCTCCTCGCGGGCGAGGCGCCGGGTCATCGCGAACGCATCGGCATCGCCGACGGCCACGATCTCATGCGGCACCGTCGGGTCGTATGCCCCCGGCCAGATGTCCTCGCCGACTCCTTCGACGAGGTACGGGCGGCCGGTGCCGCCGCTGTAGACGCTGCCCTCCGGGTCGACGCCGACGATACGCACCCGGCCTTCCGAGATCTCGCGCAGGAACCGCCCGGTCCCTGTGATCGTGCCGCCCGTGCCGACTCCGGCCACGAAGTGGGTGACCTCGCCGTCGGTGTCACGCCAGATCTCCGGCCCGGTGGTCTCGTAGTGACTGCGCGGACCGTTCGGGTTCTCGTACTGGTTCGGCTTGAACGCTCCGGGGATCTCCCTCGCCAGCCGATCGCTCACGCTGTAGTAGGACTCCGGGCTGTCTGGTGCGACCGAGGTCGGGGTCACCACCACCTCAGCCCCATAGGCCCGCAGCACGTCGATCTTGTCGTCGCCGACCTTGTCCGGCAGCACGAACACGCACTTGTAGCCACGCTGTTGAGCGACCAGCGCCAGCCCCACGCCGGTGTTGCCGCTGGTGGGTTCGACGATCGTGCCACCGGGCTTCAGATCTCCGGACGCCTCGGCGGCATCGATGATGCGCGCGGCGATGCGGTCCTTCGACGAACCACCGGGGTTCAGGTACTCGAGCTTCACGAGCACCGTGCACGCGACGCCCTCGGTGACGTGCTGGAGCTTCACGAGGGGCGTGTCGCCGACGAGGTCGACGATCGAGTCTGCGTACTTCATGACTTCAGGGTAGACGCGCGGATGCCGCGACCGGGGTTGTGTTGCGGCGCCGGTCGAACCGGGTCTCGAAAGCGTAAAATGTTACGTTTGCCCGATGGCGGGAATCACCCCAGCGGCGGGCTCACGAAGGAGTAGATCACCATGTTCTCGAAGCAGCATCCATTCTGGGCGCGGGCGGCAGGCATCACGGCCCTCGGTCTCATGCTCGGCGTCGCGCCGATGATCGCGGCAGATCGAGCCCCGAAAGCCGGAGCCCAGACGGGTACCGAAGCCGACGCCGCCGCCGCCGCCGGCCAAGGGCAAGAGGCGCCGCTGATCGTGGCCCATCGGGCAGGCACCGCCGACTATCCGGAGAACACCAGGGAGGGCATCCGCGGTTCGCTGGAAGACGGCGCTGACGCGCTCTGGATCACCGTCCAGCTCTCTCGCGACGGCGTGCCCGTGCTGTACCGGCCCATCAGCCTCGAAGAGAAGACGAATGGGACCGGGACCGTGGCGGAGAAGACCGTCGCAGAGCTGACCGCGCTCAACGCCGGATGGAACTTCCGCCCGCGCGGATCGGAAGAGACGCCGTACCGCGACGCCCCGGCCCTTCTCCCGACACTCCGACAGGCTCTGATGGACATCCCCGCCGACCGCCTGCTGTTCCTCGATCTCAAGCAGGCAGATCCGGTTCCCCTGGCGGACGCGGTCGTCGCTGTCCTGCGCGATGCGGAGCGCACGGAGAACACCGTCATCTACTCCACGGATGCGGCGGCGACCGGTCGAGCCCGTGATGCCGCCGATGTCCAGGTCGCTGAGGACCGCGATGTGACCCGCAAGCGCCTCCTAGACATCGCCCTCGCCCACGAGTGCGAGCCGTCGCCCGCAGCGGGAACCTGGATGGCATTCGAGGATCGTCGCAAGATCACCGTCAGCGAGACCTTCACCTCGGGTACCGCGAAGAGCGAGGTCGAAATCACCCCCTGGGATCGCGAAGCCGTGCGCTGCATCGATCCCACCGACCGCGTGAACCTCATGGCGATCGGAGTCGCGGACGCCGAACGCTATCAAGACCTCGCCCGCGTCGGCGTCGATGCGGTCCTCGTGGACTCGCCCCGCGATGCAGTGACCTGGAAGTACGACTACTCCAGCTGACACCGACGACGCCGCGTCGACCCCCTGAGGTCGGCGCGGCGTCGTCGATGAAGCGGATCCGGAACGCTAGCCCTTGGTCGATCCGGCCAGCAGCCCTCTGACGAAGTAGCGCTGCAGAGCGAAGAACACGATCAGCGGCACGATGATCGAGACGAAGGCACCTGCGGTGAGCAGATACCAGTCGTTTCCTCTCGTACCCGTGATCTCAGCCAGCAGCTTCGTGATCGGTGCCGCAGCACCATCGGCGAACACCAGCGCCACGAGCAGGTCGTTCCAGACCCACAGGAACTGGAAGATCGCGACCGAGGCGATGGCCGGCATCGTCAGCGGAAGCACCACGCGGAAGAAGATCTGTCCACGGGATGCGCCGTCGACGCGAGCCGCCTCGATGATCTCGCCCGGGATCTCCGACATGAAGTTGTGCAGCAGATAGATCGCCAGGGGCAGAGCGAACATCGTGTGCGCGATCCACACCTGCGCGTAGCCCTGTGAAGCATCCAGCGGGAGTGTGACCTGCAGTCCGAAGAGGTTGATCCCTCGCGAGAACGAGCTCAGCAGCGGCACGAGCGCCATCTGGATCGGCACGATCTGCAGGGCGAACACGAAGATGAACAGGGCGTTGCGGCCCTTGAAGTCGATCCACGCGAACGCATATGCGGCCATCGCGGCGATCATCAGCGGGATCACGGTCGCGGGAATCGTGATCGCGATCGAGTTGACGAACGACTCGAGGATCGTGAGCTGCGTCGTCCCCGACTGCAGCACGTCGACGTAGTTCTCGAGCGTCACCTGCGGGTTGGCGAAGAAGGTCCACCATCCGCTGGACTGGATCTGGTCCCGCGGGCGGAACGAGGAGATGAACAGGCCGAGGGTCGGAATCGTCCACAGCACCGCGATCAGGATGGATCCGACGGATGCCCATGGGCGGGAGAGCTTCTTGCGCGCACGCCCGGCAGCGCCGTCCAGACCGCCTCCGGTGGTGATCGCGCGCGTGGAGGTCGCCGCCGTCTCTGTCTTCAGGGTGTCGCTCATCATCGCACCTCCCGCTGCTTCTTGATCTGTCTCGCGTTGTAGATGACGATCGGCAGCACCAGCACGAAGAGGATGACCGACAAGGCGGCGCTGCGCCCGGCCTCGAACTTCGAGAACTGGGTGTACATCTCATTCGCGAGCGTCGAGGTGCCGTAGTTTCCTGCGGTCATGGTGCGCACGATGTCGAACACCTTCAGCGAGGCGATCGAGATGGTCGTCAACACCACGATGAGCGCCGGACGGATCGAGGGAATCGTGACGGACAAGAAGCGCTGCCATGCGTTCGCACCGTCGAGTTCGGCCGCTTCGAGCAGTTCCTGCGGGACGCCCTTGATGGAGGCGGAGAGCACGACCATCGCAAAACCGGTCTGCACCCAGATCAGCACCACGATCAGGAACAGGTTGTTCCACGGCTCGTTGAGCAGCCACTGCTGCGGCTCGCCGCCGAACCACACCAGGATCTGGTTGAGCAGACCGATCTGCGGAAAGTCTGCGCCGCGATACTCGTACATGAATCGCCAGATGATTCCGGCGCCGACGAACGAGATGGCCATCGGCATGAACACGAGGACCTTGTAGATCTTCTCGCCACGAGTGCGATCGATGAACACCGCATAGGCCAGCCCGACGATCGTCGAGACAGTCGGCACGAGCAGCACCCAGATGATCGAGTTGACGACCGAGGTGATGCCGTCGGACTGAGTGAAGATCCAGAGGTAGTTGGCGAAGCCGACGAAGTCCTTGCCGGACGAGCTCAGGAACGAGGAGTACATCGTCTGGATCGAGGGCAGGATGAGGCCGACGAGCAGGAGGAGCAGCGCCGGAGCCATGAAGGCGACCAGTTGGATCAGATACCCGGCACCATCGCGCGAGCGGTAATCCAGATAGAAGAACAGGGCTCCGACGATGACGGCGACCCCCATCGCCCAGTAATAGGAGCTGAAGAAGAACATCACGGCGAGCGGGATGAGCAGGCACATGGCCAGTCGCACCCAGGTGTACACCGCTCCCTTGCGCGGAGCCACGTCCACGAGGAAAAGGATGATCGCCACGACCACCGCGAATGCGATGACCACGACCACGGCCTGCAGAATCGGCGGAAGTGTGCCGATCCATTGGAAAAATACTGTCGCGTTCACGGAATCCCCTTCATGACGCGTTGCGGCTCAGCGATGCGCACCTCTGTGTGCGCATCGTGGAGTGGAGAAGGAGGGCCGCCCCGTGGGGCGGCCCTCCTCATCCGATCAGCTGGACGGCCAGCCGGTCTCGATCTGCGTCAGGACCTCATCGGTGGAGGTTCCGTTGACCCAGGCGACCATGCCCTTCCAGAACGTTCCAGCGCCGACGGCACCGGGCATCAGGTCAGAGGCGTCGAAGCGGAACGTCGTGTCCGGGTCCTGAAGGATCTTGATGGTCTCCTGCAGGATCGGGTCCTTGGCGTTCGCCGGGTCGAGCCCGTTGTTCGCCGAGGTGACGCCGCCGAGGCTGACGCGGCTGTTGGCCCACTCGGGGCTGGACAGGTACTCGAGCACCTTCTGCGTGGCCTCGGAGTCGCTGAACGCTCCGACGATCTCACCGGCACCGGTGACAGCGGAGTCGTCTGCCGACTCGCCCGGGAGCATGAATGCCCAGACGTCGCCGTCTTCGGCGACCGTGGTGCCATCGGGGAAGAACCCGGAGAGGAACGAAGCCTGGTGCGTCAGCGCGCAGGTGCCGCCGGCGATGGCCGGGGCGACGTCGCCGAACGCCGTCGAGTTGATCGAGCGGACATCACCGAAACCGGCGTTGACGTTGGCCGGGTTCAGCAGGATCCCGCCGACCGAGTCGAACGCCTGCTTGATCTGCGGGTCGGTGAATTTCACCTTGTTGGTCACCCAATCGTCATAGACGTCCGGTCCGGCCTGACGCAGCACGTAGTCCTCGACCCAGTCGGTGCCCGGCCAGCCGGTCGCCGTGCCGGATTCGAAGCCAGCACACCACGCGGGGGTGCCGGTCGCCGCCTGGATCTTGTCGGTGAGTGCGGTCATCTCATCGAGAGTCTTCGGAACCTCGACACCCCACTCCTTGAACTTCGCCGGCGAGTACCAGATCCAGCCCTTGACGTTGGCCATGAGCGGCGCACCGTAGAAGGTGCCGTCGACCGTGCCGTAGTTCACCCAGTCTTCGGTCCAGTACTCGTTGGCGTTCTTCTCGACCGCCTCCGGTGCGGGCTTGAGGTAGTCGCGGTCCGCGAAATCCTTGAGCAGACCCGGCTGCGGGAAGATCGCGATGTCGGGCGGGTTGCCGCCCTGAGCGCGCGTGCCGAGCTGCGTCTCGAAGTCCTGGCTGCCCTCGTACTTGATCGTGATGCCGTTCTCGTCGGCCCAGTCCTTCCAGGACTCCTGGAGGAGATCGGCCTCCGAGTCGACGATCGTGCCGTAGATCGTGACGGTGGCGTCGCCTCCGTCACCCCCGTCGGTACCCGGTGCTCCACCGGGAGCCCCGCAACCGGCGAGCGCGATGCCCGCGACCCCCAGCAGGGCGAGCGGCGCGTAACGCCGGGAACGCTGTGACAGAGCCATGTGAATTCTCCTCTTCGAGTACAGGTTCCCGCCTGTGCGACGCCACCCCGGGGCATCGTTAGGGAACCGATTCCAGGCCAACCTACTGGCCATCCGCATCCCCGCACAACACGCTAGGGTCACAAGCTCACAACCATTCGCCTCGCGCAGTCCTGGCACGTGGGAGCGCTCCCTCGCCTGACGTCTGGAACCGGTTCCCTTTTTGCACCGCAACGACTACGCTTTGACCCGGCGCGAACCCCCCGCGCTGGTGCCACGCATCCGCGTGATCAGGTCGAGGAGGACCGATGAGCACGATCGCGGACGTCGCGTCGCGTGCTGGCGTGTCGAAGGCTACGGCGAGTCGTGCCCTCAGCGGCCGCGGATATGTGTCGGAGGCGACCCGACAGCGAGTCGTGGACGCTGCACGTGATCTCTCCTACGTCGCACATTCATCCGCGACGAGCCTCGCGACGGGACGCACGCAGACTGTGGGCGTCGTCATGCCGCCCGTGGATCGGTGGTTCTTCGCCGAGCTGCTCGCCGGGGTCCAGGAGTCGCTGTTCTCGCTCGACTACGACCTCTCGCTCTACGGCGTACCCGAAGGCTCTCAGACCAGGGAGCACCTGTTCGAGAGCGTTCTGCCAGGAAGACGCTTCGACGGCATCATCGCCGTCGGCATCCAGCCGAGCGCTCAAGAGCTCGAGCGACTGCAACGCACGGAGCGCCCGCTCGTGAGCGTCGGTCCGTACAGCGAAGGGTCCAGCTCAGTTTCGATCGACGACACGGCGGCCGCACGCATCGCGACCGAGCACCTCATCGAACTCGGACACACCGACATCGCGTTCGTCGGCGGATCGACGGCCGCCGCCGAACTGAGCTTCGGCGACGCGCGACGCCTCGACGGATACCACGGTGCTTTGCAGGCGGCCGGACTGTCGGCGAACGCGCGCATCGCCGGAGCTGCCCCGACCATGCCGGGCGGTTACGCCGCGGCGGCCGGGATGCTCGGCGACCGACGACGACGCCCGACGGCCATCGTCGGGGTGTGCGACGAAGCAGCTATCGGCGCGATCATCGCAGCCAGACGCCTGGGCATCGCTGTACCGACCGAGCTCAGCGTCGTCGGCATCGACGATCACGAACATGCCGACATGTTCGCCCTGACCACGATCGGGCAGTCGCCTCGAGAGCAAGGACACGAAGCGGTGCGGCTGCTGACGCAGCGGATGGACCATCCCGACGCCCCGCTCGAACATGTGGCCGCGGCATCCGCCCTCGTGGTGCGCAGCTCCACCGCTCCCCCACGCTGAGCGCGCAGCATTCCGGAATTCAAGAAGCGCCCCTGGAAACACACGAAGGCCCCGGGCGAACCCGGGACCTTCGATGAAACGCGTGAGCGTCGCGATTACTTGAGGGTAACCGTTGCGCCTGCCTCTTCGAGAGCGGCCTTGGCCTTCTCGGCGGTCTCCTTGTTGGCGCCCTCAAGGACAGCCTTCGGGGCACCGTCGACGACAGCCTTGGCCTCGCCGAGACCCAGCGAGGTGAGCTCGCGGACGGTCTTGATGACCTGGATCTTCTTGTCGCCAGCAGCCTCGAGGATGACGTCGAAGGAGTCCTTCTCCTCAACCTCTTCTGCAGCGCCGCCACCTGCGCCGGCAACGGCGACGGGTGCAGCAGCGGTGACCTCGAACTTCTCCTCGAACGCCTTCACGAAGTCGTTGAGCTCGACGAGGGTCAGGCCGGCGAACTGCTCGAGCAGCTCCTCAGTGGTGAGCTTAGCCATGATGTATCTCCTAGATAGATGGGGTTTGGTGAACGAGAACGCCGGTCGCTTACGCGGCCTCGGCGGTCTCCAGCTTTTCGCGAAGAGCATCGATGGTGGCGGCAGCCTTGCCCATCGTCGCCTTCATCATGCCCGCAGCCTTCGCCAGCAGAACCTCACGGCTCTCCAGCGCGGCGTACTTGCTGACCTCGTCGGCGGAGAGGGCATTGCCCTCGAAGATGCCGGACTTGATCACGAGAAGCGGGTTGGCCTTGGCGAAGTCACTCAGAGCCTTGGCAGTGGCGACGAAGTCACCGTGCACAAATGCGACGGCCGACGGACCCTTGAGGTCGTCGTCCAGCGCGGAGATGCCAGCCTTGTTGGCGGCGATCTTGGTCAGCGTGTTCTTCACCACGGCGTACTCAGCGTTCTGACGGATGCTGTTGCGCAGCTCCTTGAGCTGGGCAACCGTCAGACCGCGGTACTCGGTCAGCAGGACGGCGTTCGAGTTCTCGAATGACTTCGTGAGCTCGGCGACCGATGCATCCTTCTGCGCCATGGTCACTCCTTGGTGTGTACGAGGCGCCGCACGGTGGTGTGGCGCCGACCTGGACCACCTGCAAGAGAAAAAGCTCCGGCGCAGGCGCACGGAGCTTTGAGAAGTTCGCGTCCTGCGCGGGCCCCTGCTATGCAGAGCTTCGATCTCGCGTGCTTGCGCACACGAAGATGACCAGCGGTCTTCGGTTGCGACAACTCTACCCCACC
>NZ_PCPA01000026.1 GCF_002979515.1 Microbacterium sp. MYb54 | reverse complement strand
CAGCCCCTCGACGGCCGACCCGCTCGACGCCCGCCCCCTCACCCCCGCAGACCTGAAGGTGTGACATGACCACGACGCCCGCCGACTCCCTCCTCGATCGTGCCCGCGCTCTCGACGCGGCCGACCCGCTGCGCGCCCACCTCGACGCGTTCGCCGAGGCCCCCGGCGTCACCACCTACCTCGACGGCAACTCGCTCGGTCGCCCGCTGCGCGACATTCCGGAGAAGCTCGCGGCCTTCGTGCGCGACGACTGGGGCACGCGGCTGATCCGCTCCTGGGACGAGCAGTGGATGGCGCTGCCGATGGAGCTCGGGGACCGCATCGGACGAGTTGCGCTCGGCGCGGCTTCGGGTCAGACCGTCGTGGCCGACTCGACCAGCGTGCTGATCTACAAGCTCATGCGCGCCGCCGCGGCAGCGGACCCTGACCGGACCGAACTCGTGATCGAGGCGGGCAACTTTCCCACCGACCGGTTCCTGGCCGAGGGTGTGGCCGCCGAGACGGGGATGACCCTGCGCTGGCTCGAGCCCGACCCCGTACACGGGGTGACGATCGCCGATGTCGAGGCCGTGGTCTCCGCACGCACCGCACTGGTGTCGCTGAGCCACGTCGACTACCGCTCCGGAGCCCTGGCCGACATGCCGGGCATCACCGCGGCCGCGCACGAGGCCGGCGCCCTGATGATGTGGGACCTGTGCCACTCGGTCGGCGTGATCCCGATGCAGCTCGACGAGTGGGGCGTCGACCTGGCCGTCGGCTGCACCTACAAGTACCTCAACGGCGGACCGGGCTCCCCCGCCTTCGCCTATCTCCGCCACGGACTCCAGGGGGTGCTGCGTCAGCCGATCCAGGGCTGGTGGAGCGCGGCGGACATCTTCGCGATGGGGCCGGAGTACGTGCCGTCGGGTGACATCCGCCAGCTTCTCAGCGGCACCCCGCCGGTGACCTCGATGCTCGCGATGCAGGGGATGCTCGACCTGATCGAGCAGTCCACGATCGAGGGCGTGCGGGCGAAGTCGCAGTCGTTGACCGATCTCGCCGTCCGCGCCTACGACGAGGTTCTCGCCCCCCTCGGCGTGCGACTGCTCAGCCCGCGCGACGCGGATCTCCGCGGCGGTCACGTCACGATCGGCCACCCGGACTTCCGCGATGTCACGCGGCGACTGTGGGCCGACGGCATCATCCCGGACTTCCGGTTCCCCGACGGCATCCGCCTCGGGCTCTCGCCGCTGAGCACCTCGCACGTCGAGACGATCACCGGCGTGCTCGCGGTGCGCGACGCCCTGGAGTCCGGTGACTTCTGATCTCGGGTCCGCCCCCGTGCTCGACGACATCGATGCGCGCCCCGGCAGCACCGCGTCGCTGCTGCGGACCTTCATCGGCGTGTTCCTGCGCCCGCTCGGCGGCTGGATCTCGGCGGCCGATCTGGTCGCGCTCACCGGAGGCCTCGGCATCGATGCCGGCCCGGCGCGCACCGGCGTCGCCCGCCTCAAGCAGAGGGGGCTGCTGATCGCCGAACGCGAGGAGCAGATCGGCTACCGTCTCAACCCGGCAGCGATCGGGATGCTGGAACGCGGCGACCGTCGCATCTTCGAGATGCGGGAGATGACGGATGCCGACCCCTGGTGCCTCGTCTCATTCTCGATCCCCGAGAGCGCGAGGAGCGTGCGCCATCAGCTGCGTCGACGGCTGCAGTGGATCGGCGCCGGCGTGGTGTCGCCGGCGCTGTGGATCTGCCCCGGTCACCTCCAGGACGAGGTGCTGCAGATCCTCGATGAGCTCGATGCGCGCAAATGGGCGACCCTGTTCCAGGCATCCGCTCCCCTCCCCGACGGCACTCTGGTCGAGGCCGCGGCGCAGTGGTGGAACCTGGAGGCTCTGCGGGCGGAGCACCTCGCCTTCCAGACCTCGCTCACCACCCTCCCCGCCGAGCCGTTCGCTGCCTACGTGCAGCTCATCGACCGCTGGCGGGTGCTGCCCTACACCGACCCGGGGCTTCCTCCGTCGATGCTGCCGGCCGATTGGCCCGGCCGTCGCAGCTTCGACGAGTTCGCCCGCCGGTCGACGGAGCTGGCAGCCCCCGCCTGGGCGCACGTGCGCGCCAGGATCTCCTGACCTGGCTGCCCCGAGCCCCTGTTCCGGTCGCACTTCCTTTCGCCTTCGCGACCCGCGAGCGGCAGGAAGCGCGACCGGAGCAACAGAAGTCGGGATCAGCCGGCGACTTCGGCGAGGAAGCCGGCGACGTGCTCCTGCAGTCTCAGGATGCGCAGGTCGCGGGCGAACTCGCGGTCGAAGCCCTGGTAGGCCAAGGGCGGCAGGATCCGCACGTTCCGATTGCAGCCGAACTCGGCGCAGGTGAGCACGCCGATGGAGTCGCCCTTGCGGCCGGCGGCTCCGGCCTTGCGGGCCACGAACAACTGCACGTCGTTGCGGAGAGCGACGTCTTCGCACCACGAGCACTGCGCCCTGGCGATCACGCGCTGCTCGGCGCGCTGTAGGAAGACACCGACCGGGGCGTCGTCGACCCACGTGACGACGTACGCCCGGCGGGGCATCTTCGGGTCTGCCCAGCCGAGGAAGTCGAGGCGATCGAAGTCGATCTCGGCGAAACCGGGAGGCAGAGTCAGGTCGGAGACCTCTTTGCGGGAGGCGTTGAGGAAGGAGGCGCGGATGGCGCGCTCATCGATGGGACGCATGAGAGAAGTGCTTTCGGAGTGGTCGCCGCGAAGGCGAGTCGATCGGAGGAAGGATCCCGGACGCAGACGCCGGGTACGACACGACACCGGGGACGGGGTTCCGCCTCCGGTGAGTCCTCAGCCTCTGTCTGCGGCGCGGAAAGCGCCTGCAGCTCCGCTCTGCGCCCCGAGGGCGCTCATCGACGACAGCACCCGGCGAGCTTACACCCGTTTGTTTCACTCCGTGTCGGTGGGCCTCGGCGCCACCGAGAAGGCGACTTAGTCTTTCCGGAACGTCGAACCAGAAGGAGACCATCGTGTCCACGCCGCTGAACCGCCTTTCGCCCCTCCCGGTGCGTGAGCGTGCGGCGTGCATGTGCAGCGAGGGTGGCCGGTGCTCCTCGTTCGCTCCCGGACACGCGCTGCATCTGATCCAGGCGCGCATCGCCTCGGCGACGCCGGCGGAGTGGGTCGACGCTCTGGTCGATCAGGCCGACGCGGTCTCCGGTGATCTGGTCGTGCGCACGCTCGACGGCGAGGCGCATGCCCTGTGGAACGGCGCCGGCGCCGCGCTCGAAGCCGCTCCCGGCACACCCGTCGCACTGCACGCGCGCTACGGAGTGCTCGCCGTGGGCAACACCCAGTTCAACGTCGCCGCGGTCTGAAGCCAGCCTCTGAGGAGCCCCTGAACCCGAGCTGCGGGTCAGGCATTCACCATCAGCATGTCCTTCATCGCGGTGCAGGCATCCATGCAGGCCTGGCACGCCTGAGCGCACATCCGGCAGACATCGCTCTCGTCCGCGTGCCGCGCGCACGCGTCCATGCACGTCTTGCACATCGCGATGCAGGCGTTGAGCATCGCCATCATCGACGCCGGGGTCATGCCCTGCATCCGCATCATCGACCGCATCATGGTGTTGCACATGTCCGCACAGTTCATGCACGCGGGCGAACAGTCCATCATCTGCGTCGAGCACACCGTGCAGGCTTGCTCGCACGCGGCGCACGCATCCATGCAGGCCTGCATGACGGACATGTCCATCATGCCCATGTCGGGCATCGACTCCATGTTCTTCGACATGGCGCCCATCATCATCGAGTCCATCGCACACCGCTTCCTTGGTCGAGGTCCGCGGGCAGGACCACCCGCCTGGCGCCAGGCTAGTCCTTCGGGAGGCCCGAGTCGATGGGGCGGAACGCTGACATGACCCGGCCGGATTGTCAATCCCGTGGCCCCTTCGACGGCTGCGTGAAAAGGTCGGGATCAATCGAATCCGCCCACGAGAGGAGCAGAACATGAGTGCTGCAGACGACATCAAGAACGCCGCTGAGAAGGCTGCCGGAAAGGTCAAGGAAGGCGTCGGAAAGCTCACGGACAACGAGCGCCTCGAAGCCGAGGGCCAGGCGGATCAGGTCAAGGCCTCCGCCAAGCAGGCCGGCGAGAACGTGAAGGACGCCGCGGGCAAGGCCGGCGACAGCGTCCGCGACGCGTTCGACAAGAAGTAGTCCCTCAGACACAGAAGAGGTGAGGCCCGCCGATCGGCGGGCCTCACCTCGATGGGGTCAGACGAGCTGTGTCGTCAGACCTTGCGGCTGCCGCTGATCGCTCGGATCAACCAGGCGATCACTGCGATCGCGAGGAGGACGAGCCCGACCCACAGGAGGAACTGGAGCGACTGCACCAGTCCTCCGGTGATCGCGAGGATCACTGCGACGACGATGACGATGATCAGGAGGATGTTCATCGGTCTTTCCCTTCTTTCGGGGCGCGAACGCCCGACTGCGGTGCCCCCACGCTAGCCGCGGGAGCCCATCTCTCCGAGGGGGTTGACTTCCACCCTCCGAGTGCGCGAAGGAGAAGAAACATGCCAGGACGACGCAACAATTCACTGAAGGACCCAGAGCTGTACGAGGAGCTCCGGGACGACGGCGCCTCCAAGGAGAAGGCCGCACGCATCTCGAACGCCGCAGCGAAGGAAGGCCGCAGCGCGGTCGGACGCCGTGGTGGGGAGCACGGCGACTACGACGACTGGACCGTGCCCGAGCTACGCAAGCGCGCGAAGGAACTGGGCCTGACCGGGTACAGCGGCAAACGGAAATCCGAGCTGATCTCCGCGCTCAGAAACCACTGAGGCTCCGGATGACCCGCTTCGGCATCGAGGAGGAGTTCCTCTTCCTCGATGTGCATTCGCTGGTGCCCGTGACGCTGGCCGCCGGCACTCGCGAACGCATCACGCGCCTGCGCACCGGCGGCGAGGTCACGAAGGAGTACCTGACCTCGCAGATCGAATGCCTCACCGAGCCGGTCTCGACCGCCACAGACGCCGAGGCGCAGCTGAATCATCTGCGCGCGCTCATCGGCTGGCACGCTCAGGAGCAACGCGCGATCGCTGCGGGAACCGGCACGCCTTTCGCCACGACACGCTCCTCGGCGGTCTCCCCTTCACGTCACTATGACGATGTCGCCGCGCAGCTCGGGCACCTCACCCGCGATCACGAGGTCAACGGCCTCCACGTGCACATCGAAGTGGTCGACGATGAGGAGAGAGTGCGGGCGATCAATCGCGTGCGAGGCTGGCTCCCGACGCTGCTCGCGCTCACCGGCAACAGTCCGTTCGTCGGCGGACGGGACTCGGGCTACGCCAGCTGGCGCAGCATCCTGATCCGTCGCCTGCCGGCATCCTGGTCCCCACCGCGGTTCCACGACTTCGACGACTACCGCACGCAGGTGCGACGGCTCATCGACCTGCAGGCGATCACCGAGGCGTCATCGCTGGCGTGGGCCGTACGGATCTCGGAGCGCTATCCCACGATCGAGGTGCGGGTCTTCGATGCGCAGCTGACCGCGGAGGACTCCGTGCTCGCCGCACTGCTCTCACGAGCGATCGTGCTGACCGACGACCAGCCTCAGGTGGACGTCGGGGTCGACGGCCTCGACGCGTCGCTGTGGACGGCGGCCCGCCGAGGGATGGATGCGCGCGTGATCGATCCGACGACCGGCGACATCGACGACGTCCGGGCGGTCGCCGACCGGATGCTGGCCATGATCGCTCCCGCACTTCGGGAACTCGGCGACGAGGAACGAGTCGGCGCGGGCATCGAGCGGCTGCGCACGGTGGGTACCGGTGCCGACCGACAGCGCGGCTCCGTCGACGAGGAGGGGACACCCGGACTCGCACGACTGCTCCTGGCCGGGACACCGGCGCCGCACCCCGCCCCGCCGCCGTCGCTGCCGACGAGCTGACCAGCATCGGCCCGCACCCTCCCGCCCCGGGAGTAGGGTCGGGCTGTGGCAGCATCCTTCGCCCCGCTCCAGCGGCTCGTCATCTCGATCGCGGTGCTCGCGTCGTTCGTGACCTTCCTCGACGGCACGGTGGTGAACGTCGCGCTGCCCGCGATCAGTCGTGAGCTCGGCGGCGGCATCACCACCCAGCAGTGGGTCGTGGATGCGTATCTGATCACCCTGAGCGCCCTGATCCTGCTCGCGGGATCGGTGTCCGACGCCTACGGACGCGTGCTGGTGATGCGCATCGGACTGATCGCCTTCGGGGTGGCATCCATCGCGGTCGCCGCAGCGATCGATCCCCTGATGCTGATCATCGCCCGTGCCGCGCAGGGAGCAGCCGGAGCACTGCTGGTGCCGAGCTCGCTCGCGCTGATCACCGCGACGATGCGCGCCGACGTGCAGTCCAGGGCGATCGGGGTGTGGACCGCCTTCACCACCGGAGCCCAACTGGTCGGCCCGCTGCTCGGCGGACTGTTCGTCGACTACCTCTCATGGCGCTTCGTCTTCCTCATCAACGTCATCCCGATCGGGATCACCCTCCTGCTCCTCGCCCGCCTGCATCTGCCGGAGCATCCCCGCGGCATCAAGGTCGACTGGTGGAGCGGGGCTCTGTGTGCGATCGGTCTCGGCGCTGTCGTGTTCGCACTCATCGAGCAGCCCAACATGGGGTGGCAGTCGCCGGCCATCTGGATCCCCGCTGTCGCCGGGGCGGCGCTGTTCGCGCTGTTCCTGTGGCGACAGCAGCATTCGACGTCGCCCCTCATGCCGCTGTGGCTGTTCCGCGTGCGTGACTTCGGCTGGGGCAACCTCGCCACCTTCTTCGTGTATGCCGCGCTGTCGCTGAACGGCTTCGTCGTGGGTGTCTATCTGCAGCAGGGGGCCGGGCTCAGCGCCACGGCCGCAGGACTTGCGAGTCTGCCCATGACGATCCTGATGATCCTCGTCAGCTCGCGTGCCGGCCAGTGGGCAGGCAAGTGGGGGCCGCGCATCTTCATGACGGTCGGCCCGCTGCTCATGGCCGTGGGCGCCCTGATGCTCCTCTTCGTCGCCGCTGAATTCGACTACTGGTGGCAGGTGCTGCCCGCCATGATCGTGATGGGGCTCGGGCTCTCGCTCACTGTCGCCCCGCTGACCGCCGCGATCCTCGGGGCGATCGATGAGAACCACTCCGGTATCGCCTCAGCCGTGAACAACGCCGTGTCCCGCGTCGCCGGCCTGCTCGTCGTCGCGATGCTCTCGACGATCGTCGGCGGCACCCTCGACCTCGACGGATTCCACAGCGCGGCCTGGGTCACCGCGACGCTGCTCGTGATCGGCGGCGTGGTGTCGTGGATCGGCATCCGCCGCAATCCGGCCGAGTCCGTGCCGGCCGACGTCGCCGCGTCCGGCCCCGACCCGCATTGACCGTGTCGGCGGCCGCGCGCAGACTGGACGCACCGTCGCTCAGCAACCGGAGGTCATCGTGAGCACAGGACAGACAGCCCTTCCGCCGGTCGTCGACGCCGAGACATGGCGCCGCGAGCTCGACGCGCTGCGAGTGCGCGAGAAGGCAGCGACCAGAGAACTCGATGCCATCGCCGCGCAGCGACGCCGTCTGCCCATGGTGGAGCTGCCCGACTACACGCTCGTCGGCGCCGACGGTCCGGTGCGTCTCGCCGACATCTTCGACGGCGCGTCGCAGCTCATCGTCTACAACCACATGTGGTCGGACGGCAGCGAGTGGCAGTGCCCCGGCTGCACCGGCTTCACCTCGCAGTTCACACGGCTCGACGTGCTCGAGCGCTACTACGACGCACGCTTCGTGATCGTGACGAACGGTCCGATCGATGAGGCTCTGGCCTACCGCGACCGCGTGGGCAACCGGATGGCCTGGTACTCCAGCGCCGACAGCACGTTCGGAGCCGACGTGGATGCCCCACCGAACGCGGGCTTCGGGGTGAACGTCTTCCTGCGCGACGGCGACACCGTGTACCGGACCTGGCACACCGAGGGCCGTGGCACCGAGCGGCTCAGCTACCTGCAGGGACTCGTCGATCTGCTGCCGTACGGCCGGCAGGAGGAGTGGCAGGACGTGCCGGAGGGCTGGCCCCAGCACCCGACCTACTCCCAGGGGATGGGCTCGAAGGAGATCGCGGAGCTGTACGGGGCGACACACTGAACCGGATGCTCCGCGGCGCGCTGCTCCCCGCCGTCGCGGCGCTGCTGCTCGTGCTCGGCGGATGCGCGGCTCCGGCGGAATCGTCACCATCCGACTCCGTATTCGACCTCCCGCCCGCCGGCGCTGTCCCCGACTATCAGCTCGGTGGCGCCTACGACCCGGCACCCGAGGTCGGCATCGTCGGCCGTGACCGTGGTGCACCGCCCGCACCCGGGGTGTACTCGATCTGCTACGTCAACGGCTTCCAGACCCAGCCGGGCGAGCTCGACTCCTGGCCGCAGGAGCTCCTGCTGCACGCGGACGGCGAGGTCGTCTTCGATCCGGACTGGCCGGACGAGGCGCTGCTCGACACGTCGACCGCCGAGCGCCGTGACCGGATCGCCGCCACCGTGACCCCGTGGATCGCCGGCTGTGCCGACGACGGCTTCGACGCGGTCGAGTTCGACAACCTCGACTCGTACACCCGCTCGACCGGGGCGCTCTCCCTCCAGGACAACCTGACTCTGGCCACCCTGCTCGTCGATGCCGCCCACGCCGCCGGACTCGCCGCCGGGCAGAAGAACGCCGCCGAGGATGCGGCCGTGCTTCGTGAACAGGCCGGCTTCGACTTCGCGGTCACCGAGGAGTGCGCGGTCTACACCGAATGCGGGGCGTACACCGACGTCTACGGCGAGCACGTGATCGACATCGAGTACACGGATGAGCTGCCGCGCCCGTTCGCCGAGATGTGTGCGGACGACGACTCCCCCGCCTCGATGGTGCTGCGCGACCGCGACCTCGTCACACCCGGCGACGACGACTATGCGTTCGAGGTCTGCCGCTGATCCGACCGGAGGATCACTGCGGCGTGAGCACGATCACGCGACCGCCGATCACCCATTCCGACACGGCGATGGCCCCCGACGCGTCGACCGCGATGCCGTGTGGGCTCCGGAAGACGCCACCGACGAGCTCGGACCGCTCCAGCTCATCGCCGACGATCGTGTTCGGCCAGCCTGGTGCATCCGCTCCCCCGGTGTCGCCCAGTCGGGCAGCGACTCGTTCGTCGAGCCCGAACGCCACGATCGCGCCGTGCAGTTCGGTGACCCACACGAGGTCGCCGTCGAACGCGAACCCCGAAGGACTCGTCAGCTCGCCTTCGCCGTACGAGCGCAGGAACCGGCCGTCCGTGCTGAGCACGACGATCCTCTTGTTGTTCCGATCGGCGACCAGCAGCTCCGGCGCCGACCTGCGTGTGTCCAGGATGATGGCGTGCGGCGAGGCGAAGGCCAGTCCGCCGTCGCCGCCGTCGCTCGTCCAGAGCGGTTCTCCACTGCGGCCGAAGCAGTGCACCCGGCTGCGGCCGTAGCCGTCTGCGACCCAGATGCGCCCGCCATCCGCCTCGGACTCGCTCGTGACGCCGGTGGGGCGCCATCCACGGGATTCATCGTCGAGCGCACTGTCGTCGATGACCTGCTGGGTGTGCCCGTTCACGTCGACGCGCACGACCTGTCCAGGACGATCGGTATCGAGGTGGTCTCCGCGCTCCCGGTGGTCGTACTTCGTGCCGTTGTCGGCGATCCAGATGGCATAGTCCGCGCCGAAAGCGTCGACACTCATGCCATGGCACTCGGTCACCGGGAGGTCGGCCGTGCGCCGCCCACGTCCGTCACGGAGCTGCACGAGAGCCCGACCATCCGGCGACGCCGTCACGAGACCCGCGCCACCGGGACCGACGACCACGCCGTGGTGCGCCCATCCCCTGACCGGCTCCCGGCTGGTCACGAATTCGCGCCAATCGTAGCTCCGGCCGCCGATGTCCACGGTGGTCCGCGCATCCGCGTTCTCGGCGTCCCAGATCCCGGTGTCCATGTCGTCCTTCATGTCGTCCTTCATGTCGCTCACAGACCGTCGTCCTCGTGCCAGTGCTCCTGCCAGCGCCAGTCGATGGGCTCGGACGCCCGCTGGTATCGGATGTCGGTCGAGAGCCGGATGCGGTCCAGCGGGTCGACGTTGTCTGTGCTGGCGTGCACCACGTACGACGAGTGGACCATCACGTCGCCGGCACGGTAATTCGCCAGCAGCCAGCGGGCGTCGTGCTTGTCCGCGAGTCCGGGGAGGTCTGCCGTGATCGAGGCGGCAGGGCGCTTGTCACCCCGCGCGCGTTCCTCCGCCAGCGACCAGTGATGGCTGCCCTCGAGGTAGGCGAGGCCGCCCTGCTCAGCGGGGCAGTCGCCGAGCGGTATCCACATCGAGAGCACACGCTCGCTTCCCTCGCGCAGGTAGACGAGGTCGTAATGGGCCTGCGTCGCGGTGCCGATCCCCGACTCCCCCGGTCGGATGTGTCGGATGATCTTCCGCTTGTGCAGATGCACGTCGTCACCGAGGAACCACTCGAACCACCCGCGGACGTCGGGGTGGCCGGTCAGCGCCGCATAGCGCTCACCGGGCACGATGTCGTCGAACAGCGCGGAGCGGATCTTCGCCCTGTCGATCTCGCCCTGCGCGCCGATGCCGACAGCGGGATCGGATCCGGGTGCCACGATCCCGGTGTCCGACATCGCGGTGAAGTAGTGCTCGCGGAACGCCGTGACGACCTGAGGGTCGAGCTGCTGCGGCAGGAACAGATACCCGTCTCGGCGCAGCCGGCCCCACAGCGCACCTTTGTCGGTGCGGATGGCGTCGGGCACCGGCTCCATCCAGCCCAGCCGCGATGGCGAGTCGTCGAGCGTGTATCCGTTGGACGTGAACATGACTCCATGTTCGGCGACACTTGGACTTCAGTCCATGGACTTTCATGCGGAATTGTTGGATTTTCCGCGGCGATTTCCGGGCGAATTGGATGATTCAGTCGAACTGGGTGCGCGCCTGCTGCCGCCGGAACGTGGTGGGCGAGACTCCGGTTCGCCGACTGAAGATGCGCGAGAAGTAGGCGGCGTCGTCGTAGCCGACCCGCGCGGCGATCTGACCGACGTCGAGTCGCGTCTCCGCCAGGAGGGCCTGCGCTCGGGACAGACGCACCTCGATCACGAAGTCGTTCACGGTGAGCCCGGTCGCTGACCGCACCGCCTCGCCGAGCTCACGTGTCGTGAGACCGACTTCCGCCGCACGGTCGGTGACCGAGAGCGAGCGGGCCGCGCTTCGGGCCACCAGGTCGACGACGGTCGCGCCGTCGACTCCCGCCTCGGCCGGATCGACCGCATCGAGGATCGCGAGCAGAAGAGCCTGCGCGGCGACCGATGCGGCGATCTCCGACCGTGGCCCCACCGCCGAGACCGCATCGCGCAGTGTTGCGAAGAGCTCCTCCGCATCTTCGACGGGACGGGCCAGCGGCTGCACCGGGCGGTGACGCCCACCCAGCCCACTCGCCTCGAAGGCATCGTAGAGCTCGCCCTCGAAAAGCACCCAGTGCTCCGACCAGCCGGCGGCATCCGAACCGTATCCGTGCGCGACTCCGGGCGTGAGCCAGATCACCGCAGGGCCCTCGACCGGCAGCCGCAGGCTCCGCGGCGCATACTCCTCGTACGTCCCGCGTCCTTCGGAGATGTAGACCAGACCACGGGTCGGCAGCGTCCGCCGGCTGAACGGCGGCTGGTGACCCGACTGCTCCCCGGCGCCGTGGCACGAGATCAGGAGCCGCCGCATCGCATGGCGCGGTGACGCGTAGTGGGACCAGGTAGCCGGCGGGGACATCGACGTCAGCCTAACGGCGTGAGAACGGTGACGCCTGGTCCGCCGATACGACCCCGGCCCGCCGATAGGGTGGCGATGTGCTGATGCCCCCACGACCCGACCTGCTGCGATGATCACCGTCGGGCGCCGCACCCGCATCCGACCCGGACACGAGGCCGACTACGCCCGCATCCATGCACGGGTCCCTGAGGCGGTCGCGTCGGCGATCCACCGCTCCGGCGTCGTGCGATGGCACATCTGGCTCGACGGCTCCACGCTCTTCCACAGCATCGACACGACCGCCGGGTACGCGGCCTTCCTCGACGAGATCGGCGCACTGGGGCCGGTGGACCCCGCCTGGGATGCCGTCATCGCCGATCTGCTGGAATCCGGTCCGGACGACGACAGGGTGCTCGAGCTCGTCTGGGCGCTCGATGATGCCGGCCAGCACGGCGGCGTTCAGCCCTGACCGAGACCCGCGAGCTCTTTCCAGAAGGGCTCGGGGATCGCCTTCGCCGCACGGGAGACGCTGCTGCGAACGTGTGCCGACGTGCGCGTTCCCAGCACGACCGAGACGACTGCCGGATGCTTGAGCGGGAACTGCACGGCGGCCTCCGGGAGCGTGATCCCGTGATGCGCGGCGAGCGCGGCGAGAGCGCGAGCGCGATCGATCAGCGCGCGCGGCGCCGGGGCGTAGTCGAACAGAGCATCGTCGGCGACGACCTCGGCGCTCAGCAGACCGGAGTTGTAGACGCCGGCGGCGACCACCCCCACACCACGCTCCTCGGCGACCGGCAGCAGCTCCTCCTCGGCCCCGCGGTCCAGCAGCGTGTACCTCCCTGCGACCATCACGACGTCGACATCGGAACGGCGGATGAACTCGGCAAGCATGCGGGACTGGTTCATCCCGGCCCCGACCGCGCGGACGACGCCCTGGTCGCGCAGCTCGATCAAGGCGTCGATACCCGTGGTCGAAGCCGCGTCCCAATGCTCGTCCGGATCATGCAGATAGACGATGTCCAGGTGGTCGAGTCCCAGTCGTTCGAGGCTGGACTCCACCGACCGGAGGATGCCGTCCCGGCTGAAGTCCCAGCGACGCCGCACGGTGGCGGGCACGACGAAGCCCTCTGGGTCCTGCTCCCCAGCCGTCTCGGGGCTCGGTACGAGGAGTCGACCGACCTTCGTGGAGACGACGAAGTCCGCGCGCGGGTACGCCTGGAGCGCGCGCCCCAGGCGACGCTCCGAGAGCCCCAGCCCGTAGTGCGGGGCCGTGTCGAAGTACCGGATGCCGGCATCCCACGCAGCGATGACGGCGGCTTCGGATTCGAGGTCGCTGGTGACCCTGTGCATGTTCCCGAACTGCGCCGCCCCGAGGCCGATCCTGGTGAGCGGAACGCCTGCCCCGATCGTCGTCGTGGGCAGGACGAAGTCCGGATGCGAAACACTCATGCTTCTCCGATCGCCGGTCGTCCGGCGCTCTCCCACGCCTCGTACTCGCTGAGCCCGACATCGTCGAGCGGGTAGTAGCGCCGTAGCGCTCCGCCCTGCGCGAGCTTGGCGCGGGAGAAGTCCTCCCAGGCCTCGTGGTGGCGGCTGGACTCGACCAGTTCCCACGCCTTGGCGATCGGCACCACGACGGCGCCGTCGTCATCGGCCACGATCAAGTCACCGGGGAGCACGAGCGCTCCCCCGACCGCGACCGGCACGTGGTACCCCCACGGGAGCAGCGTTCCCTGCGACGCATAATGCGGGGTGGCGCCGTTGGCCCAGATGGGGAGGTCGATGCCCGCCAGGCGCCCCGAGTCGCGGACTCCGCCGTCGACGACGAGTCCCACCCCGCCACGGTTGTGCAGGTGGTGGGCGAGCATCTCCCCCACCACGCCGGAGCGCAGTGAGCCGTAAGCCTGCGCCACGAGCACGTCACCCGGTTCGATGAAGTCGAGCACGGCCCACAGGGCGGTCGCCCGCTCGACGTACTCCTGCGTCACACCGGCATCCGAGTAGATGTCCTCGCGCATCGGCATGAACTGCAGCGTGACGGCGCGACCCACGATGTGCCGGCCCGCCTTCAGCGGCCGCGGACCTTCGATGAACGTCCGCGTGATGCCCATCTGATGCAGCTTCGCCGATGCAGTGGCGGAGGACACCTCGTCGAACGCCGCCAGCAGCTCAGGATCGATCGGGGGGATCGCCGGGCCCTTGACCGGAAGCGACCAGGCACCTTCGATGCGGTACTCGGGGATACCGTCCGGTCCGACGGCAACCGGGGCGATCGCGCCTTCAGGCTGCGTGGTCACGTCGGTACACCTCCACCGCGTAGTGTCCCTCGACGTACGGGAACCGGCTCTCCAGGTCGTCGATGATCTCGACGCCGAAGCCCGGCGCATCGCCGAGGTCGATGCGACCTTCTTTCACCGGCGTCCCGCCGACGATCGAGTCCCATTTCAGCGGGCCCTGCACCATGCACTCCTCGAGCATCGAGGCATTGGGCAGCGCGGCGACAGCATGGGCGTTCGCCATCCCCATCAAGCCGTTGTGCCAGGAGTGCGGGATCAGCTCCATCCCCGAACGCTCGGCGACACGGCCGATCTTCATGAGCTCGGTGATGCCGCACACGCCCGCGTCGGGCTGCACGATGTCGAAGGCGCCGCGCTCGATCCACGGGCGGAACTGCTCCAGCGTCGTGAACGACTCGCCCCCGCTGATTCGCAGGCCAACGCTGCGGTTCAGCTCGACGTACCCCTCCAGGTCGTCCTTCGCGATCGGCTCCTCGAACCAGAGCGCACCACGCTCCTCGAGCCCTCGGGCCACGGTCAGCGCGTCCGCACGGGTCAGGCGGCTGTTGCCGTCCACGGCGAGACCGAGGCCAGGACCGGCTTCGCGTCGCACCTCGTCGAAGAGCCGGAGGAAGCGCTCGGGGGTCACTCCATCCCATCCCCAGTACGTGCCGAGCCGGATCTTCACGGCCGAGTATCCGTCAGCGGCATAACCGACGACGTCTTCGATCAGCGTGCGCGGATCCGCACGCCAGTCATAGCGGACTCCCCCGGAGGCGTACACATCGACCTCGGCCGATGCCCGCTCGTCGAGGAGCCGGCGAACAGGGAGTCCCGCCTGTTTGGCGCGGAGATCCCACAGCGCGCAGTCGATGCCGGCGACGGCGAAGTCGTGCGCCGATCCCACTGCGTGCACGAGCGCACTCCCGGTCGGGGCGGGGACGATGCCGAGGTCGTCGACCTCGCGGCCGATCAGCGACGGCGCGTACCACTGGACCCAGTCGGCGATCTGCAACGGGTTACCGTAGGCACAGGCCTCGCCGATGCCGGTCGTGCCGTCGTCAGCCTCGATCACCACGACGGCGATGTCGGCCTTGACGCTGCGGTAACGGTCGGTCACCCATTGGTCCTCACGCTGATGGATCCTGGTGCCGACCAGGGTTGTCGTCTTGACGATCTTCACGTTTCAGTGGCCTTTCGAGTCATACGATCCCTCAGCCCTTCTCAGCACCGGCGGTCTGACCGGCGACGAGATAGCGCTGAGCGAAGAGGAAGATGAGGAGGATGGGCGACACCGAGATGATCGCCGCGAGGGCGATCTCCGGTTCGCGGATCGGGTTGCCCGTGAAGTTGGCGCCCCCGAGCGCGTTGGTGTTGCGCATCAGCAGCTGCAGACCGGTCTGCAGGTTGGCGAGGTCGGCGTCCGTCAGCATGATGTAGGGCAGAAAGAACGCGTTCCACGAGTTGACGAAGGCGAAGAACGCGACCATGACGATCGCGGGGACAGCGAGCGGGACGAAGATCCGCATCAGGATTCCCCACTCCGAGACGCCGTCGAGCCGCGCGGCCTCGATGACCGAGTCCGGGATGGTCGTCGCCGCGAAGAGGTAGATCAGGTATACCCCGAACGGGTAGAACGCCAACGGCAGGATCACTGACCACGGGGTGTTCGTGAGCCCGACGGCCGACATCTGCAGATACAGCGGCAGGATGAGAGCCGCCGACGGAACGACCATGGTCACCAGCGTGAGGAAGAGCACGGCACCGCGCCCGCGGAACCGGAACTTGGCGAGGCCGTACCCGGCGGGGATGCACGCGAGAAGCGCGATGACCACGCTGCCCACGGTGTAGCCGATCGAGTTCAACGTCCAGGTGCCGATGATGCCGTCGCTGTAGTCGAACAAGTGGGTCCATGCGGCCCCGATCTGCTCGAAGCTTCCGAACGACAGCGGCGCGTCGTTCTTGAGCTGCGCACTCGTCTTCGTCGTCGCGAGGAAGAGCCACAGCACCGGGATGCCGAAGAACAGCAACGTCGCGATGAGGAGGATGTTGCGGCCGAGGCGGCCGCTGAGTCTGGCGATCATGAGCGTCCGTCGATCGAGTAGAACTTGGTCTTGCGGATGATGATGACCGCAGCCGTCACCGTGATGATCAGCAGGATCACGGAGAGCGCCGATGCCCGGCCGTAGTTGGATTCTCCGGCCGCGTAGGAGTACACGATCTGGTTGACCGACCATGTCGAGCTCACCTGACCGCGCGCACCCGCCCCGAGCACCTGCGGCTCGACGAAGACCTGGAAGCCGGCGGCGAGCGAGACGATGAGGATGAAGGCGATGTAGCTGCGCAGCATCGGGAGTTTGATGTGCCACACCTGCTGCCAGATGTTCGCACCATCGATGCGGGCTGCCTCGATGAGTTCTGCCGGCAGTGCCGTGAGAGCACCGTAGAGCATCACGATCCATCCGCCGGCACCGATCGCGACGCCCATCACAGCCAGGATCACAGGCAGCGAGGCATCCGAGATGATGATGCCGTTGTCGCCGACGAACGGGGCCAGGAGCGGCCCGATCGGGCTCACCGCCGGAGAGAACATGAACAGCCAGAGGAGCGCGGCCGCCGAACCGGTGATCGCCCCCGGCACGTAGGTGACGAACCGGGTGAGTGCGCCGAACCTGGTGCGCTTCGCGTCGAGCACGAGCGCGATCACGAACACGACGATCAGGAGCAGCGGCAGCCACAGGAGGAGATACATCCCCACGTTCAGCGAGGCTACCGGGAGCCGGTAGTCGCTGAGAACGGCGACGAAGTTGTCGATGAGGCTGAAGTAGGTCGGACCGATGACCGGCGTCACGAAGAACGCGGTGACGACGGCGTAGACCACCGGGATGATGCCGAACACGACGAGCAGAACGGCATACAGGGCGACGAAACTCCAGCCGGTGGCGCGGCGCCGAGGACGCCGCGCCACCGTCTTCTGATGAGGCATGAGATTACTTGTTCACCGTGTAACCGGCAGCCTTGGCGGCTGAGAGCGCCTGGTCACCGAATGCGGTCCACGCCGAGTCGATGTCCTTCCCGGCGTCGGCGATGACGGTCGCGTTGAAGCTGTCGAGCAGTTGCGTCGAGTAGCGGACGTAGCCCTGGGTCGAGCTGAGCTGACCGGCGGCATCCTGGAGCACCGCGCTCGGGTCCTCCGCGTACCAGGTGTCGGCCGCGGTCTTCTCGAGCCACTTCTCGGCGCTCGCCTTGTCGGCCGGGTACGTGGGTGCGGATGCCTGGATCTCGGGATCGCTGCTCATCGCGGTCGCGAACGCGAGAGCCGCCTTCTGGTTCGCTGATTTCGCGGAGACCACCCAGATGCCACCGCCGACGGCGCCGGAAGTGTTGGCGTCGGATCCTTCCCACTTCGGGGTCGGCGCGACGGCCCACTGGCCTTCGGTGGGAGAGTTCGGCTTGATGCCGTACTCGCCCATCCACGACGGGGAGATCGTCGCGAGCAGTTTGCCTTCGGTCACCAGCGGCACGAACGCCGGGTCGAACGGGTCGAGCGGTGAGAGCACACCGTTGGCCAGCAGCGGCCCGATGACCGCGTTCACTCGGGTGCACTCCTCGGAGGTGGGATCCAGCGTCACCGTCGTCGGGTCATCCGAATCGGTCAGCGCACACTGGCTCGAGCCGTAGTAGGCGCCGAGTCCGTAGCGGGAGTTCACCGAGCCGAGCGAGTAGCCGGGGTGTTCGGCGGCGACCTTCTCACCGAGTGCGAGCCACTCGTCGAACGTCTCCGGAACCGTGTAGCCGAACTGCTCGAACAGCGGCTTGTTGTAGTAGACGACACTCTGCCCGATGTCGTTCGGCAGGCAGTAGACATCGCCGCCGAATGTGCACGCGCCGACCGCTTCCGCCGCGAAGCCGTCGATGACGCCGTCGTCGACGTTGCCGTTCAGCCCGAGGGGGAAGTTCACGGGATTGGCGAGCAGCGAGGCGATCTCATCCGGGGTGGAGAGGAAGACCACATCCGGAAGGTCGTCGCCGGCCTTCGTCGCGAGAGCGATCCGCGAGGAGATCGCGCCCTGCGTGTTGTCGACGGACTCGATCTTCGCGTTCAGGTCAGGGTGCGCGGCTGCGTAGTCCTCAGCCGGCTGGGTGCGAGTGTCATCGACCCAGATCGTGATGGATGCATCGGCGTCTTGCGCGGGTCCTTCGGGGGCGGCGCCGGAACACCCGGCGAGGATGATCGCACCGACGGCGGCGATGCCGAGCATCGCCAGGTTTCTGCTCTTCATTGAGGCTCTCTTCTTCAGATCACAAGATGATGGTGTGAAGGGGGTAGTGATCGGACAAGTCGGGTGAGGTTCTCCGACATCTTTGCGTTTCTGATCATAAACAGGCCATGGTTACGGGGTCAACTCCGAAAAGTCATCCAATGTATTTTCGGATTCTCTCTCTCCGGCAGCTATAGTTGCTGCGAGCACCATGCTCGCCACACGACGTTGAAGGAGCCAAGAATGGCCGTGATCGACGAAGCGGTCGACAAGATCCGCAACCTCATCATCGACGGACATCTTCACCCCGGTGATCGCCTCCCCCAGGAGGGTCAGCTCGCGGAGACTCTCGGCATCTCACGCAATTCGCTGCGTGAAGCGATCCGTGTACTGGAGCAGATGCGAGTCCTCACTGTTCGCCACGGGTCAGGAACCTACGTCACCAGCCTCGAACCCGCGCAGTTGCTGGAAGGCATCTCCTTCGCGGTCGAGATGATGCGCGACGACACGGTGAGGCAGGTCCTCGAGGTGCGCGAGCTCCTCGAACCCGCGGCCGTCCGGCTCGCCGTGCAGCGGATGACGCCGGCGAAGCTGGCCGACATCCGCGCGGCCTATGAGCGCAACAGCGAACAGACCGAGATCGAAGACCTCGTACGGACCGACCTGGAGTTCCACGCGGCGATCGTGCGCGCAGCCGACAACGAGTCCCTGAACAGCATCCTCGAAGGGCTCTCGAGCCTGACAGTGCGGATGCGCATCTGGGGCGGCATCGTCAGCGACGACGCCGTGCATCTCACCGTCGACTTCCACCGACAGATCCTCGAGGCGATCGAAGCCGGTGACGCCCATCTCGCCGAGGCGACGGCACTCCTGCACGTCACCGCGGCCCGCCAGTGGCTCGATGCCTATCTCGTCGAGCGCAAACGCAACGCGGGTCAGGACTCGAACCGCCGACCGCCCGCAGTGGCGGTCTGAGCTCGCAGCACATCATCGAGCGAGGAGCGGATCGACCCCGACCGCGATGAACAGCACCGCGAGGTAGATGATCGACGCTCGGAAGACCAGCATCGGCCGCAGCTCGCCACCTCGTCGATCGCGCACGCGCATGCGGTGCGCCGAGAAGAGGAAACCCGCGCCGGCTGTCAGCGCCGCCGCCGAGTACAGCCAGCTCACCTCCGCGACGAACGGGAGCACGAGGGAGCAGACGACCGTCGCCCAGGCGAACCCGATCACCCGCACGGCGACGTAGCCGGCATCACGCGTCGCACCGAGCATCGGCACTCCTGCTCGACGATAGTCGTCGCGGTAGCGGATCGAGAGCGGCCAGTAGTGGGCGGGCGTCCAGAAGAAGACCACCAGGAACAGCACGATCGCCGGCCACTCGACACTGCCGCGCACCGCACTCCAGCCGACGAGGACGGGAAAGCACCCGGCGATGCCACCCCAGACGATGTTCTGCTCGGTGCGACGCTTCAGGAGCAGCGTGTAGAAGACGACGTACAGGACCAGACCCGCCGCCGAGAGCGCCGTGGGGAGCGGCCCGACCGTCGCGAGCATCCAGATGACGGATGCGGCGGCGAGCACCCACGCGAAAGTCAGGCCCGCCCGCGGCGAGATGACCCCGGTGACCAGCGGGCGCTGCGCCGTGCGCTCCATCAGCGCATCGCTCTCCCGCTCGATGTACATGTTGAAGGCCCCTGCCGAGCCTGCACTCAGCGCGCCCCCGAGGAGCACTGCGGCCATCAGGCCGAGGTCGGGCAGTCCGTCGGCCGCGAACGCCATGACCGGGATCGTGGTGACGAGCAGCAGTTCGAGGATCCGGGGCTTGGTGAGTTCGAGGTACGCACGCAGGATCCTCAGCACGTGCGCTCAGCCCTCCGGCCAGTAGTAGCTGTCCGGCAGTGCGCGGGCGCCGAAGATCGCCTGTCCGACACGCACGCAGGTCGCGCCCTCTTCGACAGCGATCTCGTAGTCGCCCGACATCCCCATCGACAGCTCGCCTGCGCCGATCAGGTCGGGCGCGTCTTCTCTGGCCTGATCGCGCAGCGTGCGCAACAGCGAGAAGCACTCCCGCACGCGCGCGTCGTCGGGAGTCAGGATGGCGAGAGTCATCAGGCCCCGCACGCGAAGGGTCTCGTAGGAGGGCATCGCCTCGAGGAATGCGGGGAGCTCTTCCGGCGGCATGCCGAACTTGGAGTCCTCCGCCGAGGTGTTCACCTGCACGAACACGTCGAGACTGCGCCCCGCAGCCTGGAGTCGGCGGTCGAGCGCCTCGGCGACCCGCAGTCGATCCAAGGCCTGGAACTCGGTCGCGAACGCGGCGACATCTCTGGCCTTGTTGGTCTGCAGGTGCCCGATGATCGACCAGGACACATCGAGGTCGGCCGTCTCGCCGTTCTTGCGAACGGCTTCCTGCACCTTGTTCTCGCCCAGCAGGCGCATGCCCGACTGGATGGCGACACGGACCCGGTCGGTCGGCACGGTCTTGCTCACCGGGAGCAGCGTCACATCTTCCGGTGAGCGCCCCACTCGCCGTGCGGCCGCAGAGATGCGGGCCTGGACACCGGCGATGTTGTGGCGGAAGTCTTCAACCGTGAACGCAGTGGGGTAGCGATCGTCACCCTCGATCGACTCTTCCATCTTTGACATAGGTCAAAGGCTAACATAGTCTTAGGCCGATTCAGCCGAACAAAGGAGCCACCATGTCCATCCCCGTCGCGCTTCCCGATCTCTCGTCGGCTCCGTCCGTGCGCACCGAGATCCCCGGCCCGATCAGCCGCGCGATCCACGAGCGGCGCATGCGAACGGTCGCGCGCGGCGTCGGCAGCGTGCTGCCCGTCTACATCGAGTACGCCGACGGCCCCTGGGTCACGGATGTCGACGGCAATCGCTTCCTCGACCTCGGGAGCGGCATCGGCGTCACCACGATCGGACATGGGAACCCCGCAGTGACCGCTGCCGCCGTCGAACAGCTCGAGCTGGTGACGCACACCCTCTTCACCGTGACCCCTTACGAGGGGTACGTGCGGTTGGCCGAACGACTCGCGGAGAAGACGCCCGGCGACCACGAGAAGCGCTCGGTGTTCGTGAACTCGGGCGCAGAGGCTGTGGAGAACGCGGTCAAGATCGCCAGGAGGTACACCGGTCGCCGTGCTGTGGCAGCCCTCGACCACGCCTTCCACGGGCGCACCAACCTCACCCTCGCGATGAACCACAAGGCGGCGTACGGCACCGGCTTCGGCCCGTTCGCCCCGGACATCCATCGGGTGCCCAACTCCTACCCGTACCGCGACGGCCTCACCGGCGAGCAGGCGGCGCAGCGCACGATCGCTCACCTCGAGCAGCGCATCGGCGTCACCGACCTCGCCGCCCTCATCGCCGAACCGATCCAGGGCGAGGGTGGATTCGTCGTCCCGGCAGAGGGCTACCTGCCCGCGCTGCAGGAATGGTGCACCCGTAACGGCGTCGTCTTCATCGCGGACGAGATCCAGACCGGCCTCGGGCGCACCGGCACCTGGTTCGCGAGCGAACGCTTCGGCCTCGTGCCCGATCTGGTGCTCACCGCCAAGGGCATCGCCGCTGGACTGCCCCTGGCCGGAGTCACCGGCCGCGCCGAGATCATGGATGCGCCCGATCCGGGCGGGCTCGGTGGGACGTTCGGCGGCAACCCGGTGTCCATCGCGTCCGCCCTGGCGGTCTTCGACGAGCTCGAGCACGGCGACCACTTCGCTGAAGCGCTGCGCATCGGAGGTCGGCTCCAGCACCACCTGACCGACCTCGCCTCACGCCACCCACTGATCGGCGACGTCCGCGGCATGGGCGCCATGTACGCATTCGAGCTGAGCGAGCCGGGCACTTCACTCCCGGCGTCCGGCGCCGCCTCCGCGATCGCCGCGTTCGCCGCGCAGCACGGCATCCTGCTGCTGACCGCCGGCAGCGATTCGAACGTCATCCGCTTCCTGCCGACGCTCACGACCACCGATGACCAGATCGACATCGCGATGGACGTGATCGACCGCGCTCTGACGACGCTCGGCTGATCGACTGATCGACTGATCGACTGATCGGCGCAGACCGGTTCAGCCGATCTCGACAGCCGCGTCGACGACGAGGACTCCCGCACGCCACCGCACGCTGCGGAGATCGGCGACGATCAGGTCGGGGTCGCCGTCGGCAGACCCCGCCCCCACTCCGATCACGCCACCGACACCTGCCGCTCGCGCTGCCCGGATTCCTGGAACGGAGTCCTCGAACACCACGCAGTCCTCCGGAGCGCGGGCCAACCGGCGCGCGCCGAGCAGATACGGGTCGGGCTCGGGCTTTCCCCGCAGCACGTCTTCGGCGGCGACCAGGACCTGTGGGCGAGCGATGTCCGAGCTCCGCAACCGCGCCATCGCGACGGCGCGATTGCTGCTCGTCACGACGGCCCAGACGTCGCGGGGCAGCGCGGCGACCAGTCGCGCAGCGCCGGGGATCTCACGCGTATGCACTGCCGCCTCGATCTCGAGCGCGATGAGCTCGGCGGTCGCGTCGACCGCGGCCTCAGGGCCCACGAGGCCGGCGACGACCTCGCTCGGCCTCATGCCGTGCGGCGCATCCCGCAGGAAGTCGAACGACGGAGCGTGTGTGCTCGCCCACGTCGCCCACGCCGGTGCGGCGGCAGCTACCGAGTCGACCAGCACGCCATCGCAGTCGAACAGCAATCCGGCTCCCGTGAACTCCCAGGATTCCCCGTTCCGCACGTGTGATAATTTTGGCATAGGCCAAAAGTATCATCCGGCACGGGGGGACCGCGCCGCGGAGGGGAACACCATGCCAACGAGAATCGCCGTCAATGGACTCGGTCGAATAGGTCGCAATCAGCTTCGGCTGCTGCTGGCGCGCAGATCAGATCTGGAGCTCGTCGCCGTGAACGACCCACGCGGCACGCGCGCCATCGTCGAGCAGCTGAAGCGAGATGGGGACAGCGGCCCGTCGACACGAGGGGTGCGGCACGACGAGAACCATCTCTTCCTCAACGGCCATGCGCTCCGGATGTACTCCGAGCGTGATCCGGAGCGCCTGCCCTGGGCGGAGCTCGGCGTCGACATCGTGATCGAGGCCACCGGCTCCGACACCCGCGCCGACGTCGCCAGGAAGCACCTGATCGCCGGAGCGAAGAAGGTGATCATGACGGCTCCCTCCGCGGGCGACGACGGAACCTTCATGCTCGGCGTGAACGAGCAGGCGTACGACCCGGACCGACACCATGTCATCTCCAGCGCCTCGTGCACCACGAACTGCCTGGCGCCGGTCGCGAAGGTCTTCCACGAGGCGTTCGGGATCGACGCGGGCCTGCTCACGACGATCCACGCCGACGCGACGGACCAGCCCTTCCCCGACGTCCCGCACACCGATCCTCGCTCGACGGCGAAAAGGCACGGGAAGATCACCTCGAGCAGCGCGGGCGTGGCACTGGCCATCGGCCGCGTCCTTCCCGAGCTCGACGACGGTCGCCTCGACGGCTACGCCTTGCGGGTCCCTGAGATCAGCGGCTCGATCACACACCTCACCGTCACGGCTTCCCGCCCGGTGACCGCCGCCGAAGTCAAGGCCGCGTACGAGACGGCTGCCGACGGCTCCCTCAAGGGGATCCTGCGGTGCGCCGACGACGAGATCGCCGTCACCGACACCATCATCGACCCGCATTCATCGATCCTGGATGCCGGGCTGATCCGGGTGATCGGATCCCAGGTGAAGATCTCCGCCTGGTACGACGACGAATGGGGATACTCGCACCGTCTCACCGAACTCGCCGAATTCGTGGCAGAGAGGCTGTAAATCATGATGACCCTCGACACCCGTCCGCGCACCGCGCTCGCGTTCCGGCATGTCCATTTCGAAGACCTGGGGATCATCGAGCCTCTGCTGATCGAACGCGGATACCGAGTGGAGTACATCGACCTCGGCATCGAGGCCATCGACATCGAGCAGGTGGAGGAAGCCGACCTTCTGGTCGTGCTGGGCGGGCCGATCGGCGTGAGCGACACCGACGGCTATCCCTTCCTGCACGCGTCGAAAGAGGCCGTCGCACATCGCGTCCGCAGTGGCCGCCCCCTTCTGGGAGTCTGTCTCGGCGCCCAGCTCATCGCCGAGGCACTCGGGGCCGACGTGCGCCCGACCGGAGCCGTGGAGATCGGGTATGCGCCGCTGGAGCTCACCGACGAGGGGCTCGATTCACCGCTGGCACCGCTCGAGGGGATGCCCGTGCTGCATTGGCACGGCGATGCCTTCACGATCCCGGAGGCCGCCCGGCACCTCGCACGCACTCCGGGGTTTCCGAATCAGGCGTTCAGCACCGACTCCGTGCTCGCCCTCCAGTTCCACCTGGAGGCCGATCACCGCACCATCGGACGCTGGCTGATCGGCCACGCGCACGAACTGCATCACAACGGCATCGACCCGCGAACGATCCGGGACGACGCGAAGCGCTACGGTCCGCAGCTCGAAGGTGCGGCGCGCACCGCGATCGGGGCCTGGCTGGATGGACTCGGAAACGCGACTCCGATCGCCGCCGGCTGAGCAGCGGCGTCGACGACGACGAAGGGCCGGGTCCGCATGGACCCGGCCCTTCGTGTGAGCGTCAGCTCGCGCGACGCAATGCCACACTCGGGAAGTCGATCGGGACGTCCAGCGCGATGTTCACGTAGTTCGTGAACAGGTTCAGCGCGACCTGGCCGATCGTCTCGACGATCTGCTCGTCGTTCCAGCCCTGGGCACGGACGGCATCGACATCGGCCGACGACACCTGGCCGCGTTCGTCGACGAGCTTCAGCGCGAAGGCGAGCAGCGCTGCCGTGCGCGGGTCGTCGGACTCGCCGCTCTGCGCTGCGCTGAGGGTCTCGCGCGAAAGACCGGCCTTCTTGCCGAGCGCGGTGTGCGCTGCGAGGCAGTACTGGCAGGAGTTGCGGTCGGCGACGGCCACGGCGATCTGCTCGCCGAGGGCCGGGCCGAGGGTGCCACCGCCGAACGCACCGAACGCACCCCACATGCTGGTGAGGGCAGCGGGAGAGTTGGCGACGGCGCGGAACATGGCCGGGACCGCTCCGAAGGCGCCAGCGATCTGGTCGAGCTGCTCCTTGACGTTTCCGGTGGCGTTTTCGCGGTCGATGAGAGGGACGTTGGGCACGAGATGCTCCTTCGGTGATGGGATGAGGCCCGGTTCGGCCACATCCCCAGTCTGACGAAATCTCTCGGACGATACGCACCAAAGAGTCTTGCTTTCATGACAGATCGTCCAGATAATGGAGTCATGCCTTCGCTCGACCGCCTCTCGCCTCTTCTCGAGCGCTTCCGTGTGCGCACCCGCCTGTTCCACAGCGGGCCTCTGTGCGGAACGACCGTCTTCCCCTCGAGCGGCGGACACGGCTTCCTGCACGTGCTGCGGCGCGGAGAGATGGAGGTCACGCATCGCCGCGCCGACGGCAACACGGAGCGCGAGGTGATCACGCGACCGAGCCTGCTGTTCTTCCCGCGCCCGCTCGACCACTCCTTCATCAACGCGCCGACCGACGAATCCGACTTCGCGTGCGCGACGCTCGACTTCGACGGCGGGGCCACTCATCCACTGGTACGCACACTGCCATCGGTGATCGTCCTGCCCCTCGACGAGGTGGCGACGCTCAGCCCCGCACTCGACCTGCTGTTCTCAGAAGTCGACAACGTCCGCTGCGGGCGCCCCCTGGTGGCAGACCGCATGTTCGAGGTCATCCTGATCCAGCTGCTGAGGTGGATGCTCGATCACGCCGAGCGGCTCGAACTCCCGCCGGGCCTGATCCCCGGGCTCGCAGATGAGCGCCTCGCCCCTGCGCTGGTCGCGATCCACGAAGCCCCTGGCGACCCCTGGAATCTGGATTCGCTCGCACGCACGGCGAACATGTCCCGAAGCGCGTTCGCGGCTCGCTTCAAAGAGGTGCTCGGGCGCTCGCCCGGCGACTACCTCACGGAGTGGCGGCTCACGATCGCACAGGAGCAGCTGCGTGCGGGCATGTCGGTGAGCTCTGTGGCGGCAGAGCTCGGCTACGCGAGCGCTTCGGCGTTCTCGCGGGTCTTCGCCCAGCGCGTCGGCCACTCGCCGCGGGCGTGGCTGGCGCTGGCCGCCTGAGCGTGCCCTGGTCTGAGGTGGAGGCAGGATTCGAACCTGCGTGCACGGTCTTGCGGACCGCGACCTGGCCACTCGGTCACTCCACCGGGTCGGATGCGTTCAGCGCCGCGGCGGTGAGTATCCGTTCAGGAACACACCGAAACGTTGAATCGCGTCGGTGAGCACATCGGACTCCGGAAGGAACGCGATCCGGAGGTGGTCGGGGGTGTTGAGGTTGAATGCCCTGCCGTGCACGAGCAGGATCCGCTCCGCGTCGAGAAAGTCGAGCACCAGCCGCTCGTCGTCGTCGATGCGGTGCACGTTGGGATCCAGGCGCGGAAAGAGATAGAGGCCGCCACCGGCCGGCTGCGTGTCGACGCCCGCAATCGCATCGAGGGCGGCGAGCGCAGCATCCCGTTGCCGCGTGAGCCGGCCGTCTGGTGCGACCAGGGCGTCGAGCGAGGTGTCCTGCGTCAACGCCGCCGTGATGGCGTGCTGCGCCGGCACCGACGCGCACATCCGCATCGAAGCCAGCAGGCGCACGCCGGAGAGGAACGGGTCGTCGCGGTGGAAGCCGGTCGTCGTCATCCACGCGGCACGGTATCCCGCGACGCGGTGCGTCTTGGAGAGTCCGGCGAATGTGACGCATGGGACATCGGGCGCGACCTGCGCCATCGAGACGTGCTCGCACCCGGGGTAGACGACACGATCGTAGATCTCGTCCGAGAGCAGGAGGAGCCCGTGACGTCTGGCGAGCTCGGCGATCTGCTCGAGCACCGCGCGTCCGTAGACCGCGCCGGTCGGGTTGTTCGGGTTGATGACGACGATCGCCACGGTGCGCGGACCGATCAGCGACTCCATGGCAGCCAGATCCGGCGTCCAGCCGTCAGACTCGACGCAGGGATAGTGCACGGCTCGGCCACCGGCCAGCACCGTCGACGCCGTCCAGAGCGGATAGTCCGGACTCGGGATCAGCACTTCGTCGCCCTGCTCGATCAACGCCTGCAGAGTCAGACCGACGAGCTCGGAGACGCCGTTGCCGACCGTGATGTCGTCGATCCCGAGAGCGGGAAAACCGGCACGAAGCGCGTAATGCCCGCTGATCGCCTCTCGGGTCTCCGGAAGACCTGCGGATTCGGAGTATCCGTGTGCGTGCGGGAGGGCCGACCTGAGCGCCTCGACGATGGCATCCGGAGCCTCGAATCCGAACGGTGCTGGGTTGCCGATGTTGAGACGGAGGATGGATTCTCCGCGCTTCTCCAGTTCAGCCGCGCGCTCTGCGACGGGTCCGCGCAGGTCGTAAAGCACACCCTCCAGCCGCGATGAACGTCCGATCCGATGCTCGGCGCCCCCTGGCCGAGGCGGGGTCACGCCGCTGCTCCGAAGGGACTCGCACCGCCGACGACAGCGATGAGGTCGTCGACCAGTCGCTGCATGTCGGCGTCATCGAGGTCGTGCACGGTCAGGCGCAGATGGGTCGAGCCGGGAGAAGTCGCAGGATCGATCGCGAACTCGGTGCCGGGGCGCACGAGCCATCCGCGCGGAGCGAGGCGACGGCTGACCTCGGTCGCATCTTCGCGGACGTCGACCCACACATTGAGACCGCTGTCGCTCTGCACCTGCAGCCCGTGTGCGACGAGCTTCGACACGAACATGGCGTTGCGACGCGCGTAGTGCTCTCCTGCCTCGACGATCAGCTTCTGGGTGGCTTCATCGCGAAGCATCCCCGCGGCGAGCCGCTGCATCACATGGCTCACCCACATCGTGCCGGGGCTGAGCCGCAGTGCCAGCCGGTGCGCGGTGACCGGATCGGATGCCGTCACCGCGAGGCGCATGTCGGGGCCGAGAAACTTCGACACCGAGCGCACGAGCGCCCACCGCTGGTGCGTCGGCGCGATGATGCTCGAATACGGTGTGGGGTCGAGCAGCGAGAAGTGGTCGTCTTCGATGAGCAGCACGTGCGGATGGTCGACGAGGACCTCGCGCAGCTCCAGTGCGCGCGCAGCGCTCGTGCCGACACCGGTCGGGTTGTGCGCCCGCGGCGTGCAGACGATCGCGCGTGCACCGCTCTCGAGGGCGATGCGCAGCCCTTCGACCGTCATCCCCTCCCTGTCGACGGGGATCGCCACCGGCACGTACCCGGCGAGCCGCGCGGTGTGGATGCTGGAGAGGAAGCACGGGTCTTCGAGCCCGACCCGGTCGCCCTGCACCAGGGTCTGTGCGAGCAGACGCTCGACGGCATCGACCGCTCCGGCCGTTATCGACAGGCGGAACGGGCGTGGGTGATCTGTGGCGATCCACTGCGTCGCCCACTCGGCGAGGTCGGCGTCGATCACGGATTCGCCGTACAGCACGTGCGAGGGCGTGACCGAGGCGAAGGCTGTGGCCAGGTCGGGGAGGTGCGCGGCGTCGGGGTTGCCGCTGCCGATGTCGCGCAGCACCGACCCGGGCGTGAACCCCTCGTCGGGGTTCTGCTCCGGGCCGAGCACGGTGGTGCCGGTGCGGCCGCCCGTGACGGCGATCCGCGCGGTGACCAGCGAACGGTAGGCGGCCAGCACCGTGTTGCGATTGACGCCGAGGCGGGCGGCAAGGGAGCGCACCGAGGGAAGCTGGTCGCCGGGTGCGTATGCCCCACGCTCGACGAGGTCGCGCACACTCTCGGAGATCTCTGCTGCAGTCGACCCGGAGATGCCGGCCGAGACGTCTTCGCGATCGGTTGCCTGAGCCATGATTCGACCGTATTCGATCTTTTGACCTATGTCAAAGATTCACGCAGCTTTTCATGGCGATCCGGGGGTGCGCGTCGGAGGCACGGTGCACGATGAGAGCATGACCGACGGCTATGACCCCGACTTCCTCGGAACAGGACTGCCCATCCCCCGTCCCACCCAGGTCGTCCGCCCGCTCCCCTACCCGCGTTTCACAGTGCTACTCGATCCCAAGCGGCGGCTCGCGGCGGTGACAGCGGTGAACATCGACGGTGCCGGCCTGCAGAACCTGCCGCGCACCGGGGAGTGGCGACTCGACGAGCGGGTCGCCGATGAAGAGCAGACCGGACCCGATGTCTACGCGCGGAACGACCTCGACCGCGGTCACCTCGTGCGCCGACGCGACCCGGGATGGGGCTCGGTCGCGGATGCGCGCCTGGCGAGCGAAGCGACCTTCTTCTACCCCAACGCCGCACCCCAGGCCGCCGGCTTCAACCAATCCAAGGAGCTCTGGCTCGGCCTCGAAGACCATGTGCTCACCTACGCGGAGACGACCGATCAGCGGGTGTGCGTGTTCACGGCCCCTGTCCTCGCGGAGGACGACCCCGCGTATCGCGGCATCCGGGTGCCGCTGCGCTTCTGGAAGATCGCCGCCTGGCGGAGTCAGGATGCCCTCGCCGCCGCCGGCTTCGTGCTCGATCAGTCCGAGCTGATCGACACCGGCGGCGAGACGATAGCCGTCCCGCCACTCGGAGCCTTCCGCACGTTCCAGGTGCCGATCGCCGACATCGCGGCTCTGACGGGTATCGACTTCGGCGCACTGGCCGAGGCCGACATGCTCGTGCGACCGGGCGCTCGCGAGTCCGAATGGCGGACCCTCGGCACTGCGGATGACATCGTGCTGTGATTCGAGCCGTCCGGGGGCACACTGGATCGATGGAGTTCAGCGGACACCTCCCCCCAGACGCCCCCGACCCGAGCATCGAGTCAGAGGCCCGAGTGCGAAGCCTTCGGTTCCCCGTGTTCGAGCTCAGACCACAGCGGACACTCACCCGCGTGCCGATCGCCGGGTTCATGGAGAGCACCGGTGCGGCGGGACTCGAAGAGGTGTCGACGTCGTTCAGCTACACGCTGTGGCGCTATCCCGACGACCACGCCGATCCGCGCAACGAGGTCGAGCTGGATGAGGCGACGAGGCGTTCCCTCGAAGAAGAGCCTCCGTGGGAACGCCCCGCCTGGCTGATCGAGCAGGTGAAGATGTTCCGGTACCCGATGCTGTGGGAGGCGATCCGCACCTCCTGGCATGCTTCCCCTGACCCCGAGCGGAGCTCCCTCTCCGAGCAGCTCGTCGCCCACACCAACCACATCCTGCGCAACCAGTTCCGCGAGGAGCTCTGCCTCTCGCCCGACCCGCGGTTCGACGCCGATGAGGCATGGGAAGCCACGACCACCGCGGTATCGCACGCCTCGCTCGACGTCGACGGGGAGGATCACCCCGCCCTGCAGATCGACACCGACCCGTTCGTCTACAGCATCGGATTCCGCGTCGACGAACAGGTCGTGTGCACGATGGTCATTCCGCGGGACGCGCTGCCCGTGGTCGACCTCGCCGTCACGTGCTTCGCGCCGCGCCCTCAGACTCCGGCGCGCACCGACTCCAGCGACGGGTAGTCGCTGTAGCCCTCCGCGGTGCGACCGTAGAACAGCTCCGGCCGCGGATCGTTGAGCTCGGCTCCCTGGATCCAGCGCTCGACCAGGTCGGGGTTGGCGATCACGGGGCGGCCGACGGCGACGGCATCCGCCCATCCGTCCGCGACGAGTGCCTCGGCATCTTCCCTGGTCGTCTCGAGCGTGAAGCCGGTGTTGACGATCAGCGGGGCGCCCGCCGTGCGACGGATGTGCTGCACGAGCTCTCCCGCCGGGTCGGCATTGAGGACATCGATGAACGCGAGGCCGAGCGGGGCGAACCCCTCGGCCACAGCAGTGTAGGTCGCGCGGACGTCGGCGTCGTCCTCTTCGAGCACACCCTGGATGTTGTGCTGCGGCGAGAGCCGGATGCCGGTGCGGTCGGCTCCTACTGCGGCGGCGACGGCCGCGGTGACCTCGATCGCGAAACGCGCGCGGTTCTCGGGCGATCCGCCGTATCGGTCGTCGCGGATGTTCGACACCGGAGACAGGAACTCGTGCACGAGGTAGCCGTTCGCACCGTGCACCTCGACGCCGTCGAAGCCGGCAGCGATCGCGTTGCGCGCTGCCTGGGCGAACTGCTCGACGACCTCAGGGATCTCGTCGAGGGTGAGCGCGTGGGCGACCGGCAGGTCGGCCTTGCCCTCGGGCGTGCGCGTCTGTCCGGGGGCTGCGAGCGCGCTGGGGCCGACGACGCGCGCCGCCCCGGAGATCGCGGGATGCCCCACGCGGCCGCCGTGCATGAGCTGCATGACGATCGTTCCGCCGGCGTCGTGAACCGCCTCTGTGATCGGCTTCCACGCCTCGATCTGCGCGGGCGTCACGATGCCCGGCTGCCCGGGGTACGACTTGCCCTCTGCCACCGGCCAGACGCCCTCGGAGATGATGAGCCCCTGCCCCGCGCGCTGCCGGTAGTACTCCTCCATCGTCGCGGTGGGCACACCGTCGTCGTCCGCACGGGTGCGGGTGAGGGGCGCCATGACGACGCGGTTGGACAGCTGCAGGGCGCCGAAAACGGCCGATTCGTAGAGAGTCACAGAGGGAGGTAAGGCGCGAACGGAGCGCCGTATTCCCCTCAGCTCCCCCTCAGCCGCCGAGGCCCGCGAGCAGGTCGGCGAAATGGTCGAGGTCTGCGGCGGTCCAGTTGCGCAGGCGCTCGCCGATGCGCCCCTCGTACTGGGAGCGGGCGAGCGCCACCCGCTCCTGCGCGAGGTCGGTCGCCACGAGCACGCGGGCCCTGCGGTCTTCCGGGTCGGGCACACTCTCGACGAGGCCCAGCTGCTCGAGCTGTCGCACCTGACGACTCACCGCCGATTTGTCGGTCTGCAGCCGTTCGATGATCGCACCGGCCGATGTCGCCTTGCCCGTCGCGATGGAGGTCAGCACCTGATAGCCGAGGGGCTGCAGGTCGGGGTGCACGGTGGCCGCAGCCTCGCGCCACCCGATGCGGATCCGCGCGAAGAGCCGCCCCAGCTCCTGCTCGACCCTGGTGACGGCCTGGTCGAGCTCTCCGTCTCCCAACCGGTCGGAGGAGTCGGCGGATGCCGGGGTCACGGCAGGGGCATCGGAAGGGGCGTCGGGCGAGGCGCTCATGCTCGCCAGTGTACGGCGAAGCCCCGCTGTCGATCGTGACAGCGGGGCTTCGGGTCAGACCTCTGCGAGCAGCCGGAAGACCTTGGATGCCGCATGGATCTCGTCGGGAGTCAGCTCATCGACGACGGCCCGCAGGCGCGTACCGTACTCGCGGCGGACCTCGGCGAGGGATGCACGTGCGGAGACGGTCGCCGTCAGAACGCGGAGCCGACCGTCGCGTTCGTCGGGGTGGGACTCGAGAAGCTCCAGCTCCTCCAGCATCCGCACCTGACGGCTGATGACCGACTTGTCCATCTCGAAGCGTTCGGCGAGCTCATGGGCGTTGGCGGTGCCGGCCCGATCGATGAAGGTCAGCAGCTTGTAGCCACCCACCTGCAGCTCGGGGTGAACCCTCGCCGCCGACTCCTTCCACAGCGACCTGGTCCTCGCGAAGATGAGGTTCAGGTGCGCCTGGAGGTCGCCGAGCGCGCTGTCGACATCCGTCGGCACGACCGCTGCGGAGGCCATGGTCTCAGCGCTCCCCGTCCTGCTCCTCGGGCTTGCGCTCACGCTCGAGCACGGTCACCGAGCCCGTCGTGGGAGCGGGTCCCACACCCTCGAGCCGGATGGTTCCGGTCGAGAGCGAGCCGCCGACCTCGGCCTCGGCGACCTCGATCACCGATTCCTCGGCCTGCTCGAGCATCTGCTCTGCGGCGTTCTTCGTCGACAGCGGCTTGTTCTTGATGAACGCGATCGCGATGATGGCGAGGACGGCGAGCGGGATCGCGATGATGAACGAGTCCGCGATGCCGTGACCGTACGCGCTCTCCACGATCGCGCGGATCGTGTCGGGCAGCTGTGCGACCTTCGGCACGTCGCCCGATGCGAGGTGCTGCAGCGCGTCGATCTCATCCGGTGTCGTCGGCGTGAATCCCTTGAGGGCGTCGGTCATGTAGGTGGCGACGCTGGTCGACAGCAGGGATCCCATGACGGTGACGCCGATGGTGCCGGCGATCGTGCGGAAGAAGTTCACGTTCGACGAGGCGGCACCCAGCTGCTGGGGCGCGGTGTCGTTCTGCACGATGAGCGTGAGGTTCTGCATGACCATGCCGAGGCCTGCGCCGAGCACGAACATGTAGACGGCGACCAGCGGGAACGGAGTGTCGTAGCGGAGGGTGGCCATCAGGCTGACGCCGATGGTCGCGAGGACCGAGCCGGTGAGCATCCAGCCCTTCCACTTGCCGAAGCGACTCACGAGCTGGCCGATGATGATCGACGCACCCATCTGGCCGATGATCATCGGGATGGTCATGAGGCCGGACTCGGTGGGCGTGGCGCCACGGGCGAGCTGGAAGTACTGTGCGAGGAACACCGAGGTGGCGAACATCGAGACACCGATGGCGATCGAGGCGATCACGGACAGGGTGAAGGTGCGGTTGCGGAACAGCGACATCGGCACGATCGGTTCCTTGACGAAGAACTCGACCGTGATGAACGCGGCGATCGCGACGCCTGCGGTGACGGCGAGCATGATGCTGGTCGAGGAGTCCCAATCGAACTGGTTGCCACCCATCGAGACCCAGATGAGAAGGGTCGAGACGCCGACGGCCAGAAGCACGATGCCGAAGTAGTCGATCGACACCTTGGTGTCGCGCTGGGGCTTGGGCAGGTGCAGCGTGAACTGCAGCAGCACGAGGGCGAGGATCGCGAAAGGCACGCCGACGAAGAAGTTGGAGCGCCAGCCCCAGACGTCCGTGAGGAGTCCGCCGAGCAGCGGGCCGCCGATGGTGCCGAGGGCCATGATGCCACCGACGACGCCCATGTACTTGCCACGCTCACGCGGGGAGATGATGAGGGCGACGGCGATCATGACGAGCGACATCAGGCCGCCGACGCCGATGCCCTGGATGACGCGGACAGCGATGAGCATGTTCGTGTCGGTCGAGAAGCCGGCGATCACGGTACCGACCGTGAAGAGGATGAGGGAGATCTGGACGAGCACCTTGCGGTCGACGAGGTCGGCAAGCTTGCCCCAGATGGGGGTCGAGACGGCCGTCGCCAGAAGGCTCGCGGTGATCACCCAGGTGTACTGGGACTGGGTGCCGCCGAGGTCGGCGATGATGACCGGCATCGAGGTCGACACGACCGTGCCCGAGAGCACGGCGACGAACATGCCGACGACGAGGCCGGAGATCGCGGTGAAGACCTCGCGTGCCGAGCGCGTCGTCTCGGGGGCTGAGGATGGGGTGTTTGTCACGGGGGAACGCTCCTGCGTAGAAAGTTGATCGAGGTCAACCATACGCCGTTAGTTGCGAAAGCGCAACTAAACCCGATTCGCTCCCGATCCGCGCCTCACTCCGCCAATCTCGCGGCGATCTCGTCGACGCTCAGCGCCGTCTCGATGATCGCTACGCTGCGTCTGGTCGGCAGGGCGGACGAGTCGGACTGCAGCAGCCGGATGCCCGCCCTCAACCGCTCGACCGCGGGAATCGCGGGATCGGCGAGCCAGTCCCGGAGCGTGACCCGGACGGCGGCGACGATGGACGCCGACAGCATCTCCGCCTCGAGGGACGTGGTGTCCCCCTGGGGCTGGGTGAGGAACTCCGCGAGAGTGGACTGGTAGAGCAGGAACCAACTGCTCTCCTCGGCGACCAGGGCATCGTCGGAGTTCACGATCGCGGCACGGACCACCGCATCGGAGTGCACCGCGGTGAGACCCTCCAGAACGAGTTGGGCGGCCTCGGCCGCTCGCGCGAGCGTGCGGTCTCCGTCGCTGCGCAGAAGGTAGCCGCACACCTCGTCGTAGTACACGCCGTGATCGGACGAGACCACCTGATGCTTGCCCGCGAAGAGACGGAAGAAGGTGCGGCGCGAGATCCCCACCCTGGCGACGATGTCATCGACCGTCACCTCGGAGAAGCCCGCGTTCGACATGAGGTCGACGGCGGCCCGACGGACCGCGGTGCGGTCGGCCACCTGTCCGTTCTCATACCCGTCGTCCGGACCCTTGACGGGACGGATGATCAGAACCATGGAGCCCCCTCTCGCAGCCAGGTCTCAGTATGCCACCGCGGTTTCCGGAGAGCCCTGCCCGAGACGGGGCTCTCCGGCACGATCAGACGGACTGGATGACGCGGTGCCGGTCTTCCCACGACCGGCTGCCGACACCGCTCGTGGGCGCCAGCCGATCGAACGCGTGCGGTACTCCCGGCCGCACATGCAGCTCGGTGGAGACGCCTGCACGTACGAGCCCGAGAGCATAGGCGAGACTCTCGTCGCGGAAGATGTCGAGCTCCCCCACGTCGATGAAGGCCGGGGCGAGCCCCTCGAAGTCCGTGAGCCGGGCCGGCGCGGAGCGGGGTGTCACGGCATCCGTCCCGCGCGCATCGCCGAGCAGGGCGTTCCATCCGGTGAAGTTGTTGTCGTAGGTCCACGTGGCGAACGGCTGGATCTCGGGATCGGGGATGACGTTCCGGTCGTCGAGCATCGGGTAGATCAGGATCTGCTTCGCGAGGGCGATCCCGGCATCACGGGCCGCGATGGCGACGCCGGCGGCGACGCCTCCCCCACCCGAGTCGCCCATCACCGCGATACGCGTCGGATCCACACCGAACTCGTCGGCACGCTCGACGAACCAGCGCAGCGCGGCGAAGCTGTCGTCGATCAGCGTGGTGCCGGGGAACTCCGGCGACACCCGATAGTCGATCGACAGGAAAGGCACTCCGGTCACCTCGACATACTTGGCCACGAGTCGGTCATAGCTCGCCAGCGAACCGCAGATCATCCCCCCGCCGTGCATGTAGACGACAGCAGAGCGCGTCTGCTGCCCGGTACGGCGATACCACCGCACGAGGATCCGGGAGCCGTCGGCGGTCTCGACGAAGTGATCGGCTCGCGTGACGTTCGGCGACTCGGGCTCGATGAGGTTCATCTGCTCCAGTCCCGCATTCGCGGCATCACGGAGCCCGATGGCGTCGCCGCGGTCCGTCGGCGTCGCCGCGGGAGCATCGGCGAGAGCTGCGAACAGGACAGCGATCTCTGGGTCCAAGGTGAGGGGCATCATTGCCACCAATCTCCACGCCAGCGTGGCTAGAAACGAAGTGCCATCATCTTGGCACTACGTGCCAGCAATGACAAGCCCCGACCTCGCGGCGCGTGGATCTTCTCCCCGGGGGAGCCGAGGAGTACCTTGTCAGCGTGTCGACTGATTCGAGGAGCGGACGGGCGCCCGGCGCCCCGGCATCCCTCGACGCGGCCATCGGCGACGTCGATTGGACAGTCCCTCCGGAAGGTTCGGTGAGGTCGTGGTTCTCGGCTCCGAGCGGAGACCTCGCCGTCGTCTCGCTGGGCGATCCGGCGCAGCCACGCGTGGTCCTGGTGCCGGGGGCGACGGGCTCCAAAGAGGATTTCGCCCTGATGCTGCCGCTACTGGCACGGGCTGGCTACTTCGTGCAGTCGTTCGACATCGCCGGGCAGTACGAGTCGCACGCAGCAGGGGCGAACTCTGCGTATACCTACGAGCTGTTCGTCGCCGACCTCATCGCATTCCTCGACGCAGGCGCCCCGGCGCATCTGCTGGGTTACTCGTTCGCCGGCATCGTCGCTCAGTTGGTCGCCATCCGCCGCCCCGACCTCGTCCGCTCCCTCACGCTGCTGACCACTCCCCCGGGCTCGGGCAATGTCTTCGCGAGTATGAAGTGGCTGGGCCCGCTCGCCCCGATCACCACCCCTCACCGCGGAGCCGGCCTCATGATCTGGGGGATCGTGACGAACAAGAACCGGGTCCCCCCTCGGCGGCTCGAGTTCGTGCGCTCCCGGTTCGCGCTCACGAGCCGGCGCAGCGTCGACGAGATCGTCGGCCTGATGATGGTCGCGCCCGATCTGCGCAGCCGTGTGCGAACCCTGCCGATCCCCAAGCTCGTCGTCGCCGGCTCGCACGATCTGTGGCCGCTCGCCGCCCACGCACGATTCGCCCACGACATCGATGCGGAGTTCCGCGCGTACCCGACAGGGCACAGCCCGAGCGAGACGACACCGCATCAGCTGACCGCAGACCTGCTCGATCTCTACTCGCGGGCTCGCGCCTGAATCACGCGCCGAGCACCGGCCGCGTCACTGACCGACCGACGACCGGTCGGCCTCGCGGCGTGCCTGCCGCCGCCGATGCAGGGGCTCCTCCGCCAGATGCAGCCGCACGGTCGGCACCACGTAGCTCAACCGCCGTCGAAGCGACGCCCAGTCCTGGAACGGCCGCGCCGACACCTCGACGACGAGATCCCGATCCCTCAGCACCGTCATCCCCGGCCGGATGTGGAACGACAGGTCGAAGTCGTCATGGATGTTCGTCTGCTCGCGGTGCACCTCGGCGCTCAGCGTCCGCCAGGCGGAGGCACGCATCGCCATGTTCGATCCGTAGAGGGGCGCGTGCCCGAGCACAGGAGCCATCGACGCATACATGCCGCCGATGTAGAGGTGCTCCCCCATCCAGTGCACCAACGGGGTCGAGCCGTAGAAGCGCGGCTCTCCGGTGACGAAATCGACGTCTTCGCGGGTGCGGAAGGTGCGCTCGATCCGCGCGAGCCAGTCCGGTGCCGGCCGAGAGTCGGCGTCGAGCCGTGCGATGATGTCGCCGGTCGCCGCGTCGTAGCCGGCCGCGGATGCTCGGGGAATCCCCTGGATCGGCTCGCTCACGACCCGTGCACCGAACCTCTCGGCGACGGCGACCGTGTCATCGCTGCTGCCGTTGTCGACGATGACGATCTCGTCGGGCTGCCGGGTCTGCCGGGCGAGGGCGCCCAGACACACCTCCAGCAGGCGTGCATCATTACGCACCGGGATCACCACGGAGACGGAACGCGGGAACACGGTCGTCATCGTTCTCCTCTTTGTGCAGCTCAGCACTCACGCACAGTCTCCACCGTGCGCGGTCATCGGAGGCGATTGAGCGAGGATGGTCGCCGACATCGACACGCGCTCATCCGTTCCGGCGCATCCGCTCCACTGGGAGAATCGATCCATGACGGATTCCTTCGAGACGCTGATCGAGGCCGGAAACACTGCAGACGTCACCGGGTGGGACTTCGCCTGGCTGGACGGCCGTGCAACGGAAGAACGCCCGCCCTGGGGCTATGCCCGCCTGCTGTCCGACCGTCTCGTCGCGGCCTCGGCGTCACTCGACATCCAGACCGGCGGTGGTGAGGTCCTGGCCGAAGCAGCGGCTATTCCGCCGACCGCCGCGGCGACCGAGTCGTGGCCCCCGAACGTCCTCCGCGCGACGCAGCTACTCCGCCCCCGGGGCGTGGTGGTCGTCGCCGATCCGGACGAGCCACCCCTGCCGTTCGCGGATGAGGCCTTCGACCTGGTCACCAGCAGGCATCCCGCGACGATCTGGTGGTCGGAGATCACCAGGGTGCTCGAACCCGGCGGCACGTACTTCGCCCAGCACGTCGGACCGGCGAGCGCGTTCGAGCTCATCGAGTTCTTCCTGGGGCCGCAGCCCGAGGCGCGTCGCGGCCGTCACTCCGATGACGAGGTCGCCGCCGCCGAAGCTGCCGGCCTCGAGATCGTCGACCTGCGCACGGCGCGACTCCGCATCGAGATCCGGGATGTCGCTGCAGCCGTCTATCTCCTGCGCAAGGTGATCTGGTGGGTGCCCGGGTTCACGGTCGAGAACAGTCGCGACCGGCTTCGAGCCCTGCACGAACTCATCCAGGAGGACGGGCCGTTCATCGCCCACTCAACCCGTCACCTCATCGAGGCCCGCCGCCCGTAACGAGCAACCGGCCTCGATTCCCCCGGCACCTAGTACACGGTCCCCATCGCCTCGCGCACCTCGTCGAGGGTCGCATCCGCGATCTCGCGGGCGTGTTCGTTGCCGCGCCGGAGGATGGAGCGCACGAGCTCCTCATCCGCGGCGAAGCTTCGACGCCGTTCCCGCAGGGGCGCCAGGAAGTCGTTCACCGCCGTTGCAGTCACCGCTTTCAGCTCGCCGCTACCACCGTCGCCGATGTCGTCCGCCAATTCCTCCGGCGTGACATCCAGGCACAGGGCGGCCGTCGACAGCAGCGCAGAGACACCCGGCCGTCGCTCCGGATCGAACGTGATCCGCCGGTCCTGGTCCGTTCGCGTCCGGCGAATCGTGGCGACCGTCTCATCCGCCGTCATCGACAGGGCGATCGCGTTGCCGTAGCTCTTCGACATCTTCCTGCCGTCCAGTCCTGGCACCTCGGGAGTCGAGGTGATCAGCGCATCCGGAACGGGGAAGATCGGGGCGTAGCGCTCGTTGAACCTCCGGGCGATCACGCGCGTCATCTCCACGTGCGGCAGGTTGTCCTTCCCCACCGGCACGAGGTTGCCCTTGCAGAACAGGATGTCGGCGGCCTGATGCACCGGATAGGTGAGCAGCAGCCCGCTCAGCGCCCGTCCCGACGCCTCCAGCTCCGACTTGACCGTCGGGTTCCGGTGCAGCTCCGCTTCGGTGACGAGGCTGAGGAACGGCAGCAGCAGCTGGTTCAGGGCCGGGATCGACGAATGCGTGAAGATCGTCGTGCGCGCAGGATCGATCCCGGCGGCGAGGTAGTCGAGCACGGCGCCGTACACGTTCTCGCGCACGTGCGCCGTCGTGTCCCGGTCGGTGATGACCTGGTAGTCGGCGAGCACGAGGAACGTCTCGACCCCGGCGTCCTGCAGCCGCACCCGCTCCCGGATGGTGCCGAAGTAATGCCCGAGGTGAAGGGGCCCCGTCGGCCGTTCGCCCGTGAGCACGCGGAACCTCTCCGGGTTCCGGGCCACGGCATCGGCGACCTCCATCGATCGCTGCGCGGTCGCGGTGAACGAATCCATCTGTCTCTCCCAAGAATCGGGAGCCGCACGGAGTTCTCGGGTGCTGTCACGAACTGCCGTGCAGCCCGTGAACATGCTTCAACCGGCTGCTATCGCAGCCACCACCATGCGGAGCGGTTGAACCTCATGGAACAGATGTTACGCCCACCGCGACCGCGGGGATCACGGCGTGAGCCGGTGCAGGTCGCGCGGGAAGAGGGTCACCTCCCGGATGTTGGACGCCTCGATGAGCCGCGACACCCAGCGCTCCAGACCGATGGCGAACCCTCCGTGCGGCGGCATGCCGTGCGCGAAGGCCGAGAGGTAGGACTCGTAGGCGTCGGGCGACTCCCCCCGCGCCTCGATGGCCGCGACGTAGTCGGAGTGACGGTGCAATCGCTGTCCACCGGTCACGAGCTCGAGGCCGCGGAAGATCAGGTCGAAGCTGTTGCTCCACCGCGGGTCGTCGGGCTGAGGGTGGGTGTAGAAGGGCCGCTTGCGCATGGGATACCCCTCCACGGCGAGCACGTCGCTGCCGTACCGCTCCTTGGCCCACTCGCCGAGGGCACGCTCGTGCGCCGGCGCCAGGTCGGGCTCGTCGTCCGGGGCGCCGACCCGCCGCAGTGCGTCCTGGAAGTGGATCACCGGGATCTCGTCGGGGATCGACGGCAGTGCGAATCCGAGGCGCTCCACCGCGTCGCCGCTCTCGGTGCGGATGCCGTCGAGCATGCCGAGCAGGACCCGGTGCAGCAGCGTGAGCACATCGCGGTGGTCACGGATGAAGCCGAGCTCGGCGTCGAGCGACACGTACTCGGCGAGGTGGCGGACCGTGTCGTGCGGTTCGGCGCGGAAGACGGGACCCGTCTCGTAGACGCGCTCGAAGACGCCGACGAGCTGCTGCTTGAAGAACTGCGGGCTCTGCGCGAGGTAGGCCGTCGTGCCGAAGTAGTCGACGGGGAACACGTTCGCCCCCGACTCGGTCACGGAGTCGACGAGCTTCGGCGTCTGGATCTCGGTGAATCCCTCGGCGTCGAGCGTGCGGCGGAAGCCGCGCAGGCTCGCTGCGGCCAGCTCCCACTTCGCACGCTGAGCGGGGTGCCGCCAGGTCACCGCCGCATGGTCGAGCACGGTGGGGAGCGCGGCGTCGAGCGTGGGCCGCCACAGCTCGACGACCGGCGTGCGTGCCGGCTCCGAGAGCAAGGTGATCTCGGGCGCCGTCACCTCGATGCCGCCGGGGGCGTGGGCGTTCGCGGTCGCCGTGCCCTCGATGCGCACGACCGTCTCCTCCCCGGGAAGACCGGCGGTCGGGAGCTGCTCGGGCCGGAACACGATCTGCGCGAGTCCCGTGCGGTCACGCAGGATCAGGAACGACACGGTGGCGAGTTCCCTGCGCCGATGCACGTGTCCCATGAGGGTGATCCGCGCGCCGGGTGGCGTGTCGGGAAGCTGAGTGGCGAGAGTGCGAGCGGGGTCGGATGACGACATGATTCCTCCAGGTGGCGAAAGCCCTGGAGGTGCGGGCGGGGGCTAGATCGCGGTGCCACCACACCTTCGCCGATCGCTCATCGGCCTCTCGTCGATACGCCGGACGCGCGGGAGCCGCCTGCCCCGGAGGGCGGAGGGTCGTCACTCCCTCGCAGCTGCCGTCGCCATCGTAACATCGCGCTCGGCCTCGCCCCCGGCGCGCGCTTCGCTCACCAGCACGGCCGCGACGCCCGCCGCGCACAGGACGAATCCGAGGAGGGTGATGGCCGTGAGCGGCTCGCCGAGCAGCAGCGCGCCCGCAGCCGCGGTCGTCGGGGCGACGAGGAAGAGCAGGGCGTTCAGGGCCGTGATGCCCACCCGACGGAGCAGCCACCAATACAGTCCGTAGGCGGCGAGAGTCGGGAAGGCCGCCGCGAATCCCGCGGCGAGCCAGAACGAGACGGATGCCGGGGGCACGAGTGCTCCGAAGATCGCGGCGATCGGCAGGAGCGCCACGGCCGTCACGGTGACGTGGATGGCCAGGGTGACCAGGGTGTCGGTCCGCGGAGCCGACCGGCGCTGGAGGAAGGTACCGATGATCAGGCACGCCATCGCCAGTGCCGGCCAGACATACGCGATCGGGTGCGCCTCGGATCCGTCGAGCTGCGATCGCACGACCAGCAGCACTCCCCCCGCCCCGACGAGGAGCCCGACCCACTGCGCGCCCCGGACGCGCAACCCCAGCAGCGGACCGACCAGGACCGCGACGATGAGGGGCTGCACGGCATCGATCAGAGCGGTCGTGCCGGTCGCGACTCCCGCCCCGATCGCCGCATAGACCGCTGCGCAGTAGCCGAACTGCGCGAAGAGGCCGATGAGCGCCTGCCGCCCGACGTCCGCCCGCGTGACGCCCCGAGCCGCCCCCGTGCTCACGACGATGATGACCAGGATCAGCGCGAGCGGCACGAATCGCCACACCAGCAGGCCCAACGGCGAGACGGCGTCAACGGAGTCGGCGGCGATCGCGGGAACGAGGAAGCCCGAGCTCCAGCTCACGACGAACGCGGCGGCGGCCAGCACCGTCACCGTGACATGAAGTACACCGATCTGTTTACTCATTTGCTCGACTATACAGGTTTGTATAGTCGAGCGGATATGATGGGGACATGGCCGTTTCCGTTCCCGAACTCGCCCCGCTCACACCGGGCGCCACCCGCGTCCTCGACGCGGCATCACGGCTCTTCTACGAACGCGGCATCCATGCGGTGGGTGTCGACACGATCGCGGAGGCGGCCGGGGTCACGAAGAAGACGCTCTACGACCGTTTCGGCTCGAAGGAGGCCCTGGTGGTCGCCTACCTGCAGCACCGCGATGCCCTGTGGCGCGCACACGTCGCCCGACACCTGGAGAGCGTGCCCGAGGCCGGCATCGAGCGGGTGCTGACCGTTTTCGACGCGGCGATCACGTGGTCCGACGAGTACAGCCCGAAAGGGTGCAGCGCGATCAACGCCAGGGCGGAGATCGGCGACGGCCACGACGGCCATCCGGTCTTCCCCGAGGTCTCCCGTCAGAAGGCGTGGCTGCTCGAGCTGTTCCTCGAGCTGTGCCGCGACGCCGGTCTCTCGGATCCCACGCTGATGTCGAAGGCCATGATGCTGCTCTACGAAGGCGCGATCGTCACGGTCGGGATGGAGACCTTCGCTGCGCCGTTCGAGGTGGCACGAGGGCTGGCACACACCACCCTGGAGCAGGACCGCCGCTGACGCCGCCCAGCGGCCGGTGCAGGACCACCGACCTCAGACGCGTGGGCGTCGACGCATCGCCAGGGCGAGCCCGGCGAGGAAGACCAGCATGCCCGCGGCCAGCACCGGCGCGATCTCCGCTCCCGTGCTGGCAAGCCCACCGGCACCCCCT
>NZ_PCPA01000025.1 GCF_002979515.1 Microbacterium sp. MYb54 | reverse complement strand
CGCGATCCCCAGCCGACTCTCGGCTCCCCGGGTCTGTGCGACTCGCCGAGTGCACGGCTTGCCGCCGAATGCACCGGATGCCTGCGTCGACAAGCCGTGCGCTCGCGGACAAGCCGTGCACTCGGCGAGTCGCACAGACCCGGGGAGCCGAGAGTCGGCTGGGGATCGCGCGGCTCGAGCCCTGGCGCCGCCTAGGCTTCAGACGTGACTCCGGCCCCACGCTCCCCTCGACGCACAGTCACATGGGTCGCGGGCGGGGTGTTCGCATTCGCCACGGCCGTCGTGTTCTGGGTGGTCACGGTGTCGTCCGCATCGTCGGGGACCGCATCCGTCCTCATCGGCCCACTGGACGAGCGCAGTCTGCTGACGCTGTCCGTGTTCCTCGCGTTCGCCGCCCTCTGCGTCGGACTGTGGAGCGTCGAAGCGCCACGATGGATGCTGCCGCTGAAGGTCATCGGCATCGTCCTCGCCTCGTGCGCCGGAGCCCTCGCGGCCCTCGCCTCGGTCCTGACCGTCGAGGTGAACGTGACGCCCGTGCTGCACGGTGGATGCGACACCGGATACGTGGTCGTCGAGCGCGCATTCCTGATGGGGTCGAGCGGCACGGTGTACCGGCAGGATGGCGCGTTCATCGTCACCCAGGTCGCGATGACGTCGGGTGACAACGCCTACCAGCCGTTCTCGATGGGCGGCTATGCCGTGACCGAGGAGCAGGGAACGCTGACCATCGACTATGCGGTCAACCGCCCCGTCGCGAGCATGGGGGTGACCGCCGGCTCGGGGACGTCGGTCTCGCTGCCCGTTCTCGACAGTCGGACGCCGCAGTGCGGGCTGCGGCCAGGAGCCGACCCCTTTGCGGATCCGATCCCGACGCGCCCTTCCGCTGAGCCGGCGACGGCGCCGGCGGTCGAGAGCGACATGCGGGAGATCATCGGCGCGTCCTTCGCGGCCGCCTCGGGAACGGTCGTCGATGCCTCGGGCGCACCGCTGGACGCCTCCACACTGTCGATGATCTCGACGCCGTGCACGGAGGGCGCCGGCACACGGCGCGAGGTGCAGATCGGGTTCCGCACCGACGACAACACCCGATCTGTCGAGCGGATCCTCGCGGTGTGGGACCAGGCCGGCTACGAGAAGGACAGGGCGATGCACGAGGACATCCGCTACAGCGAGACCCTCCCCATCGCCCGGTTGGGCATCAAAGACACCTCGAGCATCGACGGCCTGATCCACCTCACGTCGGCCTCGGTCTGCGTTCCCGCCGGGTAGCGAGCGTCACCATGCTTGCGGCCGCGGAGGCGCTCAGCCCTGTCCCGGTTTGCCCCAGGTCTCGCCGGGGGCGAGCGAAGCACACGTCGCGGACGCGCTGAGGGCCGCGACCTCTGCCCTGATCGCGATGCCCGGATCCATCTTCGCGACCGTGTAGACGATGCCCTGCTGCGACTCGTCTGCCGGGATGTAGCCGACGAGCACGCCGTCGAGGTTCGCGTCTTCCGACTGCGGCTCGGTCCCGGTCGTGATGACGAGGTCGGCGGGCGGGTTCTCCTGCAACCAGTTCGCGGCTTCGGCGACGGTCGAGTCTGCGAGGGTCCAGTACCCCTTGAGCTCGGCGACCGGCGTGCACGGCCACCCCTGATACGAGTTGAACGAGGCGGGGCTGTCAGCAACGCGCACGGCCCCCGGAGGCACGACGGCCGCATCCAACCACGCCTGGGCCTGCTGCGCGGCGGCGTCCAGCTCCTGTGACTCCGCGGTCGGCGATGCGGTGGCCTCGCTGTTCGGAGCGGTGGATCCACCGCCGGCAACCGCTGCCGATGTGCAGCCTGTCAGGAGCAGAAGTGCAGTAAGGCCGAGGACCAGAGCGGAGCGCCGTTGCATGCCCCAACTATAGGGAGCACCCGCCGGAGCCGACCTCAGGCGAGCGGGCGCCGTGCACGCCTCAGGGCCATGAGCATGACGCCGGCGAAAGCGAACGCGGATCGGCCGAGAGAACGACGGATGGCGGACCTATCCGAGCTGATCGAGGACGAGTTCTCCGCGGGCGTTGAGGTTCTCCATCATGTGCTCGATCCGCTTCGTGTCGATCTCCGGCATCTTCGAGCCTTCGTACGCGAAGATCAGCGGAATCGCCGGGTGCATCCAGATCGTGAGACGGCCGGCAGGATTCTTCACCTCCGGCAGCCACGTCATCATGAAGCTCTCGTGGCGGCGCAGCTTCGTCCCGATCACGATCTTTAGGTGCGCCAACGTCGCATCATCGACCTCGATCGGAGGTCGTGAGCTGTTGTACTCGAGAGTTCCCATGGACTGAGGCTACTCGCCTCCGCGCGCTGCACCCCCTGTCGACGCCGGGTATCGATTCGAAGTCGAAGTGCGCCGCACCGTCTTCAGACGCGGTATCAATGAGCATGTCGTCGATGAGGAGCCGCCGCACCGCTAGCGCCGTCGCCCTGTCGTTCGCCGCGCTGGTCGTGACGGGCTGCGCGGGGCAGTCGTCCGGGGCGTGCGTCGCTGTGGAGGCGACCGCGTCGCCGACGTCCACCACGGCGGATCAGACCGTCACGGTCAGCGGACGGTACTGGGGCCCCTGCAACGACACCAACCACTCGTTCGATGAGCCGTGGCCGCTGGTCTCCGTCGAATGGCGGGGGCCTGACGGCACCGTCTCGCTGGGCGACATCGCGATCGTCGACCGCGCTTTCAGTGGCCAGGTCGACATTCCTGCCTCCGCCGACCCTGGAGACGCGGTGCTCTGGATCGGCGCTCACGAGTATGAGGTGGAGATCCCGATGACCGTGGCCGAGGACACCCGATGAACATCGCCGTCTGGATCGTTTCCGGTCTACTCGCCCTCCTCTACCTGTTCACGGGCGGCGCGAAGATACTCCGCTCGAAGGCGGAGTTGGCGCAGACGATGAGCTGGACCCGCTCGGCGTCGCCCGCGATCATCAAGGCCGTCGGCACACTCGAGATCCTGGGAGCGATCGGGCTGATCCTGCCGTGGCTCACCGGCATCGCCCCGATCCTGACGCCGATCGCCGCCATAGGACTCGTACTCCTTCAGGCCGTCGCGATCGTGATCCACATCCGCATCCGCGAAGCGAAGTCCGTACCGTTCAACGCCACTCTCCTGTTGCTCGCGGCTTTCGTCGCGGTCTTCCGTTTCATGGCCTCGTAGGCGTCAAGGTCCGAACCATCCGGGATCGCGGCTGACGCTGTGCCCACGGCGGCGTGCCCCCGTCTCACCCTTCCCGCGAGTCGCGTGAGGAGATCCCGAGATCCGGCGCGAACGCCCCTTCTTCGAGGCGTTCCTCGACCGTCGCGACGAACCGCGCGGCGTCGGCGCCATCGATGATGCGTTGATCACACCCGAGCACCCCTACCCCCCATGGGTATAGGCTACACCGCGACCGGGTCGTCCGGCACAGCTTCACAGGAGGAAAGAACATGTCCACACCCCCACCCATGTCACGAGCGAAGCGGTGGCTCGGGCTCGTCCTGATCGCCACCGCACAGTTCGTGGTCATCATGGACACCTCGATCATCGGCGTCGCCCTCCCCGACATCCAGCGCGCCCTCGGCTTCACCCCCGAGTCCCTGTCCTGGGTCTTCAATGCCTACGTCGTGGCCTTCGGTGGCCTGCTCCTGCTGGGAGGCCGCCTGTCCGATGCCTTCGGTGCGCGGAAGATCTTCGTGCTCGGCTGGCTCGTCCTGATCGCCGGGTCGATCATGGCCGGGGCTGCCGGCAACGTCGGGGTCGAGATCGCCGGTCGCGCCATCCAGGGCGCCGGGTCCGCGATGATCGCCCCCGCCGCACTCACCCTGCTGATGATGCTGTTCGGAGGCACATCCGATCTCCCCAAGGCCTTCGCCGTCTACGGGGCCGCCGCACCGATCGGCGGCACGGCCGGCGTCTTCCTCGGCGGAGTCCTGACCGAGTACGTGAGCTGGCCGTGGGTCTTCTACGTCACGGTGCCGATCGCGCTCTTCGTGCTCGCCTTCACCGCGACCGCACTCCCCCGCACCGTCCGCAAGGCGACGGGCTCCATCGACATCGGCGGAGCCATCACGGTGACGGTGGGACTGGCCGCGGTCGTCTACGCGGTCGTCAACGCCCCCGAGGTCGGCTGGCTCACCTGGTCAACCCTGGGCATGCTGGCCGCGGGCATCGTGCTGCTGGTGATCTTCTTCGTCATCCAGGCGCGCAGCCGCAACCCGCTGCTGCGCCTGAGCCTGCTCCGCGCGCCGCTCCTGGGTGCCGCGAACGCGGCACAGCTGATGCTCGGAGCGGCCTGGGTGTCGATGTGGTTCTTCCTGAACCTGTACCTGCAGCAGGTGCTCGGCGCGAGTGCGTTCGCCGCCGGCGCCGCACTCCTTCCGATGACCGGCTTGGTCGTGATCGTCATGATCGCCCTGGCACCGCGTCTGCAGGAGCGATTCGGCGCGAAGTCCCTGATCGTCAGCGGCCTCCTGCTGCTCGCGGCCGGACTAGCGTGGCTCGCCTTCGTCCGCCCTGACGGCAACTACGCGGTCGATGTCCTGCCCGCGTCCCTGCTGGCCGCGCTCGGCATGTCGCTCGCGTTCGTGCCGTCGCTCGGCACCGCCATCAATGCGGCACCGCCCGCAGAGACCGGCGTCGCGTCCGGACTGGTCAGCACCAGTTACCAGATCGGCTCTGCGCTCGGACTCGCAGTACTCACCGCGATCGTCTACGGCATCGCCGGCACAGACGCCTCCCCGGTGGAGCTCACCCAGGGGTACTCCGCCGCATTCATCGGCGCAGCGATCCTCGCTCTCCTCGGGGCGATCATCACCGCGATCACCATGACGAAGCCACGGGCCTCGGCCCTGCAACCCGACAACGCCATGTCGGTCTAGCGACCACGCCATCGATACGAAGGAACCACTGATGCCCTCTCCGAAACTGCTCATCGCCTACGACGGCTCCCCCAACGCGCAGAGCGCGATGCACACCGTCGCCGGCCTCTTCCCCGGCGCGACCGCGGTGCTGTTCTACGCCCGCCAACCGCTGGAAGGCTTCGCCGCACACCTCCAAGGCCATCCGGCGCTGGAGAAGCTGCAGGGCCTCGATGCCGCCGCGCTCGACGTGTCGGAGAAGATCGCCGCCGACGGCGCGCAGCTCGCCCGAGATCTGGGACTGCAGGCCGAGCCGCTCATCTCGTCGACGATGGCCACCGCCTCGGAGGCCATCGTCGACGCCGCCGAGGAATTGAACGTCGATCTGATCATCCTCGGCTCCCGGGGTCTGCGTGGATTCAAGGCGACGCTGCTGGGGAGCACGTCGGCGAATGTGCTCCATCACGCCACGCGCCCGACCCTCGTCATTCCGTCGGATGACGTGGCGGGGGCGCGCCGGAGCCTCCGGACGGCGACACCCTCCGAGTAAGAAGCACCCACGGCGCTCTCGTCGGATCCGTCGCGCAGAGATGTGCGTCGGATCCGACGACGGGCGCCCTCGGCTCAGCCCGCCGACGGTTCGACTCGAGCCAGACAGGCCGAAATTCGGTTCGCGGAATACCCCTTATGGGTATACCGTTGAGGAAGATGAGATACCCAGTACGGGTACACCCTAACGAGATGGAGACGTGATGACCACGAACGAGTACCAGGTGACCGGCATGACGTGCGGACACTGCGAGATGTCGATCCGCGAAGAAGTCGCCGAGATCCCCGGCGTCGGCGAGATCCAGGTGAGCGCGCAAACCGGCAAGCTCGTCGTCACGAGCTCCGGCGCCGTGGACGACGCACAGGTTCTGGCCGCCGTCACGGAGGCCGGGTATTCGGCGGTGCGGACGGTATGAACGCCGGCACGCGGCTCACCCTCTACGGACTCGGCCTGGTGGTGGCGTTCGGCGGGGCCTTCGGTCTCGCGAGCGCCGTCATCCCCACGAGCATTGTCGACGACTGGACGAAAGGCACGGAAATGGACAGCCACAACGGCGGTCACGACACCGGTGCGACGACGACGGACGAATCCGCGACCGTCGCGGCGGACACCCTGAAGGGGCTCGCGCTCGGCCTGGAAGGCTACGTCCTGTCGCCGGTCGAGGCGCCCGCAGGAGTGGGCATCGCCGGAGAGCTGACCTTCCGGATCCAGGACGCCGAGGGCACCCCGGTCACGGAGTATGCGACCGCGCACGACAAAGACCTGCACCTCATCGTGGTGCGATCGGACGGGAGCCAGTTCCGCCACGTCCACCCGACGCTGGATGCGAGCACGGGCACCTGGTCGCTGCCGTGGGAATGGACGGAAGCCGGGACCTATCGCGTCTTCGCGGACTTCACGCCCGCCGGCGCCGATGCCCCCTCGCTCACTCTCACCCGCACCGTCCAGGTGGCGGGCGCGTTCGCCCCGGTGACACCGGAGCCGACACAGATCGCACAGGTCGATGGCTTCACGGTCTCGCTCGACGGCGACCTGACGGCGGGATCGGCGGAGGATCTCACGCTCACCGTGACGAAGGACGGCACACCGGTCACCGCCCTGGAGCCCTACCTGGGGGCGTTCGGTCATCTCGTCGCCCTGCGTGACGGCGACCTCGCATACCTGCACGTGCATGCCATGGGGGACGAGCCCGAGGCGGGCGAGACCTCCGGTCCGGAGATCGAGTTCGCCGCCGAGGCGCCGACCGCCGGCCGGTACTTCCTGTACCTGGACTTCCAGGTGGACGGCCAGGTGCACACCGCCGAATTCGTGGTCGACGCCGCTCACGGCCAGGCCGCGGCCGACGGCGGCGCGCACGACGACGGTCACTGACCGTCGGACCTCGCCTCCGCTGCGGCCGCTCGCTGCAGTCCTCAGCCACAGTCAAGAGAAGGAAAAGCACATGAGTACATCAGCACCTCCGAGCGCGGGGTCAGGCGTCGAGCTGGAGATCGGCGGAATGACCTGCGCTTCCTGCGCGATGCGCATCGAGAAGAAGCTGAACAAGCTCGAGGGCGTCGTGGCGACCGTCAACTACGCGACCGAGAAGGCGAAGGTCACGGTCCCGGACGGTTACGACACGGCGGTGCTGATCGCCGAGGTGGAGAAGACCGGATACTCCGCGGCCCTGCCAGCGCCGAAGGGGAAGAAGAAGGATGCAGGGGCGGACGGAGACGTCGGCGACGCCGACCCCGAGCTGCTCTCCCTGCGCAACCGGCTGATCGGCGCGATCGTGCTGACGGTGCCCGTGATCGCCATGGCGATGATCCCCGCGCTGCAGTTCACCTACTGGCAGTGGGCCTCGCTCGCCCTGGCCGCCCCCGTGATCATCTGGGCCGCCTGGCCGTTCCACAAGGCCGCGTGGACGAACCTCAAGCACGGAACCGCCACGATGGACACGCTCATCTCGATGGGCACCTCGGCCGCGTTCCTGTGGTCGCTGTACGCGCTGTTCTTCGGCACGGCGGGCACACCGGGCATGACGCATCCCTTCGAGTTCGCGCTGGCTCCCTCCGATGGAGCGGCGAACATCTACCTCGAGGTGGGCGCCGGTGTGACGATGTTCATCCTGGCCGGACGCTACTTCGAGAAGCGGTCGAAGAAGCAGGCAGGCGCGGCCCTGCGCGCGCTCCTCGAACTCGGCGCGAAAGAGGTCGCCGTGCTGCGCGGTGGCGTGGAGACGAAGATCCCGGTCGAAGACCTCCGGGTGGGCGACGAGTTCATCGTGCGGCCAGGGGAGAAGATCGCGACCGACGGTGTCGTCGTCTCCGGGACGTCGGCCGTGGACGCCTCCATGCTCACCGGCGAAGCCGTACCGGTCGAGGTCGCCGAGGGCGACACCGTCACCGGCGCCACGACGAACGTCGGCGGTCGACTCGTGGTCCGCGCGACCCGGATCGGCGCTGACACGCAGCTGGCGCAGATGGCGCAGCTCGTCGAGGACGCGCAGACCGGGAAGGCCGAGGTCCAGCGCCTCGCCGACAGGATCTCCGGGGTGTTCGTGCCGATCGTGATCGTGATCGCATTCGTCGCCCTCGGCGGCTGGCTGGGCGCAGGATTCCCGGTGACCGCGGCCTTCACGGCGGCGGTGGCGGTGCTCGTGATCGCCTGCCCGTGCGCGCTGGGGCTGGCCACACCGACGGCACTGCTGGTCGGCACCGGGCGCGGAGCGCAGATGGGCGTGCTCATCAAGGGCCCGGAAGTTCTGGAATCCACCCGCAAGGTCGACACCGTCGTGCTGGACAAGACCGGCACGGTCACCAGCGGCAAGATGACCCTCGTCGACGTCGTCGTGGAGGCCGACACCGACCGCGCGACACTGCTGCGACTGGCCGGGGCGTTGGAGGATGCCTCGGAGCACCCGATCGCACAGGCGATCGCCAAGGGCGCGACCCAGGAGATCGGAGCACTGCCGACGCCGGAGGACTTCGCGAACATCGAAGGCAAGGGTGTGCAGGGCGTCGTCGAGGGCCATGCCGTTCTCGTCGGCCGCGAATCGCTCCTCGCCGAGTGGTCGCAGAAGCTGAGCCGGGAACTCGCGTCGACGAAGGCCCGCGCCGAGGGCGAGGGCAAGACCGTCGTCGCGGTGGGCTGGGACGGACGCGCACGAGGCATCCTGGTGGTCGCGGATACCGTCAAGCCGAGCAGCGCCGAAGCGATCGCGCAGTTCAAGGCGATCGGGTTGACCCCCATCCTGCTCACCGGTGACAACGAGGCCGTGGCACGGCAGATCGCCGCAGAGGTGGGCATCGAAGAGGTCATCGCCGAAGTCCTCCCGAAGGACAAGGTCGATGTGGTCACCCGGCTGCAGCGCGAGGGGAAGATCGTGGCGATGATCGGCGACGGCGTCAACGACGCCCCCGCCCTCGCCCAGGCCGACCTCGGGCTCGCGATGGGAACGGGCGCGGACGTCGCGATCGAGGCATCCGACATCACGCTCGTGCGGGGCGACCTGCGCAGCGCCGTCGATGCGATCCGACTCTCGCGCAAGACGCTCGGAACCATCAAGACCAACCTGTTCTGGGCCTTCGCCTACAACGTCGCAGCGATCCCCGTCGCAGCGCTCGGCATGCTCAACCCCATGCTCGCCGGCGCGGCGATGGCGCTGTCCAGCGTCTTCGTCGTCGGCAACAGCCTGCGCCTGCGCGGGTTCAAGAGCGTCGCCAAGTGACGACGCACGCACCATCTCCCACCACCAGGAGAGAACGAGAAAGGAATCATCCCGCATGACGAACGACACCGAGGTGACCGCCAGCTGTTGCAGCACCAGCGCAGTGAACCCTGCTGCGGCAGGAAACGGGCGCGCGAATCTGCTCGCCGGCAGCGCCGGGGATGACCTCACCACCTGCCCGGTGATGGTCGGCAGCCCCGTGAGCAAGAAGGCCTCGGAGGCTGCGGGACTCTTCCGGGACCACGAGGGCGAGCGCTACTACTTCTGCTGCGCCGGATGCGGGCCCGCCTTCGACTCCGATCCCGCCAAGTACGCCGCCAACATGGCGTGACACCGAGGTGGGGTTCGCGGCGCTCGACTCCCGCTGCGAACCCCACCGTCCACCCCTGACTTGCATACCCTATTGGGGTATAGGGTAGGGGTGAGCTCGCAGACAGCCCGTGGAAGGAACACTCATGACCGATCCGCACGCGCACCACGACGCGCCGGCACACCCCGCCGGCGCCGACAGCCACCACGACCAGGATGCCCACGGCGGTCACGAGCACCACTCCGGGCACGAGGGTCACTCCGGGCACGAGGATCACGAGGATCGCTCCGGTCACGAGGACCACTCCGGGCACGGGGGTCATGAGGGCCACGGCGATCACGTCGGACAGTTCCGGCGCCTGTTCTGGATCAACCTCGTCATCGCCGTGCCGGTGGTCGCGTTCTCGCCGATGTTCGCGATGATCCTCGGGTACGAGGTGCCTGCCTGGGCGACGTTCATCGCGCCGGTGTTGGGCACCGTCATGTATGTCTGGGGCGGATGGCCGTTCCTCACCGGTGCCGTCAGTGAGCTCAAGACGCGCAGACCGGGGATGATGCTCCTCATCGGTCTCGCGATCACCGTGGCCTTCTTCGCGTCGTGGGGCGCGACACTCGGGCTGCTCCACCACGAGCTCGAGTTCTGGTGGGAGCTCGCGCTCCTCATCGTCATCATGCTGCTCGGCCACTGGATCGAGATGCGTTCGCTCGCACAGACGACCTCGGCGCTCGACTCGCTCGCCGCCCTGTTGCCCGATGAAGCCGAGCGGGTCGAGGGCGACCAGATCGTCAAGGTCTCCCCCGCCGATCTGGTCGTCGGCGATGTCGTCGTGGTGCGCCCGGGCGGGAGCGTCCCCGCCGACGGCCGCATCATCGACGGCACCGCCGCGATGGACGAGTCGATGGTGACCGGCGAATCGCGTCCGGTCACGCGAGCCACGGGCGACACCGTCACCGCGGGCACGGTCGCCACCGACTCCGGACTCCGGGTCGAGATCACCGCGACCGGCGACGACACCGCCCTCGCCGGCATCCAGCGCCTCGTGACCGAAGCGCAGAACTCCTCGTCCCGTGCGCAGCGGATCGCCGACCGCGCCGCCGCACTCCTCTTCTGGTTCGCGCTGCTCTCCGCCGCGCTCACCGCTGTGGTGTGGACGCTGGTGGGGAATCCGGATGCCGCCGTCGTGCGCAGCATCACCGTGCTGGTCATCGCCTGCCCCCATGCACTCGGTCTCGCGATCCCGCTGGTGGTGTCGATCGCCACGGAGCGGGCAGCGCGCGGTGGCGTGCTGATCAAGGACCGACTCGCATTGGAGAGCATGCGCACGGTCGACGCGGTCCTGTTCGACAAGACCGGCACGCTGACGAAGGGCGCCCCGACGATCACGGCGATCGAGCCGACCGGCGACGTGGATGCCGAGCGCCTGCTCGTCCTCGCCGCCTCCGCGGAGGCGGACAGCGAGCACCCACTGGCTCGTGCCATCGTGCGCGCGGCACAGGAACGAGGCCTCACGCTCGCGAAGGCCTCTGGATTCACCTCGTCTCCGGCAGTGGGCGTCACGGCGACCGTCGACGGCAGAGAGGTCCGCGTCGGCGGTCCGAAGCTCCTCGACGAGATCGGCGGGCGCGAGATCGCTGCCGCTGAGGAGTGGCGCGAAGAAGGCGCCATCATCCTCCACGTCGTCCTCGACGGCGAGGTGGCCGGCGGGCTCCGACTCGCCGACGAGGTGCGTCCCGAGTCCCGGCAGGCCGTCGACGCCCTCCACCGTCTGGGCGTCGAGGTCGTCATGATCACGGGCGATGCTCAAGCCGTCGCCGAGTCGGTGGCTGCCGAACTCGGCATCGACCGGGTCTTCGCCGGCGTGCGCCCCGAGGACAAGTCCGCGAAGGTCGCCGAGCTGCAGGCCGAAGGCAAGAAGGTGGCGATGGTCGGCGACGGCGTGAACGACGCGCCCGCCCTCGCACAGGCCGACGTGGGAATCGCCATCGGTGCCGGAACCGATGTCGCCATCGCCTCGGCCGGCGTGATCCTCGCGAGCTCCGACCCGCGTTCGGTGATCTCCGTGATCGAGCTGTCCCGCGCCGCCTACCGCAAGATGAAGCAGAACCTGTGGTGGGCGGCCGGCTACAACCTGATCTCGGTCCCGCTCGCCGCCGGCGTCCTGGCCCCGATCGGATTCATCCTGCCGATGTCGGTCGGCGCTATCCTGATGTCGCTGTCGACCATCGTCGTCGCACTGAACGCACAGCTGCTGCGCCGCATCGACCTCACACCAGACGCGAGCACGCGCGCCGTCCTCGGCCGCTGAGAGGGCCGACCACGAGATGAAGGACCTGGACATGACCCCCGAGGCGACGACCGAAGAGCACACGCACGGCTACATCACCGACAAGAGCAAGTACCTGAATCGGATGCGCCGCATCGAAGGTCAGGCGCGTGGGATCACGAAGATGGTCGACGAGGAGAAGTACTGCATCGACATCCTCACGCAGATCAGCGCGTTGACCAGTGCGCTCCAGGCTGTGGCCGTCGGCCTCCTCGACGACCACCTCAAGCACTGCGTCGTCGACGCCGCGCGGATGAGCAGTGCCGATGCGGACGCGAAGATCAAGGAAGCCACCGACGCGATCTCGCGCCTCGTGCGCTCCTGAGCCGACTCTCCGACGGGGCGAACGGGGTCGCCTCGGGTCACTCGGCTTCGTCGCGGGGGCGTTCGACAGTCGGGACAGCGTCCACGTCGGTGTCCTTCGGCAACGTGCCGTTCTGTCGAGCGATGTCGGCGGCGAGCACCGCGATGACGTTGGGGGCGCCGTTGACGGTCGCCTCCCACTGCGATGCGAACTGCGAGTTCCCGATCAGGCGGCCTGTGTTGACATGGATGCGCACGAGGACCTTTTCGACGTCCTCGACCGAGATCGTCGGCGCAGCCACGAGGTGCGCGTCGAGTCGCTCCCGCAGGGCTTCGATTGCAGGACCACCCCACTCGTGCTCTTCGATGTGCCGGAGGAGCAGCGCCGGGTCGAACGAGGTCGGGTCGTAGCGGAACGAGCGACGTGTGGCGTTGTTCTCCTTGATGAGGGCGGAGAAGCCGACACCAATCCGGTCCTTGTAGTCCTGACCCTCCACATTCACCTCGCCGGTGCTGCGAGCGCGCGACGCGCTCTTGCCGACGTAGACGGTGTGAGCTTGGCTGTCATCCGTGGCATAGACGTAGAGGTTCTCCGTCTCCGGGGTCGCCTCGTGGAGGAAGATTCCGGCGCCGGCGGCGATCTTGACGAGCTGGTCGGCGTTCATGAGCTTCACCATGTGATGCGGTCTCCTGATGTGGTGGGGCGTGGCGGCTCCACCGTAGCGGCAACGATGAGACCCACGAAGTTTTGGGCAATGTGGAACCGGGACCGCCGCGTGGAGGAATACATAATGTGAACAACGACAGCAGAGATGTGAGTGGAGCCCGAAGGATGCGCAGATGAACGTCTTGTTCGGATATGCGGGGCTCGCGGCCGCGATCGCGCTCGGTATCGCCGTCGCCATCGGCATGTGGCTCCGGCCGAAACCTGCGCCCGAATACTGGAGCAGCCTCTTCGTCTGGTGCCTCCAGCTGCTGGCGTCGATGGCGGCCGTGTTCTGGGTCGGCTTCCTAGGTATCTCGACCCCGCATTGCTCGCCGAACTGCGAGTGGGATCTCCTGGGTTTCAACTTCCAGGGTTTCATGATCGCTACCGCGCTGATCCAACTCATAAGCATCGTGTTGATCATCGCGCTGCGTCGGCGCACCACGGTCTGGAGAATCCCTCTCGCAGGCACAGCTCTCGTCGTCGCCTTGTGCGTGGTGTCATCCGTCATCGCTTACAAGGCGATGCTGTTCTTCTGACGACGGGTGGGCCACGGATGCCTGGCGCAATCTTCGGTCGCCCGAGCTCCGCAGAAAGTCAGACTGTTGCCGCGGCCAGCTCCTCGCGGAGGAGCGCGGCGCCCGCGCTGAGCGCGTGCAGCTTGCCGCGTGCGACGTCACGTGCCAACGGCGCCAGGCCGCAGTTCGTGCTCGGGATGAGCTTGTCAGCGTCGACGAAACGAAGCGCGTTGCGGAGGGTGTCGGCGACCTCCTCCGGGGTCTCGATCACGTCGCTGGCGACGTCGATCGCTCCGAGCATGACCTTCTTGCCTCGAATGAGCTCGACGAGGTCCAGCGGGACGTGCGAGTGGTGGCTCTCCAGCGAGATGGTGTCGATGCTCGACTGCTGCAGCAGCGGGAAAGACTTCTCGTACTGCCGCCACTCCGACCCGAGAGTGGCCTTCCAGTCGGTGTTCGCCTTGATCCCGTACCCATAACAGATGTGCACCACGGTCTCCGCGCGCAATCCTTCGGCCGCCCTCTCGAGCACCGCCACGCCCCAGTCCTGCACGTCGTCGAAGAACACGTTGAATGCCGGCTCGTCGAACTGGATGATGTCCACCCCGGCCGCCTCGAGCTCCTTCGCCTCCTGATTGAGGATCGTCGCGAACTCCCAGGCCAGCTTCTCGCGGCTCTTGTAGTGACGGTCGTAGAGCGTGTCGATCATCGTCATCGGACCGGGCAGGGCCCACTTGATCGGCTGATCCGTCTGCTGGCGGAGGAACTTCGCGTCTTCGACGAACACGGGCTTCTCGCGGCTCACGGCGCCGACGACAGTCGGCACGCTGGCGTCGTACCGGTCGCGAATCCGGACGGTCTCGCGCTGGTCGAAATCGACGCCGGAGAGATGCTCGATGAACGTCGTGACGAAGTGCTGGCGAGTCTGCTCGCCGTCGCTGATGATGTCGAGGCCCGCCTGACGCTGCTCCTCGACGGTGAGACGCAGCGCATCCTGGGTGCCCTCGACCAGGTCATCACCCTCCAGTTTCCACGGAGCCCAGAGGGTCTCGGGCGAAGCCAGCCAGGACGGCTTGGGCAGGCTGCCGACGATCGACGTGGGAAGAAGGGTGTTCATGATCGGCGATCTTCCGTTCGTCATCCGACGGAGACCAGGGAGGCGGCGGAGCCGGCGGCCCACTGCTCGAGCAGCTCGCCGTGCGGCTTCATGAGGTGCTCGTCTGCATACTTCCCCTGTTCGGCCGCGAGCCGACTGCGCTCGTCGCGGTCGTAGGCGATCTTCGTCACCGAGTAATCCTGTTCCTCGAGGCTCGGCTGGTAGACGCTCGCAGCGGCCGCGTTCGCGTTGTAGATCTCCGGTCGGTAGATCTTCTGGAACGTCTCCATCGTGCTGATCGTGCCGATGAGCTGGAGGTTCGTGTAGTCGCTGAGCAGATCGCCACGGAAGTAGAACGCCAGCGGGGCGACACTGCCGCGTGGCATGAAGTACCGGACCGAGAGCCCCATCTTGCCGAAGTACTCGTCGGTCAGCGAGGGATCCTTCTGCTCGTACTCGACACCGAGGATCGGGTGGTGGTTCTCGGTGCGACGGTACGTCTTGCTCGTCGAGACGCTGATACAGATCACGGGCGACACGGTGAAGCGCTCCCGATAGGTCTCCGAGTCGAGGAAGTGCTGGAAGAGCTTGCCGTGCAGGTCGCCGAAGTCAGCCGGAACGGTGAACCGGCCCGCTGCTTCCGCGGCAGCAGGCAGCCGCACGCTGAAGTCGAAATCGCGCACGTAGGACGAGAAGTTGTTCCCCACGATCCCGTGACTGCGCTTTCCGGTGAGACGATCGACGATCTGGATGTCCAGGACCTCGAGCAGCGGGAACTCCTGGTCCTCGCCTTCTGCGGCGAACTGCACCGCGACCGAGACGATCTCGAGTTCGACGGTGTAGCGATCCCCGTTCGGGTTGTCCCAGCGCGCCAGATCGTTGAACCGACGGTCGATCATCGTCAGGGCGTTGCGGAGATTCTGCTGACGGTGCTCGCCCCGCGCCAGGTTGGCGAAGTTGGTGGTGATCCGGGAGTTTTCCGACGGCGAGTAGTCCTCGTCGAAGCGGGTCGTCGTGATGCGGAACGTGAAGTCGTGTGCCATGAGGTGCCAATCGGTGAGCTGATCGGCCGGGCTCGGCCTCGCGAAGGGGATACCTCCATGGTGCGGTGCGAACGGCCCTATCGAGTAATGCGCCGCGACTATGCCATGACATAGTCTGAGGCTATGGCCAAGCGCTCGAGCGGCATCACCCTGCAGCAGCTCACCTACTACATCGAGGTCGCCGCGGAAGGATCGATCAGTGCCGCCGCCGATCTGCTCTACGTCGCCCAGCCCACGATGTCGGCGGCGATGAAAGACCTCGAGAGCCGGGTCGGGCGCGTGCTCCTCCTCCGTTCCGCTCGCGGCGTGACCCTCACCACCGACGGTGTGGAGTTCCTCGGGTACGCCAGGCAGGTCGTCGAGCAGGTGGCACTCCTCGAACAGCGATACCTCGGCCGACCGCCCTCGCGACGCCTGCTCGGGGTGTCGACGCAGCACTACTCATTCGCTGTCGACGCACTGGTGCGGATGGTGAAGGCGACCTCGGCCGAGCAGTATGAGTTCTCCCTTCGTGAGACGCGCACGTGGGACATCATCGAAGACGTCCGCACCCTCCGCAGCGAGCTCGGCATCCTCTACCGGAACGACTTCAACGGGAACGTCATCGACAAGCTGCTCCGCGACTCCGGGCTCGCGTTCCACCCGCTCTTCGTCGCGGAACCGCACATCTTCATCTCCCGCAAGAACCCCCTCGCCACTCGAGATCGCGTGACCCTCGCCGATCTCGCCGATGTGCCCAGACTCACCTTCGACCAGGGCGCGAACAACTCCTTCTACTTCGCCGAGGAGATCCTCTCCACCCTCTCGACTTCGCGCGACATCCGCGTCTCCGACCGCGCGACCATCTTCAACCTGATGATCGGACTCGACGGCTACACCATCTCGACAGGCATCATCAGCGATGACCTCGATCCCGAGATCGTCGCCATCCCGCTCGACGTCGACGAGCGCATCGAGATCGGCTGGATCGGTCACGCGGCGATCCCGCTCACCGAGCAGGCGCAGCGCTACCTCGCCGAACTGCGCACTGTCGTCTCGGGTTTCGGGGTGGAACTGCTCGGCTGATGTCGCTCACACCGACCATCAGATCATTCCAACGCATCCACCCAGTCGCGAGGACTCGCGCACTCACCGCCCTCGTGGGTATAGACCAGGAAAGTCAGGACGGCGATCGCATCCTTCTCGTCCTGAGTGAAGACGCCGGACTCATCCGGCACGAAGCCGTCTTCCTGCTCGCGGCGGAGCTCTCGGTTGAGGCCGAAGACCAGGGCGACGAGGCTCATCGCACACCAGTGCGCGGCGGACGCGGCGCCGCGATACATTCCGGCCGCTTCGCCGCCCTCGAGCGTCAAGTAGATGAACTGCGCGTCAGAAGCCAGACTCAACTGTGGCAAGTCGTTGTCCCACCACTTCCAGCCGTAATACGCGTCGATCTGCCAGACACCCTCGGGCTTGATGCCCTGGGCATTGGCCTTTCCGCCGACGACCCGGTACGCGGGGTCCTTCACGGCATCATGAACCGCTGTCGCCCGCTCGTCGCCAAGGCGTGGCGGGGTGTTCTGCACTGTGACCAGAGTGGTCGCCTGCGCGGCCGCATGCAGCTTCGTCTCGATGACGACCAGGATCTCCGAGGTGCCCTCCTCGAGGAGCACGACGTCCGGGCCGAACCCGTTGAACGACACGTTGTCCAGCACCTTCGCGCCGATGCGCTGCGGGAACCCGAGCAGCTGAGCCGCACAGCGAGTGAGCTTAGGCCTGAATGGAAGGAACAGGCCCGCCAGCGAGCGGTTGATCAAATTCTCATGCGACACGGCCATGACCATCGGTAACTCCTTCTTCAGTACAAGCCTCGCGGGGCGGAGCCGGGGGACGAAGTCATGTGACGATCGAGTAGAGGGCGCGGGCCAGCTCCGCTCCGACGACGCTTTCCGGCAATCTCTCGAGGAGTTCCTGGGCGATTCGGGTGACTGGCTCGTCGGTCGGGGGACGGAACAGTTCGGTTGTGGCGGGGAGCGCCAAGGCGTTGCGAACGCTCCCGGGAAAGTAGATGGCCGCTTCGAGGCGCGTCGCAGCGCGGTTCGCCCGCCACCCCCACGAACCGGAGCTCACCCACCCCCGTTGCAGTGCGGGGCGCGAACTCGGCGAATCGACGACGTCGATCGCGCGTGCGTCGAACTCGCCGACTCGGAACAGGTAGAGCACACTCACGTTGTCCTCGTCGACGGGAGACGCAACGAAGTCGTTTTCGGTGGCGGCGTCGAGTCGAGTCAGTGCGAACCACAGCGCAACCTTCACGTCTTCCGTGAGGTCGAGCGCGTCGGTCGCGAGTCCGTAGTGCTGTGCGAAGGCAACCTTCTGCCTGTCCCCGAGAATCGAGCGCCAGGTCGCCTGCTGCACTGCGGGAGAAACTGACGCGAGTTCGAGAACAGACGCGAAGGCCATCTGCGTTGCACTCGAAGGGGGGCGGCGGGAAGCGCTGGGCACCAAGGACGGTTCGATCACATCGTCACGGCCGTATAGCGCTTTCAACGTCGTCTTGTCACGCGGCAGCGTGTACTCGCGCGTTTGTCCGCGGAACAGGATCCTGTTGACCCCGGTTCCCTGCTTCGAAACGTGGCGAGCAATACTCGAGCACATTGCAAGGAGTTCGTCCGCCGAAGACGCATACAACCGAGGAATCTCGCGAAACGGGACAGACAGCACGCCGTACGGAGGGAGTGGCTCCATACGCCTTCGAGGCCGGTATGGGGCCTCGACCGCCTCCCAGAAGTCGTTGCTGAACACATGACCGTAGAAGCGGTCGGCGAGCCCGCCCGCCTCCCGTGCAGGAACCGACACGAACGCGCTCTGATTGACGAACGGGTCGGGATTGCGCTCCCAAGGTAGATCGTCGACAGAATCGACGGGCTCGAGGTCGAGGCCTTCGATCACCCTTTTAGCTGCCCCCTCGGCGGTCTCGAGCGCAGCGAAAGGGGCGATGGGCACTCCCCATGCGCGAAGGATGAAGAGCTCGATGGAGGTCGTCGCTTCATCCGGGAGCTTGTTCTCCCAGTAGGTCCGTGCACCCGCGTCCAGAGCACCCTGCCAGGTCGTGAATACGGCGCGGACGAACGTGGCGAACACGTTGAGCGGCTGGAATAGGAGGTCGACGAGGACATCCGGTCCGGTGATCGTCACCCATACGTCCGGGGGAAGACCATACGGCTCCGGGGATCCATCAAGGACATTCAATCGGAGCGCCGCAAGCGTCTTCGCGATCGCTTGAGCCTCTGCAGCCGGGATGGATGACGCGGCGAGTATCCACGTCAAGTGTTCAGCATCGAGCACCGCGCTTGCAAGCACTCGCCTGAGCTGTTCGGCCAAGGCGGCGCGGACTTCCGGCGGAGCGCCGGTCCCGACAGCGAGGCCCATCGCAGAAAGGACATTTGTCGCTGCCAGGTCCTCGCGCAGGCGCGAGGCTACGTCGAGAATCGCACCCGCACCGATGTTTCGTCTGAGCAGTGCGCGAATATGAGGCGTGGCATCGGTCACCATCGCATCATCTCATCGAGGCGGCCGAGCGTCGACAACCGCCGACGCTTCCTTTGAGACCCCACATCGGATACGGAAGAACCCCCTCACTCGGAGGGGGTTTCCATGGCGGTGACGGTGGGATTTGAACCCACGGTAGGGGGTTACCCTACACAACTTTTCGAGAGTTGCACCTTCGGCCGCTCGGACACGTCACCGCGGAATAGCTTACGCGACGCGGGGCCTGCACGCGAATCGAGAGCTGCTCGTCACCAGGCGGTGGCGACCTCGGCGTGCGTGCGCAGAATGCCCTCGGTCGATCCGGCGGGCGCACGGCCGATGCCGCACTCGGTCGCGACGCCGAACTCCGTCGCGAACGGAGCGGCGGCGGCGATGCGGCGAGCTGCCCCTTCCGCGCCGTCCTCCCGGTGCACGAGTCCCAGGTAGAGCTCGTCGACCGGGGTGAGGTCTGCGAGCGGGGCGAAGTACGCCTCGTCGTCGTGGTCGATCGGCACCGGCAGGTGCAGCCAGGTGAGCGGGCGGGCGGATGCCGCCACGACGGCGTTCGCGTAGCGCACGAGGTTCGTGGCATCCCTCGGCTCGAAGAAGTGCTTCTCCCCCGCGTCGCCGTAGCAGAGGTGCACGCCCACCTCGGCGTCAGCGGGCACCGCATCGACGAGCGCAGCCAGGCGCGCGACGAGACCGTCGAACGGGTCACCGGGCCACCACGCCTCCATGACCGCTCCGTAGCCGACCGCGCGCTCGATGATGCCCATCTCGCTGGCGACGTCCCACTGCACCGAGAGGTCTTCATGCGGGATGGCGGCCAGGATCTCGTCGAGGTCGCGCAGGATCGCAGCGGTGTAGACGGGCTCGATCTCGGCCCGATCATCGCCGTGGAAGAACGAGGAGATCACGGCGAGCGGCGTCGGCAGCGACACCTGGAACCGGATGCCGGCCGGAACAGCACCCTCTGCACGGAGACGCGTGAACACGGCGTACGACTCGATCGCGGCTGCGGCGTAGCCGAGCGGAGGCAGCTCGATGCTCGCGGCATCCACTCCTTGAGCGAGCCGCAGTCCTCTGGCGTCGATGCCGGCGGGGAACGGGATGGGCTCGTCGCCGACGCGCTCGATGCCCTCGGCCTGGCCGATCACGTCGGGCTGGAACATGATCCAGTGGAACCGCTTGCCCACCTCTCCGTCCGGGATGCGGCGGAGTCGGGGGCCGAGCAGATCCGCGGCGGTGCGGATCGTGGTCTCGGCGTCGTCGTAGTTCACGCTGCCCACGAGGAGGGCACCCTGCGGCTGAGTCATATCCCCAGAATATCGGCGCTCCCCACCGCCCTTTTCCCCGGTCGGCCCTCCGCCATGGGAGGCGCATCCCGGTTAGGATGGCCTAATAACCCGCCGCCTGTGGGGGCAGCGATGACGGGAAGGGTATTCATCATGGGCTTCATCACCTCCGAGGCACTGGCCGAGACGGGCTACGTCGTCCTCGACGATCACACCTCGCCCGCCGACCCCGCCGAGTGGCACGACCTGGAGTACGTCGGCTGGCGCTCCTCCGGCATCACGCGCTTCGCCCCGCTCACCAGCTACGCAGGCGACGTCGACTGCAACGGCTTCTGGAACCACACCCCGCCGCGCGCCGACAAGGACGGCATCTGGGTCGAGTCGCAGGTCGCCATCGCCCCCACGCTCCAGCGTCGGGCGCAAGAGCCGGGTGCCGGCATCGGACGCTGCCGCGTGATCGAGCTGCAGGCGAACGAATACGCCGACGCCATCTACAACCTGCATCAGGATGACAACAACCGCCTCAACGAAGAGGGCACCGGCTGGGTGGTCCGTGGGTTCTTCAACCTCTCCGACGACACCGAGTCGATGCTGATCCTGCGCGCCGACCGCTTCGACCCGGCGACCGAGATCCGCCTGCCGCTGCGCGCGGGCTCCCGCATCATCGTCGACACCCAGCGCTTCTGGCACGCGGTCTGGCACCGCGGCACGGCACCCCGCTACGCGCTCATCACCTCGTGGACCAGCGGCCCCGAGCTCGATGCGTACATCGCCGCGAACCACGGCGACCCGAACCCGCCGACGGTCGACCTCGACCCGCAGTTCGTCGACGCCGCACAGGTCGAGCTGCACCGCCGCATCGAAGAGCGCCGTCGCGCGTTCGAGGCGCAGGGCATCGTGATGGAACCGCCCGTCGACATGAACGTCTGAGGCGCGCGCGGCCTCGCCGTCAGATCGTGCGGCCGTCTTCGATGCGGACCACCCGGTCGACCGTGCCCGCGGGCGGCGCGAGGTGCGAGATCAGCAGCACCGACTGCTCGCCTGCGGCCTGCAGCAGATCGCGCAGCAGGGCATCGGATGCCTCAGGGTCAACCCCGGCGGTCGGCTCATCCAGCACCAATACCGGGAAGCCCCTCAGCAGTGCGCGGGCGAGCGAGATCCGCTGTGCCTGCCCACCCGACACCAGCGCACCCCGGTCGCCGACCCTCGCGTCGAGGCCACCGCGCTCGGTGACCCAGGCGCCGAGGCCGACCCTGTCGAGCACTTCCTGCAGCTCGGCGTCCGTCGCAGTGTCGCGTGCGAAGAGCAGGTTCTGGCGGATGTCTTCGTCGAACAGCTGAGGACTCTGCTCACACAGCCCGATCACGCGGCGCAGTGCGGGGCCCGAAAGCTCCGCGGCATCACGCCCGTCGACCAGGTACTCGCCCTCCACCCGCAGGAAGCCGACAAGGGCCGCGGCGAGTGAGCTCTTGCCCGCCCCACTCGGTCCCGCGACCAGCACCCTCTCACCAGGGCGGAGGTCGAGGTCGATCCCCTTCAGAGCGGGCGCACCACCCGGCCAGTTCGCCCGCACGCCGCGCATCCGCACGGCCGGGGTGCCCTCGATCTCGATGTCGTCTCCGGCGTCGGAGCGCAGCTCGTCCGGCATCCGCTCCGGCAGCACGTCGACGATGCGCTCGGCACTGGAGCGCACACTCCGCCACGATGCCGCAGCGATCGGCACCGCTCCGAAGATCTCGAACACCACCATCGGCACGAGCACGGCCACGGCCAGCCAGGGGCCGTCGATCGTGCCGTCTGCGAGTCCGGGAGCCGCAGCAGCGAGGGCCCAGACCGAGGCAGCCCCGGCGACCGCGGAGACCACGCCTGCGGCGACGGCCTGCGCGAACGAGGCGCGGTCGACCACCCGTCGCAGCGCGGCATCCGCCGTACCGATCCGTGCGCGCGCCTGCTCTTCCGCCCCGTAGGCGAGGAGCACGTCGAGGCTGCCGAAGTAGTCGACGAGGGCCGCAGAGAGCTCGGCGCGACGTGCCGACACCAACGCCTCGGCACGTGAGCCGAACACCCAGCCGAGACCGATCGCCGCGGCCGCGGCGACCAGCAGACACACGGCGAGCGCGAGCGCGGCGGGAGGGGAGACGAAGGCGATGAAGCCGATGGAACCGACCGCGACGAGCGCTGCGACCCCGAGCGGCTGCACCACCCGCAGCGGCAGGTTCTGCAGGTTCTCGACATCGTCCACGAGGGCTGTGAGCACCTGCCCGCGGTCGGTCGAGCCGAGGCCGGCCGGAGACAGCGGGATCAGCCGCCGCACGATGTCGGCGCGGGTCGAGGCGAGCTGACGCAGTGCCGCGTCGTGGCCGCTCAGACGTTCGAGGTAGCGGGTGACCGCGCGTGACACCGCGAAGAAGCGCACCCCCACGACGGCGATCGACAGCGGCACGAGCGAGTCGACGATCGAAGCGCTCACGATCAGCCAGCCGCTGACCGCCAGCAGGCTCACTGCGGCGCCGGCGGACAGCATCCCCCAGACGAGTCCTGGCACGAATCGGCCGACCGGCGGCTGCGCGAGCCGCAGGATGCCACGGACCCGGTGCCCGCGCGGGTGCGCGGCCTCGGACGCGTCTCGGCGTGCGGTCATGCGCTCACCCCCAGCGTCACGATCTGATCGGCGATCTCCCGTGCGGTCCGACGGTGCGAGACGAGGAGGATCGTCGCTCCGGCATCCGCCTTCTCCCGCAGCGACCGCCACAGCCGATCCTCGGTCTCGCCGTCGAGGGCGCTGGAGGGCTCGTCGAGCGCGAGCACGCGGTCGGAAGCGGATGCCTGGCGATACAGGGCTCGAGCGACCGCCACACGCTGTGCTTGCCCGCCCGACAGTCCTGCTCCCTGCACACCGAGTTCGAGCGTGGGGTCGATGGCCTCGGCGCAGGCGTCGTCGAGTGCGGTGCGCACCCGGCCGGTATCCGGCTCCGGGTCACCGAGGGTGACGTTCGCCGCCACGGTCCCCCGCGTGAGGCCCGGTGCCTGCCCTGCCCAGGCGAGCCACGCCGACGGCGCGAGCCCCCGCAGGTCCGTCCCGGCGTACGAGGCCGTGCCCTCGAACTCGACCGCGCCTCGAAGCGCCGCGAGCAGTGACGACTTCCCCGACCCGCTCGGCCCTTCGATGACGGTGATCGTTCCCGGCGCTGCGGCGAAAGACACGGGCGGCAGATCGCGCACCCGCAGCTCTTCGACGATCAGCTCTCCGCCGTTCTCCGTCCGCAACTCAGGAGGAACGTGCTCCGCAGTGCGCCGAACCGGGTCACCGGGACCGGAGGACGACGGCTGCCCTGAATTGTGAACAGCGGGCGCACCTTCCCCTGCCGCGTCGAGCACCGCGAACACATCCTCGGTCGCGGCCACCCCCTCGGAGGCCGCGTGGAACTGCACCCCCACCTGGCGGATCGGCAGGAACGCCTCGGGGGCGAGCAGCAGCACGAACAGCCCCACTTCGAGCGTCAGGTCACCCGAGAGCAGCCGAAAGCCGACCGATACTGCGATCAGTGCGACCGCGATCGAGGCCAGCAGTTCCATCGCGAACCCGGACAGGAACGAGAACCGCAGCACCTTCATGGTCTCGCGGCGGTATTCCTCTGCGGTGACCTCGATGCGGTCGGCCGCGCGGCGGTCGCGCCCGAACAGTCGCAGCGTCGACAGTCCCTGCACCGTGTCTGCGAATCGGGCGGCGAGGCGCTGCAGCGTCTGCCACTGCCGCGTCTGCACCGTGCGCGTCGCCATGCCGATCAGGATCAGGAACAGCGGGATCAGCGGCAGGGTGATGACCGCGGTCAGCCCACTCGGCCAGTCCTGCCACCACATCACCGCGACCAGCACCGGAGTCGCGATCACGGTCAGCACAAGCTGCGGGATGTACCGCGCGAAGTACGCGTCGAGCGCTTCGAGCCCGTGGCCCGCGGTGACGGCGAGTGCGGTCTGGTTCCGCTGTGCCAGCCATCCGGGCCCCAGCTTCCCGACCGCCTTCACGAGCGCCGAGCGCAGCTGCATCCCGGTCTTCGCCGCCGCCCGCGTCCCCGCGGCATCCGACGCTGCGATCAGCAGCCCGCGCAGCAGCGCCGCGACCAGCAGCCAGATCAGGGAGGAGGTGACATCGCGACCCGCGATCGCGCCGGTGATCGCATCGGTCAGCAACCACGCGAAGGCGATCGTGACCGCGGTCTGGATGACGCCGATCACCGCGGATGCCGCGAGGAAGCCCCTCGCGGCACCCGCGTAGCGCAGCAGTCTCGGGTCGACGGGTTTCACGCGTGCGCCGGAGCCCCCTCGATGGACTTGCGAGTGACACGCTTGCGGAAGACCCAGTACGTCCAGGCCTGGTACGCGATCACCAGCGGCATCGCGATCAAGGCGGTCCAGCTCATGATCTGCAGCGTGTACGGCGTGCTCGATGCGTTCGCGATCGTCAGGCTGAATGCCGGGTCGATCGTCGATGGCATCACGAACGGGAACAGGGCCGAGAACAGCATGACCACCGCGAACATCACCGTGAGCATGCCTGCGAAGAACGCCCAGCCGTCACGTCGGACCAACGAGAATCCGACCGCCGCGATCAGGCTGACCGCCGCGAGCGCGCCGGCGCCGATGACGAGCCAGAGCAGCGGAGCCTCACGGCCCATCGCGATCGCGATCGTCCAGATCACGGTTGCGGCCGCGACGAGGATGGTCGGGATGGCGGCCTTCTTCGCCAGCTTCCGTGCGTCCTCATGCACCTGCCCGTCGGTCTTGAGCGCGACGAACAGCACCCCGTGCAGGAAGAACAGCAGCAGCGTGGTGACGCCGACCAGCAGCGAGTACGGGTTCAGCAGCGCGAAGAAGCCGCCGACGTAGATGTGGTTCTCATCGATCGCCACGCCCTGCACGATGTTGCCGAAGGCGACGCCCCAGAGCAGAGCCGGCACGACCGAGCCGATCACGATCATCCGGTCGAAGCCCGCCTTCCACTTCACGCTGTCGCGCTGGTGGCGGTACTCGAACGAGACTCCGCGCAGGATCAGTGCGAGCAGGATCAGCAGCAGCGGCAGGTAGAAGCCGCTGAAGAGGGTGGCGTACCACTCGGGGAACGACGCGAACAGGCAGGCACCGGCCACGATGACCCAGGTCTCGTTGAGATCCCAGACCGGACCGATGGTGTTGATGACCTGGCGGCGCGAGACATCGTTCTTGCCGAGGAACGGCAGCGACATGCCGACGCCGAAGTCGAACCCGTCGAGCACGAAGTAGCCCACGAAGAAGAAGGCGACGATGAAGAACCAGAGTGTTGCGAGATCCATGATGCTCCTCCCTCTCAGTAGACGACCGACGGCAGCTGGGCCGTCTCGTCATGTGGCTGTTCTTCGGTGTCGGGGCCCTTCTGCGCTGCCCGGATGATGAGGCGTATCTCGACGACGGCGAGGGCCGCGTAGATCGCCGTGAACGCGATCAGCGATATGAGCACCTCGACACCGCTGACCCCTGGCGAGACGCCGTCCTGCGTGGTCATCAGTCCGAACACGATCCAGGGCTGTCTGCCCATCTCGGTGAAGACCCAGCCCATGATGTTGGCCACGAGTGCGAGCGGGAACGACCAGATCGCGAGCTTCCACATCCACTGCGCCGGGGGCTTCTTGGCGCTCTTGCGGGTGAGCCACAGACCGATCACGGCGACGAGCGCTGCAGCCATGCCCAGGCCGATCATCCAGCGGAACGCCCAGTACGTGATCCACAGGACCGGAGCGAAGTCGGTGAGACCGGTGGCGGCATACGTCTGGCTGTACTCGGCGTTGAGGTCGTTGATGCCGTGCACGCACGCGTCGAGCGTGTGCGTCGACAACAGCGACAGCAGATACGGCACGCGGATCGAGAACAGCTCCGAACTGCCGTCCGGTGTCCCCAGCGTGAACAGGCTGAACGAGGCGTCCGGCCCGCACACGGTATTGAAGGTCGCTTCGGCCGCCGCCATCTTCATCGGCTGCGCGGCATACATCGCAAGCCCCAGCTGGTCGCCCGTGAGCACGACACCCGCGGTGGATACGATCATCGCCCACAGCCCGAACTTGAGCGAGATGCGCATGGTGTCGAAGTGCTGACCGCGTGCGAGGTGCCAGGCCGAGACCGAGATGACGACACCGGCGGCGAACATGAACGCGCCGAAGATCGTGTGCGGGAAGGCCGCGAGCGCGACCGGGTTCGTCAGCAGCGCCCAGAAGTCGGTGAGCTCGGCCCGGTTCGTCGCCTCGTTGAACGTGTAGCCGACCGGGTTCTGCATGAACGCGTTGGCGGCGATGATGAAGTACGCCGACAGGATGCTGCCGATCGAGACGCACCAGATGGTCGCGAGGTGCAGCTTCTGCGGGAGCTTGTCCCAGCCGAAGATCCACAACCCGATGAACGTGGCCTCGAAGAAGAAGGCGAGCAGCCCCTCGAACGCGAGCGGGGCGCCGAACACGTCGCCGACGAAGCGGGAGTAGTCCGACCAGTTCATGCCGAACTGGAACTCCTGCACGATGCCGGTGACGACACCCATCGCGAAGTTGATCAGGAAGATCTTGCCGAAGAAGCGGGTCAGATGCAGGTACTGCACCTTGCCGGTGCGCACCCACGCGGTCTGGAAGATCGCGGCGACCAGCGCCATGCCGATCGTCAGCGGCACGAAGAGGTAGTGATAGACCGTCGTCAGCCCGAATTGCCATCGGGCGAGGACCAGTGGATCAAGCCATTCCATGCGCGACTCCTGTTCTGTGGAGGCGCTGCCTGGTGCTGTGACGCAGCCGCCCCTTTCCCTCGATCAGCGGCGCGGTGGTGTCGCGCAGCTGCACGGTGCAATCCGATGAGAGGACAGCGTCGCGCACGCACTCGGCTTCGAGTGGTCCGCCTGCCTCGTTCAGGACGCCTTGCATGAGTTCGAGGTGCACGCGGCACAGCATGGGGCGGTCTTCCGAGCGACCGGCCGCGTGCGGGCACGGGCTGAGGTCGACCGTGAGCCCCTGGTCGTCGACAACGGGCTCGAAGCCGCTTTCTTCGAGATGCTCCACGAGAGCGTCGAGCTGGTAGGTGGCCTCGCGTCCGAGCCCGGATGCCGTCGCGTCCGGCAGCATGCTCCGCATCAGGTCACCGCGGCGAGCGGCCGCCTTGGCCTTGTCGCGCGCGACCGGGCTGGAAGCACCCGGCGCTCCGGTGGCAGCGCTGTACAGCGTGCGCGGCCGCCCCCTCGTGGTGCGGTGCTCGATCGTCGGGATCACGTAGCCGCCCTCGATCAGTCGCTGCAGGTGTTCACGGACCGTGTTGGGGTGGAGCCCGGTGGCTTCGCACAGCTCGGTGATGGAGAGATCGGCTCGGGTCCTCGAGCTTCCCGCTTCGAAGAGCAAGTGCAGGATCTGCACCCGGGAGTAGCTCGAGATCGGCCCGCAGACGGGCCCGCCGTTGGCCATGACCCCAGTATCCCGCGAGACTGCGAGTTTGCCGAGAGGTATGGCCGTGAATAAACACCTGGCCGATAGGGATGTCTGATGCCGGCGATAGCCTGGGAGCATGGCCACCCGGAAACCCGCTCCACCCGCGTACGTGTGCACGGAATGCGGGTGGACGACCGCCAAGTGGGTCGGCAGGTGCGGGGAGTGCCAGCAGTGGGGCACGGTTCAGGAACAGGCCGCGCAGACCGGCATCCTCCGCCGCGTGGGCGCGGTCGCGCCGACCGCCGATCGCGCAGCACGGCCGATCACACAGATCACGACGCAAGATGCTCCGCGCCGCTCGAGCGGCGTCGGCGAGTTCGACCGCGTGCTCGGCGGCGGCATCGTGCCCGGGGCTGCGATCCTGCTGAGCGGCGAGCCCGGTGTCGGCAAGTCGACACTGCTGCTCGAGGTCGCAGCACAAGCGGCTCGCGGTGGGCGCCGGGTGCTCTACGCGAGCGCCGAGGAGTCTCCTGGCCAGGTGCGACTGCGTGCCGAGCGCACGGGCGCGCTGCACGACGAGCTGTACCTCGCGAGCGAGACCGACCTGGCGACCATCCTCGGCCACATCGACGAGGTGAAGCCGCAGCTCGTCATCGTCGACTCGGTGCAGACGGTTTCGTCCTCGATGATCGACGGCGCCGCCGGGCAGCCGAGCCAGGTGCGCGAGGTCGCGGCGACGCTGATCCGCATCGCGAAAGATCGCGATCTGCCGATCATCCTCGTGGGCCACGTCACGAAAGACGGCCAGGTCGCCGGACCCCGCGTGCTCGAGCACCTGGTCGACGTCGTCTGTCATTTCGAGGGCGACCGCCAGACGTCACTGAGATTCATCCGCGCGCTCAAGAACCGCTTCGGGCCGACCGATGAGGTCGGCTGCTTCGAGATGACCGGAGACGGCATCGCCGAGGTGCCAGACCCGTCTGGCCTCTTCCTCTCCCAGGGCGCCACCGAACCGGGAACGTGCGTTGCGATCTCGCTCGAGGGCAGGCGTGCGCTGCCGGTCGAGGTGCAGGCGCTCACCGTCCCCAGCAACGCACCGAACCCGCGCCGCATCGTGCACGGCCTCGACTCCTCGCGGGTGGCGATGGTGCTCGCGATCCTCGAGCGGCGCGCCGGCATCCCCACCGGCACCCTCGACGTCTACGTCTCGACCGTGGGAGGAGTGCGCTTCACGGAGCCAGCCGCCGACCTCGCGATCGCGATCGCAGTGGCCGGCTCCATCCAACAGTTCTCGGTGCCGCGCACGATCGCGGCAGTCGGCGAGCTCAGCCTCGCGGGCGAGATCCGTCCCGTCACCCAGGCTGCTCAGCGGCGGTCCGAGGCCGCACGGCTCGGCTACGAACAGGTGGTCGACGACCGATCGAAGACCCTCCGCGCGGCGCTCGGAGACGTGCGCGCACGCAACACGTCACGCCGTTCCGATCGCGACATCCCGCCGTTCTGACCACAGCCGCAACGGGCTGTCAGGCGCCGATGCCGTCAGGCGTCGAGGGCCTTGAGCAGCTCGGCCGGTTCGGCCTGCATCGGGTGGGGGCCGGCGATGTCGAGGAACACTGTCGTGATCGGGTGCGCGGCGAGGAACTTCCGCAGCCAGTCCGCCGTGTAGATCCCCACACCGGGCGGGAGGTTGGCCGGCTTGTTCTTGGCATCGCTGAACAGAAGCAGGGCGAGGTCGCCGGTCTTCGGATCGCGGTACGTCCACACCTCACCGCTGTCGAGGGGGTTGTCCCGCGCACCAGGTGTGATCAGCGGCACGACGGTGGTGCCGTGACGGAGGGCGAGAGCGACCGCGGCGACATCCTGCTTCTCCAGAGCCTGGGCCAGAGCATCCGAGCGGAAGTCCTCGGGTGCGGGCTTCTTCTTCGCGGACTTCGCCTTCTTCGCTGCCATGCCTCCAGCTTAGGCATGGAGAACAGCCACGGCATCCGCCCGGAATCGACCGCGGATACGATTGGGGCCCTCTCGAGTCCCACATTGGGGACTGGGGTACTCGAGAGGGCCCTCGGACTCTCGAGCGGCGGTGTCGAAGCGCTGGGGACGCTGTAGTTCGACGCCACTGGGGATGGCATATTGCCGCATGATGCGGAGAGTCATGTCAATGGTATCCCAAAGACTCGCAGATGTCAGCATCGCGTGCCGAAGGCGTCTGATATCGCATCATTTCGTGCGTCCGGAATCAGTTCACGACGATTTTCGAAGACGCCTGCGATGATCGCTTCGAAGTCAGCGGAGGTCAGTAGAGCAGGATCTGCGCGGTCGAGAGGCTCGTGAAGCCGCCGATCGAAACCTCGACATGGTACGAGGCTCCCCCGCCAGGAGCGCGCTGTCGGTTCTCCTGCGCGCACGTCTCGACGCTCGAGCGCGTGCGATCCCAGGTGACCGGATCTTTGCTGGTGACCGTCGTCCCCGCCGTCAGAGTGGCGATCATGCTGCTCGGGTTCTCCTGGCAGTCGGTCGAACGCCACCAGACGTCTTCACCGCTGGAGACCGTGAACACCTGCGTGGTCGACCCGACGTCGATCGTGCAGTCCTTGGCGCCCTTGTTCGTCAACGAGATGGAGAGCTTCGGCATGACACCCGCCGCATACGTGGCGGCGTCGGCGACGGCCGCGACCTCGATGTCGTTCGCCTCGCACGCGACGATCGCCGGAGCCTGCTCGGTCGAGGCATCGGGAGAGGGAGAGGGAGAGTCGGTGCCGGTCGACGGGGCCGCACTCGGCGACGTCGACGCCGAAGGCGAAGGCGTCTCAGCAGTGTCGGCGGCCGCCCAGGGCCGCGCGATCAGAAGCCACGCCCCGATGCCGATGGCCGCGACGACCAGGATGAGTCCGACGATGACGACCAGTCGCCGACGACGGTAGACGGCGGCGGATGGGCGACGAGACATGCCTCCAGGCTATGCGATCCCCCGCGCCCAGCCTGGGAGGCCGGACGGCGGATGCGGTCTGCGGCGCGTGCTCAGAGCACCTTGAGCATGCGGGTGTTGCCGAGCGTGTTCGGCTTGACGTGGGCGAGGTCGAGGAACTCCTCGACACCGGCGTCGCCGCTGCGCAACAGCTGGGAGTAGACGTCGGAGTCGACGACCTGCTCGCCGATCGACGTGTACCCGCGGCGTCCGAAGAACTCCACCTCGAACGTGAGGCAGAACAGGCGCGACAGACCGAGCATCCTGGCGTTCTCCTCGAGCCCGTCGACGAGTGCGCGGCCGACACCGTGGTGCAGCCAGTCGTCGCGCACGAGCAGCGTGCGCACCTCACCGAGGTCTTCCCAGAACACGTGCAGTGCACCGCATCCGATCAGCACCCCGTCGGCTTCCGCCACGACGAACTCCTGCACGGCACCGTAGAGCACAGCCAGATCCTTGCCGAGCAGGATGCGCTGCTCCACGAGCGGCTGCAGCAGGTCACGGATGCCGACGATGTCGGCGCTCCGCGCCGGCCTGACGATGTACTCGCTCACGAGACAAGCCTAGAACCCCTGGTCGGTCGGCACCTGGACCGGACACAGGAAAGGGGCGGATGCCGCAGCATCCGCCCCTTTCTCTGTTCAACCGGAGGTCACTCCCCGCTGGCTACCGCCAGGTCAGGCGTGCTGGCGATCGCGCCGCCGCCGGTGTTGACACCGACTGCGACCTTCTCGCCGCGCGGGCCGTGCTCGAACAGGAACTCCCCGTCCTTCGCGTCGACCTTCACGTGGTCACCGGAATTGAGCTCGCCGTGCAGGATCTTCTCCGACAGACGGTCCTCGATCTCGTGCTGCATCGCGCGACGCAGCGGTCGGGCGCCGAGAGCCGGGTCGAAGCCGATCTCGATGAGACGCTCCTTGGCCGGCTGCGACAGCTCGATCGTCATGTCGCGGTCCAGCAGACGCTCGCCGAGGCGCTTGGTGAACAGATCGACGATCTGCACCAGCTCGGTCTTGGAGAGCTGCGGGAACACGATGATGTCGTCGACACGGTTCAGGAACTCGGGCTTGAAGTGCCGCTTGAGCTCTTCGTTCACCTTGCCCTTCATCCGGTCGTAGCTGGTCGAGTCGTTGCCCTCGACCTGGAAGCCGACGGGTCCGCCGGCGATGTCACGCGCACCGAGGTTGGTGGTCATGATGATGACCGTGTTCTTGAAGTCCACGATCCGACCCTGACCGTCGGTGAGACGACCTTCTTCGAGGATCTGCAGCAGCGAGTTGAAGATGTCCGGGTGGGCCTTCTCGATCTCGTCGAAGAGCACCACGCTGAACGGCTTGCGCCGCACCTTCTCGGTGAGCTGGCCACCCTCTTCGAATCCGACGAATCCGGGAGGGGCACCGAACAGACGCGAGACGGTGTGCTTCTCACCGAACTCGCTCATGTCGAGCGAGATCAGCGCAGCCTCATCGTCGAACAGGAACTCGGCGAGCGCCTTGGCGAGCTCGGTCTTTCCGACACCCGTGGGGCCGGCGAAGATGAACGAGCCCGAGGGACGCTTCGGGTCCTTGAGACCGGCACGCTGACGACGGATCGTCTTGGAGAGGGCGGCGATCGCCTCTTCCTGACCGATGACGCGCTGGTGCAGGGCCTTCTCCATGAAGACGAGCCGCGAGGACTCCTCTTCCGTGAGCTTGAAGACGGGGATGCCGGTGGCCTGTGCGAGCACCTCGGCGATCAGACCCTCGTCGACGACCGCGGAGGTCGCGACGTCGCCCGCGCGCCACTGCTTCTCGAGCCGCAGACGCTCGGCGAGGAGGCTCTTCTCCTCATCGCGGAGGGATGCCGCCTTCTCGAAGTCCTGCTCCTCGGAGGCGACTTCCTTCTGCTCGCGGACAGCGGCGATCTTCTCGTCGAATTCGCGCAGCTCGGGCGGGCTGGACAGGATCGACAGACGCAGGCGTGCGCCGGCCTCGTCGATCAGGTCGATGGCCTTGTCCGGGAGGAAGCGGTCGGAGACGTAGCGGTCGGCGAGGTTCGCGGCCGCCACGATGGCGCCGTCGGTGATCTGCACCTTGTGGTGCGCCTCGTAGCGGTCGCGCAGGCCCTTGAGGATGTTGATCGTGTGCGGCAGCGTCGGCTCGTTGACCTGCACCGACTGGAAGCGGCGCTCGAGAGCGGCATCCTTCTCGAAGTGCTTGCGGTACTCGTCGAGCGTGGTCGCACCGATCGTCTGCAGCTCGCCACGGGCGAGGAGCGGCTTCAGGATGCTGGCCGCGTCGATCGCGCCCTCGGCGGCACCCGCACCCACGAGGGTGTGGATCTCGTCGATGAAGACGATGATGTCGCCGCGCGTGCGGATCTCCTTGGTGACCTTCTTCAGACGCTCCTCGAAGTCACCGCGGTAGCGGGAACCGGCGATGAGCGAGCCGAGGTCGAGCGAGTAGAGCTGCTTGTCCTTCAGCGTCTCGGGCACATCGCCCTTGACGATCGCCTGGGCCAGGCCCTCGACGACGGCGGTCTTGCCGACGCCGGGCTCACCGATCAGGACGGGGTTGTTCTTGGAGCGGCGGGAGAGGATCTGCATGACCCGCTCCGCCTCCTTCTCGCGCCCGATCACCGGGTCGAGCTTGTTGTCGCGCGCGGCCTGGGTGAGGTTGCGGCCGAACTGGTCGAGCACGGCCGAACCGCCCTGGGCGCTGGCCTGCGAGTCGTTCGTCTGCGCACCGACGGATGCCGGCTCGCGGCCGGGAGCGCCGGAGAGCAGCTGGATGACCTGCTGGCGGACCTTGTTCAGGTCGGCGCCGAGCTTGACGAGCACCTGGGCTGCGACACCCTCACCCTCACGGATGAGGCCGAGCAGGATGTGCTCGGTGCCGATGTAGTTGTGGCCGAGCTGGAGAGCCTCGCGGAGGCTGAGCTCGAGCACCTTCTTGGCGCGCGGGGTGAACGGGATGTGCCCGGTCGGCTGCTGCTGACCCTGGCCGATGATGTCCTGCACCTGCTCGCGCACGGCGTCGAGGGAGATGCCGAGGCTTTCGAGCGCCTTGGCGGCGACACCTTCGCCCTCGTGGATGAGGCCGAGCAGGATGTGCTCGGTTCCGATGTAATTGTGGTTGAGCATCTTCGCCTCTTCTTGGGCGAGGACGACCACTCGACGGGCTCGGTCCGTGAATCTCTCGAACATGCTGTGACTCCTTATTCGCACGGGGCGAAGCGCTGACACCTACGGCGTTCTCTGCGCCTGTACATCGAGAGTAACCACCACGCAGGGCACGTATGCCCGTGTTCGCCGTGGGCATACCGGGGGTTGACCGTGTTATCGACAGTCGTTATGTTAACGACAGTCGATAACAACCCACGCTAGGAGTCAGCGATGCTCGCCAGAGAAGGACGCCCCTCACGCACGGAAGGGATCGCGCTCGGGCTCATCGCGACCGGAGCGGTCAGCGTCGCGATCGGCGCGATCGTGGCCGTCGTCTCCGCCGCATTCGCCGTTTTCGGGGCCGCGCCCACGGTGTCGATGCCCGTGCACGATGTCGACCTGACCGCTCTCGACGACGTCTCTGGCGTGAGCGCGGCGACGGTCGACTCCGCACTCGTCACGATTCCGGCCATGCCCACCGGCGCGCGCTGGATGCTGTTCCTCGAGACCGCCCTTCCCGCCCTGGCAACGGTCGCGCTGTGCGCAGGCGTCTGGTGGTTGGGAGTGTCGCTCATCCGGTCGCGCCCGTTCCGCACATCGCTCGGGTGGATGTTCGGTCTCGCCGCGTGCCTGATGATCGCCGGCGCTCTGCTCGGACAGTTCGCCGGCGGGGTCGGCAGAGCCATGATCGTCCAGGACCTTGCGAACACGGACCCGCAGGTCGAGGACGTGCTGTGGACGCTGCTGGTGCAGTTCGACCTCGCGCCGGTGGGTTGGGCGTTCGCGCTCGCGCTCGTCGCAGGTCTGTTCGAAATCGGTCGAAGGCTGCAGCGCGACACGGAAGGACTCGTCTGATGTTCGGAATCAGTTCGGAAGACCTCGGAACCTCGCTCGGCCAGATCGGGATCGGACTGGCGGTCATCGCCGTGATCGTGGGCATCGTCGTCTGGCGCGGCCGACGTCGCGGGAGCCGCACACTCGCGATCGACGCGGCACTCACCGTCTCCGGCTGGTGGGTCATCCTGTCCGCCGTCGGTGCGATCATCATCATCCTCAAGGTGTTCGCGACCGATTGGGCGGAGATCGCCTCGGGGTCGCTCTGGGTCCCCTGGCCCACCGACGTCCCCTGCAGCGACGCTGATGAAGTGACCGCTGCGGTCCTTCGATGCGGCGGCGGTTCGATCACGAACTTCACCGTCGCCAACGCCTCGCTCGGGCTCCGGGCGCTTGCGGGCGCCGCGCAGCTCGCATCGCTGGCGTTCTCCACGACGCCTGCCGCGATGCTCATGGTCATCTGCTTCCAGACGCTGCGGGGTCGCGCGTTCTCACAGACCGTGACGCGCGCTCTCACTGTCGGGGCCATCGCCGTGCTCGTGTTCGGGGTGGCCACCGATCTTCTCGGCGCCATCGCGGCGACCGCCGGTCTGCGCGAGGTGTTCCCGCCGGACAGCGAGTGGTACCCGAACTTCTCCCTCAACGTCTCCCCTCTGCCGTTCGCCGCTGCCCTGGGGCTCCTCGCCCTCGCCGCGGTGTTCCGTCAGGGCATGCGCCTCGACCAGGACCGGGCACGCCTGCAGCTGGAGACCGCGCGTCTGCAGAAGGACACGGAGGGTCTGGTGTGACCCCGGCCGAGAGCGACGACGAGTTCACCGGCATCCACTGCCGACTCGACGAGCTGCTCGCCGACCGGGGGATGACGCTCACCGAGCTGAGCGCCACGGTCGGGGTGAGCATCGTGAACCTGTCGGTGCTGAAGAACGACCGCGCCCGCGCGATCCGGTACTCGACGCTGCGTGCGATCTGCGAGGCTCTCGACTGCGAGGTCGGCGACCTGCTGGTGCTCGCCCCACGCTGACGGGGAACCCCGATTCCGGTCGCAGTTGCTGCCGCTCGTGGCGCGTTCAGGCAGCAGGAAGTGCGACCGGAACCAGGTCTGCCGGCCGCACCGAGCGGAATCCGGCTCGAGCGTCATCGTTCGTCATATCCACCCAGGGAATTCTCAGGCAGTCATAGCGTTGGGCCTCATGGCGCGCACACGGCGCGCCGCGATTCTGGAGTCCCCACCCCATGAGCACCACCGCACGCGCCCAGAAAGCGCCAGATACCCGCGGACCGGTCCGGAAGCTGCTGACCTCGTTCGGCTTCCAGATCCTCGCAGCCCTCGTCCTCGGCATCGCCGCCGGTCTGATCGGCCGCCAGCTCGGCGCCACCGCCGAGAACCCGACCGGGCTGTCCGCGACACTCGACACGATCGGCAACTCGTACGTGACGCTGCTGCGCGCCGCCGTCGTCCCGCTGATCTTCACCGCCATCGTCGCCAGCATCTCGAACCTGCGTCGCGTGCAGAACGCCGCGCGCCTGGCAGGCCAGACGATCCTGTGGTTCGCGATCACCGCGTTCATCGCCGTGATCATCGGCATCGTCCTCGGCCTCGTGATCCAGCCGGGCAACCGCGCCGGCGAGGGCCTCGAACCCGGCGACCCGTACACCGTCGGCACCTGGTGGAACTTCCTGCTGGGACTCATCCCGCAGAACTTCCTCGGCCTGACGGTCAGCACCTCGCCCGGCGCTGTCGAAGGCACCTTCTCGTCGAACGTCGGCTTCAACATCCTGCAGGTCATCGTGGTCGCTGCCGTGATCGGCATCGCAGCTCTCAAGGCCGGCAAGAAGGCCGAGCCGTTCCTCGTCTTCACCGAGTCGCTGCTGAAGGTCATCCAGCGTGTGCTGTGGTGGATCATCCGCATCGCCCCGCTCGGCACGTTCGGCCTCATCGGCTCGGCCGTCATCAAGTACGGCTGGGAGAAGCTCGCATCCCTCGGCTGGTTCGCCGCCGCGGTCTACATCGGCCTCGCGCTCGTGCTGTTCGTGGTCTACCCGATCCTGGTCAAGACGCACGGCCTGTCGATCAAGCAGTACTTCTCGGGTGTCTGGCCCGCCGTGCAGCTGGCCTTCGTCAGCCGCTCCTCGATCGGCACGCTGCCCCTCACCGAGCGCGTCACCGAGCGCAACCTCGGCGTGCCCCGCTCGTACGCCTCGTTCGCCGTGCCGCTGGGCGCGACCACGAAGATGGACGGCTGCGCCGCGATCTACCCGGCCATCGCCGCGATCTTCGTCGCCCAGTTCTTCGGCATCGAGCTGAACTTCGTGCAGTACCTGCTGATCGTGATCGTCTCGGTCGTGGGCTCCGCCGCCACCGCCGGAACCACCGGAGCGGTCGTGATGCTCACGCTGACGCTGTCGACCCTGGGTCTGCCGCTCGAGGGCGTCGGACTGCTGCTCGCGATCGACCCGATCCTCGACATGGGCCGCACCGCGGTCAACGTCGCAGGTCAGGCGCTGATCCCGACGATCGTCGCCAAGCGCGAGGGCATCCTGAACGAGGAGCTCTACAACGCGCCGCGCGAGGGCCTGCCCTTCGCCGACGACTCCGGAGACGACGAGGATGCTCCCGAGACGGATGCCGCCTCCGACAAGGAGCCGGTCGGCGCCCGCTGACCCCTGCCTCGACGCACAGAGCGCCTCGCCCCTTCTCCGGGACGAGGCGCTCTGTCGTTCAGGGCTTCAGGCGCGGCTCTGCTGGCGAGTGGCACCACGGGTGTCGAGCGCGAGCTCCTCGGCATCCATCGCGGCGATCAGCTCGCGCATGACCTCCTCGTCGAGGTTGCCCGCGTTGCGCTCGGCGAGGAGGATCTCGCGGCGCACCTGCAGCCATCCCCGCGACAGGGCGACGAGGTCTTCGTACGACGGCCGGCTCGCGGCATCCTCCACCTTCTGCGCCTCATCGGTGTCCTTCTCGACCCGGGTCATGCGCTTGGTGAACGCATCGAACACGCTGAGATCGACATCGCCGTACTTCGCCTCCCACTCGACGCGCTTCTCGGCGAGGAACTTCTTCCCGGCCTCACGGCTTTTCGCACGAACCTCGGCGAGCGCCGCCTCGTCCTCCTCCTCGTCGACATCGCTGGCGATGCCGAGACCACGGATGAGCATCGGGAGCGTCAGCCCCTGCAACAGCAGCGTGCCGACCGTGACGATGAACGCGACGACGACGATCGCATGGGATGCCTCTGTGTCGAGCGCTGCGAGGTCGGCTGCAGCCACCGCGATGGCCAGCGTCACCACCCCGCGCATGCCGGCCCAGGAGATGACGGCGCTGTCTTTCCAGGTGAGCTTGAGCCCGGCCATCTGCTCGCGCACGATGTGGCTGCGCAACTCGTCGGCGGTGTAGTTCTCCCAGCGGCGGGACTTGCGGTGCCGCTTGTCGAACTCTCCGGATTCGACGCCGCGATCCCAGCGTTCGAGCCGCTTGCGGTCCTGGAAGTTCGCCCACGCACTGGTCGGGTAGATGTACAGCGGCCGCACGATCAGGACCACGAGCAGCACCGCACCGGAGAGCAGCAGGATCTGCCCGACCGACTCGCTGCCGAGGTCGTTGAGCACACGCGGGAACTGCAGCCCGATGTAGGCGAACACGAAGCTCTCCAGCAGCAGATCGGCCGAGAGCCACAGCGGCTTCTCCTGCTGACGCGTCGTGTAATCGGTGCGCGGCGAGTTGTAGCCGACGTACAGCCCCATCGCGACGACCGCGAGGACACCCGATCCGAGCAGATGCTCGGCGATCGCGTAGGCGCCGAACGGAGCGAGCAGCCCGAACGTGCCGATCACGACGGGGTCGCTGATGCGCATGCGCAACTGGTGCAGGACGATGCCGAACACGAGACCGACGGCCACACCGACCCCGACCGCCACCAGGAACTGCCAGATGCCGCCCCAGATCGAGACGGTCGCGCCGGCGAGGATCGCCGCGAACACACGGTACAGCGTCAGCGAGGTCGCGTCGTTGATGAGGCTCTCGCCCGAGAGCACGGTCATGATGCGGCGTGGCAGCCCGAGCCGACGGCCGATCGCCGCAGCCGACACCGCGTCGGGCGGGGCGACGATCGCGCCGAGGAGCAGTGCGCCCGGAAGCGTGAGGGACGGCAGGATCCACCACGCGACGAGGCCGACTGCGAGCGCCGTGATCAGCACGAGCCAGATGCCGAGTCGGCGGATCTGCGGCAGGCTGCGCTTGAATCCGACGAATGAGACGTCGAGTGCAGCCGAGTACAGCAGCGGCGGCAGCACGAGGCTGAGCAGCACGTGCCCGTCGATCTCCAGATTCGGCACGAAAGGCAGGAACGATGCGGCGAGCGCCGCGACGGTGACCAGCAGTGGCGCCGGCCACCCGCGCCAGCGCGCCAGAGCGGCGACGGCGACGGATCCGACGAGGACGTAGAAGATGCCTGCTTCCATGTCCCCAACGGTAGCGGGGGAATGGAGCCGCTCGGGCTCGCGTTGTGGTTGAGGATGTCCGATACAGCTCTCTCCGTCCTCGACCTCGTTCCGGTCCGCACCGGCCAGACCAGCGCAGAGGCCATCGCCGCCTCGCTCGCTCTCGCGGAGGTCGCCGACAAGCTCGGCTATCGCCGCTACTGGTTCGCCGAGCACCACAACATGCCGTCGGTGGCATCCACCACTCCCCCGGTGCTGATCGCCGCTGCGGCCACCCGCACCTCGCGGCTGCGTCTGGGCTCGGGCGGGGTGATGCTGCCCAACCACGCACCTCTCATCGTCGCCGAGCAGTTCGCCGCCCTCGAGGCCATCGCCCCCGGTCGCATCGACCTGGGCCTCGGCCGCGCGCCGGGCAGCGACCCGGTGATCACGCAGCTGCTGCGCGGCTCCGGCACCACGAGCGACGTCGAGCAGTTCCCCCGCCACGTGCAGGACATCGCGGCACTGCTCTCCGGTGACGGCGCCGCGCTGCGCTTCACCTCCGGCGGCGAGTACACCGTGCGTGCCACACCTGCTGCGACCGGCACGCCCGAGGTGTGGCTGCTCGGTTCGAGCGACTACTCCGCCCAGTTGGCCGCCTCGCACGGGCTGCCCTACGTCTTCGCGAACCACTTCTCCGGGCAGGGCCTCGAGCGGGCGCTCGACCTCTACCGCACCGGCTACCGCCCGAGCGAGGAGAACCCCGAGCCGCGCACCTTCCTGACCGTGAATGCGGTCGCCGCGCCCACGCAGGAGGAGGCGGAGGCCCGCGCCCTCCCGCAGCTGCGGATGATGGCGCGTCTGCGGCTGAACCAGCCCCTCGCGGCGCTCGAGACCGTGGAGCAGGCAGCCGCCGCCGTGACGGATGCCGCGACCGACGAGGTCGTGCAGGCCGCACGCTCGCGCTGGTTCGTCGGCACGGGTGAGACCGTCGCCGCCGAGGTCCGCGCGTTCGCCGAACGATACGGCGTCGACGAGGTCATGCTGTCGCCGGTCGCCGGCGCCTATGAGGCAGAACCGAACGACGCCCCGACCGGTCGCGCACAGACCCTGGAACTCATCGCCGCTGCACTCTGACCGTCTGTCAACCCCTGGGACCGTCTGTCAACCCCTGGGACCGTCTGTCAACCCCTGGCTTTCCGGGGGCCGCAGGCGTAGCGTCACCATCAGTGTGGCCGTCTGGTGCGCAACCGCACCGGCGGACGCACGGGCCACCGGCAGTGGAAGGAGTTCGATCATGAGCACCACCAAGACCCTCGCCCTCTGGGTGGCGTACGGCCCGAACGGAGTGGTCGGCAGCATCCGTCACGATGAGGACGGCTACACGGTCACGATGGTCGGGTCCGAAGCCTCGACCGGAACGTACCCGAGCCTGGCATCGGCCAAGGGTGCTCTGCACTCGCACATGGCGCCCGGCAGCGACTGGCCGCGATTCCAGGAGCACTGAACCACGGCATCCGCTTGACCGCGCTGGGCGGTCGGGCGGGTGACGTCAGGCGTCAGGCTCGCCGGAGAGGATGCCACGCAGCCAGTCGCGCGCCTCGACGAACACGTCGTCGGAGTAGCGGTCGGGGTACTGCACGATCTGACGGTCCGCACGCGGGTACGAGCCGAGGAAGACCACGCGCGGGCTGAACCGGCGGATGCCGAGCAGCGCGTCGGCCATGCGCTCGTGCTCGATGTGACCGTCGGCGTCGATCACGAAGCGGTAGCGGCCGAGCTCGTCGCCGATCGGCCGCGACTCGATGAGTGAGAGGTTGATGCCGCGGGTCGAGAACTGCTCGAGCATCTCGAGGAGCGAGCCGGGGTGGTCGTGCGGGAGCTCGACGATCAGCGAGGTCTTGTCGGCCCCGGTCGGCTCAGGTGAACGGGTCGTGCGCGTGACCAGCACGAAGCGGGTCACGGCCTGGGCGTTGTCGCCGATGCCGTCCGCCAGCACGTCGACGTCGTAGTGGTTCACGATGCCGGGGGCTGCGATGGCGGCCTGTGCGGGGAGCGTGCCGTCGAGGACGCCGATCGCCGAGGCCACGTTGCTCGACGCGGGAACGTGCGAGTGCGATGGCAGGTGTGCCCCGAGCCAGCCGTGGCACTGGGCGTACGCGACCGGATGTGCCGCGATCACCTCGACCTGGTCGAGCGTCGTGCCCCGGGGAGCGACGAGCACGAAGTTCACCCGCACCAGGTACTCGCCGATGATGCGGAGCCCTGGGAGCGTGGCGAGGGCGTCCTGCGTGGTGGAGACGCCGCCCTCGATCGAGTTCTCGATCGCGATCATCGCGGCGTCGCTGCGGCCCTCGAGCACGTCGGCCAGAGCCTCGCCCACGTTGTGCACGGGGCGCCAGTCCTGGCCGCGGGCCTCGGCCACCTGATCGAGCGCCGCCTCCGTGAAGGTTCCGGCAGGGCCGAGATAGCTGTAGGTGCGGCGTTCAGTCACGGGTTTCACCTTAGCCCTCGGCGACGGGACCGATCTCCCGGTGACTTCCCGGATGCGGTCCTGCCGAACAGGGGGCAGACTGAGGGGATGACCAGCCGTGCCGGCCTCCCCGCGGAGGAAAGTGACCTGATCGACGTCGACGAGCTGATCGCCGCCTACTACGACCGAACCCCGAACCCCGAGGTTCCGGCCGAACGGGTCGCGTTCGGCACCAGCGGCCATCGCGGATCCTCGCTCTCGAACAGCTTCAACGAGAACCACATCCTCGCCACCACGCAGGCGATCGTGGACTACCGCGACGCCCAGGGCATCACCGGTCCGCTGTTCCTCGGCCGTGACACGCACGCTCTCTCACTGCCGGCGGAGCGCAGCGCCATCGAGGTGCTGCTCGCGAACGGCATCGACGTGCGCGTCGACTCCCGCGACTCATGGGTGCCGACGCCGGCGCTCAGCCACGCGATCCTCACCTACAACCGCGACAAGGCCGCCGACGATCCCGGCCGCGCCGACGGCATCGTCGTCACGCCATCGCACAACCCGCCACGCGACGGCGGCTTTAAGTACAACCCGCCGCACGGAGGACCTGCCGACACCGACGCCACGGGCTGGATCGCCGACCGTGCGAACGCGCTCATCTCCGCGGGACTCGAGGGCGTCAAGCTCGAGCGCTTCGCCGACATCGACTGGGACTCCCTCACCGGCTACGACTTCCGCGACGCCTACGTGCGCGATCTGCCGACGATCATCGACATCGACGCCATCCGCAACGCCGGCGTCAGCATCGGCGCCGATCCGCTCGGCGGAGCATCGGTGGAGTACTGGGCGCTGATCGCCGAGATGCACGACCTCGACCTCACCGTCGTGAACCCCGAGGTCGACCCGACCTGGCGCTTCATGACGCTGGACTGGGACGAGAAGATCCGGATGGACCCGTCCTCCCCCTCGGCGATGGCGTCGCTGGTCGCGAAGAAGGGCTCCTACGACATCCTCACCGGGAACGATGCCGACGCCGACCGGCACGGCATCGTGACCCCGGATGCCGGACTGATGAACCCGAACCACTATCTGGCCGTCGCGATCGACTACCTGTTCTCGCATCGGGAGGACTGGCCGCGTGACGCGGCGATCGGCAAGACCCTGGTGTCGTCGATGATCATCGACCGCGTCGCCGAGTCGCTCGGCCGACGCCTGCTCGAGGTTCCGGTCGGGTTCAAGTGGTTCGTGCCCGGGCTCCTCGACGGCTCGGTCGCGTTCGGCGGCGAGGAGTCGGCCGGCGCCTCGTTCCTGCGCAGGGACGGCTCGGTGTGGTCGACCGACAAAGACGGCATCCTGCTGTGTCTGCTGGCGGCCGAGATCATCGCCGTCACCGGGAAGACCCCCTCGGAGAGGTACGCCGAGCTGGAGCAGGCGTTCGGCTCCTCCGCGTACCAGCGCGTCGACGCCCCGGCGACGCCGGAGCAGAAGGCCACTCTCGGCAAGCTCGCCCCCGAGGCCGTGACGGCGACCACTCTCGCCGGCGAGGAGATCACCGCGAAGCTGTCGCATGCGCCCGGCAACGGCGCGGCGATCGGCGGGCTCAAGGTGCAGACCGAGCACGCCTGGTTCGCCGCCCGCCCGTCGGGCACCGAAGACGTCTACAAGCTCTACGCCGAGAGCCTGCGCGGCCCGGAGCACCTCGCCGAGGTGCAGGCCGAGGCCCGCGCCGTGGTGTCGGCGGCCCTCGGGGGCTGACACTCCGCTCGACTCGGCCGGTCGACTCGGCCGGGTCAGGAAGCGAACGGCCGAGTCACGGATCGATCGACCGGATCAGGACGCGGTGCGTGCCAGTGCTGCCCCGGCCTCTCGCAACCAGCGAGCGGGCTCCGCGAGGGCGGCATCCGATGCCCCGGCGAGGTCGGTGAGCGAGAAGGATGCCGTGAACAGCGCGGTGTCGGCGTCTGCGGTGATGCGGCCGGCGGCGAGCATCGCCACCGCGCCCGCGTGTGCGGCGAGCCCGGCGAGGAACGACGGTACCTTGCCGTCACCGGACTGTCCGTCGTAGGAGCCTTCGCCGGTGATGACGACATCGGCCTCGGCGATCGCGTCGGCCAGTCCGATGAGCGCGGCCACCTCGGCGGCTCCCGGGGCGAGTGTGCCACCCCACGCCACGAGGGCCGCTCCGGTGCCCCCTGCCGCGCCGTTTCCCCGACCCGCCGGATCGATGCCGAGCAGCCCGGCGAGCCGATGCAGGCCCTCATCGACGCGGGCGATGTCGGATGCCGCGCGCAGACCCTTCTGCGGGCCGAACACCGCGGCGGCCCCCCGCGGACCTGTGAGCGGGTTGGTGACGTCGGTGAGCACGCGCACCTCGGGTGCCGTGCGCAGTCGGGTCAGATCGACCGATGCGATGTCGTCGAGCCCGCGCGCGCCTCGCGCGACCGGCACACCCGCGGAATCGAGGAACCGCGCGCCGAGAGCGGAGAGCATCCCGGTGCCACCATCGGTGGATGCGCTGGAGCCGATGCCGACGACCAACCGCGAGACACCGTGGTCGAGAGCTGCGGACAGAGCCTGGCCGAGACCCGTCGTGTCGGCATCCCAGGGGCGAAGCTCGTGCAGCAGCTCGATGCCGGAGGTCGAGCCGAGGTCGACGACGGCCGTGCCGGCCGGGGCATCATCCGTGGGCGGGAGCAGCAGCCACGACGTGTCGATCCGCTCCCCGGCAGGTCCGTCGACCGTGATCGGCATCCGCACAGCGCCGGGCACCGCCGCCTCGAAAGCGGACACCGTGCCCTCGCCGCCGTCCGCCATCGGGCGGTGCACGAACTCGGCGGTGGGGTCGACAGCGGCCCATCCCTCGGCGAGTGCTGCAGCCGCATCCGCAGCCGTGATCGTGCCCTTGAAACTGTCCGGGGCCAGGACGACCCTGGTCACTGCGCGAGCCCCGGGGTGCTGGCGCGCACGACGATCTCGAGCGGCAACGGCGCCTGCTCCCAGTCGGCATCGACCGTCGCACGGAAGGCCTGGTAGCCGACCTCGCTCAACGGCACGCGCACCGTCGTCAAAGCCGGGGAGACATCACTGCTCGCCGGCACGTCGTCGAAGCCGCAGACCGCGATGTCGCCGCCGACCTCGCGCCCGGCATCACGGATCGCGGACATCGCTCCGAGCGCCACCACATCACTGATCGCGAAGATCAGGGTGCCGGGCGCAACGCCGTCGACGAGCGCCTTCTTCATCTCCGCCGCCCCCGATTCGCGGCGGAAGTCTCCCCGGCGCACGCTCTCCACCACACCACCGGCCGGTTCGAATCCGGCACGGAAGCCGGCCAGACGATCGTCCGACGTCCGCACGCCTTCCGCCGCACCGAGGGCGATCGCCGAGCGGTATCCGGCCTCGGCCATCCGCTGACCGAGAGCCTCCGCACCGGAACGATTGTCGATCTCGATGCGACGCTCGCCTTCGTCATCCGGCCCGAACGCCACGACCCTGCCGCCCAGGCGCACGAACTCCGCGAGTTCGTGCGCGGTCTCGGTCTCCGTCGGCTCCTGCGTGCGGGAGGCGGCGAGGATCAGCCCGCGCGGACGCTGCCCACGCAGGGCACGCACGATCCGCGCCTCGCGTGCCTGGTCGCGTTCGGTGATCGCGATGGTCACGACCAGCCCCTCCTCGTCGGCGCCACGGGCCACACCGGAAGCGATCAGGCCGAAGTAGGGGTCGGCGATGTCGGCGACGAGCAGGGCGATGACCGGAGACGTGCCACGAGCGATCGACTGGGCCGAGACGTTCGCGGTGTATCCCAGCTTCTCGGCCGCCGACTCCACACGCTCCCGGAACGACTCGGCGACCTTGCGCTCCGATCCGTTGAGCACTCGGGACGCGGTCGCCAGCGACACACCGGCCTCGCGCGCGACGTCGTGCAGCGTGGGAGCGGGCCCCCGCGCGTGACGCTGGGCCCGCGTCGGCGAAGGTCGTTCCGCGGACGATGCGGACTTTGTCATGCCCCAGAGCCTACTTCCAGGGGCATCGTCACACCGACCCCACGAGGTACCCCCGTAGCGCTGCCGCCTCGCTCGCGAGCAGCGCCGGATCGTCGCCGGGCACGAACTCCAGCAGTGCATCTCGCGGCGGAGTCGCAGCGGTGCCGGCCTCGGCGAAGAACCGCGTCCACAGGGCGTCTCTGGCCCGCAGCGGCAGGCGCTCGTGCTCCGGCCACCAGGAGAAGACATGCGCGGCACTCGTGTGCGCGGCCAGCGCCCGGTAGTCGTTCAGCACCGCATCGACCCCGGCGCCGACCGTCGGCTGCCAGTACGTCGACAGCGCAGGGCTGCCGACCTCGGCCAGAAATCGCAGCGTGCTCGGCGCCGTATCGGCGATGGTTCCGGAATGGAACTCGAGGGCGAGACCGATCCCCCGCCCCTCGGCCTCGGATGCCGCAGCCTGGAGTCGCGCGACCACGGCGCGCCGGTCGCCCTCGGCGGCCGCATCCGATCCGACGTCGCCCGCCCAGATACGCACCCGGTCTGCGCCGAGCGCCTCGGCACTGTCGAGGATCGGCGTGAGCGATTCCCCGACCCCGGCGCGGAAGTACGACCCGTAAGAGGCCACCGCGAGTCCGGCGTCGATGGTGATCCGGGCGACCTCGGCTGCTCGGACGACATCGCCCGGCGGCACGTGCACGTCGCCGCCCCACTCGATGGTCTCGAGCCCGGCATCCTTCGCGAGTTCGACGATCCGCTCCGGCGTGAGAGCTCGGAACGTCACCGAGCACAGTCCTGCGCGGATTCGGGTCATGGTGTCATCCTCTCAAGTCGTGCCCGATCGCCCTGTTCAACCGAGGTGCGGGGAGACGGCGGCGGCGAACGTCTCGACCGTGCGGCGCACGACGCTCGAAGGAGCATCCGCCCAGATGTCGGCGTTGAAGATCTCGACCTCGATGTCGCGGTCGTACCCGGTCGCCACCACCGCACGGGTGAGCGAGCCGAAGTCGATCACCCCGTCTCCGGTGTAGTGCCGCGAGAGCAGCACGTCGGCGGCGAGGGGCGTCTTCCAGTCGCACACCTGGTACGTGGCGATGCGTCCTTCACGACCGGCGCGTGCGATCTGTTCGAGCACCTGCGGATCCCACCAGATGTGGAAGGTGTCGACCGCGGCGCCGACCACGTCCGCGTCGAAGTCGGCGGCGATGTCGAGCGCCTGTCCGAGTGTCGAGACGACCGCCCGATCGGACGCGTACATCGGATGCAGCGGTTCGATCGCGAGCGTCACGCCCGCCGCCTTCGCCTCCGGAGCCAGCACACCGATCGCGTCTCGCACGCGTTCACGCGCCCCGACCAGGTCGCGCGATCCCTCGGGCAGTCCGCCCGCGACGAGCACGAGCACGGCGGTCGACCCCTCGGCACCGGCAGCGGCCAGGGTCGCCGTCTCCTCGATCGCCCGGCGGTTGTCGTCGAGCGCGGCGTTCCGCTGCGTTCCGGCCGGCAGCGTGAAGAAGCCTCCACGACAGTGGGTCGTGAAGCGCAGGCCCGAGTCGCCGAGCATCCGGGCCGCGACGTCGAGGCCGACCTCGTTCACCGGCTCGCGCCACAGTCCGATGGCCTGCACCCCGGCGTCGGCCGTGACCCGCAGAGCCGTGGCGAGGTCGGCGTACTTGACGGTCGCCTGGTTGATCGACAGACGCGGGTCGGGGGTCTGCGAAGGAACGCTCATGCGTCCACTCCGTTCAGACGCAGCATGCCGTGCCACCGTTCACGGGCGAGGTCGGGCTGCTCCAGCGCCAGCGAGGCGTTGGCGAGTTCGACGATGCGGCTCAGATGCGGCAGGCTGCGGGCGGAGTGGAGTCCGCCGACCATCTGGAACGCGGGCTGGTGCCCGTTGAGCCACGAGAGGAAGGCGACCCCGGTCTTGTAATAGAACGTGGGAGCCGCGAAGACCTGTCGGCTCAGCTCCTCGGTCGGGCCGAGGATGCGCAGATACCCCTCCCGGTCGCCGGCATCCAGCGCCTGGATCGCCGCGGAGGCGACGGGCGTGATCGCCGCGAACGCTCCCAGCAACGCGTCGGAGTACGCGCCCTCGCCGCCGAGTGCACGGCTTGTCGTCGAGTGCACGGCTTGTTCACCGGAAGAAGCCGTGCACTCGGCAGCATCCGGTGCACTCGGCGAGATGTCGGGGGTGCCGGGGGCGGCGG